>JAYRDH010000021.1:0-42864 GCA_041909515.1 Novosphingobium sp. | reverse complement strand
TGGACGTCCTGCCCGCTCAGCGTGCCTTCGCTATCGAATGAGGCCAGCCGGTCGCGGCTGCGCACGGTTCCTTCGAGCGCCAGCCGCGACGCCGCCAGCGCCCCGCCCAGCCGCGCGGCGGAAAGCCGGTAGCTGGCGGTCAGATCGCCCTGCTTCAGCGAAAAGCGCGAATCGCCGCTCAGCGCGGCGGCACTCTGCCCGCCCAGCCGCAGCGCGCCCGTTTCCAGCCCGGCCTGCCCGCTGACCGCGCTCAGCGCGGCATTGGCGGCCACATCCACTTGCAGCCCGGCCCCGCGCAGCCGCAGCGCCTGCGCCGGGCAATCCAGCGCAGCCAACCGCAGCGGCCCCTTGAAAGCGGGCGCACCATCGCGCGTGGTCACCGCGCCGAACAGCGATGCCTGTTCAGCGCGGCAGTTCCCGGCCGTCAGCTGCGGCGCGATGGCCGCCAGCGCACCGGTGAAGCCGGAGTTCAGATTGCCCCGCCCTTCGGCCTTGATCCCGACCGCGCCGAAATCGCTGTCCAGCCGGGCGCGGCCATCGACCAGCACCAGGTCCAGATCGGGCAGGCCGGACGGCCCATCGCCCGCACTCTCCAGCAGCGAATCGAGCTTGCCGAGCGAGAACGTGCCGCCCCGGTAGCTGCCATAGAGCCGGGGCCGCACCAGCGTGACGCGGCTGACGGCGGGAATGCCCAGCGTGGGGGTAATGTCGATCTCGACGCGCTCCACCGTCAGGTCGGGCCGGGCGGGATCGCCGATCACCACGTTCGTCAGCACCTGCCGCAGCGGGCCGACCGATTCGATGGTGTAAGTGCCGGGCAGCTTGCGCGCATCAAGCTGCCCCGCGATCACCGTATCGGCAATCGTCTCGCGCTCGATCCAGGCGATGGTCAGCCCCAGCGCGGTCGCGCCCAGCAACCCGCCCATGATCCACCAGCGCTTGCGCCGGGGGGGCAGCGTCGGCACTTCCACCGGGTCTTCAGCAGGGTCAGCCTCTGGCGTGTCCATCGCCTTAGCCTTGCGCGTTCGGCCGTTGAAAGGCAATGCAGCATCGGTCAGCGGCAGGAACCATCGCCAAGTGCCAGAAACGGAACAGGATCAGCATCATGGCGCGGGACATCGCGCCCGGCTGCGTGAACGGCTGCTGACTGGCGGGGCAGAAGCGCTGGCCGATTACGAAGTGCTGGAATACCTGCTGATGACCGCGATCCCGCGCCGCGACGTCAAGCCGCTGGCCAAAGCGCTGATCGCGCGGTTCGGCAGTCTGGCGGGCGTGTTCAATGCCGATGCCAAGGCGCTGGCGCTGCATCCGGGCATGGGGGAAACCAGCGCCGCCGCGGTCAAGATCGTCGCACTCGCCGCCCGCCGCCTTGCCCGCACCGGGGTGCAGGACCAGCCGGTGCTGGCCAGCTGGCAGGCGCTGATCGATTACCTGACGATCGACATGGCGCACCTTCACCACGAGCGCGTGCGCGTGCTCTATCTTGATACCCGCAACCGCCTGATCCTTGATCACCATGTCGGCGATGGCGACATCGATCAGGCCGCGATCCACCCCCGACAAGTGGTCAAGCAAGCGCTCGACGTCGGCGCGGCGGCGCTGATCCTGGTCCACAACCACCCCTCCGGCTCCCCCGAACCCAGCCGCGCCGACATCCAGATCACCAACAAGATCGTCGAGGCGGCGGGCCTGATGGGCATTGTCGTCCACGATCATGTCATCATCGGGCGGCAGGGCCATGTCTCGCTGAAGGCCAAGGGACTGATCTAGAGCATGTGCGTCGCCGCCATCGCCTGGGCCGCGCATCCGCGCTGGCGGCTGGTTGCCATCGGCAACCGCGACGAATATCACGATCGCCCCACCGCGCCGCTGCACCGCTGGGCGGTTGGCATGATCGCCGGGCGCGATGAGCAGGCGGGGGGGACCTGGCTGGGCGTGGCGAACAATGGGCGCTTTGGCCTCGTCACCAATTACCGCGTCGATGGCTATCCCCTGCCCCACCTCGCCTCGCGCGGGGAACTGGTGACGAACTGGCTGACCGGCCAGCCGCTGGGCGATGTGGCGGGCATGAACCCGTTCAACCTGCTGCTGGCCGGGCCGGACGGCGCTGAATACGTGACCAATTACCCCGTCCCCTGCCAAGAGGCTCTGCCGCCCGGCATTCACGGCCTGTCGAACGGCGCGTTCGCCCAGCCCTGGGCCAAGACGCGCAAGCTGGAAACCGCACTGGCGGGCTGGCTGGATGCGGACGCCCCGCCCGAAGCGCTGTTCGCCCCGCTGGCCGACCGTGCACTGGCCAAGGACGCCGAACCGGATGGCCCGTCCCCGGCATTCTCCGGCGTGTTCATCGCCAACCCGGTTTACGGCACTCGGTGTTCAACCGTGGTCGCAGTCGATCAGGCTGGGCGCGGCACGATTACCGAGCGCCGGTTCGGCCCGGACGGGATGGAAACCGGTACGACCACGCTGTCGTTCCACTGGCCAGCCTGAATCGGCCAGCGAATCGCGCTTTCGGTGCGCAGGGGCTTGCCCTTACGGCCCCGCCCGCTTAGCGGCGCGGGCGAAGCCTGAAGGAGTCGAACATGGTCCCCCGTTACGCCCGCCCCGCGATGGTTGCCATCTGGGAACCGGAAGCCCGCTACAAGATCTGGTTCGAGATCGAGGCGCACGCCACGCAGAAGCTGGGTGAGCTGGGCGTGGTTCCGGCCAGCGGCGCGCAGGCGCTGTGGGACTGGTGGGCGACGAACCCGGCCATTGACGTTGCCGCCATCGACGCGATCGAAGCCGTGACCAAGCATGACGTGATCGCGTTCCTCGATTGGGTCGCGCAGCAGGTCGGCCCCGAAGCGCGCTTCATGCACCAGGGCATGACCAGCAGCGACGTGCTGGACACCACACTGGCCGTGCAGCTGGCCCGCGCGGCGGACATCCTGCTGGAAGACCTCGATGCGCTGCTCGCCGCGATCAAGCGCCGCGCGCTGGAGCACAAGTACACCCCCACCATCGGCCGCAGCCACGGCATCCATGCCGAACCGACCACCTTCGGCCTCAAGCTGGCGCAGGCCTATGCCGAATTCGACCGTTGCAAGGCGCGCCTGCTCGCCGCGCGCGCGGAAATCGCCACTTGTGCGATTTCGGGCGCGGTCGGCACCTTCGCCAACATCGACCCGTCGGTTGAGGAATACGTTGCCGCACAGCTCGGTCTGGCCATCGAGCCGGTCTCCACCCAGGTCATCCCGCGCGATCGCCATGCGATGTTCTTTGCCGTGCTGGGCGTCATCGCCAGCTCGATCGAACGGCTCGCCATCGAAGTGCGCCATTTGCAGCGCACCGAAGTGCTGGAAGCGGAAGAATACTTCTCGCCGGGGCAGAAGGGCTCGTCGGCGATGCCGCACAAGCGCAACCCGGTGCTGACCGAAAACCTGACCGGCCTCGCCCGCGTGGTCCGCGCCGCCGTAACTCCCGCGATGGAAAACGTGGCGCTGTGGCATGAGCGCGACATTTCGCACTCCTCGGTCGAACGCTACATTGGTCCGGACGCGACCATCACGCTCGACTTCGCGCTGGCGCGGCTGACCGGGGTGATCGACAAGCTGCTGGTCTATCCGGAGCGGATGCAGAAGAACCTGGATAAGATGGGCGGCCTCGTCCACTCGCAGCGCGTCCTGCTGGCGCTGACCCAGGCCGGGCTGGAACGCGATGCGTCCTATCGCCTGGTGCAGCGCAACGCGATGAAGGTGTGGGAATCGGACGGGCAGCTCAACCTGCTGGAACTGCTGAAGGCCGACCCGGAAGTCACCGCTGCACTCTCTCCCGCCGAGCTGGAGGAAAAGTTCAACCTCGATTACCACTTCAAGGCGGTCGACACGATCTTTGCGCGGGTGTTCGGGGAATAAGCCCTGCCCTTCCCTTCATGCCCGTTCCGGCATAGCATGGCGGGAATAACTGGCTGAACTGCAAGGAGGGGGCCTGCCCATGCAAGTAATCCGCACGATTGTCTGGGTGCTGCTGCTGGTGGCGCTGTTGCTGTTCTCGATCAACAACTGGCAGCCGGTCGAAGTGAAGATCTGGGAAGGGCTGGTGCTGGAAACGCGCCTGCCCGCGCTGGTGATCGTCTCGTTCCTGGCCGGGCTGCTACCGATGTGGCTGCTGCACAAGGGCGCGCGCTGGCGGCTCAACCGGCGGATCGCCAGCCTTGAAAATTCGGTCCGGTCGGTGACGATCACCACGCCGATGCCCGCCCAATCGGCCAACGCGCCTGCCAACGCGCTTGACGCTGACGCCGCGCCGCCGCATTCGCCCGCCGCATGAACACGAACCCGATCTATCTGGCGCTGGACTTGCCGCGCCTCGAATCCGCTGAAGCGCTGGCGCGTAAGGTGGCCGGCCACATCGGCGGGCTGAAGCTGGGGATGGAATTCTTCTATGCCCACGGCCATCACGGCGTGCACGAAATCGCCAAGATTGGCCTGCCGATCTTCCTTGACCTGAAACTGCACGACATTCCCAACACGGTTGCCGCCGCGATGCAGTCGATCCACGTGCTGGAACCGGCGATCGTCACGGTCCATGCCAGTGGCGGACGGGCGATGATGGAAGACGCGAAGGCGGCGGCGGGCGAACATTGCAAGGTCGTGGCCGTCACCCTGCTGACCAGTCTGGACGAAGCCGACATGGCCGCAACCGGCTTTGGCGGTTCAGCGCACGATCAGGTGCTGCGACTGGCGGATCTGGCGCATTCCGCCGGGCTCGACGGGATCGTCTGTTCGGGGCAGGAAGTGGGCGCCGTGCATGCCCAGTGGAAGGACGGCTTCTTCGTCGTCCCCGGCCTGCGCCCGGCCGAAGGCAAAACCGGCGACCAGAAGCGCACCGTCACTCCGCGCGCCGCGCGCGATGCCGGGGCCAGCGTGCTGGTGATCGGCCGCCCGATTTCCCGCGCCGAAGATCCGGTGGCGGCGGCACGGGCGATTGAAGCCACGCTGTAGTTCAGGATCGCGAAAGCCGTCGCGGTCCAGTCCAAGGGCTTGATGCGAAGGAGTATCGCGATGAAATCCCTGAAGTTTGCCGCCGCACTGGCCGCCTCGCTGGCCGCCGCCAGCACGATTCCCGCCGCCGCACAGGCGCAGGATGCCGCGTCCGGGCCGGTGGTCGGCGCGGGCAACACGCTGCTGTCGCTGAGCGCCGAGGGGCGCTCCACCCGCAAGCCCGACCTGGCTGAATTCAGCGCGGGCGTGACCACGCAGGGCAAGACCGCCAGCGAGGCGCTGACCGGCAATTCGGCGGACATGAACAAGGTGATCGTGGCCCTGAAAAAGGCGGGAATCGCCGACAAGGACATCCAGACCAACACCATCAACCTGAACCCGATCTATGGCCAGCCGGTGATCGGTCCGAACGGGCAGGTCGTGCAGGACGCGCGGATCATCGGCTATCAGGCGACCAACACCGTCAACGTCAAGCAGCGCGACCTGAAGCAGTTCGGCCGCGTGCTGGATACGCTGGTCGCAGCCGGGGCCAATCAGGTCAACGGCCCGAACTTTCAGGTCGACAATCCCGAAGCCGCACTGGACGAGGCCCGCACCGCCGCGATGAAAGCCGCGCGCGCCCGCGCGGACCTCTATGCCAAGGCGGCGGGCCTGCGCGTGGTGCGCATTCTGACCATCAGCGAAAGCGGCGGTTACGTGCCGCAGCCGCGCGTGATGTATGCCAAGGCCGAAATGATGGATGCAGCCGCCCCCACCCCCATCGCGGCGGGTCAGGTGGAGCTGTCGGCCAGCGTTTCCGTGCAGTTCGAACTGGCGCAGTAGCCGCGCGCGCGCTAACCGGCGGGGCATGACCGGCCCCGCCATCAAGATCTGCGGCATTGCCAGCCCTGCGGCGCTCGACGCGGTGATTGCCGCGCGCGCGGATCACGCGGGGCTGGTGTTTTTCCCGCCCAGCCCGCGCAATGTCACCCTTACCGATGCCGCCGCACTAGGCGCGCGTGCGGCCGGCCGGATCGGGCGGGTCGGGCTGTTCGTCGATGCCGACGATGCGCTGCTGGCCGATGCGGTCGCCGCCGCCCGGCTCGATGCCATCCAGCTCCACGGCCATGAACCGCCGCAGCGCGCCGCGGAATTGCGGGCGCGGTTTGGCATCCCGGTGTGGAAAGCCCTGTCCATTGCCAGTGCGGATGATGTGGCGAAAGCGGCGGCCTATGTCGGCGCGGTCGATCTGGTGCTGTTCGATGCCAAGACGCCCAAGGGCACCCTGCCCGGCGGCATGGGCCTGTCGTTTGACTGGTCGCTGCTCGCCGCGTGGAAAGCGCCCTGCGCGTGGGGACTGGCGGGCGGATTGTCGGCCGACAACGTGGCCGAGGCTGTGCGGCAGACGGGCACGCCGCTGGTCGATGCCTCTTCCGGGGTTGAATCCGCCCCCGGCGTAAAGGACGCGGGCAAGATCGCGGCGTTCTGCGGGGCGGTGCGGGCGGGCTAGCCCGAAACCATTGCCCACCACCCCTAACAAAAAAGGGGCGGCCCGTTGCCGGACCGCCCCTCTCCTCGGTGACTGGTGTCGTTCGCTTAGAACTTCACGCCCAGGCCCGCGACGACGGCGTTGCCGTCCGGACGGTTCTGGTCGAGGAAGAAGTGACGGTATTCCACCTTGCCGTACAGGTTGCCGGCAAACTTGTGCTCGTAACCCGCGCCCAGGTGGACGCTGTCGTTGTCGCAGTTAGAGCAGGTTTCGGTGGTGTAGCCGCTGGCAACATAGAGCTTGCCCGCGTCGCCGGTCTTGACACCCGCGCGGCCGGTCAGGCCAAAGGCGACCTTGGTGCCGGTGTCAGCGATCTTGTCGGCCGAGATTTCGGCACCCGCGAACAGGGTCTCGCCCAGGTCGAAGTCATAGCCCGCAGCGACGCCATAGCTGTCCTGCGTGTAGCCATCCGACCAGAACACGCCGCCGCGCGCTTCGACGCGGGCTTCGTTGGCCATGGCCGGCGAGGCAACGGCGATCGAGGCCAGCAGCGGGAGAAGAACCTTACGCATGAGAATTACTCCTTCTTATTCAGCCCTGTGTCAGGGCACAGGCGGCAGGTAGGAACGGCTGGCTTGCGCTGCAATGAACGACTTGTTCTAAAATTGTCATAAATCGTGCCATTGTTGCATATATGCAACATATTATTATAACGATTGATAGCGAGCCTGCATTGACCGCATACCGCCAAAAGCCCGAAAGGCTGGACTTAGCCCGCCTGCTCTGCCAAGCGCGGCTGCGATATGACCGCGCAAAACCCCATCCCGAACACTTTTCGCAACCAGCCCGATGAACGGGGCCATTTCGGCCAGTTTGGCGGGCGCTATGTCGCCGAAACGCTGATGCCGCTGGTGCTGGACCTTGAGCGGGAATATACCGCCGCCAAGGCCGACCCGGCGTTTCAGGCCGAATTCGACGACCTGCTGGAACACTATGTCGGCCGGCCCAGCCCGCTCTATTTCGCGCCGCGCCTGACGGAAGAACTGGGGGGCGCCCAGGTCTGGTTCAAGCGCGATGAGCTGAACCACACCGGCGCGCACAAGATCAACAACTGCATCGGCCAGATCCTGCTGGCGATCCGCATGGGCAAGACCCGGATCATCGCGGAAACCGGCGCGGGCCAGCACGGCGTGGCAACCGCCACCGTCTGCGCGCGCTTTGGCCTGCCCTGCGTGGTCTACATGGGCGCAACCGACGTTGCCCGCCAGGCGCCCAACGTGTTCCGGATGAAGCTGCTGGGGGCCGAAGTCGTGCCCGTCACCGCTGGCGCGGCCACGCTGAAGGACGCGATGAACGAGGCGCTGCGCGACTGGGTCGCCAATGTCCACGACACGTTCTACATCATCGGCACCGCCGCTGGCCCGCACCCCTATCCGGAACTGGTCCGCGATTTTCAGAGCGTGATCGGCAAGGAAGCCCGCGCCCAGATGCTGAAGCGCACCGGCCGCCTGCCCGACCTGCTGGTCGCCGCGATCGGCGGGGGCAGCAATGCCATCGGTCTGTTCCACCCGTTCCTCGATGACCCCAGCGTGAAGATGCTGGGCGTCGAAGCGGCGGGCCACGGGCTGGACAAGGAACACGCCGCCAGCCTCGCGGGCGGTCGCCCCGGCATCCTCCACGGCAACAAGACCTACCTGCTGCAGGACGAGGACGGCCAGATCACCGAAGGCCACTCGATCTCGGCTGGCCTCGACTATCCCGGCATCGGCCCGGAACATTCCTGGCTGAAGGAAGTGGGCCGCGTCGATTACACCAGCGTCACCGATACCGAGGCGCTGGACGGCTTCCAGCTGCTCTGCCGCACCGAAGGGATCATCCCTGCGCTGGAGCCGGCCCACGCCATCGCCGCCGTGACCAAGGTCGCCCCGACCATGCCGAAGGACAGCATCGTCCTCGTCAACCTGTGCGGACGCGGCGACAAGGACATCTTCGCGGTCGCGGAACACCTGGGGGTAACGCTGTGAGCCGGTTCGAACGCGCCTTCGCCAAGGGCCCGGCCCTCGTCACGTTCATCACCGGCGGCGATCCGACGCCAGACGCGACGCCTGCGCTGCTCGACGCGCTGGTCGAGGGCGGCGCGGACGTGATCGAGCTGGGGATGCCCTTTACCGATCCGATGGCCGATGGCCCCGCGATCCAGAACGCCAACTTGCGCGCGCTGGCGGCGGGGACCAAGACCGCGCACTTGTTCCGGATCGCCGCCGATTTCCGCGCCCGGCACCCGGACGTGCCGCTGGTGCTGATGGGCTATGCCAACCCGATGACGATTCGCGGGTCTGAATGGTTCGCGGCTGAGTGCCAGAGGGCCGGAGTGGACGGCGTGATCTGCGTCGACATTCCGCCAGAGGAAGACCCGGAACTTGGCCCGGCGCTGCGCGCTGCGGGCATTTCGCTGATTCGCCTCGCCACGCCGACCACCGATGCCGCGCGGCTGCCCGCCGTGCTCGAAGGCTCGTCGGGGTTCCTCTATTACGTCTCGGTCGCCGGGATCACCGGGCTGCAACAGCCCGCGCAGGCCAGCATCGACGAGGCCGTCGCCCGGCTGAAGGCCGCCACCGACATTCCGGTCGCGGTCGGCTTTGGCGTGCGCACGCCCGAACAGGCCGCGAAGATTGCCAAAGTCGCGGACGGCGTCGTCGTCGGTTCGGCGCTGATCGATCTGATCGCCCAGCACGGCGCGAATGCCGCCGGACCTGTGCGTGATCTGACGCGGGCCCTTGCCGACGCCGTCCATTCCGCGCGATAGGAGCTGACATGAGCTGGATCGACCGCGTTCGCAATTCGCTCCCCTTCACCACGAAGCGGGACACGCCTGACAACCTGTGGGTCAAGTGCCCTTCGTGCAAGGAAATGCTCTTCACGAAGGAGTATGAGGACAACCTGAGCGTTTGCCCCCGCTGTGAACATCACGGCCGGATTGGCGCGGACGCGCGGTTTGCGCAATTGCTGGACCCCGGCTTTGAAATCCTGCCTTCGCCCAAGGTGAAGGAAGACCCGCTGAAGTTCCGCGACAGCAAGAAGTACCCGGACCGGCTGAAAGCCGCGCGTCTGGCCAACCCGCACCCCGATGCGCTGACTAACGCCGTCGGCAAGATCGGCGGGCACAAGGCCGTGCTGGCCGTGCAGGACTTTGCCTTCATGGGCGGGTCCATGGGCATGGCCGTGGGCGCGGCGTTCGTCGCCGGGGCCGACCGGGCGCTGAAGGAAAAGTGCCCGTTCGTGATCTGCACCGCCGCTGGCGGCGCGCGGATGCAGGAGGGCATTCTCAGCCTGATGCAGATGCCCAAGACTACCGTAGCGGTCAGCCGCCTGAACCGGGCGGGCCTGCCCTATATTGTCGTGCTGACCGACCCGACCACCGGGGGCGTCACCGCCAGCTATGCGATGCTGGGCGATGTGCAGATTGCCGAACCGGGCTGCCTGATCGGCTTTGCCGGCCAGCGCGTGATCCAGGACACCATCCGCGAAAAGCTGCCCGAAGGGTTCCAGCGCGCCGAATACCTGCTGGAACACGGCATGATCGACATGGTCGTCCACCGCCGCGACCTGAAGGACAAGCTGGCGACCGTGCTGGATTATCTGACGGCAGCGAAAGCCGCCTGAATTGCCCCTCCACCACCGCCTGCGGCGGCGGTCCCCCTCCCCAATTGCACTGCGTGAAATCGGGGAGGATCAGGAGCAGTCAGCATCCTCCCCGTTTTTGCGCAGCACAAATGGGGAGGTGGCATTCGCGCAGCGAATGACGGAGGGGTAGATGCGCGACTTCGCGATTTCCGACAATCCGCGCGTGCAGGCACAGCTCGACCGGCTGGGCGCACTCTCACTGCCACAAGGCCGGATCGGGCTGGAGGTAATCCACGCCCTGCTGGGCCGCCTTGGCAACCCAGAGCGCGCCCTGCCGCCTGTGTTCCATGTCGCTGGCACCAACGGCAAGGGCAGCACCTGCGCCTACTTGCGCGCCATGCTGGAAGCGCAGGGGCTGACCGTCCACGCCGCGACCAAGCCGCATCTGGTCCGCTATAACGAACGGCTGCGGATCGCCGGCAAGCTGGTCGAGGATGACCTGCTGGCCGACCTGCTCAAGGAAGTGCTCGATCTGGGCGCGGACCTGTCACCCAGCTTCTTCGAAGTCACCACGGCGGCGACCTTTCTGGCGTTCCACCGCTTCCCCGCCGATGCCTGCGTGATCGAGGTGGGTCTGGGCGGGCGCTTCGATGCGACCAATGTGCTGGACGGCCAAGCGGCCTGCGGGATCGCCACGCTGGGGATCGACCACGAAGCGTTCCTGCTCGCCCCCGAAGTCAATGCTCCTGCCGATCCGATGTGCCGGATCGCGTTCGAGAAGGCAGGGATCGCCCGCCCCGGCGTGCCGCTGGTAACGCAGGCCTACCCGGCGGACGTCACCCGCACCGTGATCGAACACGCGATGCGCGTCGGCGCGAAGACGGCCTTGCGCGATCTGGACTGGTTTGCCGATGTGGAGGGCGCGATCCACTACCGCGACCGGCACGGGGAACTCACCCTGCCCCTGCCCGCGCTGGTCGGCACCCATCAGGCCGACAACGCCGCGCTGGCGGTGGCGATGTTGCGCCACCAGTCGCAAGTGAGGGTGTCGCCGGAGGCGATGGCCGAAGGTATCCGCGCCGCCCGCTGGCCCGCACGCCTGCAATTGCTGGCCGCCGGACCGCTGACCGCGCTGGCGCCGGGCCGCGAGGTCTGGCTGGACGGCGGACATAACGTCGATGCCGGGCTGGCGATTGCGCGACACTTTGCCGGGGCCGAGCCGTTTCACCTGATTACAGGAATGCTGTCCAGCAAGGACCCGGCGGCCATCGTCGCGCCGCTGCGCGGCAAGCTGCTCAGCCTATCCGTCGTCCCCGCGCCGGGGCATGAGGCCCACGCGCCGGAAGACTTCGCCGCGCATTCCGATCTGCCGGTGCGGCCCTTTGCCGATGTGTCAGCTGCCCTCGCCGCGCTGCCCACAGGCGGCGATGTGCTGATTGCCGGGTCGCTTTACCTTGCGGGCGAAGTCCTGCGGCTCAATGCAGAGTTTCCGGACTAGGTTCCTCGTCCCCGGCCGTTCCCATCGCCGCGTCGATCAGACCGCTGCGGCTCATCCACCAGAACAGCACGATCCCCGGCACCGCCAGCAGCGTGGTGAGCAGGTAGAAATTGACGTAGCCCATCCCCTCGATCAGCGCGCCCGCCGTGGTGCCGGTCGCGAACCGGCCGACCACGCTGGTCCCGGCGGAAATCAGCGCATATTGCGCAGCGGTAAAGCGCAAGTCGCACAGCGCCGAGAAGTAGGCCACCAGAACCACCCCGCCATAACCGCTGGCCAGGTTTTCAAAGCCGATCGCGGCGGCCATCCCCAGGTTGGAATGCCCCGCCCCGGCCAGCAGCGCGAAGCTGAAGTTGGACACGCCCATCAGCACCAGCGCGATCAGCACCGACCGCTTCAGGCCCAGCTTTTCATAAATGATCCCGCCGATGAACACCCCGATCAGCAGCGCCCAGAAGCCGACGCCGACGTCGTAAATCGCAATCTCGTCGTTGGAGAACCCAAGGTCATCGAACAACAGGCGGAAGGTCAGGTTGGCCAGCGTGTCGCCGATCTTGTGGACCAGAATGAACAGCAGCACGAGCAGCGCACCCTGCCGCTGGAAGAATTCCGCGAACGGCCCGGTGATCGAGCGGAACGCCTCGCCCAGCCCCTTGCGCGCCACCGGTTCGCGGTGGCGGCCCGGTTCGCCCAGCACCAGCGCCACGCCCATCGCGGGCAATGCGAATGCCGCGCAGGCCAGATAACCCATGTCCCAGCCGTACCGCGCCGATACCACCAGCGCGACCGCGCCCGCGCCGGCCGAGCCGATCCGCCAGCCATATTGCGACATCCCCGAACCGGTGCCGAGCTGGTGAGGTTTCAGCGTCTCGATCCGGTAGGCATCGATCACGATATCGAACGTCGCGCCCGCCATGCCGACCAGAATTGCGCACGTCGCGGTCCAGGCAATATCCGCCTTGGGATCGACCAGCGCCAGATTGGCGACCGCCGCCATGACCAGCACCCCGGCCACCAGCATCCATGAAACCCGCTGCCCCAGCCGCCCCAGCAGCGGCAAGTGCACGCCGTCCACCACCCAGGCCCACAGGAACTTCAGGTTATAGACCAGAAACGCCAGCGTGAAGGCGGTGACGGTCTTCTTGTCGATCCCGTCCTGCGCCAGCCGAGTCGTCAGCGTCGCGCCGATCATCGCGAACGGGAAGCCGGATGACACCCCCAGCAGCAGCGCCGCCAGCGCTTCCTTTTCCAGATAGGGGCGCAGCGCCGGAATTCGCCGACCGAAAAGCGCGATCCCTGCCGCTACGGCAAGCAGGATCAAGAGTGTTGTCGACATGAAGCGCCCCATCAATTCGCTGATTTTGCGCGAACCTAGCGCCGAAACGCGATATGCCTAGTCCCCATGGAGAGGAAAGCCCCAATGGAGAGGATAGCCACAGTCCCCGGCGGATCGCCCACGCCCGGCCAGCTGGCATTGGCCCGCGCCATTGCCGATGGATGCACCCGTAGCGAGGCGCGCATCAGCCGCGTGCCAGCCAGCGTCTATACCGATCCCGCCCACTGGGAGCGGGAAAAGGCGCTGCTGTTCGGCCGCCTGCCGCAAGTGCTCGCCCCCTCCGCCCTGCTGCCAGAACCGAACACCGTCGTGCCGCATGACGCCACCGGACGCCCCTTGCTGCTGACGCGCGATGGCGACGGTCAGGTTCACGTGTTCCTGAACGTCTGCCGCCATCGCGGCACCCGGCTGGTCGAAGGGCAGGATGCGGTCTGTGCCAAACGGATGACCTGCCCTTATCACGCGTGGACGTATGCCACCGACGGGCGGCTGCTCACCCTCCCCCGCCCGGATACTTTTCCGGGGCTGGACAAGGCCGACTATGGCCTCGCCGAACTGCCCAGCGTCGAGGCGGGTGGGCTGATCTGGTTCGCCCCGGTGGCCGGTGCTGATTTCAGCGACGCCATCACGCTGGGCGAGGATTTCGACCGCTTCGCCATGGCGGGCCTCCACCTGTTCGCGCGCCGCACCCACGATGTGGCGTCGAACTGGAAGCTGATCATGGACGCGTTTCTGGAAAGCTACCATGTCGCGCGGCTCCACGCCGCCACCATCGGCCCGTTCTTCAAGGACGGGGTGACCAGCGGCGACCAGATCGGCCCGCACCAGCGCAGTCTGGTCGGGCGCGCGGCGGAACTGGACGGGCTGGACCTGACGGACATGGCCGTGCTGCGCCGCACCGGCACGTTCGCCTATCAACTGTTCCCCGGCACCGTGCTGGTGATCAGCCCGGACTACATCAACGTGATGACGCTGATGCCGCAAGGGCATGACCGCACGCTGGTCGAGGACTTCATGCTGATCCCCGAAGCCCCGCAGACCGACAAGGCCCGCGATCACTGGCAGCGCAGCTGGCAGTTGCTCGATGGCGGGGTGTTCGGCGCGGAAGATTTCCGCGCGGCTGCCCTCGGCCAGCAAGGGCTGGCAACCGGCGCGGTGCCGGACTTGACGCTGGGCACGCTGGAAGGCGGGATCCGCCGGTTCCACGAAATTTGCCTGGAACAACTGGCGCTGGGCGAGCAAGCGGCGAAGGGGTGACGAAAGCCCGCGCCTCGCGTATGGGGCGTGGATGAACGACCCCACTCCTGAAATTACCCCCGAAGCGACTGGCGAAGAACCGGCCGCGCGCCCTGAGAAAAAGGCCGGGGACCGCATCGCCAAGCTGCTGGCCCGCGCCGGGATCGCCTCGCGCCGCGAGATCGAGCGGATGATCGAGGAAGGCCGCATCCGGCTGAACGACGAACTCGTCACCACCCCCGCCACGATCCTGACCAGCCTGCGCGGCGTCACGGTGGACGGCAAGCCGGTAAAAGCGCCCGAACCCACCCGGCTGTTCCTGTTTCACAAACCCGATGGCCTCATCACGGCCGAGCGCGATGCCAGCGGCCGCCCCACGATCTATACCGCGCTGCGCAATGCGTTGCCGCCGGGCACGCCCCGGCTGATGCCGGTCGGGCGGCTTGACCTCAACACCGAAGGCCTGCTGCTGCTGACCAACGACGGCGAATTCAAGCGCCAGCTGGAACTGCCCAGCAGCGGCATTCCGCGCAAATATCGCGCCCGTACTTACGGCGATGTGACCCAGAACCAGCTGGAAGAACTGATCGAGGGCGTGACCATCGACGGGATGCATTACGGCAAGATCGACGCCAACATGGAACGCCGCACCGGGCGCAACCAGTGGATCGAAGTCACCCTGACCGAAGGCAAGAACCGCGAAGTGCGGCGCGTGCTGGAACATCTGGGGCTGGAAGTCAGCCGCTTGCTGCGCGTATCCTATGGGCCGTTCGAGTTGCTGGACCTGCCGCGCGGGCAGGCGATTGAAATCCGCCAGGTCGATCTGGAAAAGTTCCGCAAGTCGCTGAAAACCGGCGACCGCGAACGCAATCCCAACCCGCACACCACCCCGGCCAAACCGCAGTCGACTTGGGTCAAGGGCGGTGTCCCGCGCGATCCGGCTCCGGCTGGCCGCCGCATCGGGCGCGGCCTGACTCAGGCCGAGCCATACGGTGATCGCCTTGCGCGCACGGATGCGCGCCCTGCTCGTGGCGGCGCCCGCACCGCTCGCACTGATGAGCGCCCCGCCCGTGGCAGCGCCCGTCCGCCGCGTGGTAACAGCCGCCCCGCGCGCAGCGATGAACCGCCCGCCTGGGCACGGCCCGCAGGCGGTGACAAGCGCCCCGCCCGCAGCGATGATCGCCCGACCCGCCCGGAAAACCGCACCCCGCGCCGCGAAAGCCGCGCCGACTGGGTCGATGCCCGTCCGCCGCGCGGCGATGGCAAACCCGCCCGTCCCGGTGTGCGCAAGCCCACGGGCAAGCCGACCGGCCGCCCCACTCGTCCGGGGCCGCGTAAATGAGAATCATTGCCGGGCAATGGCGCGGGCGCAAGTTGAACGCACCGCAGGGCGAAACCACGCGCCCCACTTCGGACCGCACCCGCGAAACGCTGTTCTCGATGCTGCAAAGCCGCCTCGGCAGCTTTGACGGGCTGGCCGTGGCCGACCTGTTCGCCGGATCAGGCGCGCTGGGGCTGGAAGCCTTGTCGCGCGGCGCGGCCAATTGCATCTTCGTGGAGCACGACGCCCCCGCGATCCGCGCGCTGCGCGCCAATATCGCCAACCTGCACGCGCAGGCGAGCAGCGATGTGCGGGCAAGTTCCGTCCTGACGCTCGGCCCGGCCAAGGCGCCGCTGGACCTGATCCTGCTTGATCCGCCCTATGGCACCGGCGCGGGCGCGGTGGCGCTCGACAAGTTGCAGCGGCTCGGCTGGATTGGCGAGGCGACCTGGATCAGCCTCGAAACCGCCCATACCGAAGACGCCAAAGTGCGCGGGCTGGAGATTGAGGCTGAACGCAAGGTCGGCAAGGCCAAGATCACTTTGCTGCGGAAAGCACCGGCCGCGCCAGAATAACCCCGGCAAGGGTCAGCACCCCGGCGGCCGAGAGCAGCCACCCGGCCTGCGCGCTCTGCCCGCCCGCCGCCAGCAACTGCGCGATGATCGGCGTCAGCGCGCCGCCAATGATGCCGCCGCCGTTGAATGCGATCGAAATCCCGCTGTAGCGCACCCGCACCGGGAACAGCGTCGGCAGCCATGCGCCCAGCGGGCCATAGGCAAACCCCATGATGAACAGCGCTGCCGCCAGCGTGGCAAACACCGTCCAGAGCGATCCGGCGGCCAGACCGGGGCCGAACACGAACCCCAGCACCACCGTCGCCGCCGCCCCCAGCCCCAGCGAGAGCCGGGCGGAACGCTTGTCCGCAAGCACCGCCGCCGCAATGATCCCGAACGCCAGGAAGAAGTTCGCCGCCAGCTGGACCGACAGGAACGTCTCGCGGCTATGCCCCAGCGCGCCGGTTCCTTGCGCCAGCGCATAAGCCGTGGCGAGGTAGAAAATCGCAAAGCACGCGACCACCCCCGCCGTCCCGGCCAGCAGCGCGCCGAGATGATGGCGCATTTCCCACAGCGGCACGGCGGGCGGCGGCGCGTGTTCCAGCGCCTCGCGGAACGCGGGCGTCTCGCCGATCTTAAGCCGCACCCACAGCCCGATACCGACCAAAACCGCGCTGGCGAGGAACGGAATGCGCCAGCCCCACGCGGCAAAGTCGGCTTCGCTGAGGCCCAGCCCCAGCAGCAGGAACAGGCCATTGGCCGCCAGAAAGCCGACCGGCGCGCCCAGCTGCGGCGCGGAGCCGAACCGGGCTTCCCAACCCTTGGGTGCGTTCTCCACCGCCAGCAGCGCCGCCCCGCCCCATTCGCCGCCCAGGCCAAACCCCTGCCCGAACCGCAACACGCACAGCAGCGCGGGCGCGATCCAGCCGGCCATGGCGTAAGTCGGCAGGAAGGCGATCAGCAGCGTGGATGCCCCCATCAGCAGCAGCGAGGCCACCAACGTCGACTTGCGCCCGATCCGATCCCCGAAATGCCCGAACGCAATCGCCCCCACGGGCCGCGCGATGAACGCGATGCCAAAGCTCATGAAGGCGAACAGCGTCTGCGCCGCAGCCGATTCCGCCGGGAAGAACAGCGGCCCGAACACCAGCGCGGCGGCGGTCGCATAGATGTAGAAGTCATAGAATTCGACCGCTGTGCCGACGAGGCTGGCGGTCAGAACGCGCGAATGCTGGCGGATCGGGTGCATGGGGCCACTGCCTTGCGGCTGGCGCGCGGCCTGTCAATCCCGCGCACTTGCGCCGCGCGGCGATGTTCCCTAGTTGTTCGCGCGTGTCACAGTTCCCCGAATCCAATCCCGACCCGCTGCTTGACGGCCTGAACGATCCGCAGCGCGAAGCCGTGCTCACCACCGAAGGGCCGGTGCTGATGCTGGCGGGCGCGGGCACCGGCAAGACCGCCGCGCTCACCGCCCGGCTGGCGCAGATCGTGCGGACCCGGCGGGCCTGGCCCAGTGAGATCCTGTGCGTCACCTTCACCAACAAGGCCGCGCGCGAGATGCGTGAGCGCGTCGGCCATCTGGTTGGTCCGGCGGTGGAAGGGATGCCGTGGCTCGGCACGTTCCATTCGATCGCGGCCAAGCTGCTGCGCCGCCATGCCGAACTGGTCGGGCTGCAATCGAACTATACGATCATCGACACCGACGATCAGCTGCGGCTGCTGAAACAGCTGATTCAAGCCGAAGGGTTGGACGAAAAGCGCTGGCCAGCGCGCCAGTTGGCCGGGTGTATCGACCGCTGGAAGAACAAGGGGCTGAACCCCGGCGATCTCGATGCGCTGGAGAATGAGGCTTATGCCAACGGCAAGGGTCAGCGGTTCTACCAGCTTTATCAGGACCGGCTGAAGGCGCTGAACGCCTGCGATTTCGGCGATCTGCTGCTGCATATGCTCAACATCCTGCGCACCCACCGCGATGTGCTGGAACAGTATCAGCGCCGCTTCAAATACGTGATGGTGGACGAATATCAGGACACCAATCAGGTCCAGTATCTGTGGCTGCGGCTGCTGGCGCAGGGCCACAAGAACATCTGCGTCGTGGGCGATGACGATCAGTCGATCTATTCATGGCGCGGCGCAGAAGTGGCCAATATCCTGCGGTTTGAAAAGGATTTTCCCGGCGCAAAAGTAATCCGGCTGGAACAGAATTATCGCTCCACCCCGCACATTCTGGCGGCGGCGTCCGGCCTGATCGATGCCAACAGCGAACGGCTGGGCAAGACGCTGTGGACTGCGCTGAATGGCGGCGACAAGGTCCGTGTGATCGGCGTGTGGGACGGTCCCGAAGAAGCCCGCCGGGTCGGCGACGAGATCGAGCGGCTGGAGCGCGAGGGCGCCCCGCTCAGCCAGATCGCGATCCTCGTGCGCGCGCAGTTCCAGACGCGCGAGATCGAAGACCGGTTCATCGCCATCGGCATGGCCTACAAGATCATCGGCGGTTTCCGGTTCTATGAACGCGCCGAAATCCGCGATGCGCTGGCCTATCTGCGGCTGGTGGCGCAGCCCAGCGACGATCTGGCGTTCGAGCGGATCTACAACACCCCCAAGCGCGGGCTGGGTGACAAGACGCTGGAGAAGATCCACCGCCACGCCCGCGCGCGCGGCGTGCCGCTCAGCCTTGCGGCGGTGGAAATCACCGATACCGATGAGCTTCCCGCGCGCGCGCGAAACACGCTGCTGGCGCTGATGCGCGATGTGGCGCGCTGGCGCGATCTGGCCAAGGTCACCGCGCCCGCCGAACTGGTCCGCACGCTGCTGGATGAAAGCGGCTATACTGCCGCACTCCAGGCCGAAAAGACCGCCGAAAGCGCCGGGCGGCTGGAAAACCTGACCGAACTCGCCCGCGCGATGGAAGAATACGAAACGCTCGGCGATTTCCTCGAACACGTCAGTCTGGTGATGGACAACGACAAGGCCGACGATGCCGACAAGGTCACCATCATGACCATCCACGCCGCCAAGGGGCTGGAATTCGACAACGTGTTCCTGGTCGGCTGGGAAGAAGGCGTGTTCCCCTCGCAGCGTTCGCTCGACGAAGGCGGCCTCGCCAGTCTGGAGGAGGAACGCCGCCTCGCCTATGTCGCGATTACCCGCGCGCGGCGGCGCTGCACGATCCTGCACGCGGCCAACCGGCGGATTTATGGCCAGTGGACCAGCTCGATCCCCAGCCGGTTCATCGCGGAAATGCCGGAAGACCATGTCGAACAGGAAACCACCCTGTCCGGCGGGGCATCGCTGTGGCGGGCGCAATGGTCGGAAAACGCCGATCCCTTCGCCCATGTCGCCCGCGATGCCGCCGCGCGCGGATCGCACCGCGGCCCCGGCTGGCAGCGCGCCTCAACGCGCGAGTTCGATACCACTCCGCGCCGCCTGCCCGAACCCAGCCGCAGCGCCGCCAGCTTCGCCGCCAAACCGCGCGGCGATGTAAGCCTTGGCGCGCGGGTGTTCCACGATAAGTTCGGCTACGGCACCGTCGCCGCGCAGGAAGGCAACAAGCTGGAGATCGACTTCGAAACGGCGGGCCGCAAGCGGGTGATCGACAGCTTCGTCAAGCTGGCGGATTAGGCTGCACTGTCGGAAACATCAGCGCAACTCCGCTCACGCTCAAGCCGACCTGACTACTCCCGCAACCCGATCAGACGTCCTTGGGATTGAAACCACCAAGGCACGTCTTGATCAGGGTCTTGAGTAAGTCGGCCTCGCCACTGAACGACGCGATCTTGGTCGGGATCGCCTCACCGCGCGGATATTCCCGGACGGTCGGCAGTTCAACGCAGCGATACCCCAGCCGCGGTGCGCGATAGCTGAGATAGGCCAGCAGTTCATACGTGGCGAACTCGTCCCGCAGCGGCGCAACCCTGGGGTCGGTCAGCATTCGGCGGGAATAGGCGCGAAAACCCTGGGTGGTGTCGGTCCACCAGAAACCGGAGGCCAGCGACAGCAGCGGCGCATGGATCAGCCGGATCGCCAGCAGCCGCTTCAGCGGCGTGTTGTAACCCTTGCCGCCTTTCACGAACCGCGACGCCTGGGCAAAATCGACCCCCTGATCCAGCGCTTCGATAAAGGCCGGGATCGCGGCGGGATCGTCCTTGTTGTTCCCGTCGATCGTGACGATCCCTTCATAGCCCTGGTCCAGCGCGAAGCTGTAGGCGCAGCGCAGCTGCGCGCTCAACTTGCCGGGGCCAGTCTTGAGCAGGAGTCCCTTCACGCCGTTGCGGTCCAGCATGTCGGCCGCCAGCGAACCATCGGTAGAGCCGCCATCGACGATGATGATGTCAATCCGGTCGGACAGGCCGAGCGCGTGAATCCGGTCGAGCAGGGTGCCAATGCGCTGCCCTTCGTTGATCACCGGGATCACCAGGGCATATTTGCTGGATCTTCCGTTCCAGCGCTGCACATCATAAGCTGGTACCTGGTTCATTTCACTTGTCCCGAACTGGAAATGGCAAGGGCGATGATACCACCCAGCAACAGACCGTAACCCACCAGCTTGAGCGGCGAGAAACCTTCTTCGAACACGATGGCGCTGATCAGTCCCACCAGAACAATCGCCCCGGCGGTGGAAATCGGATGCGCCACGTTGAGCGGCATGCGCTGCACGGCCACGGCATAGGCCAGGAACGCCGCGCCATAGCACCCCAGCGACAGGATCAACCGCCAGTTCTGGACCAGCCCGACCAGCCCGCCTGCGCCAATGGCCGGGGCCGTCTTGACCAGCGCGCTGGCACAGGCGTTGGCGATGATTCCAAACAGCAGCAGCAACCAGGTCATGCCGCATCTCCATAATGGCGCTGCGCCACCGCAACCGCGCGGGCCACCGCCTCAGGCGCGGGCAGATCGGGCGATGGCGCCATCTCGATCGTCACGACCCGCTGCGGCAGGACCTGGCGAATGGCTTCCCCCGCAACCGGATGGACCGACGAAGTGCCGTTCAGCACCGCCAGCTGCGGTTCGCTGGCATGAATATGCCCGACCCAGGGGGCCACGGCGGCAATGGTGGACGCCGGATCCTCCTGATTCATGGCGAGCGCGCCAGTGTCCAGCTGCATCCGGATCGCCGGATGATCGATCGCCGCAACCACGTCGCGCGTTTCCAGCGTGCTGACCATGAAGTTGCAGCCATAGGCGGCCGGGTTGGGTTCCAGGCACACGATCACCCCGGCCTGGGCCGCGCGATCACCCAGACGCCCGAAAAAGCGCTGCGCCATGGCCGTGGTTGCCGCATCATCCAGCCCCGCCCGGTCCCGCTGCCGCGGCGAACCGAACGTCAGGGCGCGCACGCCCAGTTCCCCGCCAATCCGACAAATGGCCGAGAGGCGGTCCAGCATCACATCATCGGGATCGTCGAACAGGTTGAGGCCGGTGGTGCCGAATAACAGCGCCTGCATCCCTTCGATGGCAAAGCCGCGATCCGCCCAGAGCCGCCGGACCACCGCGATGTCGGCCGCACCCGCTCGTTCCGGTTCGGGAAAATACTTGCCGGGGGCGATGTCGACCAGGGCGATGCCACTGTCGCGCAACTGCCCCGCAATGGCATCCTCGTCGCCCAGTTCCCACGCGATATTGGAGATGGAAATTCGCATCAGGCAATCGGCTTCGATGGCGGTTCGGACTGGGCATAGGCCTGAATGGCCAGCATGCATTCGCGCGCCGAATAGGTATGGCGACCGGCGCCCCCGAACAGGGCGGCATGGCGGGTCTGCAGGTCATAACGGGCCGGCTGGCGATCCGCCACGACATTGGTGAAATCCAGCCCGAACGCGGTTTGCGCCACTTCCCTGATCGAAAGCGGGGCGGCCGTCAGATGGACGAGCTTCAACCCGGCGGCCAGCGCTGCCTGGATATCACTCCACAGCCTGACCATCGGGTAGAAATTGAACACCCCGCGCGAATCGATCAGGTGCAGGGAATTGTCGTTCCGGAAATCGAAGATCGCATTCTTGCGCAGGCCGGGGCCGACCAGGCCGGGCAGGCGCACGATCAGCGCATTGGGGAAGCGGTCGCGCACCGCCCGTTCCAGCCACAGCCGGTTGCGCCCATAGGCCGTCAACAGGCTCTCGTCCGGGGCGTCGTCCTCATCCTTGCCGCGGCTGTCGGGAAACACATCGACCGTGCTGATCAGGACGAATTGCCCGGCATCGACCGTGGACAAATGGTCAAACAGCCCGCGGATATTGGCGATGTCGGCATCGGGATCACGCTCGGCCACCCATTTCATCGCGGGAACGCCGGCGCAAACGACCGTATCGAACTGACCGTTCCGGATCCCGGCGATGTCGGTCGAGCGGAAGGTCGCCCCGAATTCGGCCTGCCGCAGCAGACTGGATCCGACGAACCCTGAATATCCAACCAGTGCCTGCACGCTCAACTTACTCCTGTCGGTAGAATTTCCGCATCAAGTCGTTCGAGAATATCGAAGACGTTGTCGATCTTGCCGCCCAGAATGGAGAGCACCCGGCCATTGCGGCCATGCCGCTCAAACAGGATGGGGCGACTGTCATCCGCCTCGCTCTTGACCAGCACCGTCTTGACTTCGAACAGCTGGTCACGCGGGATCACATTGGCAATGGCCGGGACATAGCGCGCGGAATCGCGGATCATCCAGTTCACGGCCGTCTGCCGGGGATCATGTGACAGCTCCGTCAGCGGATCGATACCGTCCGTATCGACCCAGCTGCGCTGCGGCGTATAGCGAACATGCGTCAGCGAATGGAGACCGCGCGCCGGAAACGGCATGATCGAGAAGAACGGTCCGTCCATCAGGGTGATGCCGACATTGCGCAATTGCTCAGGCGGTTCGACCAGCGCGATCTCGGTAATTTCGTGCTTCAACGCGAAGTTCGGCGCCTCTGCCTGACGCGCCAGAGCGCCAAGGCAGCTATAGGTGCAGTTGACCACCAGCCCGGCATCCAGGCTCAGCGGCTGCCCGTCGCGCTCCAGCCGGACGGCATAGCCCGCTTCGGTCGCGGTCAGCCCGGTGACCTTCGTGTTGGTCCAGACTTCAACCCCGGCCCTGGCCAGACGATCCTGCATGATCGCACGCAGACGATCCGCATTGAAGGCTTGTTCCTCAACCTGATAGACTTTGGCGACCAGCCGCTTCTCGAACAGCGCCTCATGCGGCGGTTCGGCCCGTTCCAGCGGCATGCCGATTTCGGCACAGAGCCGCTCGAACTGGCGCGGGGTAACCTTGGAATTGCGATGCGCCAGCGCATAGAGGGCCGTGAAGCCATCGAACACGACCGCGCCGAACTCCTGCCGGAAGCGCGGCAGGTTAACCCAGCTGCGCCGGGCCGTGGTATAGCTGCGCGGATAGTGATAGCCCGCGTGGACGCGCGCCTGGTTGGAGTAGCTCGCACGGGTCATCAGCCGGGACTCGCGCTCGACCAGCAGCACCCGACCAAATCCGCGCTTCAGCTTCAGGTATTCGGCAACGCTGGCCCCGAAAAAACCACCACCCACGACTATCGCTGCGCAAGTGCTCACCCCAGCTGCTCATCCGGTTGCGGAGCCTGCACCTGTTCCACGTTCAACCGCTCACGCCGGGCCAGCCGCTCGCTCGTCGCTTCCGCCGAAATGAAATAGCGTGGGCCATCGGATGACCAGCGGATGATCTGGACCAGATATTCCGTCAGCGTGAACAACACGATGGACAGCAGGAAGAACATGCCCGACTGCTGCAGGGACAGCGCCGTCCAGCCGAAGACCGGACTGGCATTAGGCACGACCGAGTGCGAAATTCCATGGCTTAAGGAATAAAGCCCCGGATTCTGCGCCTTCTGCAAGAACGGCCAGATCAAATAATGCACGAACTGCATTCGCTCCATCACGGCCAGAACCAGTGCCAGAACGATTGCAGCCAAGGCTGATGCGTTAAACGCCCTTACTATAGTTTCAGCAATTCACCTAGAAAGCCCCGGTATCATCATGCTCGCTTCGCTGCAATGCAATAACTATCAGTTGATCCAGCATATATGACAACCGGTATTGTGCGCGCCCAACCGCCTGGATTAAATTTATCCACCATCATTACACGACATGGCCGAGCGGACTGCAACGGATCACATCGATACTCCGCTGCGAACATGACGCGGGAATGCGGCAGACATTATCCGCAAGCGGTTTCCTGCTCGACTAATTGGTCGGGGATGTGACAGCCCGTGCGCTGCCGTCGGCAACCTGACCGTCCGACCGAACAGCCGGGTTCATTCGGCCAGGCACAAGGAGTCCGCGGCAGATGACGCCACGATCTGGCTGAACCTGCCCGGAACTGGTGGCCGGGACACGCGCATGGACAACCGCCAGGCCACGCCCGGACAGAGTGCGCGAACGTGCTGGACGCACGCCGGATCTGTCGGCAATTGGCCAGATCGGCAAACAACGCGCCAACCCGGCAATTGCCCTACAGCGCCGATACGTTCAGGAAGCCGGGGATCGGTCCGTTCCACTCGCCCGGCTGGCTGGGTGGTTCGTTGTGGTGGCGGTAGTCGCGACGCGGGGCGCGCTCCTCGCGCGGGGCTGCGGCGGCGCGCTCCCGGCGCGGCGCGCGGTCTTCACGCGGCGCGCGGTCTTCACGCGGCGCGCGCTCTTCACGCACCGGTCGATCTTCGTGGACCGGGCGATCCTCCGCTGCGTCGCGCGCCTTGCGGGGCGCGCGTTCGCGGCGGGGGCGTTCTTCGCGGGGTTCGGCCTCGGCCCGTTCGGCGCGTTCGGGCTTTGCCTCTGCGGCCATTTCATAGACCGGGATCTTCATGCCGGTCAGCTTTTCGACATTCTCGATCGCTTCGGCGTCGGCATCCGACACGAACGTGAACGCCCGGCCCGTCGCACCCGCGCGGCCGGTGCGGCCGATGCGGTGGACATAGTCATCCGGGTGCCAGGGCGTGTCGAAGTTGAACACGTGGCTCACCCCCTTCACGTCCAGCCCGCGTGCGGCGACGTCGGACGCGACGAGGATGTTGATCGAGCCGTCCTTGAACCGGTCCAGTTCGGCAATGCGCGAGGACTGGTCCATGTCGCCGTGGATTTCCCCGGCGGCAAAGCCGTGCTGCTTCAGGCTTTTCGCCAGTTCGCGCACCGTGGTCTTGCGGTTGCAGAACACGATCGCGGTGGACACGTTGTCAGTCCGCAGCAGGTGGCGCAGCAGTTCGCGCTTCTTGCGGACTTCGACCTTCACCTTGTGCTGGGCGATGTTGGTGTTGGCGGTGGCGGGGCGTGCCACTTCGATCGACTTGGGATTGGTCAGGAACTTGTCCGCCAGCTTCTTGATCGGCGGCGGCATCGTGGCCGAGAACAGCAGCGTCTGGCGCTGGGCCGGCAGCTTGGAGCAGATCGTCTCGATATCGGGAATGAACCCCATGTCGAGCATCCGGTCCGCTTCGTCGATCACCAGCATATCGCAGCCGGTCAGCAGGATCTTGCCGCGCTCGAACAGGTCCATCAGGCGGCCCGGCGTGGCGATCAGCACGTCGACGCCTTCGTTCAGCGCCTTGACCTGATCGCCCATCTGCACGCCGCCAATCAGCAGCGCCATCTTCAGGTCGTGGTTCACGCCGTAGGCTTCGAAGTTTTCGGCAACCTGCGCGGCCAGTTCGCGGGTGGGTTCCAGAATCAGGCTGCGCGGCATCATCGCGCGGCGCCGGCCGTGGGCCAGAATGTCGATCATCGGCAGCACGAAGCTGGCGGTCTTGCCCGTCCCCGTCTGGGCAATCGCGACAAGGTCGCGCATCATGAGGACCTGGGGAATGGCCTGCGCCTGGATCGGCGTCGGCGTGTCATATCCCTTGGCGGAAACCGCCTGCACCAATTCATCAGAAAGGCCGAGATCGGCAAATGTCATAAGCGTACTACAATATCCGGAAAATTCAGGGGCGCAGGCCGTTTGGCCGTGCGCTCCGCAGCAAGGACATGAAGCCGCTTGCGCGAATGTCCGGCCCTAGGCGCAAAAAGCCGGGAAAGTCAAGAAATCCGGCGTGCCGCCAGATTTCAGTCGCCAATCTCCACGATCTGGCGAAACCCGCTGACCTTGCAGTTGGAGCCGCTGCGCGAGAGCAGCTCGTCCCGCCCGGTGCACAGCATCCCGTCGGCGTTCTTGGCGACGAGGAAGCCGGAATAGTAATCCCGCCCCTGACAGGCCTTGTCGAGCGTGGCGCTGACCACGCGGCCATCGCGCAGCATCAGCACCAGCTTGTTGCGCGGACCGGCCTGCACCCCGGCAATCCCGTTCAGCGCCAGGCATTTGCCCATCTTGCGCTCGATAAAGCGCGGCTCTCCGCGCCGGGCGCCATCCAGATCGGCCAGCGCGGATGGCATCATCGGCATCGGCGCGGCACGCGGACTGATGCGGATGGTCACGCGCTGTTCGATCCGCACCTGCTGCGCGGCGCGCGGACGGAAACTTTCGGCGATTTCGGACAAGGCATCCGGCATGAGCGGTTCGGGGCGCGACACCGGGCCGGAGACGTCAACCAGCTCTGCCACCGGCTCCACCGGGCTGCCCTGCGGCAAGGACGCGTCCGGCAGCAAGAGCGCTAGCGGCGCGAGAAGGTACATCGCTGGTTGCATCGACCCCGGTTCTATAAGCCCGATCCTTGAACCACCGCTTAACCCGCGGCCGGGCCGAACCGCAAGGGGCTGGCGAAAAACAGGGCCTTTGTGCCATAGCCCGCGTCATGGAAGCCCCCCTTGCCCCGTTTCTGGCGGAAGCCGCCGCCCTGCTCGGCCCGCGCGGCCTGACCCGCGATGCCGATCTGATCACACCCTGGCTGACCGACTGGCGCGGGCGCTTTACCGGCGCGGCCTGTGCCCTCGCCTCGCCCGCCAGCACGGCGGAAGTCGCGGCACTGGTTCGGCTGTGCGCGGCGCATGGCGTGCCGATCGTGCCGCAGGGCGGGAACAGCGGGATGTCCGGCGGGGCGACGCCCGACGCCAGCGGGCGGGCGATCCTGCTCTCGACACGGCGGATGAACGCGATCACCGCGCTGGATACAGCCGCGCGGCAAGTGACCTGCGAGGCCGGCGTGGTGCTGCAAACCCTGCACGACGCGGCCGAGGCGCAGGGGCTGCGCTTTCCGCTCACCCTGGGGGGCAAAGGCTCCGCCACGGTCGGCGGGCTGGTATCCACCAACGCGGGCGGCACGCAGGTGCTGCGCCACGGATCGATGCGCGCGCTGGTGCTGGGGCTGGAAGCGGTGCTGCCCGATGGCACGGTCTGGTCCTCGCTCACCCCGCTGAAAAAGGACAACCGGGGGTTCGACCTCAAGCAGCTGTTCATCGGCAGCGAGGGCACGCTGGGGATCATCACCGCCGCCACGCTGAAGCTGGTGCCGGGGGTGGCCGACCGGGTGGTGATCTGGGCGGGCGTGCCCAGCATCCACGCCGCCCGCGCGCTGCTGCTGCACTGTGCGGATGCGGCGGGCGATGCGCTCGAAGGGTTCGAAGTTCTGCCCCAGTCCTGCCTTGAGGCGGTGCAGGATCACGTCCCCGGAACGCGCGCACCCCTGGCTGAGCCGCACGCCTGGCACGCGCTGATCGAGGTCGTGGCCGATGCCGCCAGCGCCAATAGCCTGCGCGACCGGGCCGAAGCGATGATCGCCGCCGCGTTCGAGGCGGGCCTCGTCACCGACGCGGCCCTCTCCGCCAGCGAGGCACAGGCCGAGGCGTTCTGGCTGATCCGCGAATCGATTGCCCCGGCGGAGCGCGCCAAAGGCCCGGCCATGCAGCACGACATCGCGGTCCCGGTGGAGCGGATGCCGGACTTTCTTGACGCCGCGGTCCCGGCGGTGGAGACGGCGTTTCCCGGCACCCATGCGGTCGGCTTCGGGCATCTGGGCGATGGCAACATCCACTTCCACTGCATCGCCCCGGCGGGCGCGGTGCGCGGCGAATGGGAAGCTGGCACCGGCAAGGCGATCAGCCGGATGGTCCACGACATGGTCACGCAGTGGGGCGGATCGATCAGCGCGGAGCACGGGATCGGCCAGCTCAAGCATGACGAGCTCGAACGGCTGGGCGATCCCGCCGCGCTGGCGCTGCACCGCGCGGTCAAGGGCGCGCTCGATCCGCTGGGGATCATGAACCCCGGCAAGCTGGTCAGCCTTGCGCCAATTTCTGCCAAGCCTTAAAGGCACCGGCTTGTGCCGGGCCGCGGACCTTAACCGTCGTCCCAGAATGTAGTGCCAGAACCTGGAGAGACGACCAATGGCCAGCGCGCCGCAAGCAGCCAACCTTCCGCTGTTCTATAAGGACCTGATGCCGCTCAACAGTCGCGACCACGCGACCTGGAAAAGCCGCAAGACCGACCATGCCTCGTGGCTGGTCGGGCAGCATGCCGTGCCGCTGACCGTGGAAGAGTTCGTCCATGCGGGCCGCTTCTTCCCGATCGTGTTCTCGGCCAGCGAACAGCCGGTGCCGCTGGCGCTGATGGGCCTGAACGAAGGCGTGAACACCTTTGTCGACGACGCCGGCAAGATGCTCCAGCCGATCTACATCCCGGCCTATGCCCGCCGTTATCCCTTCATGCTGGCCAAGCTGACCCCGGAAACCGAAGATCTGTCGCTGTGCTTCGACCCGACCACCGATCTGGTCGGTGAATTCGACGAAGGCCAGGCGCTGTTCGAAAACGGCGAGCCGACCGACGCGTGCAAGGCGACGCTCGACTTCTGCAAGAACTTTGAAGAAGCCGGCTTCCGCACCCAGGCCTTCGTTGACGAGGTGACCAAGCTGGGCCTGCTGATGGACGGCGAAGTGTCGATCCAGCAGGCCGGGTTCGACCAGCCGTTCATCTATCGCGGCTTCAAGATGGTCGATCAGGAAAAGCTGCGCGACCTGCGTGGTGACCAGCTGCGCACCATGAACCAGAACGGGATGCTCGCCCTGATCTTCGCGCACCTGTTCTCGCTCGATCACATGAGCGAAGTGTTCGCGCGCCAGATTCAGCAGGGCAAGGGGCCGATTTCGGCCGACCAGCTGCCCGGCGCCTGATCCGCAAAAACCGTCAGCAACGCTGACAAGTTATTCGGATGCGTGACGGCGGGGGTTGCCATGCCCCCGCCGTAAGCATATCGTCGAAGGGTCTTGTCGGGCTGCCCTCATGGTCCGACCGGGCATGGTGCACTTTGTGCACCTCCTCCCTGAACCTTGGCCACCTCGTGCATCTGCACGAGGTGGTTTTTTTCTGGCCGGTCCGGTCGCGGCGCTATTGCGCCGCGTCGGCCCAGCGGCGGCTGTTCGCCAGCTGGCCAAGCTCAGCCACTTCGCCCGCCAGTCGGCGCACCAGGCCGGTCAGCAGGTGAACCATCGCCGCAAACCCGCGCCCCGGCTCGACCAGCCGCGAATCAAGATAGCTCGACCGGTCAATTTCCAGCTGGAACGCGTGAATGCCCTCTTTCGGCCGGGCATGGCGGTCCAGCACATAGCCGCCGGCATAAGGGCGGTTGTGCGCGACTCCGCGCCGCATCTCGCTGAAATAGCCAAAGCAGCTGCCCATCAACGCACCGTGGCAACTCACCCCGAACCGGTCACCCAGCACGAATTCCGGCGCCGGCATGCCGCCCTGGAACCCCAGCGGCGGCATCGAATGCAGGTCCAGCAGCAGCGCCGCCCCCCAGCGATCGCGCAAGTCCGCCAGCGCGCGTTCCAGCGCACCGTGATAGGGTTCGTGGATTCCGCCGATCCGCGCGGCCAGATCCGCCTCGTCATGGCGGCGCTTCCACAATTCGCCAAAGCCGGGCAGGCGGCGCGGGATCAGGCCCAGCCCGCTGCGCGCGCGCAGGCCCGGCGTATAACTGCCCACGCGGTCCGGCTTGCCGCGCGCGAACATGTCCCAGTCGATGTCCTCGATCGCGCGGTTAAGGTCGATCATCGCGCGCGGCGCGTGCGCGATCAGCAACGTCGCCCCGGTCTGTTCCGCCACCCGCTGGGCCAGCCGGTCGACATAGCGGTCCTCCAGCTTCAGCGCCGCGAAACCGGGATTGCGCATGCGTTCCAGCAGGCTGCCGGGATAGGCGCGCCCCGCATGCGGCACCGCGATCAGCACCGGCACCGGCGACGGACGCGGGGCCGTCAGCGTAAAGGCATGGCCGCCCTGTCCCCCCGGAATGGACCCGCCATCGATTCGCAGCGGTCCGGTCGGTACGGGCGAATCGCCGGGCGGCAGTGTCGGATCATCCATGCGCCAAGGCTGGCGCGGGAACGCCGCTGTGTCAAAGCTGGCCAGCCGCAAATCCGTTCGGGATTATTAACTGCGTTCGTTGTACAAACTTTGCGCGGTTGTCGTCTATCAGCACGGCCCAGCCACGATGTTGTCCGAATTTGCCAAAGGTCCACGCATGATCCGCATCCTCCTTGCCGAAGACGAAGAAGCCATGCGCACGTATCTGGCGCGCGCGCTGGAAAACGCGGGCTATTCGGTCGTCGCGGTGGATCGCGGCACAGCGGCGGTGCCGCTGCTGGAGGCGGAGGAATTCGACCTGCTGCTGTCGGACATCGTCATGCCGGAAATGGACGGCATCGAACTGGCGCAGGTCTGCGCGGAAATCAGCCCCAAGACCAAGGTCATGTTCATCACCGGCTTTGCGGCAGTCACCCTGAAAGCCAGCCGTGAAGCGCCGCAGGCCAAAGTGCTGTCCAAGCCGTTTCACCTGAAGGATCTGGTGCTGGAAGTGGAACGCGTGTTCGGCCTTCAGCAACAAGCGCTAATCTAGCTCTTGCCAAGCCGGGGGAGCCTCGCTAATGGCGCTCCCCTGCCCGGCGGTAATCCGGCGGGCGATACGAATGGTGCCGGGCGTATAGCTCAGTGGTAGAGCACTATGTTGACATCGTAGGGGTCGCAAGTTCAATCCTTGCTACGCCCACCATTCGGAATCAGAGACGCAGAAAACCCGCCGGAAACGGCGGGTTTTCTTCTTTCGAACCGTCACCCCGGACTTGATCCGGGGTCGCAAGAAAGGCGCCGGATTTCCGGGGCCTTTTCTGTTTGCGGCCACCAGTTCGGCCGCACCTGTGCCACACGAAAAAGGCCCCGGAACACCGGGGCCTTCTCCTTCTCAGCCGTGGCTGTCGGGCTTACTTGCCCTGCCAGTTCGGCTTGCGCTTTTCGGCAAAGGCCGCTGCGCCTTCGCGGGCGTCTTCGCTGGCGAACACCGGCATGACGATGGCGCCCTGCTTGGTCCACATCTCGGCCTCGGTCCATTCGTGCGACTGGCGAATCACCGCCTTCGACGCGATCAGCGCCAGCGGGCCGTTGGCCGCGACCGCGCGGGCCAGTTCTTTGGCGCCTTCGATCGCCGGCCCTTCAACGATGCGGTTGATGAAGCCCAACTCGTAAGCGCGATTCGCGTCGATGAAGTCACCGGTCAGCGCCAGTTCCATCGCGATGCGCGGCGGGATCTGGCGGGGCAGCTTGATCAGGCCGCCCGCCGCGGCAGCAAGGCCGCGCTTCGCTTCGGGAATGCCGAACTTCGCGCCCGCATTGGCCACGATCAGGTCGCAGCTCAGCGCCAGTTCCATGCCGCCCGCCAGCGCATAGCCATCAATCGCGGCGATCACCGGCTTCGACGGGGTCCATTCGGTCAGCCCGCCAAACCCGCGCCCTTCGATGCTGGGACGTTCGCCGCGCAGGAAGCCCTTGAGGTCCATGCCCGAACAGAACGTGCCGCCCGCGCCGGTCAGGATCGCGCAGCGCAGATCGTTGTCGGCTTCCAGCCGGTCCATCGCCGCGCTGATGCCTTCGGCCTGGGCCTTGTTCATCGCGTTCTTGGCTTCGGGGCGGTTCATGGTGACAATCAGGACGCCGTCTTCGACCTGGGTCAGGACTTCGGGGGTTTCGCTCATGGGTGGGGTCCTCTCTCTGGGAACGGTTTAATCGGTCGGTTAAACAGGTAGGACGCAACCGGCATATGTGTCCAGCGCGAACTTGCGCAACTTAACGCCTCTGCTAAGGGGACATCGCGAAATCTCCCCCAGGAACTCAGGCGAAAGACGAAAACGCGATGGCCAAGATCAAGGTGAAGAACCCCGTCGTCGAAATGGACGGCGATGAAATGACCCGCATCATCTGGCAGTGGATCCGTGAACGGTTGATCCTGCCCTACCTCGACATCGATCTGAAGTACTACGACCTCTCCGTTGAAAAGCGTGACGAGACGAACGACCAGATCACTGTCGATGCGGCCAACGCCACCAAGGAATATGGCGTCGCCGTGAAGTGCGCCACGATCACCCCCGACGAAGCCCGCGTCGAGGAATTCAGCCTGAAGAAGATGTGGAAGTCGCCCAACGGCACGATCCGCAACATCCTGGGCGGCGTGGTGTTCCGCGAACCCATCGTGATCCAGAACGTCCCCCGCCTGATCCCCGGCTGGACCGACCCGATCGTGGTTGGCCGCCATGCCTTTGGCGACCAGTACCGCGCGACCGACACGCTGATCCCCGGCCCCGGCACGCTGCGACTGGTGTTCGATGGCGACAATGGCGAATCGATCGACCTCGAAGTGTTCAAGTTCCCCAGCGCGGGCGTCGCGATGGCGATGTACAACCTGGACGATTCGATCCGTGACTTCGCCCGCGCCAGCCTGAACTATGGCCTCAACCTGGGCTGGCCGGTGTACCTGTCGACCAAGAACACGATCCTCAAGGCCTACGACGGCCGCTTCAAGGATCTGTTCCAGGAAGTCTACGAGAACGAAGGCTTCAAGGAAAAGTTCGCCGCCGCCGGGATCGTGTACGAACACCGCCTGATCGACGACATGGTCGCCTCCGCGCTCAAGTGGTCGGGCAAATTCGTGTGGGCGTGCAAGAACTATGACGGCGATGTGCAGTCGGACCAGGTCGCGCAGGGCTTCGGCAGCCTTGGCCTGATGACCTCGGTACTGATGACCCCGGACGGCAAGACGGTCGAGGCCGAAGCTGCCCACGGCACCGTCACCCGCCACTATCGCCAGCACCAGCAGGGCAAGGCGACCAGCACCAACCCGATCGCGTCGATCTTCGCGTGGACCGGCGGCCTGCGCTATCGCGGCAAGTTCGATGACACCCCGGAAGTGGTGAAGTTCGCCGAAACGCTGGAACGCGTCTGCATCGAAACCGTCGAAAGCGGCAAGATGACCAAGGACCTCGCGATCCTGATCGGGCCGGACCAGCCGTGGCTGACCACCGAAGGCTTCTTCGAAGCCATCGTGCAGAACCTCGAAGCCGCGATGGCCTGAACGGTTCGTCTCTGACGCACGAAAGGGCGGTCCCGCTTGGCGGGGCCGCCTTTTTCGTATGGTGCACCCGTGACAAGCGCGGGTTGTATCCCTAGGCGTAGCAGCATGGCAGGCGCGCTCGAATTCACCCCCTCTTCTCCCCTCGGCGATGCGCTGGTGATCCTGGGGGCGGCGGGGATCGTGATCCCGCTGTTCGCGCGGCTGCGCATTTCCCCGATCATCGGGTTCATCGTGGTCGGGCTGCTGGTCGGCCCCTATGGGCTGGGCCGGCTGGTGTTCGACCACCCCTGGCTGCAATACGTCACGATCTCCGATCCCGAACGGCTGAAGCCCTTTGCCGAATTCGGGATCATCCTGCTGCTGTTCGAAATCGGGCTGGAACTGTCGTTCAACCGCCTGTGGGCGCTGCGCCGACAGGTGTTCGGCGGCGGAGCGATGGAGCTGTTGCTGGCCGGATCGCTGATCGCCTTTGCGCTGACGCTGATGGGCCAGCCGCTGACCGGCGCGCTGGCGCTGGGACTGGCGCTGGCCATGTCGTCCACCGCGCTGGTCCTGCCGATTACCGGCACCAGTTCGCCCGTAGGCAAGGCGGCGCTGTCCACCCTGCTGTTCGAAGACATCGCGCTGGTCCCGATCATCTTCCTGCTGGGCGCGCTGGCCCCGCACGCCGCCGACGCGGCCAGCGACGGAGTGGTCCAGACGCTGCTCTACGGCGGGCTGACCATCGTTGCGCTGATGGGCTTTGGCCGGTTCCTGCTGCCCCGCCTGTTCGCCCAGGCCGCGCGCACGAAAAGCCCGGAACTGTTCCTCGCCGCCAGCCTGCTGGTGGTGATCGTCGCCTCGCTCGCCACCGGCGCGGTCGGCCTCTCGCCGATCATGGGCGCGCTGCTGGCGGGCCTGCTGATCGCGGAAACCGAATACCATGGCGAGGTTGAGGCCTTTACTCGCCCGTTCAAAGGGCTGGCGCTCGGCATTTTCCTGCTGACCGTGGGGATGAGCATTGACCTCCGCGTGGTGGCGGAGAACCTCACCGCGATCCTGCTCGCCACGCTGGGAGTGATGGTGGTGAAGGCGTTGGTCACCGCAATGGCCCTGCGCGCGCTGGGCCTGCGCGCGGGCACCGCGACCGAGGCGGGAATCCTGCTGGCCAGTCCATCCGAAACCACCCTGATCGTGCTGACCGCCGCCACCAGCGCCGCGCTGATCCAGCCGGAAACCGCGCAGTTCTGGCAGATCGTCACCGCGCTGGGGCTGACGGTGACGCCGCTCCTCGCCTGGCTGGGCCGCCGGGTCGGGCGAGAGGTCGATCATGGCGCGCAGATGCGCAAGGTCGATGACGATAACGGCACGGCGCGGGCGATCATCGTCGGGTGCGGGCGTGTCGGGCGGCTGGTGGCCGACATGCTGGAAACCCATGGCCAGCCCTATCTGGCGATCGATTCCGATACCGATCAGGTCCGCATAGCCCAGCAGAAGGGCCTCAACGCCCACTTCGCCGATGCGGCCCGCACCGGCACGCTGACCCGGCTGGGGGCGGAACACGCCACCGCCGTGATCCTGACGATGGATGAACCGGTCGGCGCGCAGCAGATCGTGCGCAAGCTGCGCGGGCTGTACCCGGACCTGCCGATCATCGCCCGCGCCCGCGATGTCAGCCACGCGGCGGAACTGTACCGCGCCGGGGCCAGCCATGCCGTGCCGGAAACGCTCGAATCCTCCCTGCAATTGTCCGAGGCGGTGCTGGTAGACCTGGGCGTGCCGATGGGCCCGGTGATCGCCAGTATCCACGAAAAGCGCGACGAATTCCGCGCCCGCCTGATGAAAGAGGGCGAACTGGACGAGTTGCCGCAGCTCAAAAGCTCAACGCTGCGCGACCGCGCCGGTTAGGCGTTACCCCGCCAGCACGGCCTTTGCCGCCGCGATCGCCTCTGCTGCCTTGGTGCCATCCGGACCGCCGCCCTGCGCCATGTCGGCGCGGCCGCCGCCGCCCTTGCCGCCCAGCGCCTCGACGCCCGCGCGCACCAGATCGACCGCGCTGACCTTTGCGGTCAGGTCATCCGTCACCGCCGCCGCGATGCTGGCCTTGCCGTCGTTGACCGCCACGATCACCGCCACGCCCGAACCAAGCCGCTGCTTCGCAGAATCGAGCAGCCCGCGCAGTTCCTTGGCGTCCAGCCCGTCGATCACCTGGCCGGAGAACTTCACCCCGCCCACGTCCTCGTCCGCCGCTTCGGCCTTGGCCCCGCCGCTGCCGCCCAGCGCCAGCGCCTTTTTCGCTTCGGCGAGTTCACGTTCCAGCTTCTTGCGCTCATCCAGCAGTGCCGCCACGCGGGTTTCCACGTCGTCCGGCGTCGTGCGCAGCAGGCTGGCCGCGCCCTTCAGCGCGTCCTCGCGCGCGACGAGCCACTGGCGCGCGCCCTCGCCGGTCAGCGCCTCGATCCGGCGCACGCCCGAAGACACCGCGCTTTCCGACACGATCCGCAGCAGGCCGATGTCGCCCAGCGCGCGCACGTGGGTGCCGCCGCAGAGTTCGACCGAGTAGGCCTTGTCAGCGACGCGGCCCATGCTGAGCACGCGCACTTCATCGCCGTACTTTTCGCCGAACAGCGCCATCGCGCCCGCTTCGATCGCGTCGTCCGGGCTCATCAGGCGGGTGACGACCGGATCGTTGGCGCGGATTTCCGCGTTCACTTCGGCTTCGACCGCCGCGATGTCGTCCGCCGTCAGCGCGGTCGGCTGCGAGAAGTCGAACCGTAGCCGCTCTGCCGCGACCAGCGAGCCCTTTTGCGTCACGTGCGCACCCAGCCGGTTGCGCAGCGCAGCATGCAGCAAGTGCGTGGCCGAGTGGTTGGCACGGATCGCATCGCGGCGGGCGACGTCAATGTCCAGCTTCACCACGTCGCCGACCTTGATCGAACCGGCGGCCACTGTGCCGTTGTGGGCGTGGAGCCGCCCCAACGGCTTGGCCGTGTCGCTGACCGCGATGGTCAGGCCGTCCGCGCCGGAAATGGTCCCGGCATCGCCGGTCTGGCCGCCGCTTTCGCCATAGAACGGGGTCTGGTTGGTGATGACCGTGACGGTATCGCCCGCAGCGGCCGACTGCACTTCGGCCCCGTCCTTCACCAACGCGACGACTTGCGCCTCACCGGTGACGGCGGTGTAGCCGGTAAATTCGGTCGCGCCGACGCGTTCGGCAATGTCGAACCACACTTCGCTGTCCGCAGCCTGCCCGCTGCCCTTCCACGCGGCGCGGGCGGCGGCCTTTTGCTGGGCCATGGCGGCGTCAAAGCCGGCCTTGTCCACGCCGATGCCGCGCGCACGCAGCGCATCCTCGGTCAGGTCATAGGGGAAGCCGTAAGTATCATAGAGCCGGAACGCGGTTTCGCCGGGCAGGGCGTCGCCCTCGCCCAGCGTGCCGGTCGCTTCGTCCAGCAGCTTGAGGCCATTGGCCAGCGTGCGGCGGAACTGCACTTCCTCGCGCTCCAGCGTTTCCTGGATCAGCGGCTGGGCGCGGCCCAGTTCCGGATAGGCAGCGCCCATTTCCGCGACCAGCGCGGGGACCAGCCGGTGCATCAGCGGCTGCTTCGCGCCCAGCAGGTGTGCGTGGCGCATCGCGCGGCGCATGATCCGGCGCAGCACATAGCCGCGCCCTTCGTTCGACGGCAGCACCCCGTCGGCCAGCAGGAAGCTGACCGAACGCAGATGGTCCGCGATCACGCGGTGGCTGGCCTGCGTCTCACCCTCGGCGCGCACGCCGGTCAGGCTTTCGGACGCGGCGATCAGCGCGCGGAACGTGTCGGTATCGTAATTGTCGTGCTGGCCCTGCATCACCGCGGCGATGCGTTCCAGCCCCATGCCGGTGTCGATGCTGGGCTTGGGCAGGTTGCCGGTAATTTCCCCGGCGGTCTGCTCGAACTGCATGAACACCAGGTTCCAGATTTCGATGAACCGGTCGCCGTCTTCTTCCGCCGATCCCGGCGGGCCGCCCCAGATGTGGTCGCCGTGGTCAAAGAAGATTTCGCTGCACGGGCCGCACGGGCCATCATCGCCCATCGCCCAGAAGTTGTCCTTGGTGGCGATGCGGATGATCCGGTCTTCCGGCAGGCCGGCGATCTTCTTCCACAGCTCCGCCGCTTCATCATCGGTGTGATAGACGGTGGCGAGCAGCTTGTCCTTGGGCAGGCCCCATTCGCGGGTCAGCAGGGTCCAGGCGTGGGTGATCGCCTGTTCCTTGAAATAGTCGCCAAAGCTGAAATTGCCCAGCATTTCAAAGAACGTATGGTGCCGCGCGGTATAGCCGACGTTGTCCAGATCGTTATGCTTGCCCCCGGCGCGCACGCACTTCTGCGAGGAGGTCGCGCGCGGCGTTGCGCGGGTTTCCAGGCCGGTGAACACGTTCTTGAACTGCACCATCCCGGCGTTGGTGAACATCAACGTCGGATCGTTATAAGGAACCAGCGGCGCGGACTGCACCACTTCGTGCCCGTTCGAGCCGAAATATTCGAGGAAGGAGCGGCGGATTTCGTTCGTCGAAGTCATAGCGCATCGCCACTAAGGCAGGCGCGCGCCGCCGACAAGCGCGAAGGCGCGATCATGGTAATCGGAGGTTCAGGTTAGCTGTTAGCATTCCGGGCCTGATCCCTCTCCCAAACCCTGCCCTGCCCCAACCCCGCTCGTGCTGAGCTTGTCGAAGCACGGCCCTTCGCTTGGGTTCAGCGCGCCGCCGCAGAAAGGACGATCCTTCGACGAGCTCAGGATGGTCGGGTTTGGGGTGAAGGGGTTGGACCTCCTCAATCGTGGCAGGCGGTCACGATCCAGGCCGCCGCGCCAAATGCGATCAGGTTGCCGCTGCGGTGCCCGTCCAGCCAGTCGGCCAGCCGCGCTTCGGCCGCGTCGCGCGCCGCGCCGTCCAGGCCGCGCAGGATTGGCGCGGCGGGGCCGATCCGGCGGAAGAACGCCAGCGCATCGGCCACCGGATCATCGCCCACCCCCGCGACATAGGCAAAGTCCACCGGCTCGAACGCGATGCCTTGCCACCCGGCGGCGGACAGGATGTCTTCCACGTGCTGGGGATCGGCAAAGGCGAACGGCCCCGGCGCGGTCGATCCGCCGGCTGGCGGCAGTTCCAGCACTTTGGCCATGCCCGCCGCCCAGGGATTTTCGGACGCGTTGCGGAAACAGCTGAACACCATTTCCGCGTCCGCGCTGGCAGAATCGTGCAGGTTGGCGAACGCTGCGACCGGATCGTCGAAGAACATCACCCCATGGCGCGACACCAGCAGATCGGGCGCAAAGCCCGGCTCGTGCCAGCTGCCCGCATCCGCCAGGACAAATTCGGCATTGGTCAGCTGCGCGCCGCGCTGCCGCGCGGCATCGATCAGGTCGATCGACACGTCAACGCCCACCACGCGCGCGCCCGGCCGGGTGCGCGCGATCGCCAGCGACAGCTCGCCCGCCCCGCAGCCGATATCCAGCACCGCGTCGCCGACACGCTCGGTCACGCGCTGTAACAACCGCTCTGTCAGCCCCGCGAACGACCGGTCGGTCAGCTGATAATTGTCCGCCCAGGTGCGCCCGACTTGCGCCTGCCAATCCATGATGTTCGTCATACCCGGCAGGCTATGCCCCGACCGCGCCGTTGGCAAGCACGGGACGGGCGATACCTCCGAAACGGTGGAATAACTGGCTCATTGACTTGCGTTTTACGCGGCTGCTGACAGGATTTCCCCTTGAACGAGGGGGAACAGGCGTGGGCGATCTGCTGGCACCGGAAAACACGCCATTCGCAGTCGCGTTGGCGTTGCTTGCGCTGCTGGCGATCGTGCAGGTGGTCGGCCTTGGGCACTTGCTGGGGCACGGCGATGTCGATGTGGACGCGGGCGCGCCGGACGGCCACGCCGATCTGGGTGGCGGGCTGGCCAGCCTGCTGGGCATCGGGCAGGTGCCGCTGATCGTGTGGCTATCGTGCCTGCTGGCCTGTTTCGCGCTGCTGGGCTTGTCGTTGCAGCACTTTGTCTCCGGCTTGTTCGGCGCCCCGTTCAGCGCTGCCCCGGCGACCGGCGCGGCGTTGCTGGCGGCCCTGCCCGTCAACAGCGCGGTAACACGCGTGCTGGGCATGGTCTGGCCGCATGATGAAACCACCGCCGTCCCGGTCGATGCGCTGGTCGGGCGGCGCGGGCGAATCGCGGTCGGCACCGCCGCACGCGGCAGTCCGGCCCGCGCCGTGGTGCATGACCTGCACGGGCAGCAACACAACGTCATGGTCGAACCGCACCACGACGGCGAAACGCTGGCCGCCGGCACCGAAGTGCTGCTGGTCCGGCGCGAGGGCGAAATCTTCTACGCGCTGGACGGGCAGGGTCCGATCCGGCTCGACCCATAGGGAGTTGCAGGAATCATGAACCAGCTGACCACCATCGGCATTTACGCGGGCACGGGGCTGGCCGTCCTGCTGATCATCGCAATCACGCTGACCCGGCTCTATCGCCGCGCGACCAAGGAGGTCGGCTTTGTCCGCACCGGGTTCGGCGGGGAACGCGTGGTCATCAACGGCGGGGCGCTGGTGCTGCCGGTGCTGCATGAAACCATGCCGGTGAACATGAACACCGTGCGGCTGGCGGTGGAGCGCAAGAACACCGACGCGCTGATCACGCTGGACCGGCTGCGGATCGACGTGAAGGCCGAATTCTATGTCCGGGTGCGCCCCGATGCCGGGGCCATCGCCATGGCCGCGCAGACGCTGGGGATGCGCACGATGCACCCCGAAGCGCTGAAGGATCTGGTCGAAGGCAAGTTCGTCGACGCGCTGCGCTCGGTCGCGGCGGGGATGACGATGAACCAGCTGCACGAACAGCGCGCCGACTTCGTCCAGAAGGTGCAGCAGGTCTCGTCCAACGATCTGGCGATGAACGGGCTGGAGCTGGAATCGGTCTCGCTGACCGGCCTCGACCAGACCTCGATCGAACACTTCAACGCCAACAACGCGTTTGACGCCGAAGGTCTGACCAAGCTGACCGAGCAGATCGAACTGCGCAAGAAGGCCCGCAACGACATCGAACAGGACACCCGCGTCCAGATCGAGACGAAGAACCTGCAAGCCGCGCAGCAATCGTTCCAGATCGCCCGCGACGCCGAATTCGCCCGGCTGGAACAAGAGCGCGAGATCGAAATGCGCCGCGCCGCGCAGGCTGCCGAGGTCGCGCGCGAACAGGCCAAGCGCAACCAGGAATCCGAAGAAGCGCGGATCGCCGCCAAGCAGGTGATCGACAGCCAGCAGATCGAGGCGGACCGCGCCGTGCAGGAAGCCCGCATCGCGCAGGAACAGGCGCTGGAAATCGCCCGGCAGGAACAGCAGATCGCCGTCCAGAACAAAAGCCGCGAGGAAAGCCAGGCCAAGGCCGAAGCCGACTCAGCCCGCGCCAAGTCCGCCGCTGCCGAGGAACAGGTCGCCACCGCGCGCGAAACCGAAGTGGCCGAGCGGCAAAAGCGTATCGAACTGATCGAAGCGGCGAAAGCCGCTGAACGCGACGCGATCCGGGTGAAAGTTGAGGCGCAGGCCGAAAAGGAAGCCGCTGCCAACCGTGCTGAAGCGGTGCGGATGGAAGCCGAAGGTCAGGCCGAAGCCGAAAAGCTGCGCGCCGAGGCGAGCCGGGTTCGGTTCGAGGTTGAGGCGGCGGGGCAGCGCGCGATCAACGAGGCGGCCAACCTGCTCTCGTCCGACCAGATGTCGCTGCAAACCAAGCTGGCGCTGCTGAAAGTGTTGCCCGATCTGGTGCGCGAATCCGCCAAGCCGCTGGAGGCGATCGATTCGATCAAGATCGTGCAGGTCGATGGCCTGACGCGCGGCACCGGGGCCGATGGCGCGCCGGTGGCGGCGGGCAATGGCAACCTCGCCAGCGATGCCCTCTCCGCCGCGCTCTCCTATCGCGCGCAGGCACCGATCATCGACGGGCTGATGAAGGAACTGGGCCTGGACGGCGGCTCGCTGGAAGGACTGGTCGGCGCGAAAGCTGAACCCGCCAAGCCCGTGGTTGCCGCTCCGGTGAAGCCGAAGGTGGCAGACAAAGAGGGCTAGAACTTAAGCCATGCCCCAAACCGTCCGTGCTGAGCTTGTCGAAGCACTGTCCTTTTTCTGGCGTGCTTGTTCTGGCGTGCTTGGCGCTGACGTTCGAAGCAAAGAGCAATCCTTCGACAAGCTCAGGATGGACGGATTTGGGATGGGTAGGGTGGCGTAACGCACTCCACCCGCCCCAACCTCTGCCCTACCCCCCGTTGCGGGCGATCAGCGCCGCCACTTCGCGCACCAGTTTGGCCGCGAGGATGGCGGTGCGCTCGTTCTGGTCGAACCGGGGGTTGAGTTCGACGATGTCGGCGCCAACCACCGGCGCGGTCTGGCGGCGCAGCACGGCCAGCACTTCGCGCACAGTCAGCCCGCCGGGTTCCGGGTGCGAGACGCCGGGCGCCTCGGACGGGTCGATCCCGTCGAGATCGATGCTGATATAGAGCGGGCCATCCAGCACCGGCACGGCAGCGGGGGTGAACTCCGCCAGCGGCACGATTTCCACTCCGAACCGCGCTGCCTGTTCGCGGCAGTGGCGGTTCAGCGTGCGGATACCGACTTGCACCAGCCGCCGCGCCAACCCGGCTTCCATGATCCGCGCGAAAGGCGAGGCGTGGCTGCGCGGGTTGCCTTCAAAGTCGGCGTAGAGATCGGGGTGCGCGTCGAAATGCAGGATGGTGAGCGGGCCATGCTGTGCATGAACCGCCTGCACTACCGGATGAGTCATCGCATGATCCCCGCCCAGCGCCAGCGGCACGGCCCCCGCCCCCAGCACTTCCCCGATGGCCGCACGGATCAGCGCGTCGTCTTCCGGCGTTTCCCGCAGCGGCAGGTCACCGAAATCGGCCAGTTCGAAGTCGAGCCCAACCTCCATGCCGTTTTCGCAGGAGAGGTTGCCCCGGTCCGACCACAACGCCGCGCGGATGGCTGCCGGGGCCTGCGCCGGACCGCGTTGGAACGAGGAGTTGCTGTCGCTGGGCAGACCAACCAGCTGGATCGCGGGGCGCAAAGGCTCAATACCCGTAATAGGCCCCGCCCTTTTCGCGGGCGCGCTGCCAGGCGGGGCGGGCGTGGGCGGCGGCAACGAATGCGGCCAGCTTCGGGAACTGTGCCCCTGCCCCCTGCATCACGGCGATTTCGGCCGGGAAGCTGAGCATCACGTCCGCCCCGGTCCAGTCATCGCCAACGAAGTGGCCGCTGGGGCGCAGTTCGCTTTCCAGATAGGCAAAGTGGCTGGCCAGCTGTTCGGTAATGCGCGGGGCGAGCGGCGCGGCCGCATCGCCCAGGCGCGAGGTGTAAAGTTGCAGCAGGATCGGCGTCATCGCCGACCCTTCGGCAAAGTGCATGAACTGCGAATGGCGCAAGGCATCGCCGGCGGAGGGCTGGAACCGCCCATTGCCGTGGGTGTCGATCAGGTACTGCACGATCGCGCCCGATTCCTGGATAACCTCCCCCGCCACTTCCAGCAGCGGCGATTTGCCCAGCGGGTGGATTGCCTTCAGCTCTGGCGGGGCCAGATTGG
>JAYRDH010000020.1:0-44550 GCA_041909515.1 Novosphingobium sp. | reverse complement strand
GGCCACCCAATTCAGGATACACTTCCGTTGGGTGGCCGGGCGGGGGAGCGGGCCGGTGCCGCAAGCCAATCGCGGATGCGATTGGCGCACCAAACGAGCAAAGAATACCATTGCACCGCCGTTCCGGCCCTGCGCTGGGGGTGCTATCACGCCCCCCATGGCAAACGTGACGATTATCGAAGGTGCGGACGACGCCGATATTGCGGTCTGGCTGGCGGAGCAGCTGGAGCAGGCGCTGGGCGAGAGCGACGGCGAAATCGCGATCACCATTCCGGGCGGCTTAACCCCGTTCCCGATCCTCGCCGCGCTGGCGGACCGTGAAATCGATTGGTCGCGGATCGCGGTCTGGCCGGGGGATGACCGGATTGTGGCCGAGGATCACCCCGCCAGCAACGTCGGCCGCATCCGCGCCGCGCTGGAACCGCTGGGCGCACGGGTTGTCGCGCTGGCCGAAGGGGGGCGGCCGCCGCATTTCGCGCTGACCTGGCTGGGGATGGGCGGGGACGGGCACATCGCCTCGCTGTTTCCCAACACCGATCCGCAAGTGGACGATCCGCAAGGCTTGCGGCGGCTGGTGCCCGATCCCCTGCCGCCCGAAGCTCCGTTCGCGCGGCTCAGCCTGACGATCCCGGCGCTGCTGAACAGCGATGCGCTGCTGTTCGTGATGCGCGGGGCGGACAAGCGCGCGGTGTTTGACGCCGCGATCCGGGGGGAACACGATTTGCCGGTTGCGCGCCTGCTGGGCGCGGCGCATCAACCGGTGACATGCTTCACCTGATCCCCGCCCCCCTGCACCGCGCCGGCCTGAACCTGGCCCATGCGATGCGGATTCGCTGGTGGCAATGGCGCAAACCCCTGCTGATCGGGTGCCGGGTGTTGGCCTTTGACGAGGCGGAGCGGGTGCTGCTGATCCGCCATTCCTATGGCAGCGGGCGCTGGATGCTGCCGGGCGGCGGGGTTGATCGGGGGGAAGACCCGCTGGCGGCGGGCATCCGCGAACTGGCCGAGGAAACGGCTTGCACGCTCAGCGATCCGATCCTGTTCGGGCAGGTCGAGGAACCGCTTCATGGCGCGATCAACCGCGTTTATCTGGTCACCGGCACGGCCAGCGGGACAGTGCAGGGCGATGGCCGCGAAGTGATCGAAGCGACGTTCTTCGCGCTCGATGCCTTGCCGCCCGACCTGTCCCATCTGGTCGACCGCTATCTGGCGGAATGGGTCATAGCAGCGACAGCTGCGCGTCAGGGCCAGTCGGCGGCGGGGTAACCTCGTCCTCGCCATCGAGGTGGGATAGCGTCAGCCCCATCAACCGGATCGGCAGGGCCAGCGGCACGACTTCATCCAGCAGGGCATGCGCAATGGCCGCGAATTCGGCGCGGCTGGAAACGGGCTGCGGGGTGGAGCGGGCGCGGGTCAGGCCGGTGAAATCGGTGTGCTTCAGCTTCAGCGTCACGGTGCGCCCCTGTGCGCGGCTGCGCTCGATTCGTTCCCACGCCAGCGCGATGATCCGCTCCAGCGTCTCGCGCAGGGACGAACCGGCGGAAATGTCCCGCTCAAACGTCCGTTCCGCGCCGACCGACTTGCGCGGGCGGTTGGCCTTGACCCGGCGCAGGTCGATCCCCCGCGCGGCGCGATACAGGTAATCGGCCTGACTGCCGAAGTGGCGGCGCAGGAAATCGATGTCCTTGGCGGCAAGGTCCGCACCGGTTTCGATCCCCAGCTGCGCCATCTTTTCCGCCCCGCGCGGGCCGACCCCGTGGAACCGCCGCACCGGCAAAGCGGCGACGAACTGCGCGCCTTCGCCGGGGCGAATCACGCAAAGGCCGTCGGGTTTGTTCTGGTCGCTCGCCAGCTTGGCCAGGAACTTGTTGTAGGACACCCCCGCGCTGGCGGTCAGCGCCGTTTCGGCCTTGATCCGCGCCCGGATCAGCTGGGCGATGCGGGTAGCGCTGCCGATGCCTTTCAGGTCCTCGGTCACGTCCAGATAGGCCTCGTCCAGACTGAGCGGTTCGACGTGGGGGGTATAATCCAGAAAGATCTCGCGGATCTGGCGCGATACGGCGGAATAGACATCGAACCTGGGGCGGCGGAACACCAGTTTCGGACAAAGCCGCCGCGCCGTGACCGAGGCCATGGCCGACTTCACGCCATAGCGCCGCGCCTCGTAACTGGCCGCCGCAACCACGCCGCGCGGGCCATCGCCGCCGACGGCGACCGGCTGGCCGCGCAAGTCCGGGTCGTCGCGCTGCTCCACGCTCGCGAAAAAGGCATCCATGTCGATGTGGATCACCTTGCGCAGGCCGGGGGCGATATCGTCGTCCGGTTCGCTGTCGGGGGGCGGGTCGGCCATGCCGCACGATAGCCTGTCTGGCATGCATACGAAAAGAGTCTGGCCAGCGCTGCCGCATCGGGCCATTGGGGGCGAATGCCGTCTTTTGCCCCGCCATCCGCCGACGCCCGCCTGGGTGAGCGCGAATTCATCGCGATGATGGCCATGCTGATGGCCTTGCAGGCCATGTGCATCGATTCGATGCTGCCCGCGCTGGGGATCATCGCCAGCGATCTGGGGCAGGACGATCCCAACGCGCGCCAGCTGGTGGTCGGCGTGTTCCTGATTTCCGCCGGGTTCGGATCACTGATTCCCGGCGCGCTGGCGGACCGGTTCGGGCGGCGGAGGGTGCTGTTTGGCAGTCTGGCGATCTATATCCTGATGGGACTGGCCTGCGCGCTGGTGACCGATTTCACCATGTTGCTGGTGGCGCGCGCGCTGCAAGCTGTGGGCAGTGCGGGCCTGTCGGTGCTGCCCGGCGCGATCATCCGCGACCGGTTCGGCGGGGACCGGATGGCGCGGGCGATGTCGACCATCTCCGTCGTGTTCATGATCGTGCCGATGCTGGCGCCCAGCTTTGGTCAGGCGGTGCTGTGGGTGGCCAGCTGGCGCTGGATCTTTGGCGGCATGGCGCTGATGGCGGCGGTGATCTGGGTCTGGGTATTCCTGCGCCTGCCCGAAACCTTGAAGCCCGAATACCGCCAGCGGATCGAACCGCGCGTGGTCGCGGCGAACATGTGGGAATCGGCCACCAACCGCGCGGCAATCGGCTATGTGCTGGGCACCTCGGTGCTGCTGGGCGGGCTGTTCGGGTACATCAACAGTGCGCAGCAACTGGTCGCGGAACATTACGGCGCGGGGGAGAGCTTCCCGCTGTTCTTCGCGGCGATGGCCGGGGCGATGGCGCTGGCCAACTTCTCGAACTCGCGGATTGTCGAACGGTTCGGCGCGCGGCGCGTGTCGCACGCGGCGCTGCTGATCTATATCGTGGTGGGCGCCGGGCAGGTCTGGCACGCGCATAGCCAGTATGAAAGCATCTGGATCTTCGTCGGCCTGATGACTGCGAACATGTGCCTGATGGGCTTCATCGGCGCGAATTTCGGGTCGATTTCATTGCAGCCTTTCGCCCGGATTGCCGGGGCCGCTTCGTCGCTGCAATCGTTCCTGCGCATGGTGATCGGATCGGTGCTGGGCTCGATCATCGGGGCGGCGTTCAACGATACGGCGCAGCCGCTGGCCTATGCGCTGTTCGGGTTCGGCCTGACCGCGCTGGGGCTGGTGTTGTTCAGTGAAAAGGGCCGCCTGTTCCGCCGGATCACGCCGCCGGGCGTGGCGCGGCCGGTGCCCGAACCGGGGATGCATTGAGGTTAGAGGTTGAAGATACGGGCATGACGCAATTCGATCTGGCGGTGATTGGCGGCGGCGTGAACGGCGCGGGGATTGCCCGCGATGCCGCCGGACGCGGCGCGAAAGTGCTCCTGCTGGAAGCGGGCGATCTGGCGCAGGGCACGTCCTCTGCCTCGACCAAGCTGATCCACGGCGGCCTGCGCTATCTGGAGCATTACGAATTCGGCCTCGTCCGCGAATCGCTGACCGAGCGTGAGGCGCTGTGGGCCATTGCCCCGCACATCATCCACCCGCTGCGCTTCGTCCTGCCGCACGTAAAGGGCCTGCGCCCGCGCTGGCTGCTGCGACTGGGGCTGTTCCTCTATGACCACATTGGGGGCCGCAAGCGCCTGCCCGCCACCCGCAGCATCGACCTGAAGCGCCACCCGGCAGGCGCGCCGCTGAAGGCGGAATTCGGCCCGGCGTTCGAATATAGTGATGGCTGGGTCGATGATGCGCGGCTGGTGGTCCTCAACGCGCTCGACGCAGCAGAGCGCGGAGCCGAAGTGCGCACCCGCACCCCGGTGACCGCCGCGCGGCGCGATGGCGCTGGCTGGGTGATCGACACGCCTGCTGGCCAGTTCCGCGCCGCCGCGCTGGTGAATGCCGCTGGGCCTTCGGTGCTGAAGGTCGACGGGCTGATCGGCACCACGCCCGATTACGGGATGCGGCTGGTGCGCGGGTCGCACATCGTGGTGCGCAAGCTGTTCGACCACCCTTATGCCTACTTCTTCCAGCTGGCGGATGGGCGGATTTTCTTCGCGATCCCCTATGAACGCGACTTCACGCTGATCGGCACGACCGACCGCGATCAGGAGCCGGGCGCGCCGATTCGCGCCAGTGATGAGGAAATCGCCTATCTCTGCGAGGGGGCGAGCCGGTACTTCAACGCCGCGATCACCCCGGCGGACGTGGTCTGGACCTATTCCGGTGTGCGCCCGCTGATCGACGATGGCTCTGGCCGCCCCGAAGCGGCGACGCGCGGCTATCGGCTGGACTTGTCCGATGCAGGCGAGGGCGCGCCGCTGCTCAGCGTCTATGGCGGCAAGATCACCACTTATCGCCATCTGGCTGAAGAGGCGGTGGACCTGATCGCCGCACGTTTGCCTGCTGCCAGCGGCAAGGGCTGGACCACGCGCGCGGCCTTGCCGGGCGGGGACTTTGCGATGGATGGACTTGCCGCGCTCATGGCCGATCTGGCCAAGCGTTATCCTTTCCTCGATCCCGCCAGCGTGGACCGGATTGCCCGCGCCTATGGCACCCGCGCCGAACGCTGGCTGGCGGGCGCGGAAGGCTGGCAGGCGCTGGGACGCGATTTCGGCGGTGGGCTGACCGCGGCCGAAGTGGACTATCTGCGCAGCGCCGAATGGGCGGTCAGCGCCGAGGACATCCTGTGGCGGCGCACCAAGCTGGGTTTGTGGCTGGACGCGGCCCAGCAGGCGGCATTGACGGACTATTTGGGGGCCTAATCCGCCCCCAGCGCCGCCCACGCCAGCCCGGCAAATTCGCACAGCAAGGGCCGGGTATCGCGCGGGTCGATGATGTCCTCGATCCCGAACTTTTCGGCGGTGCGGAACGGGCTGCGCACCCGGTTCAGGCGGTTGCGAATCGCTTCCAGATGCGCGGCGGGGGCCGCTGCGGCCTCGATCTCGCTTTTGTAAGCCACCTCGATCCCGCCTTCGATCGGCAGGCTGCCCCAGTCACCCGATGGCCAGGCAAAGCGGTACTGGAACGCTTCGGCATTGCTCATCGCGCTACCAGCGATGCCATAGGCGCGGCGCACGACCACGCAGGCCAGCGGCACGGTCGCCCGGTAAATCGCGTTCATCGCATTGACGCCGTAGCGGATCGTGCCGGTATTTTCCGCCGCGAAGCCGATCATGAAGCCGGGGTTGTCGACCAGATGGACCACCGGCAGGCGGAACTGGTCGGCCAGCTTGATGAACCGTTCGACCTTTTCGCTGGTCCGCGCTTCCCACGATCCGCCCAGATAGCTGGGATCGCTGGCCACGACGCAGACCGGCCAGCCATCAAGCCGGGCAAATGCGGTGATTGCCGCGCGGCCCCACATCCGGCCCATTTCGAACACGCTGCCCGCATCGCACACCGCTTCCAGCACGCGGCGCATCGAATAGACCTGCTTCGCCTCGCGCGGGACGACGGACAGCAGCGCTTCGTCGCGGCGGTCGACCGGATCGGTCGGCGCGGTGCGCGGGGCGAGCTGGCCGACGTGGGCGGGCAAATAGGACAGGAAGCGGCGGGCGCGGGCGAAGGCTTCGTACTCGTCGGCCACTTCCTCATCGACCACGCCGTTGCGGGTGTGGATCGCGCTGCCGCCCAGCGATTCCTTGCTGCTGGCCTCGCCAATCGCCTCGACCACGGCGGGACCGGCGGCGAACAGCTGCGACAGGCCCTTGACCATGATCGAATAATGGCTGGCAACGACTCGCGCCGCGCCCAGCCCTGCCGTCGGCCCCAGCGCCAGCGCGACGACCGGCACCGTATCGAGGTTCTTGACGATTTCACCCCAGCCGGGGGTCGCGGGTACATAAGTCGCGCCGATTTCCTCCAGCGTCTTGACCGAGCCGCCCCCGCCGGTGCCGTCGATCATCCGGATCAGAGGGATTTTCAGCGTATGGGCCATCTGTTCGCACTGCACGAACTTCCGGTGGATCGCCGCGTCCGCTGCCCCGCCACGCACGGTGAAGTCATCGGCAGAGGCGACCACGGGCCGGCCTTCGATATTGGCGCGGCCGAAAATCACGTTGCTGGGCGACAGGTCCAGCAATTCGCCGTCCGGCCCGTAATGGCCCTTGCCCGCGATCTTGCCGATTTCGCGGAACGATCCGGCATCGACCAGCCCGGCGATCCGCGCCCGCGCGTCCAGCTTGCCGCGCGCGTGCTGACGGGCCACTTTCTCGGCCCCGCCCATCTGTTCGGCCAGCGCTTCGCGGCGGCGCAGTTCCTCGATTTCGGGGGCCCAGTTCATGCGTTGAATATCCCCCCGCCCGTGTCTGATCGTGAAAACATGATTGCAATGGCTAAGCTGCAAACAGTGAGGCCGCAATGGCTCTTGCACTTGTCCGGCCTCGCCACTAGAGCGGCGCGCAATTGCAGGGCTTTTACCCACGGGGCAGTTTCATGGCGGATCGTTTTAATACCATCGCAGGCTGGACGCTGTTTTCCGGCGTCGTCGCACTCGGCCTCGCCAGCGTCAGCGGCCACTATTTTCAGGCCGATAAGGAGCATCGCCCGGAAAAGATGGGCTATGAAATCGAAGGCGTCGCGGCCGAAGGCGGCGAAAAGGCCGTCGCGATCGAAGCGCTGCTGGCCACTGCCGACGCGGCCAAGGGCGAAGCCGCCTTCAAGAAGTGCATGGCCTGCCACACCATCAACCAGGGCGGTGCGAACGGCATCGGGCCGAATCTCTACGCCGTGTTCGGCGCTGCGGTCGGCAGCCACGTCGCTGGCTTTGCCTATTCCGACGCGCTGAAGGCCAAGGGCGGCAAGTGGGATTGGGCGACCATGAACGAATGGCTGACCAACCCCAAGAAGTTCGCTGAAGGCACCAAGATGAGCTTCGCGGGGATCAGCGATCCGGCTGAGCGTGCGAACCTGATGGTGTACCTCAACGCGCAGGGTTCCAACCTGCCGCTGCCCGCCGTCCCGGCTGCTGCCGAAGGCGCGGAAGCGGGTGCGGAAGTGGCCGCTGCCGTGGTTGGCGATGCCGCCAAGGGCGAACAGGTCTTCAAAAAGTGCACCGCCTGCCACACCGTCAACGCGGGCGGCGCGAACGGCATCGGGCCGAACCTGAATGGCGTGGCCGGTGCCGCAGTCGGCGCGCATGCCGCTGGCTTCGCCTATTCCGACGCGCTGAAGGGCAAGGGCGGCGTGTGGGACGACGCCACGCTCGACGCCTGGCTGACCAACCCGCGTGCCTTCGCGGCTGGCAACAAGATGACTTTTGCCGGTCTCAGCAACCCGCAGGACCGTGCCGACGTCATCGCCTACATCAAGGCGGCCAAGTAAGCGCACAGGACCGACCGGTTCAGCAAAAGGGGCGGCGCCGCAAGGCTCCGCCCCTTTTGTCATGCGCGCGCGGCGCTTGATGCCAGCGCGCAGTTAAGGCACCTTTCCCCAGCATGGGCAAAGGAGGGGTGTGCCATGGGGTCAGCAAATCAGGCGCAGATTGCGCCGGTTACGGTAGCAAAGAATCTGGGCTGGGCGGACTTGCGCGCCGCGCTGGCGGCGGGCTGGGCGGATTTCCGGGCCTGCCCCGGCTATGGCCTGTTCTTTGCGGGCGTCTATGTCGCGGCGGGGCTGTTCCTGTACTTCGCACTGTTCAACCGGGGTGAGGTGGCCTGGCTGGTCCCGGCGGCGGCGGGCTTTCCGCTGCTCGCGCCGTTCATCGCGGTCGGCCTTTACGAAGTCAGCCGCCGGCGCGAGGAAGGCCTGCCGATGACGTGGGGCGCGGTGCTGGGCGCGCTGCGCGGGCGCGGCGGGGATGATCAGATCGTCAGCATGGGAGCGATCGTGTTCGTCGCCTTCGGGTTCTGGCTGATGATCGCCCACGGCATTTTCGCGGTGTTTCTGGCCGAATCGGGGATCGGCACCGAATCGCTGGCGCTGTTCGGCACGCGCGCGGGGATGATGATGCTGGTGGTCGGCGGGATTGTCGGCGCGGTGCTGGCCTGGGGATTCTATGCGGTCACGGTGGTCAGCCTGCCGATGCTGGTCCACCGCGAGGTTGATTTCATGACCGCAATCATCGTCAGCCTGGCCGTGGTCCGCTCCAATTCCCTGACGATGCTGGTCTGGGCCGGGGTGATCGCGGTAACGCTGTTTGCAGCGATGCTGCCGGCGTTCCTGGGCTTGCTGGTGGCCCTGCCGGTGCTGGGCCACGCGACCTGGCACCTCTATCGCCGCGCGGTGTGCGATCCGGCTTAGGTCGGGTTCTCAGCCCCCTCGGCCCGCCCCTTGAAGCCTTGGGCGATCACGTACCATTCGGACGAATCCTTGCGGCTGGATGGCGGCTTGGCGTGCTTCACGGTGGTGAAGTGGCGTTTCAGCAAGGTGAGCAGGTCGGCATCGGTCCCGCCCGCCAGCACTTTCGCCACGAACGCGCCGCCGGGGGCCAGGTTCTGGATCGCGAAGTCCGCCGCCGTTTCGACCAGGCCCATCGTGCGCAAATGGTCGGTCTGCTTGTGGCCCACTGTGTTGGCGGCCATGTCAGACACGACCAGGTCCGGCGCCCCGTCCAGCGCGCCCATCAGCGCGGCGGGGGCTTCATCGGCCATGAAGTCCATCTGGAAGATTGTCACGCCCTCGATCGGGTCGGTTTCGAGCAGGTCGATGCCGACCACGGCGGCGCGCGGGTTCAGCTTGCGCACCACCTGGCTCCACCCGCCGGGCGCGATGCCCAGGTCGACTACGCGAGTTGCGCCCCGGATCAGGCCGAACTTTTCGTCCAGCTCGATCAGCTTGAACGCCGCGCGGCTGCGCCAGCCCGCGTCGCGCGCGGCCTTGACGTAAGGATCGTTGAGCTGGCGGGTCAGCCAGCGGGTCGAACTGGCGGTCCGGCCCTTCGCCTTCTTCAGCTTCTTTTCGACGGGGCCACCGGATCTGCTCATTTCGCACCTTCACGCTTGATCCGGCGCAGAGCCGCACGGGTTCGCTCGCCAGCGCCTTCGGCCGACATCAGCGAGCGCAGGATGCCCTCGCGGATGCCGCGATCGGCCACGCCCAGCCGGTCGGCGGGCCACAAGTCGAGAATCGTTTCGAGAATGGCGCAGCCCGCGACCACCAGATCACTGCGTTCGCGCCCGATGCACGGCAGCGCGCGGCGCTGGTCCGGCGTCATGTCGGCCAGGCTGGAGCTGATTCCGCGCATCGATTCGGCGGGCACGATCAACCCGTCCACGGCGCGCCGGTCATACTGCGGCAGGTCAAGGTGCAGGCTGGCCAGCGTTGTGACGGTGCCGCTGGTGCCCAGCAATCGGAGCGGCTGGCCGGGCGGTTCGTCGCGCAGGGTGGCCGCAATCCGTTCGGCAAAGGGGGCCAGACTGTCGCGCACCAGCTGGCGCATCCGGGCATAGCGCCCGGTGCGCCCGGCGTCGTCGGCCGGTTCATCGCCGCAAGTCTCGGTCAGCGAAACGACGCCCCACGGCACGCTTTGCCAGTCGCGGATACGGGGAACCTGGCCGTTCATGCTTTCGACCAGCACCAGTTCGGTCGATCCGCCGCCAATGTCGAAGATCATCGCGGGGCCATCGCCCGCTTCCAGCAGCAGGTGGCAGCCCAGCACCGCCAGCCGCGCTTCTTCCTTGGCGCTGATGATGTCCAGCCGGATCCCGGTCTGTTCATAGACGCGTTCGATGAAGGCGGGGCCGTTCTCGGCCCGGCGGCAGGCCTCGGTCGCGACCGATCGGGCCAGGTGCACGCCGCGCCGCCGCAGCTTGTCGGCACAGATCTGCAGCGCGCCCAGCGCCCGCTCCATCGCCGCGTCGCTCAACCGGCCGGTCTGGGCCAGCCCTTCACCCAGTCGTACAACGCGGCTGAACGCGTCGATCACCACGAAATGTTCGCCAGAGGGGCGGGCGATCAGCAACCGGCAATTGTTGGTGCCAAGGTCGATCGCGGCAAAGGCCTGCCGTCCATGCGGCGCGGGGCGCCCATTCTGCGGTTCATTCGCGGATTCGCCCGCCGGTGATTGACCCGAACGGGGGGCGAATCGATCTGTCTGGCCGTCCGGCCTGCGTGCGCGGGAAGCGGAAGGGCGCTTGGACGGCGATTGCTCGCGCCGGTCCTGCCTTGCCCCGTCCGGCTTCGATTCCTGTACTTCACACACTGCCGGCGGAAACTTGTCCGCCATATCTTGCCTGCGTCTCTTATCGTTTTCCCGCCGATCGCGGCGAGTACCTGACCCCATGCGTAGAGCGAGTTGTCATCCGGGGCAAGAGCAGTGGCTTGACGCGGGCGCGAAGCCGCCCTAGAGGCACGCGCCTGTTGCCCCGTCGTCTAACGGCAAGACTACGGATTCTGATTCCGTCTATCGAGGTTCGAATCCTCGCGGGGCATCCATTTTCTGCCAGCTTTGCATGCGTGTTCCGGCTCGTCACCGGACTTTCCCTTATGCCCACTGCGCGCGCGGGTTAACCAGCCTGCGTTAATCCCGGTCCGGCCCGGAAACAGTGTCCGGGCCGCGTTGCAGCGACGGGGGCAGGGACAGGGCATGGCCGAAAGCGGCGAATCGGCAGGCGTGGATGCGGCAACGCCTGATCAGCGGACGGCGCGGCGCTATACCCTGTTGCTGCGCGCGGCAAAGCTGGTTGCCCCGGTCCGCGAATACTTGTGCATCTTGCGCGATGTTTCGGCCACCGGCCTGAAAGTGCGGCTGTTCCACCCATTGCCGGATTCTGCGGACTGGCAGCTGGAACTGGGTCAGGGGGAACGGTTTGCGCTCGATCCGGTGTGGCAGGCCGATGGCCATGCCGGCTTTCGGTTCCGGGATGCGCCGATCGATCCCCTGCGGCTGGTGGATGAAGAGGCCGGGCCTTTTCCCAGGCGGCATATTCGGCTGCACCTGGAATTGCCGGTGATGCTGCGGGTCGATGGCATGGCGCGTGCGGCCATGCTGCGCGATCTGTCGCAGCTGGGCGCGCTGGTCCGCGTGGAGCCGCCGCTGGCGCTGCGCCAGCCGGTGCGGATCGATGCGCCGGAATTCCCGCTGCGCCATGCCCGCGTGCGCTGGCGGCGCGGTCTGGATCATGGCCTGGTGTTTCAGGAAGCGTTCCGGCTGGATGAACTGGCCTTGCTGGTTTCGCGGTTGCAGGATGCGTCCGTCGCCGAGGAATCCGGCCACCCCGCCGCGCCCCGCACGGCGTTAACCAGTGATTAGGCATTTTCCTTCACTCCTGCCTCAGGCTTTCAAACGGGGGCAGAATGTCAGTTGCAGGACTTCCCGGTGCGCATCGTGCGGCGCCGAATCATGAAAAGACCGTCGATGTCGCGATCATCGGGGCTGGTCCCGCCGGGCTGACCGCCGGATACCTGCTGACGAAGGCGGGGCTGTCGGTGGCGATCATCGAAAAGGACGCGCACTATGTCGGCGGGATCAGCCGCACGGTGGAGCACGAAGGGTATCGGTTCGACATTGGCGGACACCGGTTTTTCTCGAAAAGCCAACAGGTCGTCGATCTGTGGAACGAGATTCTGCCGGATGATTTCATCCAGCGCCCCCGGATGAGCCGGATCTATTACGAGGGCAAGTTCTACAGCTATCCGCTGCGCGCGTTCGAGGCGCTGTGGAACCTGGGGATCGTGCGCAGCACCTTGTGCATGGTCAGCTTTGCCAAGGCCAAGGCGTTCCCGAACAAGCAGGTCAGAAGCTTTGAGGACTGGACCGTCAACCAGTTCGGCAAGAAGCTCTATTCGATCTTTTTCAAGACCTACACCGAGAAGGTCTGGGGCATGCCCTGTGACGAGATGAGCGCCGACTGGGCTGCCCAGCGGATCAAGGGCCTGTCGCTGTGGGGCGCGGTCATCGACGGGCTGAAGCGCAGCCTGGGGCTGAACAAGGCGCCCAACGACGGGATGGCGACCAAGACGCTGCTTGAAACCTTCCGTTATCCGCGGCTTGGCCCCGGCATGATGTGGGACGCCGCGCGCGACAAGATCGTGGGCACCGGCAAGGGCGAAGTCCTCATGGGCCATGCGCTGAAGCAGCTGGCCAGCGATGGGCAGGGCGGCTGGCGCATGACGGCGACGGGCGAGCACGGCGAAACCGTGGTGCGCGCACGCCATGCGATCAGTTCCGCGCCGATGCGCGAACTGGCCGCGCGGCTGCATCCGCTGCCGCAGACCAGCCTGAATGCCAAGCAGCTGCGCTATCGCGATTTCCTGACCGTCGCGCTGAAGATCAAATCGGACGACTTGTTCCCCGATAACTGGATCTACATCCACGACAGCAAGGTGAAGGTTGGCCGCATCCAGAACTTCCGTTCGTGGTCGCCCGAAATGGTGCCGGATGAGAGTGTGGCCTGCGTGGGGCTGGAATATTTCTGCTTCGAAGGCGACGGGCTGTGGTCGATGGCCGACGACGATCTGGTCGAACTGGCGACGCGCGAACTGGCGATTCTGGGGCTGGTTTCGGCCGAACAGGTGATCGGCGGGGCCGTGGTCCGGCAGGAAAAGGCCTATCCGGTCTATGACGAGGACTATGCCGCACACGTCGATGCGATGCGCCGCGAACTGGAAGCCGCGCACCCGTCGCTGCACATGGTCGGGCGCAACGGGATGCACCGGTACAACAATCAGGATCACGCGATGATGACCGCGATGCTGACGGTCGACAACATCATCGCGGGCGCGCGCGTCTATGACGTGTGGTGCGTGAACGAGGACGCGGAATATCACGAAGCGGGCGATGAAGGCGAACAGGTCGCCCTGCCCGCCGCGCGCCGCGAAGTGAGCGAGGATCAGGCCGCTGCGCTGGCATCGGTCCGCGAGGTGCCGGAACGCATCGCCGCGCCCAAGCAGCGCGACGCGGCCTAAGGCAGCGAACGGGCTATGAACCGCATCGCCGCTCTCAAGAACGTGGTCCTGCTGCGCTATCTGGCGGCCAGCGCATTGGCGCTGGGGGTGGACCTGGGCTCGTTCCTGGCGTTGCTGGCGCTGGGCGTGCCGGGTGCTCCGGCGGCGGCGGCGGGTTATTCGCTGGGGATCGTGGCGCACTGGGTGCTGTCCAGCCGCGCGGTGTTCCAGCAGGGGGTGGCCGCGCGCGGACCGCAGCGGACCCGGCAAAAGGCGATGTTCGTGGGTTCGGCCCTGTTCGGGCTGGCGCTGACGACCGTGATTGTCGGCACCGGTGATGCGCTGGGCACCGATCCGCGCCTGGCCAAGTTGTTGGCGGTTGCCGCCAGCTTTACCGCGACCTGGCTGCTGCGTGAAAAAGTGATCTTCCGTCAGGACAGCGCTGCTGCGGACAGCGCCTTGTGAACACTGACGAGCGCCGCCGACCGCCCTTCCCCGCTGAACTGACCGTGCGGGTGGGGCTGGTCTGGCTGATTGTCTGCGTGATCTATATCGCGACCAAGTGGTCCGCGATTGCCGCGCTGAACCTGCCCGACGCCGATGATACGCTGCGCATGGTGCAAGTGCGCGATCTGCTGGCGGGGCAGGGTTTCTGGGATCTCCACCAATACCGCATCGACCCGCCGCAGGGCATGCTGATGCACTGGTCACGGCTGGTCGATCTGCCGCTGGCGGGGGTGCAACTGGCGCTGCGCCCGCTGCTGGGACCGGCGCTGGCGGAACACGTCGCATTGGTGCTGGTGCCGCTGCTGGCGCTGGGCGCGGCGATGCTGCTGGCCGCGCGGCTGGCATGGCGGCTGGTCGATGATGGCCTGATCTATTTCACTATCCTGTTGCTGGCGCTGGCGACCCCGCTGACGGCGCAGTTGCAGCCGCTGCGGGTGGACCATCACGGCTGGCAGGTCGTGGCCGTGCTGGCCGCGCTCAACGGGTTGACCGCGCGCACCGCGTGGCGGGCCGGATGGTTCAGTGGCGCGGCGCTGGCGCTGGGCATGACGATCAGCCTGGAGCTGCTGCCGATTGCCGCGCTGTTCGGCGCGGTGCTGGGCTTGCGGGCCGTGCTGGACCCTGCCGCGCGTGGTGGTCCGGCCGGGTTCCTGCAAGCGCTGGCGATTGTTGGCGTCGCGGCGTTTCTGGGCACGCATGGGCTGGCGGACCTTGCCAACCATTGCGACAGCCTTTCGCCCGCCTATCTGGCCGGGCTGACCGTTGCCGCGCTGGCGGCCACGATGCTGGCCGCGCTGCCGCCCTTGCCGGTGCTGGTGCGCGCACTGGGCCTTGCGGCCTGCGCGGCGCTGGCGGGCATCACGATTCTCGCGCTGGCCCCGCAATGCGCGGGCGGGCCGTTTGTCGCGCTCGATCCGCTGGTGCGCAGCTTCTGGTACAGCAATGTCCACGAAGGCATGCCGGTGTGGTATCAAAAGCCCGCCGTGATCGCGCAGATGATCGGGGTGCCGCTGGCCGGTCTTTATGGCGCGGTGCGGCTGTGGCTGGGCGCGCAAGGGTGGCTGCGGCGGTTCTGGTTTGACTATGCGGTGCTGCTGGCGGGAACGATCCTGCTGGCGGTGGTCGTTGCCCGGTCCTCCGCGTTTGCCTGCGCCATCGCTGCCATCCCGCTGGCCTGGCAGGTGCGTGAATGGCACCGCCGGGTGCGGGCGTTCCGGCGGCCGCTGCCGCGCGTGGCCGGGCTGCTGGCGATTGCCGCCGTGGTCATGCCGGGCGTGCCGCTGATCGCGCTGGGCAAGCTGACCGCCGTGCCGGTCGGCAACGCTGCCCCCATGCCGTCCGCCCAGCTGACCTGCGATATCCGCGCCGCCGCGCCCGCGCTGAACGCGCTGGCTCCGGCGACAGTATTCGCGCCTATCGACATCGGCCCGGTCCTGTTGGCCGAAACGCACCACCGCGTGATCGCAACCGCGCATCACCGCGCGCCGCAGGCGCTGCACGATGTGATCGCGGCGTTCATCGCCCAGCCGGATGCGGCCAGGGCCATCGTGACGCGGCGCGGCGCCGGCTATGTGATGATCTGCCCCGGCCTGATCGAGGCGGGCAATTACCAGCGCGCCGCGCCGGACGGACTGATGGCGCGGCTGCTGGCGGGCCGCGCGCCTGAATGGCTGCGCCCGGTCATGCTGCCGGGCAAGACCGGCCTGCAATTGTGGGAAGTGGAAGCGGGCCGGAACTGAGGTTCGCGGCCCGCCCCTCAGAGCCTCAGAACTTCGACAGCGTCACATCCAGGCGGCGGAAGCCGTGGACGAAGTTGGCGCGCACGCGTTCCACCTTGCCGGTCACGTTCACGCGCATCCGGCGTTCGTGCATTTCTTCCAGCAGGATCTTCAGCTGCAATTCGGCCAGCCGCGCGCCGACGCAGCGATGGATGCCATAGCCGAACGACAAGTGCCGCCGGGCGTTTTCACGCGTGACGATCAGCTTGTCCGGGTTTTCGAACACGGCTTCATCGCGGTTGGCGGAAATGTACCACAGGATCAGCTTGTCGCCCTTGGCAATCTGGTGGCCGAACAGGTCGGCATCCTCGGTCGCGGTGCGGCGCATATGGGCCAGCGGCGTGACATAGCGGATGCATTCCTGCACCGTGTTGGGGATGACCGAGGTATCCGCCTCGAAAATGGCGCGCTGGTCGGGGAACTGGTCAAGCGCATGGACGATGCCCGACATGGTGTTGCGGGTGGTGTCGTTGCCGCCGACGATCAGCAGCACCAGATTGCCCATGAATTCCTGCGGGCTCATGTGGCTCATCGCGTCGGAATGGATCATCATCGAGATCAGGTCGCGGCTGGGCGCGGCGCCCATCCGCTGGATCCACAGCTGCTGGAAATAATGCGCCATTTCGCTGAGCACGCCGAAGCGCAGGTCTGCCAGCCCGCGTGCCAGCCCCAGTTCGACGTCGCCCGCCCAGTCCGACCAGAAGGTCAGCAACCGGCGGTCTTCCCACGGGAAGCCGAACAGGATCGCCAGCATACCGGTGGTCAGTTCGATCGACACCTTGTCGACCCAGTCGAATTCCTCGCCCCAGGGCAGGCTGTCGAGCGTGGCGGCAGTGCGCATCCGCACTTCGGCGGCCATCTTGTCGATCTCACCGGGGGTGAAGGCCGGGGCGACGGTGCGGCGCTGGCCGGTATGTTCGGGCCGGTCCATCGCGATGAACATCGGCAGGCGGCGTTCTTCCAGTACCGCGGGATCGATGTCTTCCGGCGGATCGCCAATCGTGATGCCGCCGTGTTCCCATGATGACGAAAACAGTTCCGGCAGCGATTCGACGTGCTGGATGGTCTTGACCGTGGTGACATTCCAGTACGCGCCATAGGGCGATTCCGGCACCTTGTTGATGGGCGCCTTGGCGCGCATTTCGGCAAAGATCGGCTGCCAGCGGTCTTCGACATAGATGTCAGAGCGCGAGACGTCCCACGGATGGGTGTGCTTGGGCAGCTCCTGACCGTGTTCCTTCAGCCAGGCCTCGAACGCCTCGGTAGCCGAGGGGGAGCGGCGATAAGTAAACGGATTCGCGGCGTTAAGCGGTTGGGTGGCCATGAATTATCCTCTCCGGTACGCAGGTTTTTGATACGTTGCCCTTAAGGACTTATTCCGCTTTACTTACTGTAGAGTCAATAGCCGGTCCGCTTTGGATCAAACCGCTTTTTCCGCTGCGCGGGCGCGACCAAACCAGCGCCGTTTCGGCCCGTTGCGGGCGGGGCCGCTTTTCATCACCCACTTGCGGAACAGGGTGGCCCCGGCCTTTACGAACACCGCCACGCAGACCACCTGCCAGGCCAGCGCCAGCCCATGCGTCCACAGGCGCGGGTCCTGCGCGGCGCGTGCCAGCATGGCAAACGGGCTGCTGAACGGCACGATCGTCGCGGCAATCTCGATCATGGTGCCGGGCTTGGCCATGGCATAGCTGGCGAAAAAGAAGTTCAGCAGTTGCAGCATCGTCACCGGCATCGACAGCGTCTGCACTTCGCGCACGGTCGAGGCCATCGACCCGATCGCCAGGAACAGCGAGCCGAGCAGCAGATAGCCCATCGAGAAGTACAGCACCGCCAGCGCAAAGAACATCGGCCAGCCGACCGCCGGGGCTGGGTAGTCGGCCAGCGAGTTGCCTGCCGCGAGCCAGACGGCGGTGCCGGTCAGCCCCCACACGGTGATCCCGACCCACGACACCGCCAGCATCGCGAACAGCTTGCCCAGGAACACCGCGTCCATCGGGATCGCCGCGGCGAGGATTTCGATGATCTTGTTGCCCTTTTCCTCGACCAGGTTGGACAGCACCATGCCCGCCAGCAGCATGGTCAGCAGGAACAGCACGGTCTGGCCCAGCTGCGCGGTCATCACCCGGCTGCGGTTTTCATCTGCCGTGGTCTTGGTCGCAAGGTTGGACAGTTCAACGTTGGGATAGGTGGCCGGGCCATTGCCCAGCGCCTGCGCGGCAACCAGCGAAACCGGCCCCTGCCAGCGCTCGATCAGGTCGCGCGTCCCGGTCAGCACCGGCTTTTCGGGCGTGCCGGTGATGACGGCGGCCAGGTTCTGCTTGCGGTCGCGCACCGCGGCGCCCGCATCGAAGGTCTGGCCCGGCGCCAGTTCCGCCACAACCACCAGATCGGGCAATTGCGCCAGACGCGGCTGCAACTGGCGATAGGCGGCGGACATCGCCGCGACGTCGGCCTTGGTCATCGCGATACCCAGTTCCGGACGGGCCGTGGTTTCCTTCACGCTCGCGCCGATTCCGCCGGCCAGCCCGCCGACGATCAGCGGGAACAGCGGCCCCAGCAGGAAGAAGAAGAAGCTGCGCGAAAACAGGATCGCAGTGAAATCGCGCCGCGCGATGACCAGTGCGGCGGCGAGGGTGGAGAGGCGGCCGGATACGGGAGCGGCGGACATCAGCGGGCCTCCTCAGGCGATTCTTCCAGCGCGCGGGCCGCAGCCTCGCCCGCGATGGCGACGAAGGCATCGTGCAGCCCGGCGCGCTCGATAGAGAGCGAGAGGATGCCCGCCTCCCCCTCGATCAGCGCGCGCAACAGCGGCTCAATCCCGGTTTCGGGCAGCGAGAACAGCCAGTAATTGCCTTCGTGGCGCGCCTCGGCGGGCAGGGCCGCGCGCCAGGGGCCATCGCTGGCGCGGGTTTCCAGCCGAACTTGCGGGCGGATGCGGTCGCGCGCGACGTCGACCGGCCCGGCGAAGGGGACTTTGCCCCCTGCGATGATCGCCACTTCGTCGCACAGCCGTTCGGCATGGGCGATCACGTGGGTTGAAAAGATCACGGTCACGCCGCTTTCGGCAAGCCCGCGCATCATCCTTTCCAGCTTGCCCTGGTTGAGCGCATCAAGGCCGGAAAACGGCTCGTCAAACACCACCAGCCGGGGGTTGTGGACCAGCGTGCCGAGCAGCTGGACCTGCTGCGCCATCCCCTTGGATAGCTGGCGGATCTGGCGGTCGGCGGCATAGCCCAGCCCGTGCTGTTCGAGGAGTTCGCGCCCGCGCCGCCGCCCTTCGGCCAGCGGCAGCCCCCGCAATGCGCCCATGAAGGCAATCGCCTCATAGGCCTTCATCGAGGGGTACAGCCCGCGTTCTTCGGGCAGATAACCGATGGTGTGCGCCACTTCGTGCGGGCGGTCATGGCCCAGAATGCGGCGCACGCCTTCATCCGGGTCGATGATCCCCAGCAGCATTCGCAGCGTTGTGGTCTTGCCCGCGCCGTTCGGCCCCAGAATGCCGTAAATCGCGCCTTCGGGGACGGTCAGGTCAACGCCGTCCACCGCAGTGAAGCCGTCGAACCGCTTGACGATTCCGCGCGCTTCGATCGCCAGCGGACGATTTGCCCCCGCGCCCGCGTTGCTCACCACTGGTGCTTCCCCTAATTTCATGATCAAGGCAGGTATGGCAGGGCCATGAACAGGAGCAACAGGAAGTTTGGTTAACGCGGCGGCAATCACAGCGTTGAAGCATGATCTGGCCGCCGAAGCCCGGCGGCTGGGGTTTGTTGCCTGCGGGATTGCCCCGGCGGCAGAGGATGCGGCGCGGGCTGCCCGGCTGGATGCCTGGCTGGCTGAAGGGCGCCATGGCGACATGGCCTGGATGCAGGAGCGCGCCCACCACCGCCGCAGCCCGCAAGGGCTATGGCCGCAGGCGCAAAGCGTGATCGCACTGGGGATGAGCTATGCCCCCGCCGCCGATCCGCTGGCGCTGGAAGCCGCGCCGGACCGGGGCCGGATTTCGGTCTATGCGCAAGGGCAGGATTACCACGATACGGTGAAAAAGGCGCTGAAGGCGCTCGCCCGCTGGCTGGTGGCAGAGGCCGACAAGCGCGGACTGGGCGGCGCGGACGTCAAAGTGTTCGTCGATACCGCACCGGTCATGGAAAAGCCGCTGGGGTCCGCCGCTGGGCTGGGCTGGCAGGGCAAGCACACCAACATGGTCAGCCGCGAACATGGCAGCTGGCTGTTTCTGGGCGCGATCTATACCACCCTGGCGTTCGAGCCGGACGCGCCGGGCCGCGACCGCTGCGGATCGTGTAATGCCTGCCAGCGGGCCTGCCCCACCAACGCCTTCCCCGCGCCCTATCAGCTGGATGCGCGGCGCTGCATTTCCTATCTGACGATCGAGTTGAAAGGCCCGGTGCCGCTGGAATTCCGCAAGGCGCTGGGCAACCGCATTTACGGCTGCGACGATTGTCTGGCAGTCTGCCCGTGGAACAAGTTCGCCGACAGCGCCGCGCGGATGCAGGCGTTCCTGCCGCGCGCGGAACTGGTCGCGCCGAAGCTGGGCGAGTTGCTGGCGCTGGACGATGCCGGCTTTCGGCGGTTGTTTTCCGGCAGCCCGATCAAGCGGATCGGGCGCGACCGGATGGTCCGCAACTGCCTCTACGCAGCGGGCAACAGCGGCGATCCGGCGCTGGTGGCGCCGGTGCGCGCGCTGGTGGATGATCCGGACGCAGCGGTGGCGGATGCCGCACGCTGGGCGCTGGACCAGCTGGAGCCTTAGTGCCCCAGCAGGTTCCGCGCCTGACTTGCCACTTGCGCCAGCATTGCCGGAGCCACCGGCACCGCGCCTTGCGCGCGCTGCACCATTTGCCGGAACTGGGTGATGGCTGCGGCGTGGGCGTCGGCCCATGCCGCAACGGCGGTCCCGGCATCGCCGCTCTGGCCCATCGCGCGGCGCAGGAAGTCCAGTCGCATCTGCTGGAAATCGCGCGCGAGTCCGTTGACCAACAGGCGTTCCCACGGGTCGGACGGGTTCATCCGGGCGGCGGTCATCTGCGCCCAGTCCAGCCCCAGCCGCGCGCCCAGATCGGTGAAGGCGGCGGTGATCGCCAGAGCATTGACGCCGGTATCGCGGGCCAGCCGCGCGAGGCCAATCGTGCCGTCCAGATCGAACAGCGTGGCGACCGCGGCGCTTTCCGCTTCCGGCGCGCCCAGCGCGGCGAGTTCGGCGCGCATCCGGGCGGATTGCGCCAGTGCTTCACCGGCCAGCAGTCCGGCCGCGCTATCGCGCAGTTCGGCGACTCCGGCGGACAGGTCCGCGACCACCCGCGACGGCTCGGTCGATCCGCCGCTGACCCGCAGCAGGTCGGCGATATGGTCTGACATCCCCGCCGCCGCGCGGTCGAACAGCGCAATGCGCGCGGCTTCCGGCATTGCGGCGGTTTCGATGGCGCGCCACACCGCGCCCATGCCCAGCAGGCGCTCGGCGGCGATGAACGCGGCGGTGACTTGCGCCAGTGTCGCGCCTTCTTCTTCGGCCAGTTCGAACGGATGGATCAGCCCCAGCCGGTTGACCATGCGGTTGGCCAGCTTGGTCGCGATGATTTCGCGCCGCAGCCGGTGGTCCAGAATGTCCTGCGCAAAGGTTTCGCGCATCGGCGCGGGGAACGCAGCGAGCAGTTCGTCGGCCAGCCCCGGATCATCGACCACGGCGGAATTTTCCAGTGCGTCCTGCAGTACCAGCTTGGCGCTGGACAGCAAGACGGCCAGTTCCGGCCGGGTCAGCCCGCGCCCATCCGCCGCGCGGCGGGCCAGCACGTCGCTGTCGGCCAGCCCTTCCGTCTTGCGATCCAGCTGTCCGCCCGCTTCCAGCGTTTCGATCAGGCGGATGTGCGATGCCGCCGCCTGCGCCCCGCCCGCCTGCGCGATCGACAGCGCCAGCGCCTGCAAGCGGTTGTCTTCCAGCACGAGCGCCGACACTTCATCGGTCATCGCGGTGAGCAGTTCGACGCGCGCGGGTTCATCCAGCCGCCCGGCGCGTTTGGCTCCGGCCAGCGCGATCTTGATGTTGACCTCGTTGTCGCTGCAATCGACCCCAGCGGAATTGTCGATGAAGTCGGTGTTGTTGCGGCCGCCCTGGCCAGCCGCGCCGTGCAGCGCGAACTCGATCCGGCCCGCCTGAGTGCAGCCCAGATTGGCGCCTTCGCCGATCACGCGGGCGCGCACATCCGCACCGTCGATCCGCAGCGCATCGTTGGCGGGGTCGCCCACCGCGACGTTGTTTTCGTGCGCGGCCTTGATGTAGGTGCCGATCCCGCCGAACCACAGCAGATCGACGTCCGCCTTCAGGATCGCGGTGATCAGGCTGTCGGGATCGATCGTCTCGACGCTGAGGCCGAGCATTTCACGGACCTGCGGGGACAGCGGGATTTCCTTCAGGCTGCGCGCGAACACGCCGCCGCCGTCAGAGATCAGCGCCTTGTCGTAATCGTCCCAGCTGGAACGCGGCAGCGCGAACATCCGGGCGCGTTCGGCCCAGCTTTTCGCGGCATCGGGCGCGGGATCGAGGAAGATGTGGCGGTGGTCGAACGCGGCGACGAGCCGGACCGACTTTGACAGCAGCATCCCGTTGCCGAACACGTCGCCCGACATATCGCCGCAGCCCGCCACGCGGACCGGATCGGTCTGAACGTCCACGCCCATTTCCAGGAAGTGCCGCTGGACCGACAGCCACGCGCCCTTGGCGGTGATGCCCATTGCCTTGTGGTCGTACCCCTTCGATCCGCCGCTGGCGAAAGCATCGTCCAGCCAGAAATCGCGCTCGTCAGCCAGAGCGTTGGCGGTGTCAGAGAAGGTCGCGGTGCCCTTGTCGGCGGCGACCACGAAATAGGGGTCTTCGCCGTCGCGGATCGTCACGCGCGGCGGGTGGACGACTTTGCCGTCAACGATGTTGTCGGTGATCGACAGCAGCGTGCGGATGAACAGCTTGTAGCTGTCCTTGCCCTCGGCCAGCCAGCCATCGCGGTCGCGGCTGGGGTCGGGCAATTGCTTGGGATAGAACCCGCCCTTTGCGCCGGTCGGCACGATCACGGCGTTCTTTACCCGCTGCGCCTTCATCAGCCCCAGCACTTCGGTGCGGAAGTCATCGCGGCGGTCGGACCAGCGCAGGCCCCCGCGCGCAATCGGGCCGGACCGTAAGTGGATGCCTTCCACCCGGCGCGAATAGACGAAGATTTCGCGCCAGGGCAGCGGCTTGGGCAGGCCGGGAACCAGCGCGGAATCGAGCTTGAACGCCAGCGCATCAGCCCCGGCGGGGGCAAAGGCGTTGGTGCGCAGCATGGCTTCCACCACGGCGCGGTACTGGCGCAGCAGGCGGTCGTCGTTGATCGCGGAGACATTCGCCAGCCCGTCGCGGATTGCGGTTTGCGCGTTCGCTTCAGCGGCGGCGCGGTCACCCTTGAAGGCGGGGTCGTGGCGCGCGACGAACAGCGCGATCAGCCCGCGCGTGACGTGCGGCGCGTTTTGCAGCGCATCGACCGCGGTCTGGATCGTGTAATTCAGCCCGGCCTGCCGGAGATAGCGATACCACGCGCGCAGCCAGTCGGCCTCTTGTGCGGAGAGCGCGGCGGCGGTGATCAGGCGGTTGAACGGATCGTTCTCCGCCGTGCCGTTCAGCACATCGGCCAGCGCGGCCTCAACCGTGTCGGCGCGCGCCAGCAGGGCGGCCGGGTCCTGCCCGGCGGGGACGGCCAGAATGAAATCGTGGATCGTGCCCGCGCGGCCCTGATCGAGGTCGGTCGGCACGTCCTCGATCACCCGGAAGCCAAAGTTTTCCAGCGCGGGAACCGCATCGGACAGCGCCAGCGCGCCGTGGCGCTGGTACAGCTTCAGCCGCAGCGTGCCCGCGTCGTCGCCGGCCATCGCGTGCAGGCGCGCACCGCGCATCGGGCCAGATTCGCCCTCGCCCGCCAGCTTGCGCAGCCGCGCGATATCGCGCGCAGCCTCGGCCGGGCCATAGTCATTGCGGTAGGCGAGCGGGAAAGCGTCGGCAAAGCGCGCGGCGATGGCGGCAGCCCGCGAGGCGTCCTCGCTGGCGGCGATTTCAACTTCGACCGCCTCGGTCCAGCCGCGCAGCATTGCCTGCAGGCGCGCGTCGAGCGCGGCCTCGTCCGGCAGGCGCGCGACTTCGGGCAGGTCGAGCACGAAGCGCATCAGCGCCAGCTGGCCGTCGATTTCGGTGCTCCAGTCCAGTACCGGGGCGCCGCTGGCTTCGACCAGCATGGTCTGGACCTGGAGCCGGGTCGCGGTCGACATGATGTCGCGCGGCAGCCACACGAAGGCGAACAGGTGCCGCATCAGCGCGGCGGGGACCAGCGCCAGCTTGGGCCGGGGCCGGTCGGTCAGGCTCATCATTGCGGTGGCCAGCCGCTCGACGTCGGCATCGGCCAGCGACACCACCACGTCGTTGGGCAGCGCGGTCAGCGCGTGGACCAGCGCCTTGCCCGCGTGGCCCTGCGGCGAAAAACCGAACCGCGCGGCCATGTCGGCCAGTTGCGAACGCATTCGGGGGATCTGCGGGGGCGCGGCGGTCATCGCGGCGCTGGTCCAGATGCCCGCATGGACCGACAGCGCGGTAATCTGCCCGCCGTCCAGCACGGGAACGATGAACAGGTCCAGCGGGGTGCGGCGGTGGACGTTGCTGGGCTGGTTGGATTTGATCACCAGCGGCACCCGCACGCCCTTGGCCTGCCCATCGAACCACGCAAACGCGCGGTCATAGGAAATCGGGCCGAGCAGCGCCTTCGCGCTTCTGCGGCAAATGCCCAGCGCGCCGGTCTGGCTGCCGTCGCGGCGGCGCACGACATGGCCCAGCTGGGTCAGCATCCCGTCCTTGAACCAGCGCAGCAGCGCGGCGCCTTCGCTGTCGGGGGCGGTATCGGCATCGGCGGCCATGGCGGCCTGCATCGCGGGCCAGTCCGCCACGGCGGCGCGGACATCGGCCAGCGTCGCGGCCAGCGCCTGTTCCAGCGCGCGGCGCTGGCGGGCATCGGCGCGCGGGGTTTCCAGATAGACCATCGATTCGCGCTTTTCACCCGCGGCATCGCCGGTGGGGATTGCGCTCAGGCGGCCGTCGCCATCGCGGCGCACCGGCAGCACGGGGTGAACCAGCCGGTCGATGGCGAGGCCGTGGGCGGCGATGGTGGACGCGATCGAATCGACCAGGAACGGCATGTCATCGTTGATCACCGCGATCCGCATGAACCGCTCGCTCGCCGCGCCGGAGACTGATTCGATCACGATGGCCGGATCGCCGCTGGTCCGCACGCTGGCGGCGGCCAGCACGAACTCGGCGGCATCGGCCAGTCCAGCGGGGGCAAACGGGGCATCGCCGGGCAGGATCGCGTCGCTCAGGCGGTCAGCCAGGGCGGCGATCAGGGCAGCATCGGCAGCGGAATGGACGGGCTTCGAAACCATGAAATGCGCTCTCCTCTGGCGGCGATGCCACCAGTTCCTGCGTGTTATAATATTGCTATCTCATGTAGCATATTTGCGCAGTGTAGAGCGAACCAGTCTCCGCTGCAACCAGTTTGCCCCTACGGAATTAAGCTTGGCCGAGCGCTTTGATTGTTAATTCAAGCGACTTGTGCCGCGCCGCCGGATCGAACGTGGCGCCGGCCACGATCAGCTCGTCGGCCTTGGTCCGTTCGACGAATCGGCCAATGCTTTCCCGCACCGTTTCGGGCGATCCCACGGCAGCGGCCTGGCGCATGTGTTCCAGCATGGCCAGCGCATGCGGCGGCAGGGTCTGGCGATAACCGGGGACCGGGGGTTTCAGCCGCCCCGGCGTGCCGCTGCGCAGCGCGACGAAGCTCTGGTCCATCGACGAGGCAAGCAGGACGGCTTCCTCGTCCGTATCGGCCGCGATCACGGTCATCGCCGCCATCGCGTGCGGCCGCTCCAGCGCGGCGGAGGGGCGGAACTGGCGGCGATAGAGTTCCAGCGCCTGATCCAGATGATCGGGCGCGAAGTGCGAGGCGAAGGCATAAGGCATCCCCAGAGCGGCGGCGAGCTGCGCGCCGAACAGGCTGGACCCCAGAATCCACATCTCGACATTGGCGCCGTAACCCGGCGTTGCGCGCAAGGGCAGGTCCAGATCGCCGGTGAACAGCGCGCGCAGTTCGACCACATCGTTGGGGAAGTATTCCGCCGCGCGCATCAGGTCCTTGCGCAGCGCTTGCCCCAGTCGCCCGTCCGCGCCCGGCGCGCGGCCCAGCCCCAGATCGATCCGCCCCGGATAGAGCGCGTCGAGCGTGCCGAACTGCTCCGCGATCACGAACGGGTTGTGGTTGGGCAGCATGATCCCGCCCGACCCGATCCGGATGGTGGAAGTCGCCGCGCCGATATGCGCCAGCACGACCGACGCGGCCCCGCCTGCGATCCCGTCCATCGCGTGGTGTTCGGCCACCCAGAACCGTTTGTAGCCCGCGCGTTCGGCGCACTGGGCTAACGCGGCGGCATCGGCCATGGCTTCGGCAACGGTCCCGCCTTCGCGGATGGGGACCAGGTCAAGAACGGATAAGTCGGTCATCGACCCGATGGTGTCGTGTCCGGACCCAGTTGGTCAAGGTATCCTTGCGCGGCTTTGGCCGTCGGGCTGTCTGGCGCGGCGCGCAGGACCGACTGAAAGCTGCGCCGCGCGGCATCGTCGCGCCCGGACAGTGCAGCGATTACGCCCGCTTCCAGCCCGATTTCGGGATCGACCGGCAGCAGCTGCGCCGCCAGTTCGATCTGGGCTTGTGCCTCGGCCAGATTGCCCTGCCGCCGCGACAGCGTGGCCGACAGCAGCCAGCCCGCCGCGTTTTCCGGCGCGTTGGTGCGGGCCGAGGCCAGCGCGGCGGCGGCATCGCCCTCGCGCTTCAGCAGGACCAGCGCGCGGGCGCGGTCGATCGAGATTTCCCCCGCAAGGTTGAGGTTGCCTGCCCCCAGCGCTTCGCCATGCGCGGCGTCGAGCGCAGCCAGCGCGCGGTCCGGCGCGCCAGCGGCGAGCGCGGCATTGCCTGCCATCGCCCCCAGCCGCGCGCGGTTGGCGCGCTCCATCGCCGGGGTATCATCGCGCGCGGCGAGGAACGCGGCTTCTGCTTCGTTCAACTGGCCCAGCCCGGTCAGCGCCACGCCGAGGCAGTGGCCGGGTTCGATTCGGGCCGATCCGGTAACGGTGCCTAGCCAGGTTTCCGCCTGCTCCACCGCGCTGGCGGGATCGCTGCGCGCCAGTTTCAGGCACTGCGTCAGGCGGCTGGGCGGCAGGGCGGGGGTGTCGATCACCCGGTCGGGCTTGCGCTTGATCTCCAGCGGAGCCTGCGGCAGCGCGGGGCCCGGTCCGACTTGGGCGAGCAGCGGCAGCAGGATCAGGGACAGCGACATGGGCACTCCGGCAAAATCAGGGCAGCGCCGCGATGGTTCGCAGCAACAGCGCAATGTCCGCCTCGCGGCTGAGGCGGTGATCGCCGTCCTTGATCAGGGTCACCTGCACATCGGCTGAACACAGTCGCTCGGCCAGTTGCAGCGACAGGCCCCACGGCACATCGGCATCCTGCTGGCCGTGGAGCAGCCGCACAGGACAGGTCAGCGCGATCTCGCCCGTCAGCAGCCGCTGTGCCTGCCCATCGGCCCAGAAGCCGGGATAGGTCGGCGTGGGTTCGGGGCCATAGGGATTGTCCTCGAACACGGCCCGGCCCGCGGCGAGTTCGGCTTGCTGTTCCGGCGATGTGCCCCAGTCGGTAAAGTCCGGCGCGGCGGCAATCCCGACCAGCGCATGGACCTGCGCGGGGATCGCCAGCGCGGCCAGCAGCATCAGCCACCCGCCCATCGACGATCCGATCAGCGTGACCGGCCCCGGACACTGCGCCGCGATCAGCGCCAGCACTTCCTCCTGCCAGCGCGAAAGCGTGCCGTCGGCAAAGTCGCCGCTGCTGAGGCCGCAGCCGGAATAGTCCAGCAACAGGCACGCGCGCCCCTCGGCGCGCGCCCAATCGAACACCGCGCAGGCCTTGCCCCCCGCCATGTCGGATTTGTAGCCCGGCAGGAACACCAGCGTCGGGCCGGTTCCGGGGGTGTGGCGAAAGGCGATTTGGCGGCCATCGGGCAAGGCGTGAAAGCGGGGATCGGTCATGCCCTGCCTCATGCCCCATCACCGCGCGATATGCCATTGCGCTGTCACGAAACGCCGATAGCCTCACACTCGGAGAATAGAGGGAGAAGCCGATGAGCCTGCCGCCACCCGCGCCTGCGCCGCTGACGCAAACCAGCCGCCGAAGCTTGCTGAAACTGGGCGCGCTGGGGTTGGCCGGGCTGTCCGCTCCGGTTGCGGCGGCGGCGGGATCGGGCGGCTTTACGCACGGCGTCGCCAGCGGGGAACCGGGGGCGACGCAAGTTCTGCTCTGGACCCGCTACGTCGCCAGCGCTGACACGAAGCTGGCGTGGGAAGTGTCTGAAACCAGCGATTTCGCCAAAGTCGCAGCATCCGGCGATTGTATCGCCTCCCCCGCCACGGACTGCTGCGCCAAGGCGTGGGCGCGGGGGCTGGCCCCCGGCAAGTGGTATTACTACCGCTTCGTCGCGCCATCGGGGGACGTTTCGCTGACCGGGCGGACCCGCACCCTGCCGGTGGGCAAGGTTTCGCGGTTCCGGCTGGCGGTGTTTTCCTGCTCCAACTTCGGGTTCGGCTGGTTCAACGCCTATGCCCACGCGGCGGAAACCGGGGACTTCGACCTTGCGCTGCATTTGGGCGACTACTTCTATGAATATCAGCGCGGGACTTACCCCACCGCCAAGCAGGCGCTGGCTGGGCGGACCCTGCCGCTGGACGAGGCGATGACGCTGGCGGGTTACCGCGAACGCTTTGCCACCTATCGCAGCGATCCCGATCTGCAGCGCATCCACCAGATCCTGCCGATGGTGGTGATGTGGGACGATCACGAAACCGCCAATGACACGTGGAAGGACGGGGCCGAAAACCACCAGCCAAACGAAGGCGACTGGGCCGTACGCAAGGCCGCGGCCGAGCGAGTCTACCGCGAATGGATGCCGGTGTCGGACGATTACTGGACCGCTTACGAAATCGGCAACCTCGCCACGATCTTCAAGCTGGAAACCCGCCATGTCGCCCGGCTGGAAGCACTGGATTTGCAGGATGCGCTGAAATCTGCCGCGCCGGGGCGGATCGATGCGGCGATCACGGCGTTCCGCGACGGCGCATGGCGCGATCCGGCGCGCACTTTGCTGGGCAGCGAACAGGAAAGCTGGCTGGCGCGCGGGCTGAAAGCGTCCACCCGCGCCAATAAGCCCTGGCAAGTGCTGGCGCAGCAGATCGTCATGGGATCGCTGGTGATGACCGAAGGCGTGCTCGATGGGCTGGCCGCTGGCACGCCCGACTGGCTGAAACAGCGCCTGCAAGCCAGTGTCGCGGCGGGCAAGCTGGGCGTGCCGTGGAGCATGGACGCATGGAGCGGCTATCCCGCCGCGCGCGAGCGGGTGTACCAGTCCGCGCTCGCCGCCGATGCCAATCTGCTGGTGCTGGCGGGCGACAGCCACAACGCCTGGGCGTTCAACCATGAGCACAAGGGCGCGCGGGTCGGCGTGGAAATGGCCGGGCACAGCGTCACCTCGCCCGGCGCGGAAGGCTCGCTCGGCTGGATCAGGCCCGATGACCTTGCGCGGCAAAGCGTGGCCGCCAACCCCGCGCTGCAATGGTGCGACACGGCGCGGCGCGGCTATCTGGCGGTCGAACTGACGCCGACGGCGGCGCACGGCGAATGGCGGTTCCTGCAAACCGTGCGCCAGCGCGATCTGACGCTTGGCGGGGCAAAGCGGATGACTGTGCTGGCCGGCCAGAGAAAGTTCGAGAGCGGTTGAGGGAAACGCCCGGCCCCGGCGTTCTTTTTCGTTGCCGCATCGCTTTTTTTGCCGAAAACCGGTTCCCACTTTTCGGCGCGATGCTCTAAGGGCGGGTCATGTCTCAACTTCTCAAGATCAGCCTGCCCGATGGTTCCGTCCGCGAAATGCCGGTGGGGTCCACTCCGGCGGATGTCGCCGCCGCAATCGGCCCCGGCCTTGCCAAGGCGGCACTGGCCGCGCGCATCGATGGCGAACTGCGCGACCTGACCCGGCCCTTCGATGGCGATTGCCAGCTGGCGCTGGTGACTGCCAAGGATGAAGCGGACGCGCTCGACCTCGCCCGGCATGACTATGCCCACGTGCTGGCCGAAGCGGTGCAGGCGCTGTTTCCCGGCACGCAGATCACGTTCGGCCCCTCGACCGACGATGGCTTCTATTACGACTTCGCGCCCGCCGAACGCCCCTTCACCGACGAAGACCTGCCCGCGATCGAGGCGCAGATGCGCAAGATCATCGGCGCAAACAAGCCGCTGCGGCGTGAGGAGTGGAGCCGCGAGCAGCTGATCAGCCGCTGGAAGCAGCAGGGCGAAAGCTTCAAGGCCGAATGGGCCGCCGAACTGCCCGATGCCGATACGCTGACGGTGTACTGGTCGGGCGATGACTGGCTCGACATGTGCCGGGGGCCGCACCTGCCCTCCACCGGCAAGCTGGACCCCAACGCCTTCAAGCTGACCCGCGTTTCGGGCGCGTACTGGCGCGGCGATCAGAACAACGCGATGCTCAGCCGCATCTATGGAACCGGCTGGCTCAACAAGAAGCAGCTGGAAGAGCACCTGCACCGACTGGAAGAAGCCGCCAAGCGCGACCACCGCAAGCTGGGCGCGGAAATGGACCTGTTCCACCTACAACAGGAAGCCCACGGCAGCGTGTTCTGGCATCCCAAGGGCTATATGATCTGGCGCGAGCTGGAAGCTTATATGCGCCGCGCGATCGACGGGGCGGGCTATCGCGAAGTGAAGACCCCGCAGATCATGGACGCGCGCCAGTGGGAGCAGTCCGGCCACTGGGGCAAGTACCGCGAAAACATGTTCGTGATCCCCGATGAAGTGCCCAACGTCGATGACGAAGGGCCGGTGATTTCGGGCGAGGCGGACTGGATGGCGCTCAAGCCGATGAACTGCCCGGCGCATGTTCTGATCTTCCGCCAGGGGATCAAGTCGTACCGCGATCTGCCGCTGCGCATTTACGAAAACGGCTGCTGCCACCGCAACGAACCGCACGGCGCGCTGCACGGGCTGATGCGGGTGCGCCAGTTCACGCAGGACGACGCGCACATCTTCTGCCGCGAAGACCAGATCGTCGATGAAGTGCAGGCGTTCTGCGCGCTGGCCGACCGGATCTACAAGGACTTCGGCTTCACGTACGCGATCAAGCTGGCGCTGCGCCCGGAAAAGCGCTTCGGCAGTGAGGAAATGTGGGATCAAGCGGAAACCGAGTTGCGCGATGCGGTGGTCAAGGCTGGCCTCGCCACGGCGGAATACGGCTGGGAGGAACTCCCCGGCGAAGGCGCGTTCTATGCGCCCAAGCTGGAATGGCACCTGACCGACGCGATTGGCCGGACCTGGCAAGTCGGCACGATCCAGTCGGACCGCGTGCTGCCCGAACGGCTGGATGCGGGCTATGTCGCGGAAGACGGCGGCAAGCACCGTCCGGTCATGCTGCACCGCGCGATCTTCGGCTCCTACGAACGCTTCATCGGCATCCTGATCGAGCATTACGCGGGCAAGCTGCCGGTCTGGCTCGCCCCGGTGCAGGCCGTGGTCGCGACCATCGTGTCCGACGCGGATGATTACGCCCGTGATGTGACCGAGCAGCTGAAGGCCGCCGGAATCCGCGTTGAAACCGATCTGCGCAACGAGAAGATCAACTACAAGGTCCGCGAACACTCGCTGCAAAAGGTTCCGCACCTGCTGGTCGTCGGCAAGCGCGAGGCCGAGGAAGGCACCGTCGCGATCCGCACGCTGGGCGAGGAGCGCCAGCGCTTCATGCTGCTGGCCGAAGCGATTGCGCTGCTGAAGGGCGAAGCCACCCCGCCGGACCTGCGCTAAGTTGCTGGCAGGACTAAGCCCGGAGCAGCTCGCCATCGCATTGGCGGCGGCGCTGGCGGCGGCATTCGTGCGCGGGCTGGCCGGGTTCGGCATGGCGATCCTGCTGGTCCCGGTGCTGGGGCTGGCGGTGCCGCCCGCCGAAGCCGTGGTGGTGTCGAACTGGCTGGGCGTGCTGATCGGGCTGGTTGGCCTGCGCAAGATCCTGGGCAATAGCGAGAAATCGGCTTACGTCATCGGCGGTCTGGCGGTGTTGTTCACGCCGCTGGGGGTGTGGCTGCTGGCAATCACCGATCCGGCCGTCGCGCGGCTGGTAATCGCGCTGATCGCGCTGGGCAGTTTCGTGCTCGTCCTGCTGCCCAAGCGGGCCGAGCATCATGCGCCCAGCACGCTGGAAACCGGGACCACGGGGATCACTTCTGGCGTGCTGACCGGGTTTGCCGGGATGCCGGGGCCGCCGGTGGTGCCCTATTACCTGCGTCGCCAGATTTCGCCGCAACTGGCCCGCGCGTCGATGATGACGATCTTCATGGCGACAAGCATCGCCGGGGTCGCATCGGCCAGCCTGCTGGGCGTGGCGACAGTGCGCGAGCCGATGCTGGCCGCGATCCTGTTTCCGGCGGTGCTGCTGGGCAACTGGGCGGGCAATCACGCGTTCGGCAAAGTCAACGATGCGGCGTGGCGCACGTTTACCGGCGCGGTGCTGGGAGTCTCGGCACTGGCCGCGCTGTGGCGTCTGTTACAGGCCTAGGGCCGGCAGCGCTTGTCCTGCGGCAATCAGCAGCAGGGCGCAGCCGCAAACGATCCCCGTGCGCAGGGCATCAGCCGGGGCGGGCAGGGCGATCCGATTCGCGGCAAGGGCAAAGGCTTTGGCCATGCCAGCCTTGTCGCACTGGCACCTTACCGAAAGGTTAAACGGCGGCGCTGGCGCTCATCACCTGACGGCCATCCGCCGCGAAGGCGCCAAGCTCGGCAACGCCATTTTTGCTGCGCAGCACAAGGTGCAGCATTTCGCCGCAAATTGCCGGAGAAAGCCCGCGAAAGGTAAAGCTTTTCAGTGCATTGTCGCCAAGCTCCCGCTGCGCCAGGTCAAGCAGCAAGGTTGCGGTCAGCGGGCCGTGGACGACCAGCCCGCGATAGCCTTCTTCCGCCGTGGCATAGGGCAGGTCGTAATGGATGCGGTGGCTGTTGAACGTCAGCGCGGAGAACCGGAACAGCAGCGGCTCGGCAGGCGTCAGCGCGCGGTGGGCCTGCCACGGCGCGGGATCGAACTGCCCTTCGCCCAGCGGCGGCGGCGCGGGCGGGGTGCCGGGGGCGGCGGCATCGCGGTAAACGATCGACTGCACCTCGCGCACGGCCAGCCCGCTGGCGGTGAGGGTGTCATGCTCCACTTCGACGAACACCAGACGGCCCGAACCGCCTTGTTTGTCGGTGATCGAGGCTACGCGCGACGTGCGCGTCACGTCCGCGCCGGGGCGCAGGGGCGCGTGGAACTCGACCTTGCTGGATGCCCACATCCGGCGCGGCAGGGGAACCGGCGGCAGGAAGCTATCGGGGCTGCCATCGCGGCGCGGATGGCCGTCCGGCCCCAGCGCAGCAGTCGGCGCATCGGGCAGGCACAGGCACCAGTGCAGCCCTTGCGGCGCGCTCTCGTCAGCAGGCGCGGCGCGGTCCAGCGTGGCCAGCCAGCGGGTGACCATGCCCGGATCGATCCGGTCCATGCGGGTTTCGGTGCGGCCGATCCAGTCGTTCCATTCGCTCATCAGTTGCGTCCGCCCACCAGCCCGCGTGCGATCACTTGCGCCTGAATTTCTGCCGCGCCTTCGAAGATGTTGAGGATGCGCGCGTCGCACAGCACGCGGCTGATTTCGTATTCCAGCGCATAGCCGTTGCCGCCGTGGATCTGCAGGCTGGCATCGGCATTGCTCCACGCGGCGCGCGCGGCGAGCAGTTTGGCCATCCCCGCTTCGATGTCGCAGCGCTTGCCGGAATCCTTGGCGCGGGCGGCGGCATAGGTCAGTTCGCGGGACAGGATCAGGTCGCACAGGCTCATCGCCAGCTTGTCCGCCACGCGCGGGAAAGCGGCAATGGCCTGGCCGAATTGCTTGCGGTTCAGCGCATAGTCCAGCCCCAATTCCAGCGCCCGGCGGGCCACGCCGACGGCGCGCGCGGCGGTCTGGATGCGCGCGCCTTCGAAGGTGCGCATCAGCTGTTTGAAGCCTTGGCCCTGTTCGCCCCCCAGCAGCGCATCGCCGGGCGCGCGCATGCCATCGAACGACAGTGCGTATTCGCGCATCCCGCGATAGCCCAGCACTTCGATCTCGCTACCGGCCATGCCGTCCGCCGGAAATGGGTCGGCTTCGGTCCCGCGCGGCTTGGGAACCAGCAGCATCGACAGGCCGGCATAGCCCTTGGCATCCGGGCCAGAAGCACTTGAAACCGTGCGCGCCAGCAGCGTCATCAGGTCGGACCGGCTGGCATGGGTGATCCAGGTCTTGGAGCCTGTGATGACCCAGTCTGCCCCGTCGCGCCGCGCGCGGGTTTGCAGGGACCCAAGATCGGAGCCGACATCCGGCTCGGTGAACACGGCGGTTGGCAGCACTTCGCCGCTGGCGATCTTTGGCAACCAGTGCGCCTTCTGCTCTGGCGTGCCGCCCATGCCGATCAACTCGCCCGCGATTTCACTGCGGGTGCCGAGCGAGCCCGCACCGATCCACCCGCGCGACAGTTCCTCGGTCACCAGACACATCACCAGCTTCGAGAGGCCGAGCCCGCCGAATTCCTCCGGAATGCACACCCCGAACGTGCCGAGATCGGCCATCGCCGCCACGGTCGCGTCGGGGATCAGCGCGTTGGCGAGATGCCACTGGTGCGCGTGGGGGAGGATTTCGGCGTCGGTGAACTTGCGGAACTGGTCGCGGATCGCGTCAAGTTCGGCATCGTGCAGCGTCTCGCTGGGCCAGTGCCCGCTGGCCAGCGCGGCGGTGATGGCGGCGCGCAAGGGGGCATGGTCCACCTCGATCAGGTCGCGGGCCGCATGGGCCAGATCGCGCGCGGCGTGGGACAGGCCCAGGTCCGCCGGGCGGGCCAGCTCGTTCTGGCCCATCGGCAAGCCGCCGACCAGCTGGGCCACGGTTTCGGCAAAGGCCAGCTCGGCCACTTGCGCGTCAAGCGGGTTGGCATCCCCGTTCGCTGTCCGCCAATCCTGCACCGCCTCCAGCGCGGCCACGCTGGTAGCGATCCACGCAAAGCCGTGCGCGGCGCGTTGTTCGTCATCGATCCGGCGCTCCGCCAGCCGCGCGGTCAGCGCTTCCAGCGCGGCGGCGCGATAGGCCTGCGCCGCGCCGAGGACATGGGCCAGATCAATGGCGTCGCGCATGGCTCAGGCCTTCTCGAACACCGCCGCGATGCCCTGACCGCCGCCGATGCACATCGTTTCCAGGCCATAGCGCACGTCGCGGCGCTGCATTTCGCGGGTCAGGTTGGCGAGGATGCGGCCCCCGGTGGCGCCAATGGGATGACCCAGCGAAATGCCCGAACCATTGACGTTCAGGATGTCGTGGCGGCTGTCATCGTCCGACCAGCCCCAGCCTTTCAGGCAGGCGAGCACTTGCGGCGCGAAAGCCTCGTTCAGTTCGATCAGGCCGATGTCGCTGAACGACAACCCGTTGCGGGCGAACAGTCGCTCGGTCGCGGGGACCGGGCCGTAACCCATCCGGCTGGGATCGCAGCCCGCTGCCGCCCACGAATGGAAGAACGCGATGGGTTCAAGGCCCAGTTCCTCCAGCTTGTCTTCCGCTACCACCAGACAGGCGGCGGCGGCATCATTCTGCTGACTGGCGTTCCCGGCGGTGACGACGCCGCCTTCCAGCGCGCGCAGCTTGCCCAGCGATTCCATGGTGGCGTCGGCGCGGTAGCCTTCGTCGTGGGCGAAGACGATGGGGTCGCCCTTTTTCTGCGGGATTTCGACCGGTACCAGTTCATCCGCGAACAGCCCGTTCGCCCAGGCGGCAGCGGCGCGCTGGTGGCTGCGCACGGCATAGGCGTCACACGCCTCGCGGCTGATTTCCCAGTCCTTGGCGAGGTTTTCGGCGGTTTCGATCATGCCGGAAATGACGCCGTAACGTTCAATCGGCTGGCTCATCACGCGGCCGCGCGTCAGGCGGTCATGCAGCGTCAGGTTCCCCGCGCGCACGCCCTTGCGAATGTCGGTGGTGTAGTGCTCGACATTGGACATGGACTCGCAGCCGCCCGCGACGACCATGTCGCTCATGCCGGTCTGCACCATCATCGCCGCGTTGATGATCGCCTGCAGGCCCGAACCGCAGCGGCGGTCCAGCTGATAGCCGGGCACTTCCTGCGGCAGCCCTGCCAGCAACCACGACCAGTGGCCGATGCAGGGCGCTTCGCCGTTGCCATAGCCCTGGCTGAACACGACATCATCGACCCGCGACGGGTCGATCTTCGTCCGCTCCATCAGCGCCTTCAGGATCACCGCGCCCAGCTGGCCAGCGGTGAGCGAGGAGAGCGCACCGCCGAACTTGCCGACAGGGGTGCGGATCGGGGCGACAATGGCAGCGCGGCGGAGAGTGGTCATCAGTTGGTTCCTACGATTCCAGAGTCGATCAGGCGGGCGATTTCGCCGGAGGACAGACCCAGCGTTTCCGCCAGCACGGCTTCGCTATGCTGGCCGATCCGCGGGGCGGGGGCGGCGGGTTTGCGCTCCATGCCGGGCAGGGTCGCGAACGCCCCTGCGGCAGGATAGGCGAACCCGCTGGGGTTGCCGTCCGAAGGCGCGAACATCGGGTTTTCGGTCAGCAGGCGCGGATCGTTCACGGCCTCGACCATCGTGCGATAGGGGCCGTGAACCACGCCGTGGCCATCGAGCAGCGCGGCCAGATCGGCATGGTCATATTTCGCCACTTCGGCCTCGATCAGCGCGAAAATCGCGGCCCGGTTGCGGAACCGGGTGCCGTCATCACCGGCAAAGCGCACGCCAAGGTCCGCTTCCAGCGCAGCCAGCCCTTCGGCCAGCCCCAGCGCCTTGACCAGCCCCTGCCACTGGCGTTCGTTGATCGCGACGATCATCAGCCGGTCGCCGTCGCGGGTCACGAAGTCGCGGCCGATGGTGCCGAATACGGCATTGCCGAGCCGTTCGCGGTCCTGTCCGGTGTAGAGCACTTCGGCCACGCGGCCGAGGTTGGCAGCGCTGCCCATCGCAATGTCGGTCAAGGGCAGGCGCACTTCGCCGCCAAGCCCGGTCGCCTCGCGCCGCCGGATCGCGGCGAGCAGGGCGAAAGCGGCATAAGCGCCGGTCAGCAGATCCCACGCGGGCAACACGTGGTTGACCGGGCGCGGGTCCTCCAGCGGGCCGGTCAGCGCCGTGTAGCCGACAGCGGCATTGGCGGTGTAATCGAGCGCGACCGAGCCATCCGGCCAGCCCATCACCCGCACCGTGACCAGATCGGGCCGTCCTTCGGCCAGCCGGTCATGCCCCAGAAAGCCGTTCACCGGCAGGTTGGTGATCAGCTGCCCGGTCTTGCGGATCAGTTCCGTCAGCAACTCGCGCGCTTCGGGCTTGCCGAAATCCAGTGCCAGACTGCGCTTGGCCCGGTTGAGGTTTTCCCACCCGAGCGAATCGTTCGCTTCCGTCACCGGCCAGCGATGGAAATCCTGACCGCCGCCGATCTGGTCGACCCGGATCACGTCCGCGCCGAACTGGCCCATGTAGAGGCCGGCGGTGGGCGATGCGACGAAGGAGGAGACCTCCACCACCGACAGGCCGGTCAGGATATCGTACATCGTGCGTCAGCCTTGTTCTGCGGCCCATTCGCGCAGCATGTGCTTGGCGATCTGGAGCTGGAGGATCTGCGTCGTGCCTTCATAGATGCGGTAGATGCGCGCATCGCGGAAGAAGCGTTCGGCGTCATATTCGGCGAGGTAACCCGCTCCGCCGTACACCTGCACCACGCGGTCGACCACGCGGCCGCACATTTCGGAGGCGAAGACCTTGAACGCGGCGGCCTTGCGCAGCACGTTTTCGCCCCGGTCGGCGCGCGCGGTCACGTCGGCCAGCATCGATTCCGCCGCGTAGATTTCGATCTCGCTGTCGGCCAGCATCTGCTGGATCAGCTGGAACTGGGCAATCGGTTCGCCAAACGCCTTGCGCTCGTTGGCATAGCGCAGCGCGGAATCGAGCGCGCGGCGGGCATAGCCGGTCGCTGCCGCGCCGACCGAGATGCGCCCGTTGTCGAGGCTCTGCATCGCGGTCACGAAGCCGCGCCCTTCGGTGTCGCCCAGCAACGCGTCGGCGGGCAGGTGGACGTCTTCCATGATGATGTCGGCGATGTGGCTGCCCGACTGGCCCATCTTCTTGTCCGACTTGCCGACCGAGACGCCCGGCGTATCCATCGGCACCAGGAACGCCGATACGTGCGCGTTCTTGGGCAGGGCCTCCTTGCTGGTGCGGGCCATGATCAGCGCGACCTTCGCAAAGGGCGCGTTGGTGATGTAGCGTTTGGTGCCATTGAGCACCCAACCGTTGCCGGAGCGCACCGCCATCGTCTGCATCGCGGCGGAATCCGATCCTGAACCCGGCTCGGTCAACCCGAAGCTGGCGATTTCACCAGCCGCCAGACGCGGCAGCCATTCGGCCTTCTGCGCCGCGGTCCCGCCGTTTTTCAGCGCTGAGCAGACCATCCCGATATTGATCGAGATGATCGAGCGGAACGCGGGCATGGCGTAGGACAGGGTGCGGATGGTCTGCGCATATTGCGTGACGTTCATGCCTGCACCGCCGAATTCCTCCGGCATGGTCAGGCCGAACAGCCCCATGTCGCGCATTTCGTTCAGGATATCGTCGGGGATGCGATCCGTCTCGATGATCTCGCGCTCGGCCGGGATCAGCCGTTCGCGGACATAGCGGTTCAGCTGTTCGATGAACTGTTCAAAGACGTCGGCGTCCATTCCGGGGTTTGCGGTGCTCATGGGTGGTTCCTCAGATGGGCCAGATTAGATGGGATCGTAAGGGAAGACGTGCGCCGAAACTTCGTCCGCACGGGCAAAGCTGGGCTTGAACGCGGGGATCAGCTCGTCCGCGATGGATTCGGGCGTCCAGCCTTCAAGCTTGGTCATCGACCGGATCGGGCGCGGCTTGTTATACAGCACGATCTCGTTCTTGCGGACCGAGAAGATCTGGTTGGTGACCTCCTTCGATGCGTCCGAGGCGAGATAGACCACCAGCGGCGCGATCTTGTCGGCGCTCATCGTTTTCAGGCGTTCGACGCGCTGCTTGGCCTCTGGCGTTTCGGCGGGGATCGATGCGGTCATCCGGCTCCACGCGAACGGCGCGATGCAGTTGGAGCGCACGCCCGCGCGCGCCATGTCGAGCGCGATCGACTGCGACAGCGCGACGAGACCCAGCTTGGCCGCGCTGTAATTCGCCTGTCCGATGTTGCCGATCAGCCCGCTGGTGCTGGTGAAGTGGATGAAGCTGCCCGATTGCTGTTCACGGAAATAGGGGGTCGCCGCCTTGCACACGTTGAACGGGCCGTTGAGGTTGACGTCGATCACTGCGCGCCAGTCTTCATGGCTCATCTTGTGCCAGATCGTGTCGCGCAGGATGCCAGCGTTGTTGACCACCGCGTCGATTCGCCCGAAGCGCTGCACCGCATCCTCGATGATGCTGGTCGCGCCGACGGGATCTGCGACGCTGGCCAGGTTCGCCCAGGCCTTGCCGCCTGCCGCGACGATATCGTTGACGGTGTCCTGCGCCGGGCCGGCATCGCCGCCATCGCCGCCGCCACCCACGCCGGGATCGTTCACCACCACCGCCGCGCCGTGTTTGGCACACAGCAGCGCGATTTCACGCCCCACACCGCGCCCGGCGCCAGTGATCGCCACGACTTTGCCTTCGAGCATTCCGCTCATTGCCTGTCTCCCATCGGAATCGTTGTGCGCGGCCTATCGGGCGCGTCCGGTTATTTCAACATTGCGCAGCACTTTTCATCATACTGAAAAAATCAGGCCAGCACTTTACCCGGATTGAGCAGCCCCAGTGGATCGAGCGCGGCCTTCAGCGTGCGCATCAGCGCGATTTCCGCCGGCTCGCGGGAAACGTCCAGCCAGCCGCGCTTTTCAAGGCCAATGCCATGTTCAGCCGAGATCGACCCGCCCAGCGCGCGCAGCGGTTCATAGACCAGTGCCTCCACTCGGTGACGCGCATCCTCGCTCCACGGGCGCGGTGCGACCAGAATGTGCAGATTGCCGTCGCCGAGGTGGCCGAACACCATGACCCGCGTGTCCGCGCCCCATTCGGCGTGGGCGGCGGCGGTGAGGGCGATGACATAGTCGTCCATTGCCGCGATCGGCAGACTGACGTCGAACGTGCAACTGGGGTTCATCGCCCCGAACAGCCCCTCGATATCCTCGCGGATGCCCCAGATCGCGGCGGCTTGCGCCTTGCTGGCGGCGATCACGGCGTCGCTGGCCAGCGCTGGCTTCGACCCCTGCTCCAGCGCCTCGCCCAGCACTTCGGCGAACAGCGCGGCATCGCGGTCGGGATCGGTGCCGGTCGCCTCGACAATCGCGTAGAACCCATGCCCGGCAGGGAGCGGCGGGTTGTGCCGCCCGCTGTTCACGCCGATCATCTCATAGTGGCCCCGCCACATCACCTCGAACGAGGAGAGCAGCCCGCCCAGCCGCCGCCCGCAATGCGCGAAGAATGCGGTTACCGCGTCGAAGCTGTCCAGCGCGACCAGCGCGGTCCCTTCGCTGGCGGGCAGGGGTTGCAGCTTCAGCACCGCGCGCGTGACCAGCCCCAGCGTGCCTTCACTGCCGATGAACAGCTGCTTCAGGTCATAGGCGGCGTTGTTTTTCAGCAGGGTGTTGAGCGACGAAATCACCGTGCCGTCAGCCAGCACCGCTTCCAGCCCCAGCACGTTGTCACGGGTCATGCCATAGCGGATCACGGTATTGCCGCCCGCGTTGGTGGAGATATTGCCGCCGATGGTGCACGATCCGCGCGCACCCAGATCGACCGGATAGCGCAGCCCGTGCGCCGCTGCCGCCTCGTGCACGGCCTGCAAGGGCGTTCCCGCTTCGACCAGCATGGTCCGCCCGACCGGATCGACCGAAATCACGCGGCGCATCCGCTCGAACGAGATTTGCAGTTCATGGCCCTGCGCATCGGTGCCGTGCACCAGACCCGTCAGTCCGCCCGTGCCGATCACCGGCTGGCGCGCGGCGTGGCACAGCTGCATCACGGCAGAGAGTTCGTCCGTGCTGCGCGGGCGGATCACGGCCTTGGCCTGACACGTGGTCAGCCCCAGCCAGTCCCCGGCGCGGGTCGCCAGATCGTTCCCGGTCAGCACACCGCCATCGCCGACAATGCTGCGAATTTCGGCGAGCAGGTCCATCGTCAGTCCTCCAGCAAGGCCGCAGCGGTGACGTCGCGGGCATGGGGTATCCCGGTCAGCCCCAGCGCGGTGCGCATGTCCTGTTTCATCAGGCCGAGCATCCGGGTGAGCGCAGCCTCGCCCCCGGCGGCGAGCGCCATGACCCATGGCCGCCCGATCAGCGCCGCTTTCGCCCCCAGCGCCAGCGCGCGGACCAGATCCTGTCCGCTGCGGATGCCGCCATCGACCAGCAGCGTGGTCTGATCCCCCACCGCGTCAGCAATGCGGGGCAGCATCGCGGCGGTGGAGGCCACCCCGTCGAGCTGACGCCCGCCGTGGTTCGATACGATCAGCCCTTCCGCGCCGACCTGCACCGCATTGCGTGCATCGGCGACGTCCAGGATGCCTTTCAGCACCAGCTTGCCCGGCCAGACCTTGCGCAGCCATTCAATATCCGCCCAGGTGACCGAGGAATCGAACTGCGATCCGGTCCAGTTGAGGTAATCGCGCGGGTTCTTCGATTGCTGCACGTATGGCGCGATATTGCCGAACCCGTGCGGCCCGCCGCGCAGCCCCACATCCACCGCCCAGCGCGGGTGGAGCATGTAGTCGATCACGCCGGAGCGCAGTCGCCCCCACGGCCCCAGCCCGCCCGCCATGCCGTTGCGAATGTCGCGATAGCGCGTGCCCAGCACGGCGAGGTCAATGGTGAACACCAGCGTATCGACCCCATGCGCCGCCGCGCGGTTCAGGATGTCCTGCACCACGCCCCGGTCTTTCAGCATGTAAAGCTGGAACCAGAACGGCGTGGGTGACACCCGGCTCACTTCTTCCATCGGGCAGATGCCGACAGTGGAGAGGCAGAACGGAATGCCCGCCTTGTCCGCCGCGCGCTTGGCCTGCACTTCGCCGCGCCGCGCGGTCATCCCGCCCATGCCGACCGGGGCCAGCACCAGCGGCAGCGCCAGCTTCTGCCCGAACAGCTCGACCGAAGTGTCCATGCGCGAGGCATCGACCAGCACTTTCTGGTTCAGCTGGACCGCTTCCCAATCGGCGGTATTGCGCCGCAAGGTCACTTCCGCGCCCGCGCCGCCGTCGATGTAGTCGAACAGGAAGCGCGGCAGGCGTTTCTCCGCCACCCGCCGGAAATCCGCGACCGAGGCGGGCAGCAGGTTGAGCGAATCGCCCATCAGAGCAGGGCTTCGATGAGGCGCGGACCCTTGGCGGCGAGCGCTTCGGCCAGCGCGGTGCGGAATTCCTCGGCGGTGGAAACCCGGACGGCCGGCACGCCCATCCCGGTCGAGATTTCCGCCCAGTTGATGTCCGGATGCTTGAGGTCGAGCATCGAGAGCGCCTTCGGCCCCGGATTCTGCACGCCCACCCGCATCAGTTCGATGTTGAGGATCGCGTAGGAACCGTTGTTGAGCAGGATGGTAACCACATCCAGCTTCTCGCGCGCCATCGTCCAGAGCGACTGGTTGGTGTACATGCCGCTGCCATCGGCTTGCAGGGCAATGACCTTGCGGTCCGGGCACGCGACCGCCGCGCCCACGGCCACGGGCAGGCCTTGCCCGATTGCGCCGCCGGTCAGCTGCAACCAGTCATGCTGCGCCGCGCCCGCGCACATTGCGAAAGCTGCACCGCCCGATGTAGCGCTTTCGTCCGAGACGATGCAGTTTTCCGGCAGCAGTTCGGCCAGAATCGCGCCAAGGTTGGCGGAATTGAGCCGTCCCGGTTCGACCGGGAAGCTGGTCGGCGCCTGCACCAGCGCGGGCTCTGCCGGGGCGTCCAGTGCATCGGCGAGGCCGGTCAGCGCGTGGCCTGCATCCTCGCGCAGCGAGGCCAGCCGGACCAGCGTGGCGCCGGGCGGGGAGAGGAAGCTGGGCTTGCCGGGATAGGCAAAGAACGACACTGGCGGTTCGGTGCCGACGAAGACGATGGCCTTGAAATCGGCCAGATAGGCCTCGGCCATTTCACCGAAATAGGGCAGCTTTTCCACCGCGACCCGGCCCGCGCCGCGCTGGTGGCGGGTGGCGAATGTTTCGCAGACCAGCCGCGCGCCGGTTGCCGCCGCGATCCGTCCGGCCTGCACCAGCGCATCCTCGCGCAAGGCGCGGCCACCCAGGAACAGGCACTTCGGCCCATCCACCTCGCGCAGCGCGGCAGCGGCTTGCGCGATGGCTTCGGCGGGAACCTGCGGCGCGGCACTTTGCGCGGGCGGGGCGACCGCCGCCGAGCCTTCGGTCCAGGCATGGTCGGCGGGAACGATCACCGTTGCGACCTTGCCCGGATAGCTTTGCGCCACGGCAAAGGCTTCGGCCCCGGCCTGCGCCAGATCGCGTTCCGACTGCGACACGCGGACCCAGTCCGACATCGGCCGCGCTACCCCGGCGGCGTCCGAGGTCAGCGGCGCGTTATAGTGCAGGTGATAGGTCGCATGATCGCCGACCATGTTGATCACCGGCGATCCGGCGCGGCGCGCGTTGTGCAGGTTGGCCAGGCCATTGCCCAGGCCCGGCCCCAGATGCAGCAGGGTGACGGCGGGCTTGTCAGCCATGCGGCCATAGCCATCCGCCGCGCCGGTCACCACGCCTTCGAACAGGCCCAGAATCGCGCGCATCCCCGCCGTCTGGTCAATCGCGGCGACCAGCTGCATTTCGGACGTGCCGGGGTTGGCAAAGCAGACCTCCACCCCGCAGAGCTTGAGCGTCTGGATAAAGGCTTCGGCCCCGTTCATCGCGTGCATCCTTCCTGCAACTGGTGCGTGCGGCGTCTGATGCGCCGCGTTCAGTTGCAGGTTGAAGACTCGCCGCCGCGAGTCAATCCCGCCCTTCAACCGCGCTGCGGATTTCCGCGCCGTGTTCATCAATGCGCGGCGGGAAACGCGGCGGGGTATAAGGCATCGCACCGAATTTCAGCGGCTGCGGCACTTCGTAATAAGCGCCTTCGCTGGGGTGTTCGCGGCGGCGGAAGAACCCGGTCGCGGCGAAGTGCGGATCGTCCATCACCTCGCTCAGATCGCGCACCGGCTGGGCCGGGATCTGCGCGGCATGGCAGCGCGCCACGACTTCGGCGGTGGTGAAGTTCGGGGTGAGCGCGGCAATGTGCTGGTACAGCTCCGCCGAATGCTCAAACCGCCCGCGCGGGGTAGCGAAGCGTTCCGCCGCGATGAACTCCGGGTCTTCCAGCAGCGTGAAGATCCGGTCCCACGCATCGGGGGTATAGGCGACGATACTGACCGCGCCGTCGCTGGTGGGGAAGGGCTGGCGATCGGGATCGAGCTGGCGTTCATACCCGGCCGGGCCGGTCGGCGGATCGAAGGTCTGGTTGCCGAGATGCTCCAGCATCATGAAGCTGGTGAACACTTCCAGCATCGGCACTTCCACCCGCTGGCCCTCACCCGTGCGCTGGCGGTGGAACAGCGCGGCCAGCGCGGCATAGGCGGCGTGCAGCCCTGCGACCTTGTCCGCCACCAGCGAGGGCAGATAGCGCGGCCGCGGGTCGCCATCGACCCGCGGCAGCAGCGTGGCGGTGCCGCTGGCAGCCTGAATCACATCGTCATAGGCCTGAAGGTCGGCATAAGGGCCGTCCTGTCCGAACCCGACGCAGTGGACATAGATAATGTCTGGCCGCAG
>JAYRDH010000019.1:0-45721 GCA_041909515.1 Novosphingobium sp. | reverse complement strand
GGGGAGGAGCGGCCCGCCCGGTCCCTGCAATTCGTGCACCACCGCGTCGGCATCGAACACCGGCACGTTCAGGCCCTGGAACATTGCCGCCACGGCCGATTTGCCCATGCCAATCGATCCGGTCAGACCCAGGATGAAGGGGTGATGCTCAGTCATGCGGTCAGCACCTTTCGCAAGTCTGCATCATGTTCGCGCGGGGCCGGGGCGCCAAAGAACTTTTCGAACGCCACGGCCGCCTGCCCGATCAGCATCGCCAGCCCGTCGACCGTTTCCAGTCCGCGCTGGCCCGCTTCGACCAGCAGCGGCGTAGCGAGCGGGTGGGTGACGATGTCATAGACCACGCTGCCGGGCGGAACATGGCTGAAATCCAGCTCCAGCGGCGGCTTGCCCGCCATGCCCAGCGGGCTGGCGTTGATCACCAGATCGAGAATCTGGTCGCGGTCGTCAAAGGCAAAGTCGGTCGCGGGAGCAAAGTGGGCGAGTTCAACTGCGTGATGTTCGCCTTTCGGCGCCAGTTCATCCAGCAGCGCGCGGGCCTGTGCGGGCTTGCGCGCGGCAACCACCAGCGTGAAGCCCTTGTCCGCCAGTGCGGTAATGATCGCCCGCGCCGCGCCGCCCGCACCGAAAATACGCGCCATCCGGTAAAGGTGAGTCTGATCCAGCAGCGACTGGAGCGGTTCCAGAAACCCGGCAGCGTCCGTATTATAGCCAATCAGCGTTCCATCAGCAGCACGGACCACGGTGTTGGCCGCGCCAATCCGGGCCGCCTCAGGATCGATCCGGTCGAGCAGCGGCATGATGGCCTGCTTGTGCGGCATCGTCACGTTGCAGCCGCGCCAGTCGGGATCGGCGCGGCGGCTGGCGACGTAATCGGCCAGCCCTTCCGCCGTGACGTGGCAGGCACGGTAATCGGCATCGATTCCCAGCTTGCCCAGCCAGAAGCCGTGGATCGTGGGGGACTTCGACTGGACGATCGGATCGCCAATCACTTCGGCATAAGCGCGGGTCATGCCGGCAGTTCCCCCGCTTCACGCAGCGCGGCCAGCACCGCCAGCAGCGGCATGCCCAGCACGGTAAAGTGGCTGCCGGTGATCGATTCAAACAGGTTCACACCCAGCCCCTCGATCCGGAACACGCCGACGCAGGCCCCCACTTCGGGCCATTCGGCGGTGAGATAGGCTTCAATAAAATCCTCGCCCAGCGGACGGACCTGCAACACCGCGCATTCGCTGTGCTGCCAGGTAACCGTGCCGTCGCGGGCCAGCGCCACCGCGCTGTGCAGCCGCATCGCCTGCCCGGAAAAGAACCGCAGGTGCTCGGCCGCTTCGGCCCGGCTGCGCGGCTTGTCGAACCGGCGGCCCGCAACTTCGACCAGGCTGTCGCTGCCCAGCACCAGCGCACCGGGGTGCTGCGCGGAAACGGCGAGCGCCTTGGCCTGCGCCAGTGCGAGCGCGATGGCATCGGGATCGGCCCCGGTCAGGCCAGCCTCGATCCCGCGTTCGTCGACGTGGGCGGGGCAGGGCGTGAAGGGCACGCCAGCGGCTTCCAGCATCGCCTTGCGCGATGCACTTTGCGACGCAAGCACCAGCATCAGTCGGCCCGGCCATCCTTGGGTGCGCGGGATTCGTTGTAGAGATTGATCACGGCGGCAGCGGTTTCCTCGATCGAGCGGCGGGTGACGTCGATTACTGGCCAGTCGTTATCGGCAAACATCCGCCGTGCATACTGCACTTCGCGCGCGACCCGGTCCTGATCGACATAGGCGGTTTCGGGCGCCTGGTTCAGCGAGAGCAACCGGTTGCGCCGCACCTGAATCAGCCGGTCGGGCGCGGTAGTCAGCCCCACGACCAGCGGATGCTTCAGCCCGAACAGCGCGGGCGGGGGCGGGCTTTCCACCACGATCGGGATATTGGCGACTTTGAACCCGCGATTGGCAAGATAGATGCTGGTCGGCGTCTTGGAAGAACGCGAAACCCCCGCCAGCACGATGTCGGCTTCTTCCCAGTCCTCCCACATCACGCCGTCGTCGTGGGCGATGGTGAACTGGATCGCATCGACGCGGGCGAAATAGGCCTCATCCATGATGTGCTGGCGGCCGGGGCGGGCACGGGGGTGCTGACCCAGCGCAGATTCCAATGCCGCAACCGCGGAATCCAGCACGGACACCACCGGCAGACCCAGCGTCCGGCACCGCTCCACCAGCTTGCCGCGCAGTTCCGTGCTGGCCATGGTATAGAACACCAGCCCCGGATTGTCGGCGATGTCACCCATGATCCGGTCCAGGTGCTGCTGAGATCGGACCATCGGCCAGAAGTGCCGGACCACGTCGGCCCCTTCGAACTGCGCGAGCGCCGCCTTGGCAATGGCTTCCAGCGTTTCACCGGTGGAATCCGACAGCAGATGCAGGTTGAGACGGGCCATTGTGGCTCCCTGTGGACAATTCGCCGCATAAATCACGGGACGAACGCGGGGACAAGTTCCGAGGCGGATTCCATGCCCGCTAGGAGGACTCCTGTGCGCCACTTGTGGACAGGTGGAAAGCGTTGCCCACAGGCTGGGGATAACCGGGATAACCTTTGCTTGACGCCGACGCGGACAGAGTCGCGGTGCGCGTCACCCCTGTTCAGGCCGGGACAAATCAGGCAAGGCGCGGTTGTTCGCGCTATCCACAGGCCAACTACACTTACATCCTTATTCAAGAATCTTAATTGTTATTGGATTGGAATCCCTCGATGCCCGGTTTGCTCCTTCGTACCCTGCGTGGTGAAAATGCCAACCAGCGCCCGGTGTGGCTGATGCGCCAGGCCGGACGCTATCTGCCGGAATACCGCGCCTTAAGGGCGGAAAAGGGCGGCTTCCTGCCGCTGGTCTATGACAGCGTGGCAGCGGCCGAGATCACTTTGCAGCCGATCCGGCGGTTCGGATTCGATGGTGCGATCCTGTTTTCCGACATCTTGATCGTGCCTTATGCGATGGGCCAGGAACTGCAGTTCCTGGCCGGTGAAGGGCCGCACCTCTCACCCCGGCTGATCGATGCCGCGTTGGACAGTCTGACCGCGGTGCCCGAACGGCTCAGCCCGATTTACGAAACCGTGCGCCAGGTCCGCGCCGCCTTGCCCGCCGACAAGACCATGCTGGGCTTTGCAGGGAGTCCGTGGACGGTCGCGACGTACATGGTCGCTGGCGAAGGCAGCCGCGACCAGCACGACACCCGCGCCATGGCCTATCGCGATCCGGCGGCGTTTCAGGCGATCATCGATGCCGTCGTCGACGTCACCGTCGATTATCTGGCCGGTCAGATCGAGGCGGGCGCCGAAGCCGTGCAACTGTTCGACAGCTGGGCAGGAAGCCTCGCCCCGGCCGAATTCGAACGCTGGGTGATTGCCCCCAACGCGGCGATTACGGACCGGATCAAGGCGCGCTTCCCGGAAACGCCGGTGATCGGCTTTCCCAAGGGTTCGGGCGAGAAACTGCCCGCCTATGCCCGCGAAACCGGGGTCCATGCGGTGGGGATCGACGAAACCATCGATCCGTTGTGGGCGGCGAAAGAACTGCCCGCCGGGCTGCCGGTGCAGGGCAATCTCGATCCGCTGCTGCTGCTGGCGGGCGGGGCAGAGCTGGAACGCCAGACCCTGCGCGTGCTGGATGCCTTTGCCGACCGGCCGCACGTGTTCAATCTGGGCCACGGGATCGGCCAGTTCACTCCGATCGAGCATGTTGAACAACTGCTTGGCCTGGTGCGCGGCTGGCGCGGATAAGCTATCATGGGTTCATGCAAGAGGTTCTCGCTGTGACATATCTCTGGCTCAAGGCCGGGCACGTGATCTTTGTGATCTTCTGGATGGCTGGGCTGTTCATGCTGCCGCGCGTGTTCGTCTATCATCAGGAATGCGCGCCGGATTCGCCCGATAATGCGGCGTGGATCCAGCGGGAGCGGCGTTTGCTGAACATCATCATGTGGCCGTCACTGGTGGTCAGCTGGGTGCTGGGTCTGATGATCGCCTGGTCGATGGGCTATTTCACCTCCGGCTGGTTCCACTTCAAGCTGGCCGCTGTGCTGGGGCTGACGGCCTATCAGGTCTGGCTGGCAGGCTACGCCGCTGCGCTGGCGCGCGGCGAGCGCAAGCTGAGCGGGCGAGCGCTGCGGATGATCAACGAGGTTCCGGGCATCACCATCCCGCTGATCGTCATTCTGGTGATCGTACGCCCTTTCTGAAGGCCTTGAGCAGCATTGCGTGAGGGGGGCTTCCCCGCCTAGGGTGCGGGCATGACCGATAGCCTCTCGATCACGCTTGCCCAGCTCAACCAGACGGTGGGCGATATTGCCGCCAATTCTGCTGCCATGCTGGCCGCGCGCGACCGGGCGCGGAGCGCAGGGGCGGATCTGGTGGTGTTCCCGGAAATGCAGCTGATCGGCTATCCGCCCGAAGATCTGGTGCTGAAACCGGCACTGATCGAACGCGCCGCGGCGGGGCTGGAGCAACTGGCGCTGGCCACGGCCGACGGCGGCCCGGCAATGCTGGTCGGCAGCGTGTTCGTGCGTGATGGCAACCTGCACAACGGTGTCGCCTTGCTCGATCAGGGCAAGATCGCGGCGGTCCGCTTCAAGCATGAACTGCCCAATTACGGCACCTTCGATGAAGTCCGTCTGTTCGAACCCGGCCCGCTGCCTGAACCGATCGTGTTCAAGGGCGTGATGATCGGTCTGCCAATCTGCGAGGATATCTGGCACCCGGACGTCTGCCGCCATCTGGCCGATTTTGGCGCGGAACTGCTGATCTGCATCAACGGCAGCCCGTACGAGATCGACAAGGACACGCTGCGGATCGACGGCGTGGCCAAGCGCCGCGCGGTCGATACCGGCTTGCCGCTGGCCTACCTCAACCGGGTTGGCGGGCAGGATGAACTGGTGTTTGATGGCGCCAGCTTCGTGATCAACGGCGATGGCAGCCTGGCGGTGCAGATGGCCGACTGGGAAGAGCAGGAAGTCCTCACTCGCTGGACCCGCACCGCCACCGGCTGGCGCTGTGACCGGGGAGTGATTGCGCCGCTGTCCGACCATCCGGAGGATATCTACTGCGCAATGGTGCTGGCACTGCGCGACTATGTGGATCGCAACCGCTTCCCCGGCGTGGTGCTGGGTCTGTCGGGGGGGATCGACAGCGCGATCTGCGCCGCGATTGCCGCCGATGCCTTGGGGCCGGAGCGGGTGTGGTGCGTGATGTTGCCCAGCCGCTTTACCAGTCAGGAAAGCCTGGACGACGCGACCGAATGCGCAAAGCTGATTGGTTGCCGCTATGACACGATCCCGATCCAGCCCGCTGTGGCCGGGTTCGATACGATGCTGGAAGGCAGCTTTGCCGATACCCAGGTCGATATCACCGAAGAAAACCTGCAATCGCGCATTCGCGGCGTCACGCTGATGGCGCTTTCCAACAAGTTCGGCCCGATGCTGCTGACCACTGGCAACAAAAGCGAGATGAGCGTCGGCTATGCCACGATCTATGGCGACATGGCGGGCGGCTATAACCCGCTGAAAGATGCCTACAAGATGACCGTGTTTGCGGTGTCGAAGTGGCGCAACCGGCACAAGCCCAAGATCGGGCTGGGGCCGGACGGGCCGGTAATCCCGGAAAACATCATCACCAAGCCGCCCAGCGCCGAACTGCGCCCGGACCAGAAGGATTCGGATTCGCTGCCCGAATACCCGGTGCTCGATGCGATCCTGCTGGGGCTGGTGGAACACGATAAGAGTGTCGACCAGCTGGTGGGCGAGGGGTTTGAGCGCGATACCGTGGTGCGGATCGAACGGTTGTTGCACCTGGCGGAATACAAGCGCCGGCAGGCCCCTCCAGGCGTCAAGCTGGGCACCCGCAACTTTGGCCGCGACCGGCGCTATCCGATCAGCCACGCGTTCCGTTCGGCCTGATTTCCGGCCCGAACGGGCTGGTTTGCGTTGACAGGACCCTCGGTGCGGGCGTATCCGCAGCGTCGCTAACCGGCATGACACCGCGCCCTTGCGCGCGGAATGATCCGCTTTCTCCAAGCCCTTCGATCAGCCGGCCATTTCAAGACCTGACCCAAGACAAGCTGGAATCGAATTTCCGATGCACCTGAAAGAACTCAAGAAAAAGACTTCCGCCGAACTGGTCGAAATGGCCGAGGAACTGGGCGTTGAAGGCGCATCGACCCTGCGCCGCCAGGACCTGATGTTCGCGATCCTCAAGGAATTGGCCGAAGATGGCGAGCAGATCCTGGGGATCGGCACGATCGAAGTGTTGGCCGATGGCTTCGGCTTTCTGCGCAGCCCCGAAGCGAACTATCTGGCCGGTCCGGACGATATCTATGTTTCGCCCAACCAGGTCCGCAAATGGGGCCTGCGCACCGGTGACACGGTGGAAGGCGAAGTCCGCGCGCCCAAGGACGGCGAACGCTATTTCGCGATCACCAAGCTGATCAGCGTCAACTTCGACGATCCCGAAGCCGTGCGTCACCGCGTCAATTTCGACAACCTGACGCCGCTCTATCCGGACGAAAAGCTGAACCTCGATACGCTCGACCCGACGGTCAAGGACAAGTCGGCCCGCGTGATCGACATCATCAGCCCGCAGGGCAAGGGCCAGCGCGCGCTGATCGTCGCCCCGCCGCGCACCGGCAAGACCGTGCTGCTGCAGAACATCGCCAAGGCGATCACCGACAACCATCCCGAAGTGTTCCTGCTGGTCCTGCTGGTCGATGAACGGCCGGAAGAAGTGACCGACATGCAGCGCAGCGTGAAGGGCGAGGTGATTTCCTCCACCTTCGACGAACCCGCCACGCGTCACGTGCAAGTTGCTGAAATGGTTATCGAAAAGGCCAAGCGCCTGGTCGAGCACAAGCGCGACGTGGTGATCCTGCTGGATTCGATCACGCGTCTGGGCCGGGCCTACAACACCGTGGTCCCGTCATCGGGCAAGGTGCTGACCGGCGGTGTTGACGCCAACGCGCTGCAACGCCCGAAGCGCTTCTTCGGCGCGGCCCGCAACATCGAGGAGGGCGGCTCGCTCTCCATCATCGCCACCGCGCTGATCGATACCGGCAGCCGCATGGACGAAGTGATCTTCGAAGAATTCAAGGGCACCGGTAACTCGGAAATCGTGCTGGACCGCAAGGTTGCGGACAAGCGCATCTTCCCGGCGCTGGATGTCGGCAAGTCCGGCACTCGCAAGGAAGAGTTGCTGGTCGGCAAGGACAAGCTGTCGAAGATGTGGGTCCTGCGCCGCATCCTGATGCAGATGGGCACGATCGACGCGATGGAATTCCTGCTCGACAAGATGAAGGATTCCAAGACCAACGAAGACTTCTTCGCGACGATGAACCAGTAAGGGTTCAGCGCCCGAATGGACCGATCAGGGCGCCGTCCGGCTTGGCTGGACGGCGCCTTTTTCGTGTTATCCCTGCGCCGCCGCCATTTGCGCGGCCATCAGATCCCAGACTTTGTTGATGGCTTTCAGCGGGCGGACCATCACCTTGAAATCCTGAATCTTTCCGTCGGCGTTGAACTGGATCAGGTCGATGCCGTTCACCTTGATGCCGTCCATCTCGCACGTGAATTCCAGCATTGCGTTGTCACCATCGACAATCTCGCGGACATATTCGAACGTCCCGTTTCCGAACACGCCGCTGGCCGCGCCAAGATAGGCCATGACCTTGGCCTTGCCCGCTTGCGGAGTGTGGACCACGGGGGAGTGGAACACCGCGTCATCCGTCAGTAGATCGGCCAGCACGGCCGGATCGCTGCCGCCCAGCATATAGGCGTGCCAGCGGGCGAGTCCGGGGTGTGTGGCCATTGGCGGTGTCCTCTTTCCAGTTATGCGTTTGCCGCAGCATGACCCAGCTTGCGAAGGAGTTCCAGCCTCGCCTATGCGTGGGACCGCAAGGAGAGCGCATGACCGACGAACCCCGCGCCGCAATAGCCGCCGGAATGCAGGCGCTGGCCGCGCGTGATATGCCGCGCGCCGCCGCGCTGCTGCGCGAGGCAGCGGCGGTCGCTCCCGCTGCAGACATGCCATGGGTGGCGCTGGCCAATGTCGAACTGGCGCTGGGCCAGAATGATGCCGCCGAAGCCGCGCTGGACCGCCAGCTGGAACTCGCCCCGCGCGAGGTTGGCGCATTGCTGCTCAAGGCACGGCTGCGCGAACAGGCCGGGGATGCCCGCGCCGCTTCCACGTATTACCGTACCGCGCTGAATCAGGCGGCGGCTGATGGTGCGGTGCCGTCCGCGCTGACGGCGCTACACGCCCATGCGGTGCAGTATCTGGGTGAGGCAAACACAGGGTTTGAGGCTTATCTGATTGATATCGTTGGAAAAGACTTATCCCCGACGATGACCGAGGCAGTGGAACTGCTGACCGGGAAGCGCGAGCTGTATCTGCAGGAGCCGTCGGTGTTTTATTACCCCGGCCTGCCGCAAAAGCGGTTCTACGATCCGGCTGAGTTTCCCTGGCTGGAACCGATGCTGGCACTGGTGCCGCGAATGCAGGACGAACTGGCGGCGGTGCTGGCCAGCGGGGCAGAGGGCTTTGCGCCCTATGTCCACCGCAAGGAAAACCGGCCTGCGCCCAATACCCCCTTGCTCGACAATCCGGCCTGGACCGCGTTCCATTTCTGGCAGGACGGTGCGCGGGTAGAGGAGAACGCCGCGCGCTGCCCCGCGACGATGGAGGCGCTGGCCCATGCGCCGATGCCGCAGATTCCGGGCCGCTCACCCAATGCGCACTGGTCGCGCCTGCTGCCGGGGGCGCATATTGCGCCACATACGGGGATGCTCAACACCCGCCTGATCTGCCACATACCGATCCTGACCGCGCCGGACTGCTGGTTCCGCGTCGGCAGTGAAACACGCGGCTGGGTGGACGGTGTGCCACTGGTGTTCGATGACAGCATCAACCACGAGGCCAAGAACGACGGGTCGCAGGAGCGCGTGGTGCTGCTATTCGAGATCTGGCGACCGGAAATTGACGCGGCGGATCGGGAAGCGATCGGGCGGATTTTTCAGGCGATCGGGCAGTACGAATAGATTCCGGGGCCATTGCCCCGGACCCCGATCCGTCTCCCGGCGCGGTCGTTGCGCTGGGGTTGAACCAAGCGCCTGCATCGCGCCGGAAGACGTTTTGGGCGCAGGGGCAATGGCCCCTGCAGTATCAATCAGGCCAGATTCGCCTTGAGGAACGCCACCGTCCGCCCATCGGCTAGCTGTGCGCCTTCCTCATTCCGGCGGTTGCCCATTTCGGCGGCGAAGCCGTGGTCCAGCCCGGCATAGTCGTGCAGGGTCACCTTGGGGTGGGCATCCAGCGCACCGTGGATTGCGGCTTGTGCTTCCGGGCCGACCAGATGGTCGCCAGTGGGGATGTGCAGCATCAGCGGGTTGGCGATGGCATGGGCTTCGTCCAGCATCGTGTCGATGGCCACACCGTAATAGCCGACCGAGGCGTCGATGTCGGTGCGCGCCGCCGCCATGTAGGCCAGCCGCCCGCCCAGGCAGTAGCCCGCGCAGCCGACCTTGCTGACGCCCTGCGTGGCGCGCAGCCACTTGATAGTGGCTTCGATGTCATAGACGCCGTCGGTGGGATCATACTGGCCGAAATAGCCGAAGGCTTCCTCCAGCTCTGCGGGAACGTCGGGGTTCAGCTCCACGCCGGGAGCAAAGCGCCAGAACAGATCGGGCGCGACCGCGAGGAAGCCCAGTTCCGCCCACTTGTCGCACTTCTGCCGGATGCCGGGGTTCACGCCGAAGATTTCGGGGATCACGATGATTGCCGCCGTCGGCGTGCCGGCGGGACGCGCGACATAGGCGGGGAAGGTGGCGCTGCCGTCAAGCGCGGGGACCTGGACCATTTCGGACATCTGCTGCTCCTGCAGTTGGGTTGTTACCGCATGGCCTAACCACGCACCGTGGACTTTGCCAAGACCATGTGTCAGCTTTGCAGTCGGGGAAGGCTGGGTGGCCCGCCAAGGAGAGCCAGATGAAGATCAATGTCGAAATCGACTGCACGCCGCAGGAAGCGCGCACCTTCCTTGGATTGCCCGATGTGGCCAAGGCCAACGAGTTTTACGTCGAAGCGATTGCCAAGGCCATGAAGGGCGCGGGCAACATCGAACAGGTCCAGGAATTTGCCAAGAATCTGGCACCGATGGGGCAAGTGGGGATGAAGCTGTTCCAAAGCTTCATGGAAAACAGTTCAGCCTTTGCCAGCGGCGCCAAGAAGAAGAGTGGCGACTGATCCGGCTTCCCCCCGCGCGTCCGCCGTGGCAGGCGCGCGGGCGATGACTGACACGATCTTTGCCTTGTCGAGCGGCACTCCGCCCGCCGCGATTGCCGTTGTGCGGATCAGCGGACCGCTGGCGGGGGATGCACTGCGGGCGCTCGCCGGGCGCTCCCTCCCGCCACGCCGGGCCGTGGCCGCAACGCTGCGCGATCAGGCCGGGGCCGTGCTGGACCGGGCGCTGGCGCTATGGCTGCCGGGGCCGACGACCGCGACGGGTGAGGATACGGCGGAGCTGCACTGCCATGGCGGCCGCGCGGTTGTCAGCGCGGTGGAGCAGGCGCTGGCAGCCCTGCCGGGATTGCGGCCTGCGCAGCCGGGGGAATTCACCCGCCGCGCCTTTGCCAATGGCCGGATCGACTTGTCCGAAGCCGAGGGGCTGGCGGACCTGCTATCGGCGGAGACAGAACTGCAACGCCAGTCGGCGCTGGCGATGGCGGGCGGCGACTTTTCCCGTGAAGTTGCAGGCTGGCGCGAACGGTTGCTGATGCTGTCGGCTTCGGTCGAGGCGGTGCTGGATTTCGGCGACGAGGACGATGTCAGCGACCTGCCAGCGGACTTCACCGCGCGCCTGGCTGGATTGGAACAGGAACTGGCCGCATGGCTGGCCCGTCCCCGTGCGGAGGCGCTGCGCGAAGGGTATCGCGTGGTGCTGGCCGGGCCGCCCAACGCGGGCAAGAGCACGCTGTTCAACGCGCTGGTGGAAAGCGATGCCGCGATCACCGCGCCAGTGGCGGGCACGACGCGCGATGTGCTGACCCACCCGGTCGCGCTGGGCGGGGTGCCGTTCCGGTTCAGCGACACCGCAGGGCTGCGCGACGAGGCGGGAGACGCGATTGAGGCCATCGGGGTGGAGCGGGCCCGCTCGGCACTGGCGCAGGCCGATCTGGTGCTCTGGCTGGGACCTGAGGGCGAGGGGCCGGAAGGCGCGTGGGAGATCGAAGCGCAAGTCGACCGGACGGATCATTCGGCCAAGGTCATGCCGCGCCACCGTGTCTCCGCTGTGACGGGCGCTGGGATGGACGACCTGCGCGCCGACCTGATCGCCCACGCGCGCGCCGCCTTACCCCGGCCAGGCGAGGCCGCGCTCAATGCGCGCCAGCATCGCTTGCTGAGCGAAGCGCGTGAAGAGCTGGCGGCGGGGGAGGGGCTGACCGATGCCTTACTAGTGGCTGAAAGCTTGCGACTGGCGCGCGTGGCGTTCGATGCCTTGCTAGGGCGAACCACGACCGAGGACATGCTCGATGCACTGTTCGGCCGCTTCTGTATCGGGAAATAGCGCCCTGTTTCACGTGAAACATCGCTCGTGGCGCAATTACCATTAAAACCTGTTCCACGTGAAACGCTCCTCCGCTAAAGCGGCGGGTATGCAGTCATTCGACATCATCGTGATCGGCGGCGGCCATGCCGGCGTGGAAGCGGCGGCCGTTGCCGCGCGGATGGGCGCGCGCACCGCGTTGGTCAGTTTCGATCTGGACGTGATCGGCGCGATGAGTTGCAACCCGGCGATTGGCGGGCTGGGGAAGGGCCATCTGGTCCGCGAAGTCGATGCGCTTGACGGGATCATTGCCCGCGCCGCTGATGCTGCCGCGATCCATTACCGGATGCTCAACCGGTCCAAGGGCAGCGCTGTCCAGGGGCCGCGCATTCAGGCGGACCGGGTGTTGTTCAAGGCGGAGGTCCAGCGGCTGCTGAAGCAGCAAGGCGACCTGACCCTGATTGGCGGGGAAGCGGCAGCGCTACGCATCGCGGGTGGACGCGCGACTGGCCTTGAACTGGCGGACGGAACCCAGCTGGACAGCAGCGCGGTCGTGCTGTGTACTGGCACGTTCCTGGGCGGGGTGCTGTTCCGGGGGGAAGAGCGGATCGTCGGCGGACGGATTGGTGAGGCATCGGCCCAGCGGCTCGCCCAGCAATTGCGCGAGGCCGCACTGCCGATGGCGCGGCTCAAGACTGGAACGCCACCGCGTCTTGATGGCCGGACGATCGATTGGGCGCAGCTGGACGAACAGCCCTCTGATCCGGAGCCGTGGCTGATGTCGGCGTTGAGCCGGACCCGCGTGAACCCGCAAGTGTTCTGCGCGATTACCCGCACGAATGAACGCAGCCACGACGTGATCCGCGCCAACCTGCACCGCTCCCCTTTGTTCAGTGGCGCGATCGGGGCTTCGGGGCCGCGCTATTGCCCGTCGATCGAGGACAAGATTCACCGCTTCGCGGACCGCGACGGGCATCAGGTGTTTCTGGAGCCGGAAGGGCTGGCGACGCATCTGGTCTATCCCAACGGGATTTCCACTTCGCTGCCGGCCGACGTCCAGCTGGCGATGCTGCGGACGATGGCGGGGCTGGAAGCGGTCGAGATGATCGTGCCGGGCTATGCCGTGGAATACGATCATATCGATCCGCGTGCCCTGCGCCCGTCGCTCGAACTGCGTGACCTTCCGGGGCTGTACTGCGCGGGGCAGATCAATGGCACGACCGGATATGAAGAGGCTGCGGCCCAAGGGCTGGTGGCTGGGATGCACGCAGCCGCTGCCGTACTGGGGCGCGCACCTGCTGCGCTGGATCGCGCCAACAGCTATATGGCGGTGATGATTGACGATCTGACGCTGCACGGCGTGTCCGAACCCTATCGGATGCTGACCGCGCGGGCCGAATACCGTCTGCGTCTGCGCGCGAACAACGCCACCACCCGTCTGACGCCACTGGGGCTGGAATCGGGCTGCATCGGGCCGGAACGGGCCGAATGGTTCAAGGTGCGCGAAGAGGCGCGGGCCGGGCTGGACCGGGCGCTGGATACCAGCGCAACCAGCAACGAGCTGGCGCTGGCCGGTCTGCCGGTGCGGGCCGATACCGGTCGCTTGCCGCTGCGTGAATGGTTGCGGTTCGGGGGGGTGGACCTTGCCAGTCTGTCGCCGTGGATCGCGGCGGAAGTTCTAGCCGCTGCCCACACGGTTGATCCGGAACTGACCGGGGAAGTGGCGGAGGACGCCGCGTATGCGCCCTATCTGGCGCGGCAGGAGAGCGAGCTGCGCGACTTGCGCGCCGCCGAGGCGCTGCCACTGGGCGATGACTTTCCTTATGCGGCGATCCCCGGCCTCTCGCGTGAGATGGTTGAGCGCCTGTCGCGCGCGCGGCCTGCGACGCTGGCGGCTGCGGGGCGGGTTCCGGGAATCACCCCGGCCGCGCTTGCGGCCTTGCTGGTTCATGCCCGGCGGCGTGCGGCATGACAGTGCTGCACACCGAGGCTGAGGCCCGCGCCTGGTTGGCCGCGCTGCCCGAATGGGATGCTGCCGCAGCCGATCGGCTGGACGCACTGGTGCGCCTGTTGGCTGAAGAGAACACGCGCCAGAACCTGGTTTCGGCGGCCAGCCTGGCCGAAATCTGGCGGCGACACATCGCCGATTCGGCACAACTGCTGACCTACGTTCCACGTGAAACATGCTCGCCCTGGCTCGATCTTGGCACTGGGGCGGGGTTTCCCGGCTTGGTGATCGCGGCGCTGCGACCGGAATGCGAAGTGCTGATGGTCGAATCACGCGCGCGGCGAATTGAGTGGCTCGACCGGGCGCGAATCGCGCTGGGGTTGAACCGGGCGCAAGTGATCGGCGCGCGACTGGAGCTGGTGCCGAGTCAGCCAGTTCGCGTCATTTCGGCACGGGCGTTCGCGCCACTGCCGCGACTGCTGGAACTATCCGCACGATTTTCCACAGCGGACACCATTTGGCTGTTGCCCAAGGGGCGGTCCGCGCCGCAAGAATTGCAGGACCTCTCTGGCTGGCAGCATCGGTTCCACGTGGAACAATCACTGACCGATGCCGAGGCGGGAATGATCGTCGGCACTCTCGCCGCAAATACCGCAAGGAAGGGACGCAAATCGTGATTCGCGTGGCGATCGCCAACCAGAAGGGCGGGGTGGGCAAGACTACCACCGCTATCAACATCGCCACGGCCATGGCTGCGACGGGGTGGAAAGTGCTGCTGATCGATCTCGATCCGCAAGGCAATGCATCCACCGGAATCGGCGTCGGCACTGCTGAGCGAGAGCGGTCGTCCTATGATTTGCTGGTCGATCAGGCACCGCTGGACGAATGCGTGATGGAGACCCGGATTCCGGGGCTGGATCTGATCGCGGCGACGGTGGACTTGTCCGGCGCGGAAGTGGAGCTAGTCTCGGTCGAGAACCGCACCCAGCGGCTGGCCGATGCGCTGGCGGCGGATACCGCGCACGACATCTGTTTTATCGATTGCCCGCCGTCGCTGGGCTTGCTCACGCTCAATGCGCTCTGCGCGGCCGATACCTTGCTGGTGCCGCTCCAGTGCGAGTTCTTCGCGCTGGAAGGTCTTAGCCAGCTGCTCCAGACGGTCGAGCGGGTGCAGCAGCGGTTTAACCCGGATCTCGGCATCGTCGGCATTGCGCTGACCATGTTCGACCGGCGCAACCGCCTGACCGATCAGGTGGCGGAAGACGTGCGTTCGTGCCTGGGCGGGCTGGTGTTCGAATCGGTCATCCCGCGCAACGTGCGCCTGTCCGAAGCGCCGAGCCATGGTTTGCCCGCGCTGATCTATGACCACAACTGCGTTGGCAGCCGCGCCTATATGGCGCTGGCGCGCGAGCTGATTACCCGCCTGCCCGAACAGAGGAAGGCCGCATGAGCGACGAACCCGTGATTCGCATTTCCGTTCCGCAAGCTGCCGGCGCCAAGAAACGCCCGCCCGCGCTGGGACGCGGCCTGGGTGCCTTGCTGGGGGAAACCCGGCGCGAGGAACCGCTGGTCACGTCCGCCGAAGCGCAGGATTCGGCGGACGGTGCAGCCACGACCGCATCCGCCCGGTCGTCCACCTCCGGGCTCGCGCTGCTGGCGGTTTCAGCCATTTCGCCGCTGCCCGGCCAGCCGCGCCGCCACTTCGACGAGGCCGCGCTGGATGAACTGGCGGCGTCGATTGCCGCGCGCGGGGTGATTCAGCCGGTGATCGTCACGCCGCAGGGCGCCGGGCGCTATCGCCTGGTGGCCGGCGAGCGCCGCTGGCGCGCGGCCCAGCGTGCACAACTCCATGAAATTCCGGCGATTGTTCGCGATCTGAGCGAACGCGAGGTTATGGCGCTGGCGCTGATCGAGAACCTGCAGCGCGAAGATCTCAATCCGATCGAGGAAGCGCGCGCCTATCACAGCCTGGCGGAACAGGAAGGGCTGACTCAGGCCGAAATCGCGAAGCTGGTCGACAAGAGCCGCAGCCATGTCGCGAATCTCCAGCGGCTGCTGGCCTTGCCCGAATCGGTCATGGACATGGTCCAGGACGGCCGGCTGTCGATGGGCCACGCCCGCGCGCTGATCGGGGTGGAGAATGCCGAGGCTCTGGCCGAATCGGCGGTGGCCAGGCAGCTGTCCGTGCGTGAGGTGGAAAAGCTGGTGCGCCGCCAGACCACCGGTACCACCGCGCCGCGCCGCGCGCGCAGTGACCGCGATGTGGGCGCCTCAGCCGATATTGCGGCGGTTCAGAGCCACCTTGAGGAATTTCTGGGCCTGTCGGTGCGGATCAACGCCGATGCCGATCCGCGGTCGGGCACGGTGACCATCCGCTATCGCACGCTCGACCAGCTCGATCTGATCTGCCAGCGCCTAACTGGCGGCGGAATATAGGGAATTTTCCCGATTATTCGTTAATTTTCCAGCTCGATCCATTAACCATACTCAAAAGCAAAGCCTGAACAGAGTAGTTCTACATAGGGTCCTGCGAATGGGGGCGAGCCGTCCATTCGGGCGGCGCTCACCGCGCTGCAAGCTCTCGAATGCTTGGATAGGGACCAGACTTATTATGCGTAACTCGCTTCGCCTCGCTGTTATCGGTGCTGCTGTCAGCGCCATTTCATTCGCTTCGGCTGCCAACGCCGCTGCCACCGCCACCGCCACCGCCACCGCGGAAGTGCTCGACACTCTGTCGCTGACCGCTGATTCGGCGCTCGACTTCGGTCAGATCGCTGCCAACACCGGCGGCACCGTGACCGTCGGTTCGGACGCCAACACGACCAAGACCGGCACCCTGGTTTCGACCGGCACCCGCGCTCCGGCTTCGTTCACCGTGACCGGCAGCGCTGGCGCGACCGTGCTGGTGTCGCTGCCCGACACGTCGGCTGGCGCGGTTGTGCTGAGCCTGAACGATCCCAGCTGGGACGTGGGCGTGCAGGGTCCGCTGCCTTCGATGTCGCTGGACGGCTTCGAAGCCGACGTGACCGACGTTGCGCTGAGCGCGACCACCGGCCAGGGCACCTTCAAGGTCGGCGGCACGCTGACCGTGGGCAGCGCCCAGCATCCGGGCGTTTACAACGGTACCTTCGACGTTTCGGTCGAATACCAGTAAGCACCGCGTCGCAACTGCGGCACGACTTCACCAGGGGCCGCATCCGCGATGGCGGGTGTGGCCCTTGGCTTGTCTGCCGGTCGCGCGCGGCTTGGTGCGGCGTGGTTATCTGAAAATTAACCCTGTTTTCCTATGCCCTAAGGGAATTCCCGGAGGTGCCTGTGCACTGCCCGGTCATGATTGCACCAAGGGGTACTCCATGTCGCACATTTCCCGCATTCGTCGCGCACTGTTTGGCCTGGCCGCTCTGGGCGGCGTGATGGGTGCTGTTCCCGCCCAGGCGCAGGGCGATCTGCTGGTTGCTCCGACTCGCGTCGTGATGAACGGCGGCGGCTCGGCCGAAGTGGTGCTCAGCAATATCGGCAGCGCCCCGGCGACGTATCGGATCACGCTGGAACTGCGTCGCATGGATGGCGACGGCGATTTCAGCGACGTGGCGGAAGAGTCTGCCAACCCGGTGGAGCGGGCCGCGCTCGACATGATTCGCTATGCCCCGCGCCGGATCACCTTGTTGCCGGGGCAGCCCCAGGCGGTGCGGATCTCGGCCCGTCCGGCGCCGGACCTGCCGGATGGCGAATACCGCGTCCACATGGGCTTCCGCGCGATTCCCGCCGCGATGACGCCGGAGGAAGCCGCCAAGGAAGCGGCGACCGGGGGCCTCTCCATCCGCCTCACCCCCGTTTACGGGATCACGATCCCGGTGTTCGTGCGCAAGGGCCGGCTGGAAGCCAGCGCCGCACTGGCCAACCCGCGCTTCGTGAAAGACGGTGCGCAGACCTTTGTGGAACTCGACATGAGCCGCACCGGGCAGCGATCTGTCTTCGGCATGATCGAGGGCAAGACCGCGCGCGGTGAAGCGGTGTTCCAGCAGCGCGGGATCGCGATCTATCCCGAAGTGAACCAGCGCAAGCTGCGGGTTCCGGTAACGCCGGAACAGCAGGCCAAGCTGACCGGCCCGATTCGCATAGAATACCGTGAACTGCCGGAGAACGGCGGTCAGTTGATCGCCGAAGTCACCTCGGCCATTCGCTAAGCCACTGTTTTAACAGAACTGATCCGCAAAAATCTGACGTCATGACACGCTGGTCCGCCCCGCTGCGTCACGCCGCCGCCCTGCTTGGGGCGGCGCTTGGCGTTTGTGCGGGTTCGGGCGGCGCGCAGGCTCAGGCCTGGCAACCGACCGAGGATGACCAGCTCCTGCTCGAACTGCGCAGTGGGGCTTACAAGCTGGGCGAACCGATGCGCGGCTATCAGACGCCCGCCGGTGTGTGCATCGATTTCGCCGACCTGATCCAGACCCTCGACCTGCCGGTGCGACTCGACAAGAAGTCGCGCCGCGCAACTGGGTGGTTGTTCGCGGAGGACCAGCGGTTCGTGCTCGACCGCGATGCCAATACGGTACAAACCATGAACGGAGCGCGCGGGATTCCTGCCGGCGCGATCCTCGACACGCCTGAGGGGTGGTGCATGGACCTGGGCGCGCTGTCTAGTTGGATGGGCGTGCGGTTCAAGCCGGACCTCGGCAACCTGACGGTCGTGCTGGAATCCGACCGTAAACTGCCGTTCCTGGAAGCGATCGAGCGCAAAAGTCGCGCAGCGCGACTTCAGCCGCGCTCGTTCGACGAATTCGATCTGGCCAAGCTGCCGCAGGCGCAGCTGCCCTACAAGGCGTGGCGCGCGCCGTCGGTCGACATCCAGTTGCAGGCGCAGTGGAGCAAGGTGGGCGGCACCCGCGTGCAATACGAAGCGCTGGCGGCGGGGGAGTTGTTGGGGATGAGTTACACGGCGCGGCTGGCGGGCGAGGGGCTGGGGCGCCCGGATTCGCTGCGCGTCCGGGCCTATCGCAACGATCCGGCGGGGGAACTGCTGGGGCCGCTGAAAGCCACGCAAGTCGCGCTGGGCGATGTCGATCTGCAACGCGGCAACCTGACCGGGCAAAGCGCCTATGGCCGGGGTGCGGTGATTACCAATCAGCCGATCAACCGCCCGGCGCGGTTCGGCGTTACCGCGCTGCGCGGCACGCTGCCGGCCGGATGGGACGCGGAACTCTATCGCAACGGCGAACTGCGCGCTTTTCAGTCGGATCGCGGCGACGGGCGCTATGATTTCAACGATGTCGAACTGCTGTTCGGCGATAACGAGTTCGAAGTCGTGCTGTATGGCCCGCAAGGCCAGATCAAGCGCGAACGCTCCAGCGTGCCGGTCGGGCAGGCGCGGGTTCCCGCCGGGCAGACGCTCTATTGGGCGGGAATTGCCGAAGAAGGCCGCGACCTGATCGATTTTACCAGCAAATTTGCCAATCCGCAGACCGGCTGGCGCTGGGGCGTGGGGGTGGAGCACGGGTTGAGCAAGCGCACCAGCGTCGGGGTCGAATATCAGAGCCTGATGCTGGCCGGTCAGCGCCGCCAATACCTGGAAGCCAAGGTCGACCATGCGTTCGGCCCGGTGCTGGTCGGGTTGTCGGGCGCGCAGCAACTGGGCGGCGGGCAGGCCGTGCGGGCCGAGGCGCTGGGCAAGGTCGGCCCGGTGCGATTCAACGCGCAAGTGCTGTGGGTCAACGGGGATTTCGACAGCGAAATGGTGCGATCCGCCCAGCGCCGCGATGCCAGCCTGCGGTTGAGCAGCGCGATTCCACTGGGCAGCTGGCGTCTGCCGGTCGAAGTCGGATATCGACAGTCGCAATTACGCAGCGGCGCAAGTGTTAACGAATGGTTACTGCGCACATCGGCGCACCTGGGGCGTCTGTCGCTGGCGGCAGAGCTGATGCAGCGCAGCGCCAACGGTTCGATGGCCGGGCTGGGCCTGGGGGATACCGGCACGAAGCTGAATCTGATCGCCAACACCATGATTGCCGGGGTGCGGTTGCGCGGTTCGGCGCGCGTGGCGTTGAACGGGCCGAAGCGCGGGCTGGAAACCGCGCAGGTCATGGCCGAAACCCGCTTTGCGCGTGCGTCCACCGTGCGGCTGGGACTGGATTACGATGCCCAGGCCGACCGGCGCGAGTTGATGCTGGGCGTGGTCCACCAGTTCAAGAAGTTTGCGGTGCGGGCCGAGGGGCGCATGGACAATCGCGGCAACCGCGGAATCAACCTGACGCTGGCCTTCAGTCTGGGGCCGGATCCGGTCAGCGGTGGAATCCGGCTGGCGCGGGAACGGCTGGCTGAGGAAGGCCAGGCGAGCATCGAGGTCTATCGCGACGAGAACGGCGACGGCATCCGCCAGCCGGGCGAGGAAGCGGTCGAGGGCGTGACGGTGGAAGCCGGCTTTCGCCACAGTGACAAGGCCACCAACCCGGATGGCCGCGCCGTGATCAACGGGCTGACGCCTTACGTGCCGGTGCTGATCTCGATCGATGCGGGAACGCTACCCGATCCGCTGCTGCAACCCAAAGGGCAGGGCATGGTCGTGGTGCCGCGCCCCGGCGTGGCGGCGAAAGTCGAACTGCCGCTGGCCCCCACGGGCGAGATCGAGGCGATTCTGCTGGGTCCGGATGGCGAGCCGCGCGCGGGCGTGCCGATCGAACTGGTCGACATGGCCGGGCAGATGCTGCTCCAGACCCGCAGTGACTTTGATGGCTATACCCTGTTCGACAGCGTCCCCTATGGCCAATACCGCCTGCGGGTGCATGGGCCGAGCGCGCAGATTCTGGGGGTGAAGCCCGATATCGCGGGGACCTTGACGCTGGACCGGGCCAACGCCTCGCTCCGGCTGGGGCGGCTGCGGCTGGAGGCTGGCCCGCGCGCCGCGCAAGTTGCGGTGCAAGGTGCCGAAAGGCCTTAACCGGGCGATTAAATTCGGCTTGACCGGCCCGCGCGGCCCGGCCTAACCCGTTGCCCAACGATCATACCGGTAGAGAGGGTTATCCCATGTCGCTCGATAAGCTGCACCGCACCTGCTATAACGAAGACCACGAGGCGTTCCGCTCCACCGTGCGCCGGTTCGTGGCCGAACACCTGGAACCGCACGCGGCCAAGTGGGACGAGGACGGGATCATCCCCAAGGACGTCTGGCCCAAGGCGGGCGAACTGGGCCTGCTCTGCCCGACCGTGCCGGAGGCATACGGCGGGCTGGGGCTGGACTTCGGCTATAACGCGATCATTGACGAGGAAATCGGGTACGGCACGGATGTTGCCACCGGCTTCTCGCTCCAGTCGGACATCGTCGCCAACTATATCATGCAGTACGGCTCGGAAGAGCAGAAGCAGACCTGGCTGCCCAAGATGGTGTCGGGGGAAGTGGTCACCGCCATCGCGATGACCGAACCCGGCACCGGCTCCGACCTGCAGGCGCTGCGCACCACGGCCAAGAAGGATGGCAACCACTATGTCATCAACGGCAGCAAGACCTATATCACCAACGGCCAGAACGCCGACCTGATCCTGGTCTGCTGCAAGACCGACACTGAAGTGCAGCCCGCGTGGAAGGGCGTGTCGATCGTGCTGGTCGAAGCCACCCGCGAAGGCTTCAAGCGTGGCCGCAACCTCGACAAGGTCGGGCTGGACGCGGCGGATACGTCGGAACTGTTCTTTGAAGACGTCCGCGTGCCGATCACCAACTGCCTGGGCGAAGAGGGCAAGGGCTTCATCTATCTGATGACCGAGCTGCCGCAGGAGCGCCTGGGCATTGCCATTTCGGCCCAGACCGCCGCGCAGCGCGCGTTCGACATGACGGTGGAATTCTGCCGCGACCGCAAGGCGTTCGGCCAGTCAGTGCTGGATTTCCAGAACACCCGCTTCGTGCTGGCCGACCTCAAGACCAAGTTGCAGGTGGGTTGGGCGCATATCGACTGGGCGCTGGCCCGCCATATCAAGCACGAGCTGACCCCGGTCGAGGCTTCTGGCGCCAAGCTGTGGCACACCGAATTGCAGGGCGAAGTGGTCGACAAGTGCCTGCAACTGCACGGCGGGGCGGGCTTCATGAACGAATACCCGATCGCCAAGCAGTGGCGCGGCGCGCGCGTGACGCGGATCTTTGGCGGCACGAGCGAGATCATGAAGGAACTGATCGGCCGCTCGCTCTAGGGCAGATATCAAAACGCCCCCGGTGTTGCCGGGGGCGAAGGAATGGGGGAGCCGGCTGGCTCCCCTTTTTCGTTTCAGCTCAGTAGGTGCGGACCCGCTTGTCCGGCACGATCTTCACGCGCTTGTCGGGGCGCGGGGCGATCCGGCGCTTGGCCGATTTTACCGGCACCCATTCCTCGATCACGGTGGTTTCCACGCATTCCCGTGCCTTGGCCGGGGCGGCGTGGTGCATGACGGGAACCATCATCATCACTGGCTGCATGGCATAGCCATATCCGGGGCCATATCCGGGGCCATATCCGGGCTGCTGATAGCCGTAGCCATAACCAGCCTGGCCCTGACCGTAATATCCCGCCAGCGAATCTTCCAGATAGGCCTCGCAATAGTCGCGCGCGCGGTTGCGATCGGCCGATGCGCCAATCGCGCCGCCTGCCACGGCGCCCACGGCGGCCCCGGCGATGGTGCCGACGGTGCGATCACCCCGGCCTGCAACGCGGTTGCCGATCAAGCCGCCAAACAGCCCGCCGATCACCGCGCCAGCGGTCTTGCTTTTGGAACCGCCCATGCGGCGGCGGCATTCGGTCAGCCAGTCACCCTTGGCGCGGTCCCAGGCCACCGGATCGTAACCGGGGGCCTGTGCCGGAGCATGGTCTGTGCCGGGCTGGGCCATGGGTCCGGCGGGCATTGCGTGGGGTGGCATGGCGTGTGGCGGCATGCCTGCGGGCAGCGGCTGGACCACCGGCTGTGAAACCATCGGCGGCATGGCAGGCATTGGCGGGGCCGGAACCGCATTGCCGAACACGCGCCCTTCGGCATCGACGGCTGCGCCCGGCAGTGACTGTGCCAGCGCGGGGGCCGCGAAAGCGAGCGAACCGGCCAGCGCAGCGGCGGTCAGCGGGCGAAGTGAATGAGCGACAGACATGGGCATTCCCCTGAACGACCGGGCGCGATGATACAGCGAATCCCGGCATTAACCCGAAATTTAGCATCGCATGATCCGGAAAACCAAGGCGGGCAGGGGTGTTGTCTTGGCGCTGTCCCGAATCGGTGCGGTTTGTGTGGGAAAGCTGGACGCGGTCAGATCGCGTCGGCGATGGCCGCGGCCAATGCCTCGATCCCGGCGGCATCCTCGGCATCGAAGCGGGCGGGTTCGGGGCTGTCGAGGTCGATCACCGCGATGACCCGGCCATCCCGCAGCACCGGCACGACCAGTTCGGACCGGCTGTCGGCATCGCAGGCGATATGACCGGGGAAGGCATGGACATCGGGCACCAGCTGGGTCGCCCCGCTCGCCGCCGCCGCGCCGCAAACGCCCTGGCCAAAGGGAATGCGGATGCAGGCGGGCTTGCCGATGAACGGACCCAGCACCAACTCATCCGCTCCGACTGTGCGGTAGAAGCCCGACCAGTTCAGCCGGGGCAGGAATTGCCAGATCAGCGCCGCGACATTGGCCATGTTGGCCACGCCGTCGCTTTCGCCATGGATCAGCGCCTGCGCCGCGCCGACCAGATCGGCATACATTTCGGCCTTGGGCTGATTCGGATCGGGGGCAAAGGCGAACATTGGCGTGGACTTCCCTGGTGGCTGCGCGTGGTGACGCCTCTACATGACTCGCCTGTTGCCGCCTAGCCGCGGTGCATCTATCGTCCAGCCATATGTCGACCAAACGCAAGCTGCTCGTCGCCCTTGGGGTATTCCTGCTCGTCGTGGGCGGATTCGTGTTCTGGATCTGGCGGGGGGTTCCGGCGGAATATACCGTTGACCAGCTGTCCGGTACCGATCCGGTGATCGCCGAGCCCAAGCCCGAAACCCTGCCGAGCGTGGGCATCGCCAAGCCGATCGGCTGGGCCGCGAACGCCGCGCCGACCCCGGCCAAGGGGCTGGTAGTGGGCCGCTTTGCCGAAGGGTTGAATCATCCGCGCACCATGCTGACGCTGCCTAACGGTGACGTCGTGGTGGCGCTGACCGACGCGCCCAAGGGCAACCTGGGCACCGGCCTTATGGCGAAGATCGGCCAGTGGTTGATGAGCAGCGCGGGTGCGCAAGGCGGTTCAGCCGACACGCTGGTGTTGCTGCGCGACGCGGACGGTGACGGCAAGGCCGAGGGCAAGTTTGACCTGCGGGTCGGCAATGGCCTCGTCTCGCCCTCCGGCCTCGCCTGGCGCGACGGCACGCTCTACGTCGCCAATCACGATGCGGTCGTCTCGTTCCCCTATCAGCTGGGCGAAACCACGCTGGCGGGTGCGCCGAAGAAGCTGATGGACCTGCCGCCAGGCGGCAACCACTGGATGCGCAACATCATCCTCAGCCCCGATGGTGAAAAGCTGTACGTCGCGGTCGGCTCGGCGTCCAACATCGGCGAAAAGGGGATGGAGCTGGAACAGGGCCGCGCCGCGATCTGGGAACTGAACCTCAAGACCGGCTATCCGCGCCAGTTCGCGCAAGGGCTGCGCAACGCCAATGGCCTGGCCTGGAATCCGGCTTCGGGCGAACTGTGGACCACGGTGAACGAGCGTGACATGCTCGGCCCCGATCTGGTGCCGGATTACCTCACCAACGTGCCGGTCGGTGCGCATTATGGCTGGCCGTGGATCTACTACAAGAAGTACAACGATGACCGCGTCACCGCTCCCGCGCCAGAGTACATCGACGATTTCGTGCGTAAGCCCGAATACGCGATGGGCGCTCATGTCGCCGCGCTGGGGCTGGCCTTCGTGACGGGCGGCGAACGCCTGGGGCCGGATTTTGCCAATGGCGCGTTCATTGCCCGCCACGGTTCATGGAACCGCAAGCCCAAGGCCGGCTATGACGTGGTGTTCGTGCGGTTTGACGCGAACGGCAACCCGCTGGGCCTGCCGGTGCCGGTGCTGACCGGATTCCTGACCCCGGATGGTGGCGAAACGCAGGGGCGGCCGACCTGGGTGGCGTTTGACAAGGGCGGTGCGCTGTTGGTGTCGGACGATACCGCCGGGATCATCTGGCGCGTGATCGCCCCGAATGCCCAGCCCGCCGCGCCGGTCAAGCCGGTGGTGACCGCGAAGATGCCGCCGCAGCGTTCGTTGCAGGGTGATCCCAACGCCCGGTTTTCGGCCGGGTTCAAGGACGATACGACGGTGAAGCAGTAAAAGGCGTACGGGGCAGGGCGCGTTACAGCGCCTTGCCCGCCCGCCCGGCCAACTCGGTGACGAACTGCCAGGCCACCCGGCCCGACCGCGCGCCGCGCCGCTTGGACCATTCCAGCGCCTCGTCCGCGGTCCAGTCCAGCCCGAACTGGGCACAATACCCGGCGATGATTGCCAGATAGTCGTCCTGCGCGCAGGCGTGGAAGCCGATCGACAGGCCGAACCGGTCGGCCAGCGCCAGCTTGTCATCCACCGCATCGCGCGGGTTGATCGGATCGTCCTGTTCCGACAGGTGGCGCGGCACGATGGCGCGACGGTTCGACGTCACGGCCAGTCGGACATTGCCGGGCCGGGCTTCGACTCCGCCTTCCAGCCAGCTGCGCAGCGCGCGCGGACCGGCGCCATCGGTATCTTCGAACCCCAGATCGTCGATGAACACCAGGAACCGGCGCTCCTGCCGGCCCAGCGCCGCGAACAGCGGGGCGAGCGAGGCCAGTGCATCGGGCGCAACCTGAACCAGCGCGACGGCGTTTTCATGCGCAGCCTGCGCGGCGCGTACGCTGGCGCGCAACAAGGCGGATTTGCCCATGCCGCGCGCACCCCACAGCAACATGTCATGCGCGGCATGCCCCTGTGCCAGCCGGTTGATGTTGGCGGTCACCAGCGCCTTTTGCGCATCGATGCCGCGCAGCAGATCCAGCGACGGGGCCACCATCCGTTCCACCGCGCGCGATCCGCGCTGGTCGTGGACAAAGGCCGGGGCCGTGGCCCAATCCGCCGCACTGGCGGGCGGCGGGGCGAGGCGTTCGAGCGCCTCGGCGATCCGGGTCAGGGCGTCGCTCATCCTGCCAGCGCCGCCGCGTCGAGGGCGTAGAGCAGGTCCGCACCGGCCGTGGCCGCCGCTTTCAGGCCGCGTGCTTCGGGAACGATGTGCTCCACGAAATAGCGCGCGATCACCGGCTTGGTCACCGCCAGCGCGCCCTCGGCCGCGTCGACCTGGCGCAGCAGCTGCCAGCCCGCGACCGCGACCGAGCACATCGTGCAGAACGCCACGCTGCCGGCCAGCTTGTCATCCAGGCTGGCATCGCTGATCATCCAGCGCGCGACCGCGATGCAGTCCTCGGCCAGTGCTTTCAGCGCCGGGGCGCGGTCGCCCGCTCCGGCGGCAACGTCCGCCAACAGCGCGATCAGCACGTCGCCGCCTTCATAGCCCAGCTTGCGGGTGACCAGGTCAGCCGCCTGGATGCCGTTGGTGCCTTCATAGATCGGGGTGATCCGGGCATCGCGGTAATGCTGCGCCGCGCCGGTTTCCTCGACAAAGCCCATGCCGCCATGGATCTGCACGCCGATGCTGGCCACTTCGCAGCCGATGTCGGTGCCCCAGGCCTTGATCATCGGCACCAGACAGTCGGCCCGCGCCTGCGCGCCGGGTACGCCCAGCGTCCCGCGGTCGACTTGTCCGGCGGTGTAATAGAGCAGCGCCCGCGCCCCTTCGGTCAGCGCCCGCATCCGCAGCAGCATGCGCCGCACATCGGGATGCTCGACAATTGCCACCGAGGTCTTGTCGGGCGAGCCGGCCCGCGCCGACTGGACGCGCTCACGCGCATAATACTGCGCCTGTTGCAGCGCGCGTTCGGCAATCTGCACGCCCTGATTGCCAACATTGATGCGGGCCGAGTTCATCATCGTGAACATCGCCTTCAGGCCCGCGTTCTCCGCGCCGACCAGTTCGCCGATGCATTCGTCGTTGTCGCCAAAGCTCATCACGCAGGTGGGCGAGGCGTTGATGCCCAGCTTGTGCTCGATGGAAACGCAGCGAACGTCGTTGCGCCCGCCCAGCGTGCCATCGGCGGCCACGTGGAACTTGGGCACGATGAACAACGAGATGCCCCGCGTGCCTTCGGGCGCGCCCGGCGTGCGGGCCAGCACTAGGTGGACGATGTTGCCCGCCAGGTCATGCTCACCCCAGGTGATGTAGATCTTGGTGCCTTTGATCCGATAGCGGCCCGCATGCTCGCCCTCGGTGATCGGCGTGGCGGTGGTGCGCAGCGCCCCGACGTCGGACCCGGCCTGCGGCTCGGTCAGGTTCATCGTGCCGGACCATTCGCCGCTGATCAGCTTGTCCAGATAGAGCGCCTTTTGCGCGGCGCTGCCGTGGTGCGTCAGCGCCTCGATCGCGCCGACGGTCAGCATCGGCAGCAGGCCGAACGCCATGTTGGCGGCCCCCAGGTTCTCGATCACGTTGGCCGAGAGGGTAAAGGGCAGGCCCTGTCCGCCAAAGTCCGCATCGCCGGAAATCGCGTTCCAGCCCTGCTCGACATAGCCGCGATAGGCCTCGGCAAAGCCGGCGGGCAGGGTGACGGTGCCATTGGCCAGCACGGCGCCTTCCACGTCGCCCACCCGGTTGAGCGGCGCCCATTCGCCCGCGGCAAAGGCGCCGATGCCTGCGACGATGGCCTCAACCATGTCCGGACTGGCGGCGGCGAAACGTTGGTGCGTGGCGATCTCCTCGATCCCGGCGTTGACCTTGATGGCCAGAACCTGTTCGGCGGTGGGGGCGGTGAATTCCATCGGGATGCCTCGCGCTTTTCCTTGGCTTTGCTGCTTTCCGCCTATAGCGATGCGGCCATGTCCGACAAGCCGCAAGCCCCACAACTGCGCCCACAGTTGCTTGTGCCCGACGCGGCGGGAATCGCGGCGGCGGCGGTGGCGTTGCGGGCGGGCCAGCTGGTCGCGGTGCCGACCGAGACGGTCTATGGCCTGGCCGCCCGCGCTGATAGCGCTGATGCCGTAGCGGCAATCTATCGCGCCAAGGGCCGGCCTGATTTCAACCCGCTGATCGTGCACGTGCTGGATGCGGCGCAGGCGGAAAATATCGCGGTGCTGGACGATCGCGCGCGCGCCTTGGCGGCGGCCTTCTGGCCGGGGGCGCTCACACTGGTGCTGCCGCTGCGCGGGGCCGCGCGAATCACCCCGGCGGTTACGGCGGGCTTGCCGACCATTGCCCTGCGTTGTCCGGCGCATCCGGCGATGCGGGCGGTTCTGGCTGAAAGCGGGCTGGCCCTGGCCGCGCCTTCCGCCAACCGGTCTGGCGCGGTCAGCCCGACCACGCCGCAGCACGTCATCGCCTCGCTGGGGGATCGGGTGCCGCTGGTGCTGGACGGCGGGGCCTGCGCATCCGGCATCGAATCGACCATTGTGGCCTTGCGGAGCGATGGCGGCTGGCAAGTTTTGCGCCCCGGACCGATTACGGAAGCGCAGATTTCCGCCGTTCTTGGCGGGGCCGCCGGCGCCGTGACGTCACCCGCGATCGAGGCACCGGGCCAGTTGGCCAGCCACTACGCGCCGGGCAAGCCGGTGCGGCTGGGCGCGCAAACTGCAGCGGCGGATGAATTCCACATCGGGTTCGGTCCGGTAGCGGGGAATGTCACGCTGTCCGCCAGCGGCGATCTGACCGAAGCGGCGGCGCGGCTGTACGCCTGTCTCCATGCGGCGGCGGCGGCCAGCCAGCCGCGTGTGGCGGTGGCTCCGGTGCCGGATGACGGCATCGGCGCCGCAATCAACGACCGGCTGCGCCGCGCGGCGGCCTGATCGCATAAAGTATGCCCCGCACCGGACATGATGGGGGGCATCATGCCGGTACGGGGCAAGGTTGCACCTGGCCGGGACTGGTGGTCGGGCGCAACGGATCGAGCGCGGTTATTCCGGTTTGATGACCGGGCCGGATTCGCAGACCAGCTTGCCAGACCCCATGGCGCTGACCTTGCAGCGCGCGCGGCCCTTTACGGTCACGTCGCCCGAACCCATGATCGTTGCGTCGACATCGCCGTCAGAGGCAAAGGCGGCGCTGCCCGACCCGGCGATGGTGACCTTGACCGTTTCGGCCTTCAAGGCATCGATCGCGGCAGAACCGCTGCCGGCAATGGTCAGGTCAAGCCGTCGCACGTTGCCGGCCGCGCGATAGTTGCCGGAACCGGCAATCGTCAGGTCCAGCGAATCGCCCTGCACGGCCGGGGTTTCGATCAGGCCTGATCCGGCGATGGTAACCTTGACGGAACTGGCCAGCGCTGCGGCGGTGATCTTGCCGGAACCGGCCATCACCAGTTCCTTCGGAGCCGGCATCGTCACGTTGACGATGGCGATCTTGTCATCCCCCGAAAATGTCTTGTCCTTGCGCAGCACGCCCAGCGCGCCGTCCTTCAGGGTAAAGCGCATCTGGTCCTTCACGGCCGCATCGCCTTCGACCGTGATTGCCAGCTTGTCGCCGGGGGTGATGCGCACTTCGTCGGGGCCAAGCAGGACCACCTCGTCCGGCGCGGGCCCGGTCAAGCGGTTTGCCCTCTTCGCCGTTGAGGCGGATGTTGGCGGCGTCGCAGCCGGAAACCCCAGCAGCCATGACGACGGCGATGATCGGCGCGAATGCCTTCGCGAACTTGTCCAGCTTCATGCAGACCTCCTCTTGCACGGTGTGTTAATGTAATAATACGGCAAGGCAGGTGATTCAAGAGGGGCAACGAAAAAGGGCCGCCCTCTTGCGAGAGCGGCCCCTTTCGGCGTGCCGGACTGGCAGGGATCAGGCGGTGGCCTGCTCCGCATAGTACTTCGGCGCATGCTCGTTCAGGATCGCGAGGATCTTCTTGAGCGCAGCCGGTTCGTCGGTCTTTTCCATCGCGGCCAGTTCGCGCGCCAGGCGCGAGGACGCGGCTTCGAAGATCTGCCGTTCGGAATAGCTCTGTTCCGGCTGGTCATCAGCGCGGAACAGATCGCGGGTCACTTCGGCAATTGACACCAGATCGCCCGAATTGATCTTGGCTTCGTATTCCTGGGCGCGGCGCGACCACATGGTGCGCTTGACCTTGGGCTTGCCCTTCAGGGTATCGAGTGCTTCGCGCAGGGTCTTGTCAGACGACAGCTTGCGCATGCCGATCGCCTCGACCTTGTTGGTCGGGACGCGGAGAGTCATGCGTTCCTTTTCGAAGCGCAGGACATAGAGTTCGAGCTTCATGCCGGCGATTTCCTGCTCTTGCAGTTCAATCACGCGGCCAACACCGTGCTTGGGATAAACGACGTAGTCACCAACATCGAAGGCGTGCGCCTTGACCACCATGTAACGTCCTTTCATACGGCGGAACGGACCCGCGCGCGGGCCTGTGATCGAGTGATGCTTGCTGGAACGGGGTAAAGCCTTGCGACCCGGTCCGATGTTCCCATCAACCGAACGTTGCGTCCTGCCTTTCATGATCTGCGGCTGCGCACGAGGCGGAAAACCCCGGCAGTCGCGCATTATCTAACATATCCGCAACAATATTGCCAGCGTGCAGAATCGCACGCCGGCAACTGCGGTGTCACATGCTGGTCAAACGGTGGAATCGAGAGCAAAAATCCCGATTCGCGTCCGCTCAGTCGCCTTCGCCGGGTTCCGGCGAGAAGAACTTTTCGAACTTGCCTTCGACGTTCTTGTATTCGTCCGCGTCGGCCGGCGAATCCTTCTTCGAGGTCAGGTTCGGCCATTCGGCGGAATACTTGGCGTTCAGTTCCAGCCACTGTTCCAGGCCGGATTCGGTATCGGGCAGGATCGCTTCGGCCGGGCATTCCGGCTCGCACACGCCGCAATCGATGCATTCGCTGGGATTGATCACCAGCATGTTCTCGCCTTCATAGAAGCAGTCGACCGGGCAGACCTCGACGCAGTCCATGTACTTGCACTTGATGCAGGCATCGGTGACGACATAGGTCATGGCAGGCTTGTCCCCTAAGACGAGTTGTTATCAGTCGCTGCTATGGGATTTTCAGCGGGGTCGTCAAGCGTCCGATAGCAGGCCTGTGCTTCCGCCGCCGGACCGCGCCGGGTTGGCAGGGTCATAATCTCGATCACGGTGACCCGGCGCGGCAGGGGCAGGGTCAGGATGTCGCCCGGTTTGATCGCATGGCCGGGCTTTTCGATTCGCCGCCCGTTCTGGCGGATGTGGCCTTGCAGCACCCAATCGTGCGCCAGGCTGCGGCTGGCGGCAAAGCGCAGGAACCAGAGCAGCTTGTCGATCCGCATTACCGCACAAGTTCCGCCAGCGCCGCGAACGCGCCGGTGGCGGGGGGCGGAGCAGGCTGCTGCGCCTTCACCTGTCGTCGCGACGGACGCCAGCGCCATTTCAGCGGTGCGGACGGACCAAACGCACCCTTGGGCAAAGGACGCGGCATGACCGGCTGGAACCCGGCCAGCCGCAGCAGCTGGGCATAGGCGGCGGTTGCCAGCCCCATCGATACCGCCATCGCCGGATCGATCACGAACGGGGCCTTGCCCGCGCTGGTGCGGAGGCCATGGGCGGCGTGGAGCAACTTTTCGGCCAGATCGATCCGCAGCGCCTGTTTACCCAGCGCGCGATAGCCCGGCGGCGGTGCGGTTTTGCCCGAAAGTGGCAGCACAACGGGCATTCCGGGCGGGTGTGGTATCATATTACCACCGCGTACGGCATGCGCCGTGCTCCATGCGCCCAGCGCGGCAGGCTTGAGCATGGCCGGAACAAACAGGTCCAGCGCGCCGACCCGCACCCCAAGCTTGCGCAGCATCGCGCGCTGCGCGGGGTCGAGCCGGTCGAGGGTGGATTCGGCGCGGTCCAGCAGGCCACCCGCTTCGACCAGCCGGATCAGCAGGGCGCGCAGTTCCGGCCCGGCTGCGGGATCGGTCGCGGCGGCTTCCAGCCTGGCGAGTGGCTGAAGCGGATGCAGTTCCTGGGCAATCCAGCCTTCCAGCGCGGTCATCAGCGGTTGTCGGCGTGTCGGTGGCAGGCCGTCCAGCGCGGGATCGGCATGCAGGCGCGGGACCAGGATCGAGCGGCCCGCCGCCAGCCGCGCCACCGGATCGCCGTCCCAGGTGATGGCCGTGCCGGTAACCGCCAGCGGGGCGCTGCCTTCGGCGATGGCGTCAATCAGTCGCTCGGCCCGTTCGGCCAGCAGGGCGGGCAAATGGCGCTCGGCAGCGGCGAGCAGCAGCTTGCGATCCGCCAGCCGCGCGCCGGGATCGACGCGAAAGCGAAAGCCCGCCAGCTGGCCGATATGTTCGCCGTCCACTTCCACCGCGTCGTCGGCGATGGTCACCGGCAGCAGGGCGGCATCCGAACCCAGCTTTTTCATCAGCACGCTGGTGCGGCGGTTGACGAAGCGTTCGGTCAGGCGGGCGTGGAGCGCATCGGACAGGCGGGCCTCTGCCGCGCGGGCGCGGGCGGCCATTTCCTCGCGCGCCAGCACCCAGTCGGGCCGCTGCGCGATATAGGCCCAGCTGCGGATCGCCGCGATCCGCATTTGCAGCGTGTCGATATCGCCCGACGGGTTGTCGAGTTCCGCGATCGAGCGCGCGACATAGTCTCCGCCCAGGAATCCGTGGCGCAGATCCTCCCACAGCCGCGCGACGAAGCGCGAATGGGTATCCAACCCGGCTTGCCGGAAATCGGGGAGCGAGCAGGTGTTCCAGAACCGCCGGACCAGCCCTTCGCCGCGCACGGTGCGGGCAATGTCCGGCTCCTCCGCCAGCCGCTTGAGCACGGCGAGATCGATCGCTTCGGGGGCGGGGGCCAGTTCGGGCCGGTCGGGCCGCGTTTCGAGATCGGCGATCAGGGCCGACAGCGCGGTGCAGCGCGGCGCGGCATCGCGCCAGAACAGGCGGGTCAGCGGGGGGAAGCGGTGTTCCTCGATCGCATAGACTTCCTCGGCGCTGAATTCGGCGTCGTGACTGCCTGATCCCGCCAGTGTGCCGAACGTCCCGTCGCGCTGGTGCCGCCCGGCGCGGCCCGCGATCTGGGCCATTTCCGCCGTGGTCAGCCGCCGCTGGCGCACTCCGTCGAACTTGGACAGCCCGGCAAAGGCGACATGACCGACGTCAAGGTTGAGGCCCATGCCGATGGCGTCCGTCGCGACGAGGTAATCAACCTCGCCCGCCTGATAGAGCGCGACCTGGCGGTTGCGGGTTTCGGGTGAGAGCGCGCCCATCACCACCGCCGCGCCGCCCCGGAACCGCCGCAGCATTTCCGCCACGGCATAGACCTGCTCCGCCGAGAACGCGACGATCACACTGCGCGGCGGGATGCGCGACAGCTTTTTCGCGCCCGCGTGAGTCAGCGTGGAAAAGCGCGGGCGGCTGATGATTTCGGCTTCGGGCAGCAGCGCCCGGATCAGCGGCTCGGCAGTGGCGGAGCCCAGGAACATCGTTTCTTCCCGCCCGCGCGCGTGCAGCAGCCGGTCGGTGAAGATGTGGCCGCGTTCCCGGTCTGCCGCCAGCTGAACTTCGTCCAGCGCGACGAAGGCCAGGTCGGCATCGACCGGCATCGCCTCGGCCGTGCAGAGCAGCCAGCGCGCGCCGGGCGGCTCGATCCGTTCCTCGCCGGTGATCAGCGCAACCCGGTCCTTGCCCTTGATCGCGCAGACCCGGTCATAGACCTCGCGCGCCAGGAGCCGCAGCGGAAAGCCGATGGCACCGGACGAATGCGCGCAGAGCCGTTCGATCGCCAGATGCGTCTTGCCGGTGTTGGTCGGGCCAAGCACCGCCATCACGCGGGAGTCGGTATTGCGGAGCTGGCGATGCGGCATGGCCGTGCTGATGTGGCATCGCCGCCCGCGCCCCGCAACCCGGCCCTTGGGGATGATCCCCAAATCCTGCCGCGCAGCCCGGATTCGCCCGATTTTATCCGAACATTAACCCTTCCAGTGCAGGGATTCCCCTCGATTGGTGCAGCTGCCGGGGGCCGGTTTCTTGTTCAAGCCGCGCGAAATGCCAGAGCCGGGAAGCGGCGGTGCAGTGGCGCTGGCCGCCGCGCTGACTCATGCGCAGATCGTCCGCCCGCCCGCCGCCCCGTTGATTGAGCGGCTGGAACGGCGCCGGACCGCCCTGCTCAACACCCTTGCCACCTATGACTGGGCGCCGGATCTGGCCGAGGACATTGGCAGTCAGCGCTGGTTTCGCGGACTGGGGACAATGCTGGGCCTGACGCTGGCGGCGCTGGCATTCTGGCCCGATTTCTCGGCACAGGCCGCCCTTCCGGCGATGCCGGTCGATGCCGCGGCGCGCGACGAGTTCCGCAGCCAGATGATCCAGCCATTGGCGCTGGGCGGGGACAGCGGCCACCGCATGGGGCCGACCGCCGCCGTGGTGCCACTGGCAACCGCGCCCGAACGCACGTTGGTGCAACTGACCGCGACGCTGGTGCAGGGCGACAGCTTTGCCCGGATGCTGCAACGCGCCGGGGTGGGGGCGGGCGATGCGGAGCGCGTGGCGCAGCTGGTCGGCCAGACCGTTCCGCCGGGGCAGATCGCGCCCGGCACGCAAGTCGACATCACGCTGGGCCGCCGCACCGATGGTGTTGCCGCCCGCCCGCTGGAGCGGCTGTCCTTCCGCGCGCGGTTCGATCTGGAACTGGCAATTGCGCGCAGCGGCGGCGCGCTGGTGGTCACGCCGCGTCCGATTCATGTTGATACGACCCCGCTGCGGATTCGCGGCACGGTGGGGGGCAGCCTCTATCGCTCGGCCCGCGCGGCGGGTGCGCCGATCGAGGCGATCCAGCAATACCTCCACGCGGTCGACCAACACCTCAGCCTCGATACCGCGATCGAGCCGGGCGACACGTTCGACCTCGTCGTCGCCTACAAGCGGTCGGCCAGTGGCGAGGCGCAAGTGGGCGAGCTGCTCTATGCCGGGATCGAGCGCGGCGGACAGGCCAAGGCGCAACTGCTGCGCTGGGGCAGCGAGGGCCAGTTCTTCGAGGCATCGGGCATGGGCGCGCAGCGCACCGGGCTGCTGATGCCGGTCGTCGGGCGGGTGACGTCAAACTTTGGTGCGCGCCGTCATCCAATCCTGGGCTATACCCGGATGCACGCCGGGGTGGACTTTGCCGCGCCCACCGGCACCCCGATCTATGCCGTGGGCGATGCGGTGGTCAGCTATTCCGGCTGGCGCGGCGGCAATGGCAACTACGTGCGGCTGGAACACGGCGGCGGGTTCGGCACGGGCTATTCGCACATGAGCCGGATTGCCGTGGCATCGGGCATGCGCGTGCGGGCCGGGCAAGTGATTGGCTATGTCGGTTCCACCGGCCTGTCGACCGGGCCGCACCTGCATTATGAACTTTACCGCAACGGCCAGAAAGTGAACCCGCTGTCGGTGAAGTTCACCGTCAGCACGCAGGTCGATGCCAGGGAACTGGCCGCGTTCAAGGCGCGGCTGGCCTCGCTCAAATCGGTCCAGCCCGGCGCCGCGCTGGTCAGCCTCGCCCCGCGCCAGGCTGCTGTCGCAGGCCCGGAGCGGGAAATCGCGCGGCTCGACTGACCCCGACCGCCGCAGCGCACGGCGCACAGCGGGCTTTCAACCGGGCAGGTCCCGTTCTAGAAGCCCTGCATGACCGGACCTTTTCCCGCCACCCGCCTGCGCCGCACCCGTGCCAACGCCTGGAGCCGCGCGCTGCATCGTGAAACCGTGCTGACCCCGGCTGACCTGATCTGGCCGCTGTTCGTCACCGAAGGCACCGGGGTGGAAGAGCCCATCGGCTCGCTGCCCGGCGTATCGCGCTGGTCGGTTGACGGGATCGTGGCGCGCGCCAAGGAAGCCGCCGCGCTGGGCATTCCCTGTCTGGCGCTGTTCCCCAACACGCAGGCCGACCGCCGCAGCGAGGACGGGCGCGAGGCGCTCAACCCCGACAACCTGATGTGCCGCGCGATCCGCGCGATCAAGGATGCCTGCGGCGACAGCATCGGCGTGCTGACCGACGTGGCGCTCGACCCCTATACCAGTCACGGGCAGGACGGGCTGATCGACGCGGCAGGCTATGTCCTGAATGACGCCACGGTCGAGGTGTTGATCGGGCAAAGCCTGAATCAGGCGGCGGCCGGGGCTGACGTCATTGCTCCATCCGACATGATGGATGGCCGGATCGGTGCGATCCGCGACGCGCTGGAACGGGCGGGCCACGTCAACGTCCAGATCATGAGCTATGCCGCGAAATATGCCTCCGCCTTTTATGGCCCGTTCCGCGACGCGGTGGGCAGCAGCGGACTGCTGAAGGGCGACAAGAAGACCTATCAGATGGACCCGGCCAACGCCGAGGAAGCGCTGCGCGAGGTCGAACTGGATCTCGCCGAAGGCGCGGACAGCGTGATGGTGAAGCCCGGCCTGCCCTATCTGGACATTGTCCGGCGGGTGAAGGAGGCGTTCGAAGTGCCGGTGTTTGCCTATCAGGTCAGCGGCGAATACGCGATGATCGAGGCGGCGGTGGCCGTCGGCGCGGGCGACCGCGACGCGCTGGTGCTGGAAACCCTGCTGGCGTTCAAGCGCGCGGGCTGCTCCGGCGTGCTGACCTATCACGCGGCCCATGCGGCGCGGCTGCTGAATGGCTGAATTCCGGCTGGAAACGCCGCGCCTGATCCTGCGGGACTGGCGGGATGAGGATTGGGCGCCGTTCCTGGACGGCACCAATACGCCCGAAGGCATGCGCTGGCTGGGCGGGGTGATGGACGCCGCCAAGCAGCAATGGCAGCGCGAACGCCTGCTGGGTTACGCCCGCGATTTCGGCCATACCTTCTGGGTGGTGGAGCGGCGCGAGGACGGCGCGGTGCTGGGGATGTGCGGACTGAAACGCGCCAACCAGCCTGGCGGGCCGCAAGGCGATTTCGAGGTCGGCTGGCGGCTGCGCGGCGATGCGCAGGGGCAGGGCTATGCCCGCGAAGCGGCGATGGCGTCGCTTAACCACGCCTTTGCCGCGCTGGATGCGCCGCACGTGCTGGCCCTGACCGTGCAGGGTAACACGCCCAGCTGGGGCCTGATGGAGCGGCTGGGGATGCAGCGCCGCGCCGATCTGGATTTCGCCAGTCCTGATTTCGATCCCGCTACCGGGCAGATCATCGTCTATGCGCTGACCCGCGCAGGCTGGGAGGAGCAGCCGTGGCGGACCTGACGCCAACGGCGGGGAAAGGCCCGGCCCGCGCGCTGTTCGTGGCGACGATCCTGGCGGGCAGCTTTCTGCTGTTTCTGGTCCAGCCGATGGTCGCGCGCATGGCCTTGCCTCGGCTTGGCGGCGCGCCGAACGTGTGGAACAGCGCGATGCTGGTCTATCAGGCGCTGCTGCTGGCGGGCTATTTCTATGCCCACCGGCTGTCGCGGATGCCACTGCGACGTCAGGCGACCATCCACCTGACCTTGCTGGCAGTGGCGGCGCTGACCCTGCCGATCACGCTGGCGGGCCTGCCGCCCCCGCACCCCGGCACCGAAGTGGTCTGGGTACCTGCCCTGCTGGCGCTGACGATCGGGCCGGTGTTTTTTCTGGTGTCGGCGCAGGCCCCGCTGATGCAGCGCTGGTTTGCCGCGCACCCGCAGTCCGGCGAGCCGTGGGCGCTCTATGCCGCGTCGAACCTGGGCAGTTTTGGCGGGTTGATCGCCTATCCCTTGCTGGTGGAACCGGAACTGTCGATCCATGCGCAAAGCTGGGGGTGGAGCATTGGCTATGGCCTGCTGCTGGCGCTGATCGCGCTGGCGGCATGGGCGCGGTGGAGCGCGGCTGACGTCATGCCAGCGCAGGCTGCCGCCCCGGCGCAGCCTGTCCCGCGCCGCCGGATCGCGCTGTGGCTGGCGCTGGCGGCGGTCCCGTCGGGGCTGATGCTGTCCACCACCACGCACCTGACGACCGACATCTTCGCCATGCCGCTGCTGTGGGTGATCCCGCTGGGGCTGTATCTGCTGAGCTTTGTGATCGCCTTTGCCGACCGGCGCGGGGCGGCGCGGGTGGTGTCGGCGCTGGCCTGGGTGGCGGTGCTGGGCGCGGGCGGAATGGCGATGATCTCGCAAGGCTCGTCGGGTCTTGTCCCGGTCATGCTCAGCGTCGCGCTGCTGTTTGTCATCTGCGTGGCGCTGCACGCGCGGATGTATGATCTGCGGCCCCCGGCGGAGCAGCTGACGCTGTTCTATCTGGTGATGTCGGCGGGCGGCGCGCTGGGCGGAGTCTTCACCGCGCTGGTCGCGCCGCTGGTGTTCGACTGGGTGTGGGAACACCCGCTGCTGGTGCTGGCCGCTGCCACGCTGCTTCCGGCGGAGCGCTTGCTCGACTGGCGGCAGATGCGCGGGCTTCAGCCGGAAATGGTCAAGCTGGGGCTGGCGGCGCTGCTGGGCATGGCGGCGTTTCTGGTCTGGCTGCTGCTTGACGTCAATTCGGTGGCAGAGCCGGGCTGGCCGCGCTGGCTCTATACCGGGGCGCTGGTGCTGATCGGCCTGTTGCTCACCCCGTGGCGCTGGCTGGTGACGTCGTTACTGCTGGCGGTGATGATCGCGCAAGGCGGCGACCAGACGCTGCGCGATACCCGCGACGGCGTGCGCAGCCGTAGCTATTTCGGCGTTTATACCGTGCGCGACCATCCGTCAGAGGGCAAGCGTACGCTGGCCCACGGCACAACGCTCCACGGCGAACAGTCGCTCGACCCGGTGATGAAGCGGATGCCGCTCAGCTATTACGGCCCCGGATCGGGTGCGGGGATCGCCTTTGCCAACGCCAGCACGCTCTATGGACGCGGGGCGCGGCTGGGGGTGGTCGGGCTGGGGACCGGCTCGCTGGCCTGCTACCACCAGCGCGGCGAACGGCTGACCTATTTCGAGATCGACCCGGCGGTGCTGCGCTATTCGCAGGACGGCACGTTCACCTACATCCGCGACTGCGCGCCTGACACGCAAGTGGTGCTGGGCGATGCACGGCTGGAACTGGCCAAGGTTTCGCCCGGCAGCTTCGACGTGCTGGCGATCGACGCGTTCTCTTCCGATGCGATCCCGCTGCACCTGATGACGTCAGAGGCGTTTGGCGTCTATCTGCGGGCGCTGTCGCCGCGCGGCGTGCTGTTGGTGCATATTTCCAACCGCTATGTCGATCTGGAGCCGGTCCTTTCTGCCGAAGTCCGCGCGCGCGGCCTGCACGGCGCAATGCGCGAGGACGTGCCGCCCTATGGGTCGGACTGGACCGCCTCGTCATGGGTTGCGATTGCGCGCGATTCCGATCAACTGGCGCGGCTTGGCCAAAAGGCCCCGGCGATGGCGTGGCGACCGCTGGTGGCCCCGGCCACGCGGCGGTGGAACGATGACCATGCGTCGATCCTGCCCTACATCCAGTGGCGCAACTTTCTGGGACACCCACAATGACCACCAGCCGCCCCGACGTTTCGATCATCTCGATCCACGGCAAGACCCCGCGCATCCACGACAGCGCGTTCATCGCGCCGGGTTGCCGGATCATCGGTGATGTGGAAATCGGGCTGGATGCCAGCATCTGGTACAATTGCGTGCTGCGCGGCGATGTCAGCCAGATCGTGATCGGCGCGCGCACCAATGTGCAGGACGGCACGGTGATTCACTGCGACAGCCCGATGCCCGGCGCGCCGAACGGCTTTCCGACGCTGATCGGCGAAGACGTGCTGATCGGCCATATGGCGATGATCCACGGCACCGTGATTCACGATCGCGGCTTCGTGGGCTTTGCCGCGCAGACCATGAACGGCTGCGTGATCGAGGCGGACGGAATGCTGGCGGCCGGCGCGTTGCTCGCCCCGAACAAGCGCATCCCCAGCCGCCAGCTGTGGAGCGGCCGCCCCGCCACGTTCATGCGCGATCTGGACGACCGCGCACTGGCCGGGCTGCAACTGGGCGTGAAGCACTACGTCGAGAACGCGAAGCACCACCGCGCCGCGATTGATGGTGCTGGCGATGGCGCGGCCCAGGGCTGAATTTCCCCCGGCAGACGCGATTCGCGCACTGGCTGACGGCGAAGGGCGGCTGGCCTTGCGCGTTACGCCGGGCGCGCGGGTGGAATCGGTCGAGCTGGGCGAAGGCAAGCTGCTGGTGAAAGTGCGGGTGAAGCCTGAAGACGGCAAGGCCAACGCCGCCGTGCTGGATTTGCTGGCCGATGCACTGGGCATTGCGACGTCACGACTGCGCTTGTTGCGCGGCGCAACTGGGCGCGACAAGCTGGTGCAACTGGACGGGTAACGCCGCCGCCTAGCCCCGCAAGCGCCGCGACAGCGCTGCCAGCATTCCGGCCCAGCCCGACGCGATCCACAGCACCAGTGCCGGGGCATGGATCCAGCCGACCGCCCCCAGTACCGCGCCCAGCGCCAGCCCCAGCCACAACAGGCCCCAGCCGCTCCAGCCTTCGCCGCCTTTGCCCATCATTCGCGCGGCCAACCCCTGCCCCATGCGGACTAGTGCTCCGGTCATGTACGTCAGGCCGACCGAAACCGCCCCGTCTCGTTGAAAGGTGTTGTTGAGCGCGCCCATCGCCACCACCAGCAGCCCCAGCATCGCGGCCGTCTGCCCCCCGGCCTGCACGGCGGCGGCCCCGGCCAGCAGCAGCGCGACGGTGCCCAGCACCACTGGCTTGCGCCGTTCGCCCGCCGCGGCGGCCAGCACGGCCCCGCCGATCACTCCGGCCAGAAAGCCGACGATCAGCAGCGCCGGAATCCACGCCAGCGCGGGGAACTGGATCAGGTCCACCCCCAGCCGGGTGGTGTTGCCCGACATGAACGACACGAAATAGCGATCCGCCGAGAGGAACCCGGCAGCGTCGATATACCCGGCAAGGCCCGCCAGCGCGATGGCCAGCGCTCGGCGTGGTCGGTCGTATTGGTGCATGAAAGCAGCCTAACGCCGCGCGGCGCGGCTGGCAAAATCAATTGGTGCAGGTCACTCGCGCGCCATGCCCTTGGCCATCCGGTCCAGCACATCGGCCATGGCATCGGCGATTTCCCGGTCGGCCACTTCGGTGTCGGCCAGTGCGCGGCGCATGGCATCGGACCATTGGGCGGCGGTGGCCTGATTGATGCGGAAGCTGCCGTGGGCGCTCATCATGCATTTGCCGGGGTTGGCCTCGAACCAATCACGCGGCCCGCCGGCCCAGCCGGCCAGGAACAGCGGCAGCGATTCGCGCATTTCCGACAGGTCGGCGGCGTGCATGGCGCGCAATTCGGCATAGGCCGGGTCCTGATCCATCAGGTCATAGAACCGGTCGGTGATCGCCCGCAGTACCGGATGGCCGCCGACGCGCTCAAACGGGCTGGTCGCGGGGGCTTCGGCGGTGGCAGTGGTCACGAGGCATTCTCCGGCAGGCACAAATCAACATATTCTGCCTAGCGCGCCTGCCGGTCCAGCGAATTGACCGGAATCAAACGCCGCCCCGAAGCAGGTTCGGGGCGGCGCCAGAGTTGGGAGCAAGGTTGGGACTGGTTGTTATTCGCCGTCGCCGCTGGGTTCCGGCGCGGCCTTGGGCTTCTTGCCGACCGAGGGGACGGACTTCTTGCCCTTGACCAGCTTGGGCGGCGCGGGCGTCAGTTCAAACGCCAGCGCATCGTCCTTGACCGATACGTGGACTTCGCCGCCGTGGCGCAGTTTGCCGAACAGCAGTTCTTCCGCCAGCGGCTGCTTGACCTTTTCCTGGATCAGGCGGGCCATCGGCCGCGCGCCATAGAGCTTGTCATAGCCGCGCGCGCCCAGCCAGCTGCGGGCATCGCCGTCGAACTGGATATGGACGTTCTGTTCGGCCAGTTGCAGTTCCAGCTGCAGCACGAACTTGTCGACCACGCGGGCGATCACTTCGGTGCCGAGATAGGCAAACGGCACGATCGCATCGAGACGGTTGCGGAATTCGGGGCTGAACATCCGCTTCACCGCTTCGTCGCCCGCATCCGCCTTGGATACGTCGCCGAACCCGATGCCCTGCTTGGCCATGTCGGATGCACCCGCGTTGGTGGTCATGATCAGCACCACGTTGCGGAAATCGACTGTCTTGCCGTGGTGGTCGGTCAGGCGGCCGTTATCCATCACTTGCAGCAGGATGTTGAACAGGTCCGGGTGAGCCTTTTCGATTTCGTCGAGCAGCAGCACGCAGTGCGGTTGCTGGTCGATCGCGTCAGTCAGCAGCCCGCCCTGATCATAGCCGACATAGCCCGGAGGCGCGCCGATCAACCGGCTGACCGAGTGACGCTCCATGTATTCCGACATGTCGAAGCGCTGCATCGGAATGCCCAGGATTTCGGCCAGCTGCTTGGACACTTCGGTCTTGCCGACGCCGGTGGGGCCGGAAAACAGGAAGCTGCCAATCGGCTTGTCCGGATCGCGCAGGCCCGCGCGGCTCAGCTTCATCGCGCTGGACAGCACTTCGATCGCCTTGTCCTGCCCGAACACAACGCGCTTCAGATCGCGTTCCAGATGTTCCAGCGCGGTGCGGTCGTCCGACGAGACGGACTTGGGGGGAATGCGCGCCATCGTCGCGATCACGGCCTCGATCTCGCGCGCGGTGATGGTCTTCTTGCGCTTCGACGGCGGCACCAGCATCTGCATCGCGCCGCATTCGTCGATCACGTCGATCGCCTTGTCCGGCAGCTTGCGGTCGTTGATGTAGCGCGCGGACAGTTCCACCGCCGTCTTGATCGCATCGGGGGTGTACTTGACCTTGTGGTGATCTTCGAACGCGGTGCGCAGGCCTTTGAGGATCTTGATCGTATCCTCGATGGTCGGCTCGTTCACGTCGATCTTCTGGAACCGGCGCAGCAGCGCGCGATCCTTTTCGAAGTGGTTGCGGAATTCCTTGTAGGTGGTCGACCCGATGCAGCGGATCGTCCCACCCGACAGCGCGGGCTTCAGCAGGTTGGAGGCGTCCATCGCCCCGCCGCTGGTGGCCCCGGCGCCGATCACGGTGTGGATTTCATCGATGAACAGCACCGCGTGCGGCATCTTTTCCAGTTCATTGACGACCTGCTTCAGCCGTTCCTCGAAATCGCCGCGATAGCGGGTGCCGGCCAGCAGCGCGCCCATGTCGAGGCTGTAGATCACCGCTTCGGCCAGCACTTCGGGCACTTCGCCTTCGACGATCTTGCGCGCCAGACCTTCCGCAATCGCGGTTTTGCCGACGCCGGGATCGCCGACATAGAGCGGGTTGTTCTTGCTGCGGCGGCACAGGATCTGGATCGTGCGGTCCACTTCCGGCCCGCGTCCGATCAGCGGATCGACTTTGCCCGCCAGCGCCTTTTCATTCAGGTTGACGCAGAACTGGTCGAGCGCGGTTTCCTTCTTCCCGTCCTTGGCGGGGGCCTTTTCCTCAGCGGCGGACTGTTCGGATTCGGTGCCCTTGGGGCTGCGGTCCTCGATCCGCTTGCCACCCTTGCCGATGCCGTGGCTGATATAGCTGACGGCGTCGAGCCGGCTCATGTCCTGCTGTTGCAGGAAATAGACCGCATAGGAATCGCGTTCCGAAAACAGCGCGACCAGCACGTTGGCGCCGGTGACCGTATCCTTGCCCGACGACTGGACGTGCAGGATCGCGCGCTGGATCACCCGCTGGAACCCGGCGGTGGGGGTGGGGTCGCCCTTTTCCTCGGTCTTCAGGCTCTGGTATTCCTGGTCGAGATATTGGCGCACGACATCGCCCAGCTCACCCAGGTCCACTCCGCAGGCCTGCATCACTTGCGCCGCGTCGGCATCATCGATCAGCGCCAGCAGCAAATGCTCCAGCGTGGCGTATTCGTGGCTGCGTTCCGAAGCGTTGGTGAGTGCGGAATGCAGCGTCTTTTCAAGGCTTTGGGCGAAACTGGGCATCTAGCTGACTTTCACGCGAGAGGGGCTGCGGGCGGACAGGCGGAAATATGAACACGGCAGGTTAACCGGACCTATATGGCGCGTCTGTGCCAAACCGGTAGGGGCGCTCATCGTTTTGGTCCGCCGAACAACGCATCGGCGGCGGCGCGGTGGGCAGCCGCCTTGTCGCGGTGGGCCTTCACGCGGGCAATCTCTGCTTCGAGCAGGGCGATACGAACCGCCAGCTCGTCTTGCGAATAGCTGTCCAGACTCTCACGAGCCAGGGCGGTGGCGGCGTCGCCGCGCGGGCGGGGGCGATCATCGTCGTCCATGCGGGGCAGAATCAACGCTGGGACGCTTGCTGTCAACACGGCCAAAGGATAGGGGGAGGCGGGCGTGCTTTTTCGGCAACGGGGTTTCGCAAATGTTTGTAACACTTCCACAATCCATGAAGGTGGCTGGCTTTGACGCCCCCGGTGGTCCCGAAGTGTTGCGGCTGGCCGATGCGCCCGTGCCCGTGCCGGGGCCGGGCGAGGTGCTGGTGCGGGTCGCGTTTGCCGGGGTGAACCGGCCCGACGTCATCCAGCGCCAGGGATTTTATCCGCCCCCGCCAGGGGCTTCGCCGATTCCGGGGCTGGAAATTTCGGGTGACGTCGTGGCGTTGGGAGACGGCGTGGAACCGGCACTGCTGGGCCAGCCGGTCTGCGCGCTGGTGTCGGGCGGCGGCTATGCCGAATATTGCCTCGCGGTGGCGGATCACTGCCTGCCCGTCCCCGCCGACCTGCCGCTGGATCAGGCGGCCGCGCTGCCCGAAACGCTGTTCACCGTGTGGCACAACGTGTTCGAACGCGGCTGGGCGAAAGAGGGCGAGACGATTCTCGTCCACGGCGGCACCAGCGGGATCGGCAGCATGGCGATCATGCTGGGCAAGCTGTTCAGCCTAACCGTGATCGTCACCTGCGGCGGCGCGGACAAGTGCGCCGAGGCGCTGAAGATCGGCGCGGACCACGCGATTGATTACAAGGCGCAGGATTTCGTCGCCGAAGTGGCGCGGATCACAGGCGGAAAGGGCGTCCATCTGGTGCTCGACATGGTTGCGGGCGATTACGTCATGCGCAACCTCAAATGCCTGGCGGATGATGGCCGTCATGTCACCATCGCGGTGCAGGGCGGGGTGCGGGCCGAACTGAACATGGCCGAAGTCATGCGCCGCCGCCTGTGCCTGACCGGATCGACGCTGCGCCCGCGTTCCAACCAGTTCAAGGCGCTGCTGGCGCAGGAAATCGCCCGCATGGCCTGGCCGCTGGTGGAAAGCGGGCAATTGCGCCCGGTGATGGACCGCGCGTTTCCGCTGGCCGATGCCGCCGCTGCCCACGCGCGGATGGAGGCGGGCAGTCATATCGGCAAGATCGTGCTGGCGGTTGGCTGAGTCGCTTGCGGCCCTAGAATCCCTTGCCCTTCGGGGCGAATCCGCCTAGATGCCTGCCCAAACGGCCGCTCCGCGAGGGGCGGCCCTTCTATTTTGAACGGAGAGTACCCGTGTCCCAGCCGACCCCGTTGATGCCGCATGCCACTGCTTCGTGGCTGGTCGACAACACCGCGCTGACCTTTGAACAGATCGCCGAATTCTGCGGCCTGCACATCCTGGAAGTCCAGGCGATGGCCGATGATCTGGCCTCGTCGAAGTACACCGGGCGTGATCCGGTGCGCGCGGGCGAATTGACCATGGCCGAAATCGAAAAGGGCCAGGCGGACGCCAACTATGCCCTGAAGATGCAGAAAGCGCCGGTCACCGTCAGCCGGACCAAGGGCCCGCGCTATACCCCCGTGTCAAAGCGCCAGGACAAGCCCGATGGCATCGCCTGGATTCTGCGCCACCACCCCGAAATCTCGGACGCGCAGGTTGGCAAGCTGATCGGCACCACCCGCAACACCATCGCCGCGATCCGCGATCGCAGCCATTGGAACATCGCCAACATCCAGCCGAAGGACCCGGTGACGCTGGGCCTGTGCAGCCAGCGTGAGCTGGACGCCATCGTTGCCAAGGCCGCGAAGAAGGCCGGGCTGGACGATGCTGCCGGTGACGACGAACGGCTGGGCGATGACCGCGCCTCGCTGATCGAGGAACTGCGCGCCGAACGCGAAGCCGCCTCGCGCGCAGCCAGCGAAGCCGCGCAGGAAGCCGAAGCTGCCGCCTGGCTCGAAGCCAAGCGCGCTGCCGAGGCGGCGGAAGGCCAGTAAGCCCGTACTATCCAATCCGAAACTGACGTTTCGGATGTTCCGGCACCAGCCCGCTCCCCCGCCCGGCCACCCAGAGCGTACAATCTCGTTGGGGGGCCG
>JAYRDH010000018.1:0-47156 GCA_041909515.1 Novosphingobium sp. | reverse complement strand
GTGGATTGCCTTCAGCTCTGGCGGGGCCAGATTGGTCACCGCGTCGCGCTGATACGGACGCAGCTCGTACGGCAGTTCCAGTTCCTCCAGCAGCCAGAGAACACGCTGCGAGCGGCTGTTGTTGAGGTGGTGGACGATCAGCGACATCTGGATTCTCCCGGAGTGGTTTGCCGCAAGCTAACGGGGTTAGCACAGCAGGGCCAGTGGCCTTTGGGGTCAGCGCAAATGACCATAAAGGGCCTATCCCCGTCACCACCGTAATCGCCCATCCGTCATGCTGAACTTGGTTCAGCATCCATTTCTCGGCTCGCACGGACTGAGCAGGAGGAGAGATGGACCCTGAAACAAGTTCAGGGTGACAAAGGTGGTGGGGGCGCATGCCAACGGGATAAACGCCAACTACGAAAAACCGGCGCAGTGCTGGTTGGGAGCACTGCGCCGGTCCTGTTGCGTGGAAGCGCTCCCCCTTGGGTATGGGGGACGGGGGGAACCGCTTCCCTTCAACCCCGCACCGGCAGCGGGCGGCTGCCGGTGCGGAATTCTTCGGGGATCAGATGTCGTCGTCCGCGTCCGGACCCGCCATCATTTCCACGGCAAGACCTTCGGTCTGGCCGCGGATCGCAGCCTCCAGCCGGTCGCAAATTTCACGGTTTTCGCGCAGGAAGTTCTTAGAATTTTCCCGGCCCTGGCCGATCCGGATGCTGTCATAGCTGAACCATGCACCGGACTTTTCGACGATCCCGGCCTTCACGCCGAGGTCAAGGATTTCGCCAATCTTGGAAATGCCTTCGCCGTACATGATGTCGAATTCGACCTGCTTGAACGGCGGGGCGACCTTGTTCTTCACGACCTTCACGCGGGTGGCGTTGCCGACGATTTCGTCGCGGTCCTTGATCTGGCCGGTGCGGCGGATGTCGAGGCGGACCGAAGCGTAGAACTTCAGCGCGTTGCCGCCGGTGGTGGTTTCCGGGTTACCGTACATCACGCCGATCTTCATGCGCAGCTGGTTGATGAAGATCACCATGCAGCGCGAACGACTGATCGAGCCGGTCAGCTTGCGCAGGCTCTGGCTCATCAACCGGGCCTGGAGGCCGACGTGGCTGTCGCCCATTTCGCCTTCGATTTCAGCGCGGGGAACCAGCGCGGCGACCGAGTCCACCACCAGCACGTCGATGGCGTTGGAGCGCACCAGCGTGTCGACGATTTCCAGCGCCTGTTCGCCGGTATCCGGCTGCGAAACGATCAGTTCATCGATGTTGACGCCCAGCTTCTTGGCATAGACCGGATCGAGCGCGTGTTCCGCGTCGATGAAGGCGGCCGTACCGCCGGTCTTCTGCGCTTCGGCAATGACGTGCAGCGCCAGCGTGGTCTTGCCCGAACTTTCCGGACCATAGACTTCGATCACGCGGCCGCGCGGCAGGCCGCCCACGCCCAGCGCAATGTCCAGCCCCAGCGAACCGGTGGAAATAGCCTCTACCTGCATCGTCTCTTTCGAGCCGAGCTTCATCGCGCTGCCCTTGCCGAACGCGCGGTCGATCTGCGCCAGCGCGGCTTCGAGCGCCTTTTGACGATCCATGTTTTCTTTGCCTTCCTGAATCAGCTTGAGCTGTGCAGCCATTGTCCGTCCCCTTGCCTAACCCGCTGACCAGGAAGGTCAACTGACACGTTTGTATCGCGTTTGTTCTTGTGGAACAAGAGGGGAACTAAAAATTTCCAACACCGCTCAAAGCACGGGGATTTCCTTGGGTTTGTCGAGCCGCCGGATCAGTGCGCGGGCCAGATTGTTCGCGGGGGTTTCGATGAACCGCAGGGTGATTCGCCCGGCCCAGAACAGCACGACCACATCGATCACGAACAACGGCAGCGCGATCAGCCATTCGGCCAGCACATCGCCGTCGAACCAGTGGATCACCCAGGCGGACGGCTGCCACACCAGCAGGAAATGCAGCACGTAAAGGCTGAAACTGACCTTGCCGATGGCGACCAGCCAGCCGCCGCTCGCGTTCTGGCCGCGCAGCCAGTTGGCGAGGAACACCGAGGCGATCCCGGCTATCGTCGGCAGCACGCCGTAAAGCGCGTGGACGTCAGCCACGATCACCCAGCTGCACAGGCCGAAGCCCGCGACCGCCAGCAGCCCGTCGCGCAGCCGGTGCGGCGCGAGCATACCCCCGCGCCAGGCCGCGAGGTAATAGACGATGCCGATCATGAAGACCGAAAACTGGGCAATGAACACGGTATAGGGGAACTGGTTGTTGGCGATCCACCGCCCCGTTTCCAGCCGGTAGCCAAAGTGCCAGCCGAGCGCGACCAGCAGCGCAAAGGCCAGCCACGCCGCCAGCGCAGCGCCCTTGAAGCGCCGCCAGCTGCGCTCCACCGCCAGATAGAGCGCGGGAAAAATAAAGTAGAACAGCATTTCCGCCCCGATCGTCCAGCCGCCCGGTACGATCGAATTGTTGGCCGACGGGATCACGCCGTGGACGAAGAACACGTTCGCCAGGATGTTCCCGGCGGTATAGCTGCCCCCCTTGCCCGCGCTGATGTAGAGCGCGGCATAGGCGACGATGCCGAGGTAATAGAGTGGCGCAATCCGGAAATAGCGGCGGATGTAGAAGTTGCGCACCCCGTGCGCCTCACCCGCGCGCTGATCGGCCGAGAGGCACAGCGTGAAGGCCGAGGCGACGAAGAACAATTGCACGCCGACTTGGCCCGTCGCGCCGATGATCTTCAGCGTCGGGCTGGCGAACATCTGCGCGTAATGCACCGCGATCACCGCAAGGATCGCCAGACCGCGCATGCGATCCACAAAATCGAGCTTCTGGACAGGCATGGCGGCGCTATGCCCAAGTCGCAGGCATAAGCAACCGGGGATCTGGGGCTATCGCCAGATTCCGTGCCGCCGGATGACTGCTGCGATCAACGCCCGGTCCAGCGGGGCGCGCGCTTTTCGGCAAAGGCGAGCGGGCCTTCGCGGGCGTCCTCACTGGTACGCCAGGCCTGAAACGCGGCCCAGCCTGGCTGCGCCTTCATCGCGGCTTCGACGTCAGTTTCGGCGAGGCCGCGCAGGGTGACTTCCTTCGAGGTGCGCACCGACATCGGCGAGGCTTTGAGGATGTCGGCGCACCAGCGGGCCACGCAATCGGCCAGCTGCGCATCGGGCACGACTTCGGTGACGAAGCCCATCCGCAGGCCATCGGCAGCGCTGACCCGCCGCGCCGCCAGGATCATCCCCATCGCCTGCTTTAGCGGCACCTGCCGCGCCAGCCGGTGCAGCCCGCCACCCAGCGCGATGGCGCCGACCAGCGGTTCGGGCAGCCCGAAACTGGCGCTTTCCGCCGCGATCACGATGTCGCAGGCCAGCGCCACTTCGAACCCGCCGCCCAGCGCGAGGCCATTGACGGCGGCGATGAACGGCTTGGGGCAATCGAACCGTTCGATCAGCCCGGCATAGCCGTGGGCGGGATAATCGCGGTGCCCCTCCAGCGCGGCGGCCTTGAGGTCGGACCCGGCGCAGAAGCCGCGCCCTTCGCCAGTGATGACGCAGATGTGCTCATCCGGCGCGGCGGCATAGGCGTTGAACGCCTGTTCCAGCTCATCGTGCATGGCCGGGTTGATCGCGTTGAGCACGTCAGGCCGCGCCAGCGTCACCGTGCGCACCCCATTCGCCACTGTCACCTTGATATGCTGCATTTTGATATGCTGCATTGTCTGCCCCCGCTGTGTGCCGTTTTACCCGGTTTCACCGTTCCACACTTCCCCGCGCCGCGCCACTGCCCACACGCCATTTTCCTACATGTGCCAAATTGGTTATAGCGGATGTGTTTCATCAACCAAATGGAGTAAAGGCATGGCAATCCTCGAAACCCTGATCGGTCCGATCGCCTCGATCATCGACAAGGTGATCCCCGACAAGGCCGCCCGCGACCGGGCCAAGCTGGAACTGCTGCAATTGCAGGGATCGCAGGAACTGGCGGAAATCCAGTCGCGCCTGTCGGCCATCATCGCCGAGGCGAATTCCACCGATCCGTGGACCAGCCGCGCCCGGCCGAGCTTCCTCTATGTCATTTACGCCCTGCTGCTGTGGGCGCTGCCGATGGGGCTGATTGCCGCGTTCCGCCCGGATTCGGCGCAGGCCATCGCGGCGGGGATGAACGCCTATCTGGCGGGCCTGCCAGAGCCGCTCTATGCATTGTTCGGAACCGGCTATCTGGGCTACACCGCCGCGCGGCAGTGGGGCAAGATTTCGGGCAGCGACCGCTAGGGTCAGGACCCATTACCTGCGCCTTCGAGGTTTGAGTCAAAATGGCTCAGTGCAAGGATGGAAGGCGAAGGAATATGTCGATATTTCAAGGCTTCCTGACGCAGCAATGGGCCATTTTGGCCAAACCCCGCCGGGGCGGCGGAATGGCTTCCATCTCGAACGGAAATTCCCTTGGAAAGGCAACCAGCCTTCCCTGCGTGAATTCCCGTTCGATATGTTCGCCATTCCGTCGCCTCGAAGACGCAGGTAATGGGTCCTGACCCTAAGTCAGGATTGGGATCAGGGGGAGTTCGGAATGGCTGACAGGAAAACCATTTTCATCACCGGCGCGGCATCAGGCATTGGCCGGGCGGTGGCGCAGCTGTTCGGCGCGCGCGGTTGGTTCGTCGGGCTGGCCGATGTGAACGAGGGCGGGATGCACGAAACCGCTGCGGGCATTCCGGCCGGAGCCAGTTCGGTCCACCCGCTCGACGTGCGCGACCGGGCCGCGTGGGACGATGCGCTGAGCGCTTTCGCCGCAGCCGCCGGGGGCCGGATCGACGTGGTGTTCAACAACGCGGGCATTCCGCTGGGCGGCCAGCTGATCGACAACAACGTGGCCGAAATCGAACGCTGCCTCGACATCAACCTGAAAGGCGTGCTGTTCGGCGCGCAGGCCGCGCATCCGTGGCTGAAGGCCAGCGCGCCGGGATCGTGCCTGCTCAACACCGCCAGCGCGGCGGGAATTTATGGCACGCCGGGGGCATCGGTCTATTCCGCGACCAAGTTCGGGGTGCGCGCAATCACCGAATGCCTTGACGCCGAATGGGCCGGGGACGGGATCAAAGTGGCCAGCCTGATGCCGGCGTTCATCGACACGCCGCTGCTCGATCACGCCTCCAACCACGGCGACAATGCCAGGATTCGCGGGCGGGTGCAGGACGCCGGGCTGGAAATAACCCCCGTCGGCGAAGTGGCCGAGGCGGCATGGAATGCCGTTCACGGCAAGGCCCTGCACACCCGCGTCGGCAAGACCGCCCACCGCCTCGCCTTCGCCGCGCGCTGGATGCCGGGGCAGCTGCGCAAACAGACCCGCACAGCCTCAAAACCGCTGGGCGGTTAGGCCATTCGGGCGATCGCCTCGACCATCGCGGCGTCGCGGGCGGACAGGCCATCGGCGTCGTGGGTGGTGAGCGTGATCTGGACGCGGTTATAAACGTTGAACCATTCCGGGTGGTGATCGGCCTTGTCCGCATAGAGCGCGACGCGGGTCATGAACCCGAAGGCTTCGTTGAAATCGGCAAACCGCAGTTCCCGCTCCAGCGCCTTGCCATCGGCGCGCAGGGTCCATGCGGGGTGCGCGGCCAGCAGCGCGGACACTTCGGCATCGGTCAGGCGGGGAATCGGCATCAGGCTCTCCTTGGCAGGGGCATGGCTTTCCCCTATCGCGTGCCGCCATGCAAGACTGCCGCATCGCCGCGAACAATCTGGCCTGCCGCCGCGGCGACCGCCTGCTGTTTCGCGGGCTGTCGTTTGCGCTGTCCAGCGGGCAGGCGCTGCAACTGGTCGGCGCGAACGGGATCGGCAAATCCAGTCTGATCCGCATCCTCGCCGGGCTGGCCCCGGCCTATGCCGGAACGGTTGAACGCGCCGGAACCGTCGGCCTCGTCGATGAACGCCCCGCGCTCGATCCGCACAAGCCGCTGGGTGAGGCGCTGGGGTTCTGGCAGCGGATCGATGGCCCGGCAGACAACGAACTGGCGCAGCTAGGCCTGTCGGCACTGCTCGACGTGCCGGTGCGGTACCTCTCCACCGGCCAGAAAAAGCGCGCCGCTCTCGCCCGGCTGCTGGGTCAGAAAGCCGCCGTGTGGCTGCTCGACGAACCGCTCAACGGGCTGGATACGAAGGGCGTGGCATTGGTCGAGCAACTGGCCGCCCAGCACTGCCGTGCCGGGGGCATCTGCGTGATCGCGTCGCACCAGCCGTTCAAACTGGCCGACCTCCAAAAGCTCGACCTGCTGGAGCATGTGGCATGAGCGGGCAGCTGTTCACTCTGCTGCGCCGCGATCTGGGGTTGCTGCTGCTGGGCGGGCGGCGCGGCGGGGCAACCTTGCCGGTGTTGTTCTTCCTCGCAGTGGCGATGCTCTATCCCTTTGCGGTCGGTCCCGATGCGCCGCTGCTGGCGCGGACCGGCGGCGGGGTGATCTGGGTGGCGGCGCTGCTGGCGGCGATCCTGCCGCTTGACCGGCTGATCGAACCCGATCTGGAACAGGGCATGTTTGATCAATGGGCGTTGCGCGGGATCAGTGAAGAACTGATCGTGGCGGTGCGGATGCTGGCCCACTGGCTCAGCTTTGGTCCGCCCCTGATGCTGGCCGCCGTGCCCGCGTCCGCGCTGGTCGGGATCGACGGAGACACGCTGCGGATCGTCGAACTGGGACTGCTGGCCGGAACCCCCGGCCTGGCCGCGCTGGGCGTGATGGTGGCGGCGCTGACCGCGGGCCTGCGCGGCGGGGCGGCGCTGGGCGGCTTGCTGGTGATCCCGCTGGCGATCCCGCTGCTGGTGTTCGGCGCGGGCAGTCTGGCGATTGGCGGCGAGAGCGGCATCGCCCTGACCGCCGCGTTCAGCCTGGTGCTGCTGGCGATTACGCCGTTCGCGGCTGGCGCGGCGATCCGCAGCGCTCGTAGCTGATCAATACGGAGGCTTGTGCAGTCCTGCCGGGCTGAGCGTGAAAATCTCGCACCCGTCTTCGGTAATCCCCAGCGAGTGTTCGAACTGCGCCGACAGTGAGCGGTCGCGCGTCACCGCCGTCCAGCCGTCTTCCAGCATCTTCACGCCCGGCTTGCCCAGATTGATCATCGGTTCGATGGTGAAGAACATCCCCGGTTTCAGTTCCGGCCCGGTCCCGGCGCGCGCGGCATGGACCACTTCGGGCGCGTCGTGGAACAGGCGGCCCAAGCCATGCCCGCAAAATTCGCGCACCACGCCATAGCGGTGCTTTTCGGCATGGGCCTGAATCGCCGCGCCGATATCGCCCAGTCGCGCGCCGGGGCGGGCGTGTTCGATGCCCAGCATCAGGCATTCATAGGTCACTTCGACCAGCCGCCGCGCCTTCAGCGGCACATCGCCGACCAGATACATCCGGCTGGAATCGCCGTGCCAGCCGTCCAGCAGCGGCGTGACGTCGATGTTGATGATGTCACCATCACGCAGCACCTTGTCGCCCGGAATGCCGTGGCAGATCACATTGTTGATCGAGGTGCAGCAGCTGTGCGCATAGCCGCGATAGCCCAGCGTCGCCGGGATCGCCCCGCCCGCCAGCGTCATCTCGCGCACGATGTCGTCCAGTTCGCCGGTGGTCACGCCGGGGCGGACATGATCGACCAGCGCATCGAGGATTTCGGCGGCGAGCCGTCCGGCCTTGCGCATCCCTTCGAACGCGCCCGGCCCGTGCAGCTTGATGGTGCCGTCGCGCAGGACGGTCTCGTTATCGGCAACAACCTGATATTGATTCATGGCCGCAGCCTATAGCGGCAAGGGCACCGTTTGGCTATTGCCTGCCGGACATGACCGATAAACACGCCCTGATCCAGCCCGACCGCGGCCAAGCCGCCACCCCCATCCATCTGGTCGACAAGGCCGGTCTGGACGATTTCATCAAGGGGCTGTCAGCGCCGCAGCGCGCCGCGCTGGCCGCGCAGAAATTCGTCGGCGATGGCTATTCCTATGCGATCCTGCCCGATGGCGACGGGTGGTTCGTGGTATCGGGCGTGGCCAACGTGAACAGCCTGTCGAGCTGGTGCCTGGCCAAGCTGGCCGAAGTTCTGCCCCCCGGCACCTATCGCCGCGCGGGCTGTGAACCCGGCCCCGCCCTGTTCGGCTGGGTCAGCGGGCAATACCGGTTTGACCGCTATCGCAGCGATCCCACCCCCGATGGCCCGCGCGTGCTGCTGACCAAGGACGTCAAGGCGATCGATGCCGCCCTGGCCGAAGCCGCTGCCGTCGCGCTGGTGCGCGATCTGGTCAACACGCCCGCAGAGGACATGGGTCCGGCCCAGCTGGAACACGAAGCCCAACTGATTGCAAAGGCGCACAAGGCCGAATTCAAGGTCACTGCCGGGGACGCGCTGGAGCGCGGCTTTCCGATGGTCCACGGCGTCGGCCGCGCCGCCGCGCGCAGCCATGCCCCGCGCATGATCGAACTGCACTGGGGCGATCCCGCGCACCCCAAAGTGGCTCTGGTCGGCAAGGGCGTGTGCTTTGATTCCGGCGGGCTGGATATCAAGCCGTCGTCCGGCATGTTGCTGATGAAAAAGGACATGGGCGGCGCGGCCCATGCCCTCGCGCTGGCGCAGCTGGTGATGCAGGCCGGGCTGAAAGTGCGGCTGCACCTGCTGATCCCGGCGGTGGAGAACGCGATTTCCGGCAATGCCTTCCGCCCCGGCGACGTCCTGCGCAGCCGCGCTGGCCTGAGCGTCGAGATCGGCAACACCGATGCCGAAGGGCGGCTGGTGCTGGGCGATGCGCTGGCCCGCGCGGGCGAGGACGCCCCCGAACTGGTGATCGACTTCGCCACGCTGACCGGCGCGGCGCGCGTGGCACTGGGGCCGGACCTGCCCGCGCTGATGGCCCGCCGTGCAGAAACCGCCGCCGACCTGCAAGCGGCGGGCAAGGCGGCCGACGATCCATGCTGGCCGCTGCCGCTGCACGATGGCTACCGCGAATACTTGAAGTCCGACATCGCCGACCTCAACAACGCGGGCGGCAATGGCTTTGCCGGGGCGATAGTCGGCGGTCTGTTCCTGGACAAGTTCGTGCCGGACGGGACCGACTGGGCGCACTTCGACACGTTCGCCTGGCGTCCCGCCGCCAAGCCCGGTCGGCCCAAGGGCGGCGATGCTCTGGGCCTGCGCGCCGCGTGGGGGCTGTTGCAGCAGCGCTACGGTTGACGGCTTAAGGAGCCGCTACCCTCCCCCTCCTCTACCCCGTCACCCCGGACTTGATCCGGGGGCCAGCTTGGTCCGCAAGCTGAGCGCGCAAGAAAAGCGGGGCCCCGGATCAAGTCCGGGGTGACGTTTCCGTGTGGGTGAAAAGGTGCGTCAGTTCCCCAAAATACCCTTCAGCAGCGATTCCGCCGGTTTCAGAGGATTGGCGCGCAGCTTGCCTTCCTCCGCGCCGATATACCGGAAAATCCCGTTCAGGGCCTGATCGGTTACCGAGGCGCCCAGCTTGTCCCGCGTCAGGCCGGACAGCGCGGAAATGCCGGATTTGCCCGACAGCTTGTTCAGCGCCGTGAACGCCCCGGTCTTGCCCAGCGCGCTGTCGATCAGCGGGCGCAGCTTGGCGGTCAGTTCCTCGCCCGCGCTGCGGCGCAGGTATTGCGATGCGCCGTCGTTCTGGGTGGCGATCCCCGGCACGTCGGACAGGGTCAGCCGGTCAATCGCGGCGCGGAATACGGGCTTGGCCTCTTTCGCAGCGAGGCCCGCCGCATCGTTGAGCTTGCGAGTCAGGCCATCGGTCAGGCCCAGCTTGCTGCCCTTGCTCAGCACTTGCCCCAGCAAGCCACCCCCGCCGCCCAGCAGCGGCAGCATGATCCGCACCGCCGGATCGGCATAGAACGCGCCCGGCACCGCCAGCTTATCCAGCGCGGAATCCGATGCCTTGCCCAGCACGCCGGTCAGGCCGGAGCCAAGCCCCAACCCTTGTGCCCCGGCGGCACCGGCCAGCGGCAACAGCACCAGCCCGGCCAGCAGGCTGCGACGATCAAGCGGAAATCCCATCTGCGACATGAGGCCGTCCATTCGTGTAGCCCTCCCCAGCGGGGAGAACGCGGGTTCAGAGAGTACTTAAATGCATGGTTTCACAGGCCCGTCGGACCGGCAACCAGAATATGCAAACAAATGCGGCGGCCCGCACATGGCAGGCCACCGCGTTGATCACCGGCACGGACACTACCGCTCCGGAAACCATTAGCAGATCGGGATCAAAATCAATTCTGCGGGCGCGGCGCTTTCGGCGCGGTGGGGGCGAATTCCTTGCCGAACAGGTTTCCGGCATACCAGCGCGGCTGCTCGGTCGCGTCGGCGATGCCGCGAATGATGTGATAGTTCACTTCGGCGAACTTCGCCCCGGCCTGCCAGTCGATCGGCAGTTTCAGGTCATCGCTGGGCTTGTGATAATGCGTGGCAAGGAAGTCCTTGAACGCCTTTTCGCCCGGCCCTTCAAAGCCGGTCATCAGGAACACCGAGGGGATGCCCTGCTGGACGAAGCGATAGTGGTCCGAGCGGGTGAACAGCCCTTCTTCGGGCAGCGGATCGGGCGAGAGCTTGATCCCGGCCTTGGCCGCGCTTTCCACGACAATCGGCCCCAGCGTCGAGGCTTCCGCGCCAAACGCGATCACATCGGTAAAGCGATAGAGCAGCACCGGCATATCGAAGTTGACTACGGCAACCGGCTTGCCCGTGCCGGTCACCGGATTGCGCGCGAGATAGTCCGAGCCGATCAGCCCGCCTTCTTCCGCCGTCACCGCCGCGAACAGGATCGGGCGGCGCGGGGCGTCCTTGCCATTGGACTTGTCCTTGACCAGTGCCTTCGCCACTTCCAGCATCGTTGCCACGCCGCTGGCGTTATCCAGTGCGCCGTTGGAAATCTTGTCTTCCGCCGTGCCGTGATCGCCGATGTGATCGAGGTGCGCGGACATCACCACCACTTCGTCGGCCAGCGCGGGATCAGACCCCGGCAACATCGCGACAACGTTGGAACTGGGCTTGTCGGTCCAGGTGCTGGCGACATCGATCCTGGCACTGGCGCGCAGGGCAAAGCCCTTGGGCCGCTTGCCCGCCACGTCCGCCTCGGCCAGAATCGCGTCGAGCGGCTTGCCGGCGGCCGCGAACAGCTTCGCTGCCGTCTCCGGGTTCAGCGTCGCGCTGGCGCGGATGCCGCTGGCGCGCACGAAGGCCTTGCCATCGGTGCCGACCCAACCCTTGGCCGAAGATCCCGCCTGCGCCTTGCGCCGGTCCCAAGCCAGCCGCTTGGTTTCCTGCAAGGTCGGCACGGTGATGATCCCCACTGCCCCGCGCTTCATTGCCATCAGCGCCTTTTCCGCGTTGAGGTGCGCGCCTTGTTCGCTGTTCATGCCCTTGGGATAGCCGGACAGGACCACCACGATCTTGCCCTTCACATCCAGCCCGGCATAGTCCTTCAGCCCCAGCTCAGCGTGATCGAGCCCATATCCGGCAAACACCAGCGGCGCATCCAGCGCGACCTGCTGTTCAGTCAGGCTGGGGCGGATCAGCACTTGCGCGGTGTCATCGATCCGCAGGTCCTGCCCGCCAAAGCGCAGCGTCAGCGCGGGGGTGCCGTCCAGCTTGGCCATGCGCAGCATCAGGTTCTGATAATAGCTGCCATTCACCGGCTGGAGGCCCATGCCGAGATACTGCGAGGCGACATAGTTGGCCGCAATGTCATACCCACGCGATCCGCCCTCGCGCCCTTCCATCAGGTCGTCCGCCAGAAACGTCACGTGCGCGCGCACGGCTTCGGGATCGAACACCGGCGCTTCGGCCCGCGCCGCGGCGGTCAGCGACAGCGCCAGCAAGGGGGCGGCGAGCAGGGTGGCAGCGTGAAGTCGGCGCATCGGTTACCTCGGCAAAAATGATCCAGTCTGCCCTGCCGGATGCCAGATGCGCCCGCCCCGCACAAACGGGCCGCTGTGCCGCTGAACGCCCGCCATCGCGCGTTCGTCGAAAAGCGCGCCCGCCCATCGCACGGCAAGGCTGGCCCGCTGCGCCGTTTCAGCTAGAACAGCCGCGACAATACGTTGTTTGGGGACCTTGATGCGCCGACTGCTGCCCGTTTCGCTGCTTGCCCTGTCGCTGGCGGCCTGCTCTGCCGGTCCCCGCGCCGAAGTCGCCGCCCCGCCCCCGCCGGTCGCCGCCGCACCGGCTGCGCCCGCCCCGGCCCCGCTGGCCGAACTGGTCAAGGCCGTGGACATTCCGTTTGAGCGGTTCCAGCTGGCCAATGGCCTCACCGTGATCGTCCATACCGACCGCAAGGCGCCGATCGTCGGCGTCACGACCTATTACCGCGTCGGGTCCAAGCATGAACCCAAGGGCCGCACCGGCTTTGCCCACCTGTTCGAACACCTGATGTTCGGCGGATCGGAGAACGTCCCCAATTTCGACGTGCCCCTGGAAAGCGCCGGATCGACCTCCACCAACGGGTCCACCTGGTATGACCGCACCAACTATGTCGAAACGGTGCCGACCGGCGCGCTCGATCTGGCGCTGTTCATGGAAAGCGACCGGATGGGCCACCTGCTGGGCGCGGTCACGCAGGACAAGCTGGATAAGCAGCGCGGCGTCGTCCAGAACGAAAAGCGCCAGCGCGACAACCAGCCTTACGGGCTGGAGGATTACGCGCTGGGCGACGGGCTGTTCCCGGTCGGCCACCCCTATCGCCATTCCACCATCGGTTCGATGGCGGACCTCAGCGCCGCCAGTCTGGCCGATGTGCGCAAGTGGTTCACCGATAACTATGGCCCCAACAACGCCGTGCTGGTGCTGACCGGCGATATCGACGCCGCCACCGCCCGCCCGATGGTGGAAAAATGGTTCGGCCACATTCCCGCCGGACCCGCCGTCCCCACGGTCGCCGCCGCCCCGGTCACCCTGCCCGCCCCGGTCGTGCGCGATATCGCCGATCAGGTGCCGACCCTGCGCCTGACGCGCAACTGGAGCGGCCCCGGCCTGGCCGACGGCGATGCCGAAGCGCTGGCCGTGGGGCTGGACGTGCTGGGCGGCCTCGCCAGTTCGCGGCTCGACAACGCACTGGTGCGCGGCAGCCAGCAGGCGACCAGCGTGTTTGCGGGCGTGCAGCAGCATGAGCAGCTGTCGATGATCCAGGTCGCGATGGACGTAAAGGCCGGGGTCGCCCGCGCCGATGCCGAAGCCGCACTCGACGCCGTGATTGCGAAGTTCCTCGCCGAGGGACCGACCGAGGATGAGTTGCGCCGCTCCGCCACCCGGCTGGTTTCGCAGGAGATCGGCCAGCTGGAAGTGGTTGGCGATTTTGGCGGCAAGGGCATGACGCTGGCCGAAGGGCAGCTCTATCTGGGCAATCCGGCCAACTATAAGGAAAGCCTCGCCCGGATCGCCGCGCTCACCCCGGACAAGGTTCGCGCGGCGGTGGCCAAGTGGCTGGCCCGCCCGGTGCTGGCGGTCAACACCGTGCCCGGCACCCGCACAGAAATGGGTGAACTGATGGGCGGCTGGGGCGATGAAGCCGCCAGCCCCGCCCCTAAGGCTCCCAAGGTGGCCGAGGCCAAGCAGCCCGCCCCCAAGCTGAAGACCGGACCGAAGCGCGAATTTCCGCCAGTTGCGCCGGTCGGCGATCTGGCCTTCCCGGCGGTGGAGCGCGCGACCCTGTCCAACGGGATGCCCATCGCACTCGCCCGCCGCACCGCCGTGCCCAAAGTGATTGTCAGCATCAGCTTCGATGCCGGGACCGCTGCTGACCGGCTGAGCACCCCCGGCACGCAGTCGCTGATGCTGGGCCTGCTGGATGAAGGCACCGCCACGCGCGATGCCGTTGCCATTGCCGAGGAGCAGGAACGGCTGGGCGCGTCGATCTCCGCCGGGGCCGGGCTGGACGCCAGCACCGTGACGCTGAACGCGCTGACCGCCAACCTTGCCCCGTCGCTCAGCCTGCTGGCCGATCTGGTCCGCAACCCCGCGTTCCGCCCCGATGACGTGGCGCGCGTGCGCGACCAGCAACTCAGCAACATCGCGCAGGCGCAGTCCAACCCGCGCGCGCTGGCCGCCCGCAACCTGCCGCCGCTGCTGTTCGGCCCAGCCCATCCCTATGGCCTGCCGGGTGACGGGCTGGGCGATGCGAAGTCCGTCGCCGCGCTCACACCGGCGGCCTTGCGCGCCGCGCATGGCCAGTGGCTGCGGCCCGATGCGGCCCGGATTACCGTGGTTGGCGATGTGACAATGGAGCAGTTGAAGCCGCTGTTGGAGGCCGCGTTCGGCAGCTGGCAGCCACCCGCACAGGCCCGCCCGGTCAAGCGGCTGGACCTGCCAGTACCCGCCCCTTCCCCCCGGATCGTGCTGATCGACCGGCCCAATTCGCCGCAGTCGGTGATCGTCGCCGGGCGGGTGCTGCCGCTGACCGGCAAGGACCGCGATTCTGAAGCGCTGGACCTCGCCAACGAAGTGCTGGGCGACGGCTTCCTCAGCCGCCTGAACCTCGACCTGCGCGAAGACAAGGGCTGGTCCTACGGCGTGCGCAGCGCGGTCAGCAGCCCGGTCGGCCCGCGCAGCTTCAGCGTGGTCGCCCCGGTGCAGGCCGACCGCACCGGCGATTCGATCCGCCTGTTGCTCGACCAGATGGCCGCCCTCCCCGCGAAAAAGCCCGTCAATGCGGAAGAACTGACCCGCGTTACCGATGGCAACATTCGCGGGTTGCCCAACCGGTTCCAGACCAATGCGCAAGTGCTGGGCGCGATTGTCGGCAATGACCGGCTGGGCCGTCCGGACGATTACTACGCCACCCTGCCCACCCGCTATCGCGGCATCGATGCGGCGGCGATGAACCGCGCGGCGCAGCAATACCTCCAGCCCGCCGGGCTGGTGTTCGTCGTGGTTGGCGACCGCAAGGTGATCGAACCGCAGCTGAAATCCCTGCCCTTGCCGCTGGAAATCGCAACCCCGGTTGACAGCGGCGCGGCGGCGGGCGAGTGATAGCGCTACTTACCCCAATGTCAGTGAGGAGAGTGACATGTCTGTTGCCGGTACCTACGAATGCGTGACCAAGACCCCGATGGGCGATCAGAAGAGCGATTTCACCATTGAAGTCAGCGGCGATACCTTCACCGGCAAGAACGTCGGTGCAATGGGTTCGATGGACCTCGAAAACGGCAAGGTCGATGGCAACAAGCTGACCTGGTCGATGAAGATGACCGTGCCGATGCCGATGACGCTGGAAGGCGAAGCCACCGTCGATGGCGACACCATCACCGGCGGCGTGAAGGCTGGCGCATTCGGCACCTTCCCGATGAGCGGCACCCGCAAGGCCTGAGCCCAAGCGTTGCAGATAGCGAAAGGGCGCCGGAGGGATACTCCGGCGCCCTTTTTGCTGTGCGTGCTCCCGCTTAGCTGGCGGGCGGCGTTTCCACCGGGGCCACGGTAGGCGCTGCCACTTCAGGTGCAGGCTTGGCCAGCAGATCGACCTGCTTGCCGCGTTCGTACATGAACACGCCCTCGATCTCCATCACCCGGTCCACTTCCTGGCCGTACCAGTTGGGGCGGGTTCCGGCCGGCTTGAACGCGGCCGCGATGACCGAGCCTTCGGGCAGGCGCGGATCGCTGAACACCATCGGCTTCAGGCGATAGTTGGTCGTGCCCGGCGGCAGATCGAACGGGGTCTTGGGCCGCTGATCCTTGGGCAGGTCGCGGTGCGCCTCGGCGAAGGGGACCGAATATTCGAACGAGACGACCTTGCCAGCCGGAGCCTCGAAAGAGACGGTGCCCAGGCACGCGCAGGTCATGCCGCTGCCAAAGAACAGGTATTCGCCCGGCGGCACTTCCTGGAGGAAAGCCGAACCGTTCTCCTTGTTGAACCGGTTCTGCGGCCCCAGCGTGACGGTGCGAGTCTGCTCATAGAGCGGGAAGCCGAAGTTTTCCTCGGTCGGCTCCTGCGGTTCCTTGGGGCGTTTCACGCTGGACGCGGCGTTTTTCAGGTAGGACATTTCCTTGACCCACGCGGCGTGCTTCTTTTCCCACTTGGCGCGTTCCTTGGCCAGTTCCTCGGCCCGCTCCGCCGCGTGCGCCGCCGCCTGTTCGGCGTTGGGCAGCTTCATCAGCGTCGGCATGACGAAGAACGGCGAATAGACCAGGATATAGGCCTTGTCCGGCTTCAGCGCGACCGGGCCGGGCTTGTCGCGGACAATCGTGGTTTCCCACTTTTCCTTGTCCTTCTTGGCGGCCGCCGAAACGGCCCCGGCCTGAAGGGTCAGGATGGCGGCGGCGCTGGCGAGCGCGAAGACCCGCGCGCTCACAGCCCCAACTCCTTGCCCGCCGGGCGCGGACCGGATGCGACCTTGGCCTGCTGGGCCAGCATCGCCTGGCGCTTGTCCTCGCCCTCGGCGGAGAAGCCTTCCTCGAAATTGAATTCCTGCCACAGGTCTTTCTCCAGCCCGAACCGGTCATAGCCGCGATAGCCCATGCAGCGGCGCATGTTGACGCGGCGCAGGCGGCGCTTTTCCGCCGAGCCAAAGATCGCGGCGATCATCACGTTGGCGATCACGCCCCCGGCGGCCCCGGCCATCGTGTAGGTATAGGGATAGGGTGCTTCCTGATACTTGTAGCCGCTGGACAGCCCGCGCGCGAACCCGTCGCAATCGCGCAAGTCCGCCAGCGCTTCCTCGAACGTGGTGTTCGCGCGGTTGAAGAAATAGTACTTGTCAAAATCCGCCTCGATCAGCGGCGTGGACACGAAGTCCAGCTTCGGCATCGCCACGGTGGCCGGGTCCGGCACCACGGTCATCGGATCGACCGCAGGCTTCGCGGTCTGCGCCCCGGCGGCAGACGCCACCACGGACAGCGAGGCCAGCAGCCCCGTAAACACTTTGCGCGACATCAGTACTCCCCCTTAATCAGGGGGAGGTATGCAGGAAAAATTGCGGCCCGCAAGTGGGGCCGCAATCGCTTATCCCAGTTTCTTGCGCAGCAATTCGTTGACGACCTGCGGGTTCGATTTGCCCTGCATGGCCTTCATCGTCTGGCCCACGAAGAACCCGAACAGCGCTTCCTTGCCGCCCTTGTATTCTTCGACCTTGGCGGCATTGTCAGCCAGCACCTTGTCGATCACGGCTTCGATCGCGCCGGTATCGCTGGTCTGCTTCAGGCCCTCACGCTCAACGATAACAGCCGCGCTGTCACCGGTTTCGAGCATCTTTTCCAGCACCTGCTTGGCGATGGAACCAGAAATCGTGCCGTCCGCGATCAGCGCCAGCAGTTCCGCCCCGCCTTCCGCCGTGACCGGGCTGTCAGCCAGCCCCTTGCCCAGCTTGTTGAGCGCGCCGAACAGTTCCGAAATCAGCCAGTTGGACGCCTGCTTGGCAAGGTCAGCTTCCGGCTTGCCCGCCTTGGCGGCAGCCGCGGCCAGCAGGGCTTCAAACCACCGCGCGGTTTCGACGTCCGCCGTCAGCACACCCGCCGCATAAGGCGCCAGGCCCAGCGCATTCTCGTACCGGTGGCGCTTGGCGTCTGGCAGTTCGGGCAGCGACGCGCGGCATTCCTCGATGAACGAATCTTCCAGCACCAGCGGCAGCAGGTCCGGATCGGGGAAATAGCGATAATCGTGCGCATCTTCCTTACTGCGCATCGAACGGGTTTCGTTCTTGTCCGGATCGTAGAGCCGGGTTTCCTGCACGACCGTGCCGCCATCCTCGATCAGATCAACCTGGCGGCGCGCTTCGCTTTCCACCACGGCCATCACGAAGCGGACCGAATTGACGTTCTTGGTTTCGGTGCGCGTGCCGAACGGCTCGCCCGGACGGCGGACCGAAACGTTGACGTCGGCCCGCATCGAGCCCTGATCCATGTTGCCATCGCACGACCCGACATAGCGCAGGATCGTGCGCAGCTTGGCCAGATAGGCTCCGGCTTCGGCGGGCGAGCGGATATCCGGGCGGCTGACGATTTCCATCAGCGCCACGCCCGACCGGTTGAGGTCGACATAGGACATCGTCGGATGCTGATCGTGCATCAGCTTGCCCGCGTCCTGCTCCACGTGAATGCGCTCGATCCCGATGCGCTTCACGTCCGCTTCGGGGTTCTTGTCATCCAGGCTGATCTCGATCTCGCCCTCACCCACCAGCGGGTGGTAAAGCTGGCTGATCTGATAGCCCTGCGGCAAATCGGCATAGAAGTAGTTCTTGCGATCGAACCGCGACCACTTGTTAATCTGCGCGTTGATGGCGAGGCCCGTGCGCACCGCCTGGCGGATGCATTCGGCGTTCGGCACCGGCAGCATCCCCGGCATGGCCGCATCGACCAGACTGACCTGCGTGTTCGGCTCTGCCCCGAACGCGGTCGCCGCGCCGGAAAACAGCTTGGAATTCGACGTGACCTGCGCGTGAACCTCAAGGCCGACAACGACCTCCCATTCACCCGTCATGCCCTGGATACGATATTCGCTCATCTTACCACCACTGTTCCGGCTTTGCGGAGAACTGCGCGCGCGCTTCGATTGCGAGGCCCGCGTTGAGCACGCCCTGCTCGTCAAACGGCCGCCCGACGATCTGGAGGCCCAGCGGCAGCCCTTCGCGGTTGAGGCCCGCCGGGACCGACATCGCGGGCAGGCCAGCCAGCGAGGCCGGCACGGCGAACACGTCGTTCAGGTACATCGCCAGCGGATCGGCGGACTTTTCGCCCAGCCCGAACGCCGCCGTCGGCGCGGTGGGGGCGAGGATCACGTCGCAGTGCTGGAACGCGAGTTCGAAATCGCGGGCAATCAGCGCGCGGACTTTCTGCGCCTGCGTATAATAGGCGTCATAGAAACCGGCGGACAGCACGTAGGTGCCGATCAGGATGCGGCGCTTGACCTCTGGCCCGAACCCGGCGGCGCGGGTCGCGGCGTACATGTCCTGCAGGTTCGCGCCGTCCGGCAAATCGCGCAGGCCATACCGCACACCGTCATAACGGGCGAGGTTGGACGAGGCTTCGGCCGGGGCAATGATGTAATACGCGGGCAGCGCATACTTGGTGTGCGGCAGGCTGATCTCGACGATCTCGGCCCCGGCATCCTTCAGCCAGGCGATCCCGTCGTCCCAGCTCTTGGCGACATCGGCATCGAGGCCGTCGACGCGGTATTCCTTGGGAATGCCGACCTTCTTGCCCTTCATATCGGCGTTCAGGCTGGCTTCCCAATTGGGAACGGCCATGTCGAGGCTGGTCGAATCCTTGGGATCGAACCCGGCCATCGCTTCGAGCATGATCGCACAGTCGCGCACGTCGCGGGCCATCGGCCCGGCCTGATCGAGGCTGCTGGCGAAGGCCACGATGCCCCAGCGGCTGCACCGGCCATAGGTCGGCTTGATGCCGGAAATCCCGGTGAAGGCAGCGGGCTGGCGGATCGAGCCGCCGGTGTCGGTGCCGGTCGCCGCCGGGCAGAGCCGCGCGGCAATCGCCGCCGAGCTACCGCCAGACGAACCGCCCGGCGCCATCGCGGCCGTGCTGCCATCGTTGCGCCGCCAGGGCGAAATGACGTTGCCGAAATAGCTGGTTTCGTTCGACGAGCCCATGGCGAACTGGTCAAGGTTCAACTTGCCCAGCATCCCCGCGCCCGCATCCCACAGCTTCTGGCTGACGGTGCTTTCATACTGGGGCGTGAAGCCTTCCAGCATATGGCTGGCGGCAGTGGTCTGCACGCCCTTGGTGGCGAACAGGTCCTTCATGCCGATCGGCACGCCCGCCAGCTTGCCCAGCGCGTTACCGGCAGCGCGGTCGGCATCGACCTTGCGGGCGGCGTCCAGCGCGGCTTCGGGGGTGGTGACGATGAACGCGTTCAGCGCCGGCGCGGCGGCAACGCGGGCGTTGAACGCCTCGGCCACTTCGACGGCGGAAAAGGTGCCAGCGGCCACGCCATCGCGGATCGCGGCAACGGTCAGATCGGTCAAATTGCTCATTATTCGATCACCTTGGGCACGCCGAAAAAGCCATGCTCGGCCGCCGGGGCATTGGCCAGCACCGCATCGCGCACATCGCCGCCGGTCAGCGGATCGGCGTTGATGACATCGGCGCGCAGGCGCAGGGTGTTGGGAATGACGGCGGTCATCGGTTCAACCCCGGTGACGTCGACTTCGCCCAGCTGTTCGACCCAGGCGAGAATCCCGTTGAGTTCGGGCACCATCGCCTCAAGCTCGCCCTCGCTCACCTTGATGCGGGCCAGCGAGGCGATGCGGGCCACGGTCGCGGTATCAACCGACATGGCAGTATTCCTTGGATGAGAAACGGTTCGGTGGCGCAACCGCGCCTTACTGGGCGCCGCCCGGCATACCCTGCGGCATACCCTGCGGCAGGGCCTGGCCGCCGCCCTGCTGCTGCATCTGTTGCATCTGCATCTGCATGGCGCGCTGCGCGGCTTCGATTTCTGCGCGGTCCTTGAAATCGATCAGTTCGATTTCGAACGTCAGGTCGGTGTTGGGCGGAATGTCGCCGTCGGCCTTGTCGCCATAAGCCAGCTCGGCCGGGATCTCGACCTTGTACTTGCCGCCGCGCTGCATCTTCTGCAGGGCCTGGGTGAAGCCGGGGATCACGCCTTTGACCGGGAACGCGGCCTGTTCCTGCTGGTCGAACACCTTGCCGTCGGGCAGCGTGCCCTTGTACTTGATCAGCACCACGTCCTTGACCGTCGGCGACGGGCCGGTGCCGACCTTCAGGGTGTCGATTTCGACCGAGCCCGGCAGCGTGGCATAAGCCAGCCCAGCCGCGGCGAGCGCGGCAGCGGCAACGCCAATCCACAATTTGGTCAGGGCGCCCTTGGCAATGGGCTGGAGCGGGACGCGGGTGATCTCGGTCATCTTGGGCCTTCCTTCGGGCGCACCAAAACAAAAGGGCGCGGATTCGTCCGCGCCCTCATGGCTTATCGCGTTGCAGCGTTCAAGGCTGCAAGCGGCGTCTTACTTGACGCCGTCGCGTTCCGCCCGCTTGCGCTCCATCTTGCGAGCACGGCGCACGGCAGCCGCCTTTTCACGGGCGCGCTTTTCCGACGGCTTTTCAAAGTGACGGCGCAGCTTCATCTCGCGGTACACGCCCTCACGCTGCAGCTTCTTCTTCAGCGCGCGCAGAGCCTGTTCGACATTGTTGTCCCGGACGAGAATTTGCATAAACCGACACACCTCACAAACGAAAGGAACAGAGCCCCGCTGATCCGTAGCGCGGGGAATGTGCCTTTGCGAATTAGCAAAAGAAACACGAACCGAATCCCCAAGGATCGGCTCCAACCGGCGGGCGGCTAGCAGAGTCGCGCTGGGAACGCAAGCCGCGAAAGCACCCTGTGACCGCAGCACCGCTGATGCGGCGACTCCGGAACGGTGCCCAGTTACCCTGCTCAGGCAGATTGCGCCAGTCCCCGTTCTGTGGTGTCTGCGCCGGATCGAAGGGGGCGCTTTTCATGCAGACCAGTTTCACGCTGGCGGATTGGGCCGTGCTGGCAGGCTATGTCCTGCTGCTGGCGACCGCGGGGTGGCTCTCCACCCGGCATGGCCTGGCCAGCCGGGACGATTATTTCCTGGCCGGGCATCACGCGCCGACCTGGCTGGTGGCGATTTCGGTGCTGTCGACCGTGCAATCGGCGGCGACGTTCCTCGGTGCGCCCGATTCCAGCTATCGTGGCAACTTTACGTACCTGTCAGGCGTGATCGGTGCCCTGCTGGCCGCATGGATCGTCGCGCAAGTGCTCATCCCGCGCTTCTATGCGCTGGGGGTGACGACAGTTTACGAACTGCTTGAAACCCGGTTTGACGCTACGGCACGGCGGGCGGCAGCGCTCATGTACCTGCTGGGCCGCATCCTTGCCAGCGGGGCGCGGCTCTACCTGGCTGCCATAGCCGTCTCGATGATCCTGTTTCTTGATGTTGACCCGCAACACATTGCAATATCTGCATTTATCCTGCTGCTGTTCGGACTGGCCTTTACTTTCATGGGCGGCCTCAACTCGATCATCTGGAGCGATCTGGTGCAGGTCGTGCTCTATGTCGGCGCGGCGCTGGTGGTGGCGATTTACCTATGGAGCCTGATTCCGCTGGATTTAGGGCAGGCCATTGACGCCCTGCGCCACGCGCCGGACGGGGCGGACAAACTGGTGCTGATCGACACCTCGTTGAACCTGACGGCACCATTCGGCATCTTCGCGGTACTGACCGGGGTCACCCTGCTCAACGTCGGCTCCTCCGGGCTGGATCAGGACATCACCCAGCGGCTGATTGCCTGCCGCGATGCCAAGCAGGGCAACCGCGCGCTTTATCTCGCCAACTGGGTGTCGCTGCCGGTGATCGGGCTGTTCCTGCTGATCGGCGCGCTGCTGCATCTTTACTACGCCAGCGGCAGCGCTCCGACGGGGAGCTTCAATGGCGAGAAGGTGACGGTGTTCATGCACTTCATCCTGACCCAGTTACCCCCCGGCCTGCGCGGACTGGTGACCGTGGGGGTGATCGCGGCGGCAGCGATCAACTCAGGGCTGATCTCCATGGCTTCGGTGCTGGTCAACGACCTTTACCGTCCGCTTGCCGAGCGTAAAGCTCCGCGTGGTGACGCTCACTACGTCCGCGCGGGGCGGATCGCGACGGTTGTGCTGGGCCTAGCGTTGTTCGCCATGGCGATCCTGTCCTATTACTGGCAGCGCTATGCCGACAGTTCGCTGCTGGAATTCGTGCTGGGGGTAATGGCCTTTGCCTATTCCGGACTGATCGGGGTTTACGCCATCGCGCTGTTCACCACGCGCGGTTCGTCCGCCAGCGTGATCGCCGCATTTGCCGCGGGATTCCTGACCGTGCTGACGTTTCAACCCTATGTGATCGACAGCCTCGCCCTGCCCGAAACCCTGCGCGGGATCGCGTTTCCGTGGCAGCTGGTCGCCGGAACACTGGTCGCCGCAGCGGTCTGCGCGATGGCTTCGGGCAAGGGTGTGGCCAGAAGCGGGGCAACACGCTAAGGCGGGCGCAATGAACAACCCTCCTTCTTTTGCGATGTCATCGCTCTATGTCGCCGCAGGCGGCGGCCTGGGCGCATGGCTGCGCTATCTGGTCGGCCGCCTGTGGGGCGCGTCCGGTGGAATGCCCACGTTTCCCTATGCCACGCTGACCGTCAACGTGGTCGGCAGTTTTGCCATGGGGCTGCTGGCAGGCTGGCTCGCCCGGTTCGGCGCGCACGGCGAAGGCTGGCGGCTGCTGCTGGGTGTCGGGCTGCTGGGCGGCTTCACCACCTTTTCCGCCTTCAGCCTGGAACTGGTCAACATGATCAATCGCGGCGCGTGGGGACAGGCGGGCAGCTATATCGCGATCTCGCTGATCGGCGGAATCGCCGGACTGCTGGCGGGCCTCGCCGTAGTGCGGGGGCTGGCATGACCGATCCTAACGACAGCACCACCGTCCGCCAGTTCACCGTTCGCGCCGATGATGACGGCGTGCGGCTGGACCGCTGGTTCAAGCGCCACTTGCCGCAAATCGGCTTTGCCACGGTCAGCCGCTGGGCGCGCACCGGGCAGATCCGCGTCGATGGCAAGCGCGCCGATCCGGCAGACCGCCTGACGACGGGTCAGGTGCTGCGCGTGCCGCCGGGCGGCGATGCCCCCGAAACCAAGGTCCGCACCCGCAAGCCGCTGACCGAGGCGCAGATCGCACTGGCCGACAGTATGGTCATAACGCAGGACCGCGCCGCCATCGTGCTGAACAAGCCACCGGGCCTCGCCACACAGGGCGGCAGCGGCACGTATGAGCACGTTGACGGGCTGCTGGATGCCTTTGCCCCCGATGGCCCTCGCCCCCGGCTGGTTCACCGGCTGGACAAGGACACCTCCGGCGTTCTGCTGATCGCCCGCACGCCGGGCAGCGCGGCATTCTTTTCCAAGCGCTTTTCGGGGCGCACCGCGCGCAAGATCTATTGGGCGCTGATCACCGGCGTCCCCTCGATCGAGGACGGCCTGATCGAGTTGCCGCTGGCAAAGCAGCCCGGCACCGGCGGCGAAAAGATGATGGTCGACGAAAGTGAGCACGGCCAATCGGCCCGCACCCGCTATCGCGTGATCGACCGCGCCGGCAACCGCGCGTGTTGGGTGGAACTGCAACCGCTGACGGGGCGCACCCACCAGCTGCGCGTCCACATGGCGGCGATCGGCCATCCGATTGTGGGCGACGGCAAGTATGGCGGGCCGGAAGCGTTCCTGTCGGGCAGTATCAGCCGCAAGATGCACCTGCACGCCCGCCGCCTGATCATCGAGCATCCGGACGGCGCGCCGCTGGACGTCGTGGCCGAACTGCCCGAACACTTCGCCGCCAGCATGGAACAACTGGGCTTTGACGAAGCGGACGGCGCGGACCTGCCCGAAGCACCCCGCCTGCCGGAACGCGAAGCGCGCAAGGTGGCGGCCAAGGCGCACGCCAAGCAATACCGCAAGGAACGCCGCGGCGAGCGCAAGGGGGGCGAACGCAAGATCGGTGATCGCCGCGCCCGCGCCGAAGGCACCGGATTTGCCGATGCCCCGCCGAAAAAGCGCGGGCCGACCAAGGGCAAAGGCTCGCCCAAGCCAGTCGGCAAACCCGCTGGCAAACCGCTTGCGGCCAAGGCACCGGCCCGCGCCCGCCGCCCCGCCGGGACAAAGGCGGCACCCCGACCGGGCAAGCGTTGATGCACCCGAACGCCGCCTTCCGCCATCCTGACCGGGCGCTGTGCGAGGCGCTGATCGAGGAAATCGGGTTCGGCATGGTCTTCGCGACCACGCCGGATGGGCCGCGCGTAGCCCACGTGCCGCTGCTGTCGACCGGCGACGGCGCTATCCAGTTCCATCTGGCCCGCGGCAATGCGCTGACGAAGCACCTCAACGGCGCTACCGCGTTGATCGTGGTGAACGGTCCCGACGGCTATGTCTCGCCGCGCTGGTATGCCGACCCGGCCCAGGTGCCGACGTGGAACTATGTCGCGGTCGAACTGGAAGGCCGGGTGCGGCGCATGGATTCCGATGGGCTGCTCGCCCATCTGGAGGCGATTTCCGACCGCCACGAAGAACGCATCGTCGAAGGCGATTTCTGGTCGATGGACAAGCTGCCCGCTGACAAGCTGCGTGGCCTGCTGGCCGGGATCGTCGGGTTCGAGATGGAAATCCAGGTCTGGCGCGAAACGCTGAAATTGTCGCAGAACAAGTCCGCCGATGAACGCGCCCGCGTGGCCGATGGGCTGGAATCCGAAGGATCGCCCGCGATTGCCCAGTTGATGCGGACGCTGGCGCCATGACGGTGAAGCTGGCGGTGTTCGATTGCGATGGCACGCTGGTCGATGGCCAGGGCGGGGTCTGCGCATCGATGGACGCGGCCTTTACCGCTGTCGGGCTGGCCGCGCCGGATCATCATCAGGTCCGCCGGATCGTCGGGCTCAGCCTGCCACAGGCAATCCGCCTGCTGGCCCCCGATGCGGAAGAACCGGTCCGGGCGGAGATTGACCGCGCCTATCGCGAGATATTCCGCGCCGCGCGCGAGGCCGGGCAGCTGGCCGAGCCGCTGTTCCCCGGCATTCGCGACTGTCTGGACGGCTTGCGCGATGCGGGCTGGACGCTGGGTGTGGCCACCGGCAAGTCGGATCGCGGGCTGGAACATTGCCTGGCCACCCATGGCATTTCCGGGCATTTCGTGACGCTGCAAACCGCCGATCGTCACCCGTCCAAGCCGCACCCCGCCATGCTGGAAGCGGCCATGGCCGACGCGCTGGCCGATGCCGCCCAGTCGGTCATGATCGGCGACACCCAGTTCGACGTCCTGATGGCCGTCAACGCCGGGGTCCGCGCGATCGGGGTCGACTGGGGCTATCACTCGCCGCACGAATTGCTGGATGCAGGGGCCGAAACGGTGGTCCGCTCCCCCGCCGAATTGCTGGAGATTCTGCAATGAACAAGGATCCCGCGATGGCGCGGTTCTTCATCATTCAGGCGGTCCGCGCGGGCGGTGTCGCCCTGGCGGTCTATGGCCTGATCGCGCTCGCGGGCAAGGCCCAGATTCCGCCGACCGCCGGACTGGTGCTGACCGTGGCCGGAATGATCGCGGCCTACCTTGGTCCGCTTACTCTGTCCAAACGCTGGAAAAGTCCCGACGCATGAAGCGCTTTTACAAGGTAGCCGCCCCCGCCCCCGTAACGGGCGGCTGGCAGGTCACGCTGGATGGTCGCGCGATCAAGACCGCTGGCGGCCGCCCGCAAATCGTCCCGACCGAGGCGCTGGCAGCGCTGCTGGCCTGCGAATGGGCGGATCAGGGGGAAGAGATCGACCCCGCCCGCTTCGTGCTGCGCGATCTGGCCGATTATGCGCTGGATGTGGTCGCGGCCGACCGCGCGGACGTGATCGCCACGCTGCTGCGCTATGCCGAAACCGACACGCTGTGTTACCGCGCCGAAGCCGGTGAACCACTGGAAGTGCGGCAGATCGAGGTTTGGGAACCGCTGCTGACAGCCGCCGAAGCGCGCTGGGACATTCATTTCGAACGGATCGGCGGGGTGATCCACCGCCCCCAGCCCGCCGCGACGCTGAAGCGGCTGGAGGCGGTGTTGCAGGCCGAAGACGCCTTTACGCTGGCCGCGCTCAACACCCTGACCACGCTGGCCGCGTCGCTGGTCATCGGCCTTGCCGCACTGGCTCCGGATGGAGATGCCGATGCCTTGTGGGACGTCGCCAACCTGGAAGAGGACTGGCAGGCCGACCTGTGGGGCAAGGAACAGGAATACCTGGATCGCCGCGCGCGGCGCCTGGCCACGTTCCGTGCCGCAATGGCGTTCGCGCGGGCGGCGCGGAGCTAGGCGCTTACTGCGCCATCCACTCCGCCACCTGTCCCGCCACGTCATTCGCCGCGCGGTTCAGCGCCGCGCCGACCGCGTCGGGCTTGGCCGAAACGCCGGAAACGATGCTCTCGAACCGGCGGGTCGAAACCTCGCCCTTCGGTCCGGTCCGGAACGCATCGAACCGCACCACAGCGGTCATCGCCCGCGCATCGTACCCCATGTCGAGCAAGCGGCCCGACAGCCGGGTTCCAATCAGCGGCGCGGCCTGATCGTCTTCCAGCACCAGCCGCCCGCCGCCGCCCGGCAGCGTCTGGGCGCGCAAGGTTTCAGCCAACAGGCCCCGGAACAGCCGCGCGGGCCGTTCGACCCACAGCGCGTCCTTCAGATAGGCGACGCTGGAGGCGCTGACCTGCACCGGCACGCGCTGCACCGCCAGTCGCTTGTCGGTATCGGGTTCCATCACCATGATCGCCGTAGCGCCGGTCCCGAAGGCCGCGGCCCCCGCCGGGGCGACCTTGGCCGGGGTCAGGCTCAGCAGCGATGGCGGCGCCTTGCCCCCGCCCAGCCCCAGGCAGCCGCCCAGCACCAGCGTGGCGGTGGCGGCAATCGCCAGGCGCAGAGACGTTCGGGTGTGGTTCATGGCTTGTATTCCGGCAGTTTGTCCCCGCCCAGCAGCGCACCAGCGCCCTGATCGTTGACCTTTTCAGTCAGGTCGCGCAGCGCGCGGGTTGTGGCGCGCAAGTCGCGGATCGCCGCTTCGGCTTGTGGCAGGGTGGTTTCATTAAGCTGGCGCGCGGCAGGCCGGGCATCGGCCAGCGTCGCGTTCAGCGTATCCGAGGTCTTTTCGATCGACTTCAGCGAAGTACGGAACTGTTGCAGCATCTGCTTGCCCTCGCCATTCAGCGTGGCATCGGTGTTCGCCGCGACCTGCTCAAAGCTTTTCAGCGCCGTCTGCGCGTCCAGCAAGGTCTTTTGCAATTCCACCATCGTGCGCTGCACTTCGGGCGACGAATTGGCCAGCTGCCCGGTCAGTCGGTCGGTGTTGGTCAGGATATTCTCGATCGATTGCTGGTTCTTGTCGGAAAAGACCGTCGTCATCCGCTCCGTCAAGGTCGCCAGTCGCTCCAGCAGGACCGGCGCGGTGTTGAGCAGTTCGCCCAGGCCGCCGCGCTTGGTGGGGATCACAGGCACCCCTTCCGGTCCCTTTTCGGTCAGTTCCGGCGCTCCGCGCACGGCCCCTTCCAGCTGGATGTTGGACACCCCGGTAAACCCGCTCTGGATCGTGGCGGTCGTGCCCAGCAGGACCGGCACGTCCTCGTTCAGCGCAATCCGCACCCGGACAAAGCTGGGGTCCTTCTTCCACAGCTCAATCGCCTTGACCTGCCCAACCGGAACGCCGGAAAAGTTCACCGCCGACCCCTTGGACAGCCCGTCGACCGACTGCTTGAAGAAGACGTCGTAATCCTTCTGGTTGGCCTGGCCCAGCTGGGCGATCCAGACGATGAACGCCGCCAGCACGGCCAGCAACGCCAGCGTGACAGTGCCCACCCAGATGTGATTGGCCCGTGTTTCCATCGCCCCGCCTTATGCCCCCTGCCCGTTCGACTTGTCGATGGCTTTCGCCCGGTGCTGCGCGTCCGCCGCCGCCCGGCCACGCGGGCCGTTGAAATATTCCTGGATCCACGGATGATCGAGCGCCAGCAATTCCGGGATCGTCCCCACGGCGATCACCTGCCGGTCGGCAATCACGGCCACCCGGTCGCAAATCTCGTGCAGCGTATCGAGGTCGTGCGTGATCAGGAACACCGTCAGCCCCAGCGTATCCTGCAGTTCCTTGGTCAGCGCATCGAACGCGGCGGCCCCGATCGGGTCCAGCCCGGCGGTCGGCTCGTCAAGGAACAGCAGTTCCGGGTCCAGCGCCAGCGCCCGCGCCAGACCGGCGCGCTTGCGCATCCCGCCCGACAATTCGGACGGATACTTTGCCGCCGCATCGGCCGGCAGGCCCGACAGCATGACCTTGAACCGCGCGATTTCATGGCGCAGTTCGTCACCGATTTCCGGATAGAATTCCCGCAGCGGCACTTCCACGTTTTCCGCCACCGTCAGTGTCGAAAACAGCGCCCCGCCCTGGAACAGCACGCCCCAGCGGCTGCGGATGTCGATCTCTCCCCCGCCATAGGAACCGGCGTGCATGGTCTGCCCCAGCACCTCGATCCGCCCTGCGGCCGGCGCCTGCAGACCGATGATCGAGCGCATCAGCACCGACTTGCCCGTGCCCGATCCGCCAACCACGCCAATGATCTCGCCGCGCCGGACGGTCAGGTTCAGCCCTTCGTGGATCACGTGATCGCCAAAGGCATTGGTCAGCCCTTCGACCACGATCGGGCAGTCACCGGTGTAGTGCAGCGCGCTCATCCCCAACCCAACTCGGTGAAGAACACTGCGAAAAACGCGTCGAGCACAATCACTGCGAAGATCGCCTGAACCACGGCAACCGTGGTGCGGTGGCCGACTTCCTCCGAATTGCCCTTAACCTGCATGCCCTGATAACAGCCGGTCAGTGCAATGATCAGGCCGAACACCGGCCCCTTGATCAGCCCAACCCACAAGTCATGCGTGGGCACCACTTCCTGCACGCGATTGATGAACGTCCAGAACGGGATGTCGAGCGTCAGCGTGGAGATCGCCGCGCCCCCGATGATCGACAGCAACGCGGAATAGAACCCCAGCAGCGGCATCACCAGCACGGCAGCCAGCACGCGGGGAATCACCAGCGCTTCCATCGGCGACACCCCGATGGTGCGCATCGCGTCGATTTCCTCGGTCAGTTTCATCGTGCCGATCTGCGCCGCAAAGGACGAACCGGACCGGCCCGCCACCATGATCGCGGTCATCAGGATGCCCAGTTCGCGTAAAGATATCCGCCCGACCAGGTTGACGGTCATTTCGCCAAAGCCCAGGTCCTGCAACTGCACCGCGCCCTGCTGCGCAATCACGATCCCGACCAGGAAACTCATCAGGCCGACAATCGGCAGCGCGGTTACCCCGACCAGTTCGACCTGCCGGACCACCGCATTGACGCGCAGGCGCGACGAGCCGAACGCGATCTTCCACGCCGCGAGCAGCATGGCCCCCAGGAATTCCAGAATCCCCAGTGTACCCCGGCCCAGCGCCATCATGTAATCGCCGACGAAGGCCGGCACCCGCGTCAACAGCGGCAGTTCCTCTGGCACGATCGCGCCGTCACCCCGCAGCGGACGAAGCGCCGCGATCAGCCGCTCGGCCTCCTCGCTGGCGCCGGTGATCTGCGCGGCGTTGTCGCGGGCCAGCCGCCACACGGTCCAGGCCCCGGTCGTATCGATCTCCTGCACGCCGGACAGATCGATCTGCCGGACCGGCCCGTCCAGCTGGCGCAGGCGGGGATCGAGGTAACCGACGGAAGACAGCACCAGCGGTCCGGCAAGCGCGATGGTCAACGCGCCATCGTCATCCGCTTGGACAGTAAAATCGGCTTGGTCACGCATCGTGGGCAGGGTCATGCGGGAAAATCCGCGCGCCGACAAGCTTGCCCGTGGCGCGGGGCGCACTTGCGCCCTGCGCGGGGCGCTGGCAAAGGCCCGGAACGATGACTGACACAGCGCTCGACAAGACTTTCGACCCCGCCGCGATTGAGGCGAAGTGGTATGCCCATTGGGAGCAAGGCGGCCTGTTCCGCCCGGATCGCCCCGATGCGGTGCCCTATACCATCGTCAATCCGCCGCCGAACGTAACTGGCAGCCTGCATATCGGCCACGCGCTGGACAACACGTTGCAGGACGTGATGATCCGGTATGAGCGGTTGCGCGGCAAGGATGCGCTGTGGGTGGTCGGCACGGACCACGCGGGCATCGCCACGCAGATGGTGGTTGAACGCCAGCTGGAAGCGAAACAGGACAAGCGCACCAATTATTCGCGCGAAGATTTCATCGCCAAGGTCTGGGAATGGAAGGCCGAAAGCGGCGGCACGATCACCGGCCAGCTGCGCCGGCTGGGCTGCTCGATGGACTGGAGCCGCGAGCAGTTCACCATGGACCCGCACTTCACCCGCGCCGTGGTGAAGGTGTTCGTCGACCTTTATAACAAGGGCCTGATCTACCGCGACAAGCGGCTGGTGAACTGGGACCCCAAGCTGAAGACCGCGATTTCCGACCTTGAGGTGGAAACGCGCGAAGTGAAGGGCGGCTTCTGGCACTTCAAGTATCCGCTGGCCGACGGCGTGACGCGCGCCGACGGGCTGGACTACATCGAAGTAGCCACCACCCGCCCGGAAACGATGCTGGCCGACATGTGCGTGGCCGTGCATCCGGACGATGCACGCTATCAGTCGGTGATCGGCAAAGACATCCTCCAGCCGCTGACCGGCCGCCGGTTCAAGGTGGTCGCGGACGAACACGCCGACCCGGAACTGGGCAGCGGCGCGGTGAAGATCACGCCGGGGCATGACTTCAACGATTTTGAAGTGGGCAAGCGCGCCGGGATCAAGCCCGCCGACATGCTCAACATGTTCGATGCCGAGGCGAAAGTGGTGCAGACCGCCGACGGGCTGGTGCCGGCCGAATTCGTCGGTATGGACCGCTTTGACGCGCGCGCGCTGGTGGTCAGCCGGATGAAGGAAGCGGGCTTCCTGATCCCGCACGTCACGAAGAACAAAGACGGCGAGGAAGAACTCCACGACGCCGAACCGCGCACGATCCAGACCCCGTTCGGGGACCGCGGCGGCGTGGTGATCGAACCCTGGCTGACTGACCAGTGGTATGTGAACGCCGCTGAACTTGCCAAGGCTCCGCTGGAAGCCGTGCGTTCGGGCGCGATCGAAATCGTGCCGAAGACTTGGGAAAAGACCTTCTTCAACTGGATGGAAAACATCCAGCCGTGGTGCGTCTCGCGCCAGTTGTGGTGGGGGCACCGGATTCCGGCGTGGTATGGGCCTATCCGGACAAAAGAAGGCTTTGTTTACGGGTTTGCGCGCGACTCAATCGGGGAAATGACTTCCATTTATTCTGTTTCGCTTGTTGGCGAGAATGAAGAGGACATCATTGATCGAGCTCTGGAATATTATCAACATGTCCCCGGCATTTGCCGTGAGGCGATAACACTCGTCGGCTCACTTGAAGAACAGCGTGCATTGCGCGAGCAGGATCGAGTCAGTGGCCAGAGCAGGATTATTCTCTATCGCGACCCCGACGTCCTCGACACATGGTTCTCCTCGGCGCTGTGGCCCTTCGCGACGCTCGGCTGGCCGGATGACAATGCGCTGGTCCAGCGCCATTATCCCAACGACCTGCTCGTCTCCGGCTTTGACATCCTGTTCTTCTGGGATGCCCGAATGATGATGATGGGGCAGGCGATGACGGGCAAGAACCCATGGCCGCGCCTCTACCTGCACGGCCTTGTCCGAGCGGCAGACGGGCAGAAAATGTCCAAGTCGAAAGGCAACGTGGTCGATCCGCTGGGCCTGATCGATCAGTACGGTGCGGATGCGCTGCGCTTCTTCATGGCGGCGATGGAAAGCCAGGGCCGCGATGTGAAGATGGATGAGCGCCGGGTGGAGGGCTATCGCAACTTCGCCACCAAGTTGTGGAACGCAGCGCGCTTCTGCCAGTCGAACGGCATCGGGGCGAGCCAGTCGCTCACCGCCCCGGCAGCGACCAGCGCGGTCAACAAGTGGATCATCGGCGAAGTCGTCGAAACCGTCGCCGCGCTCGACGCCGCGCTGGCCGACTTGCGCTTCGATGCCGCCGCCAACACGATCTATCACTTCGTGTGGGACCAGTTCTGCGACTGGTACATCGAGTTGATTAAGGGCAACTTCGACGACGAAACCAAGGCGGTCGCCGGCTGGGTGCTCGACCAGATTCTCGTCATGCTCCACCCGTTCATGCCGTTCGTGACCGAGGAACTGTGGTCGAAGCTTGGGGATCGCGCGGCTTACCCGCTCATTACCGCGCAGTGGCCCCAGCCGGGCGCGGCGGTGGACGGCGAGGCGAAGGCCGAAGTCGATTGGCTGATCGCGCTGGTCGGCAACTTGCGCACCGCCAAGAACGAGCTGGGCATTGCGCCGGGCGCGCGGCTGGACGCCTTCCTGCCCGAACCTTCGGGCGCAACGCGCGGGATCATCGAGCGGAATCCGGCCGTGATCGAGCGGCTGGCCCGCCTGAACGGCATCCGGTTCGAAACCGCTCCTGCTGGCGCAGCTATGCAGATCGGTGCAGGCGACGCCAACATCACCGTGCCGCTGGAAGGCGTGATCGACATCGCGGCCGAACAGGCCCGCCTGACCAAGGCGCTGGCGGTTTCACAGAAGGAAGCCAAAAGCCTTGAAGGGCGGCTGTCCAACCCGGCCTTCGTCGAAAAGGCCAAGCCCGAAGCCATCGAAAAGGCCCGCGCCGATCACGCGATGCACGCCGCCGAGGCCGAGCGACTGGCGGCGGCACTGGCGCGGCTGGGGTGAGCCTCACCCTCGCTACGGTCAATCCGGGCGAGCCGGAGATCTTCGCCTCGTTGCAAGGTGAAGGGCCGTCCGCCGGGCGGCCTTGCACCTTCGTGCGGCTGTCGCGCTGCAACCTGGCCTGCACGTGGTGCGACACCGCCTATACCTGGCGGTTCGAAGGCGATAACCGCCCGCACCGCGATGACCTGCCGTTTGAGCGCAAGGCCAACCAGATCGTGCTGGACGAAGCCGACGTTGCTGCACGGATCATGGCGCTGGGGCAGGACCGGCTGGTCATCACCGGAGGCGAACCGCTGCTGCAAGGGGCGGCGCTGGCGCGGATGGTGGCGCTGCTGGAAGGCCACCGGGTAGAGATCGAAACCAACGGCACGGTCGCCCCGCACCCCACGCTCGATCCCTTGGTGGCGCAATACAACGTGAGTCCGAAACTGAAGCATTCGGGCAATCCCGCTGAAATCGCACTGATTCCCGAACGGCTGGCCGCGTGGGCGGCTGACCCGCGCGCCACCTTCAAGTTCGTGATCGCCGATCCGGCGGACCTTGATGAAGTGCTGGCCCTGCAAGCCGCCCATGCGATCCCGCCTGAGCGCGTGATGCTGATGCCGGAAGGCACCACCAGCGCGGTGATCCGCGACCGTTCACGCTGGCTTGCACAGCTGGCGCTAGCCCACGGAATGCGCCTTTCGGACCGGTTGCACATTCATCTGTATGGTGACACCCGCGGTACATGAGTGAAGCCCCTGCCCCGACCCAGCCCGCCGCCTTACGTGGCGACCTGACGCAGGGGCCGTTGCTGCGCACACTGATGCTGTTCGCGTTGCCGCAACTGGTGGGCAACGTGCTGCAATCGCTGAACGGATCGATCAACGCGATCTGGGTGGGGCAACTGCTGGGCGATGGCGCGCTGGCGGCCACGGCCAATGCCAATATCATCATGTTCCTGCTGTTCGCGCTGGTGTTCGGGTTCGGCATGGCCGCCACGGTGAAGATCGGGCAAGCCTGGGGGCGCAAGGACATTCCCGGCGCCCGCCGCGCGCTGGGCACCGCGCTGGGGCTGACCGGGGGGATTGCGCTGGTCACCACCGTGGGTGGCATGGTCTTTGCCCCGCAACTGCTGGACCTGCTGGCGACGCCGGGGGATGCGCGAGGAGAGGCGCTGGCGTATCTGCGCGTGGTGTTCATCGCCAACCCGATGGCGACGATCACCACGATGATCGCGATGGGCCTGCGCGGCGCGGGCGATGCGGCCACACCGCTGCGCTTCCTGATCCTGACGGTGGTGCTGGACGTGATCCTGAACCCGCTGCTGATTCTGGGGTTCGGCCCGATCCCGCCCCTGGGGATCGCCGGGTCGGCCTGGGCTACGGTGATCGCGACGACCGTGGGCCTGATTGGCCTGCTGGGCTGGATCTATGCCAAGGACCTGCCGCTGCGACTCCGCGGGTCCGAACTGCGCTGGCTGAAACCGCACCGCGCCGAACTGGGCTTCATCCTCGCCAAGGGTCTGCCGATGGGCGCGCAGATGCTGGTCATTTCCGGCGCGGGGGTGATCATGATCGGCCTCGTCAACCGCGAAGGGATCGTGATGGCGGCGGCCTATGGCGCGCTGCTGCAAGTGTGGAATTACATCGGGATGCCCGCGATGGCGATTGGCGGCGCGGTCAGCGCGATGGTCGCGCAGCACATCGGCGCGGCCAAAGAGGAACGGGTGGACGCCATCGGCTGGGCCGGATCGCTGGCCAACCTGGCGATGACCGGCGCGCTGATCGCGGTGCTGGTGCCGTTCGACCGCCCGGTGCTGGAACTGTTCCTGGGCAGCGCCAGCGCGGCGGTGCCGGCGGCGCTGCATATCCAGAATCTGGCAATCTGGACCTACCTGCCCTTCGGCATCACCATCGTGCTGTTCGGCACCCTGCGCGCCTACGGCGTGATCTATGCCCAGCTGGCGGTGCTGCTGGTGTCGATGTACGCCGCGCGGCTGGGGGCCTATTGGCTGCTCTATCCGGTGCTTGGACCGGATGCGCTGTGGTATTCGTTCCTGATCAGTTCGGTCCTTTCAATGCTGCTGACCGTCGCGATCTATTTCTACGCGCCGTGGCGCAAGCGGATGCTGGCGCGGATCGCGAAGTGACGCTTACCGCCCTTGCGCGCGCCAGCGCTGGACGGTGCGCAGGACCATTTCCTCTTCCCCACCGCCGCTGGACCACAACTGGCTGATCGATGGGTCGGCACTGGCCGGACGCTTCATCTCTTCCAGATCATCGAAGCTGACGCGGATCGGGATCGACACGCCTTCGCCGCAGATGATGCATTCGCGGTTGCGCAGGGCGGGAATCGAATCGAGGAACCCGCGTGCCCCTTCCGGCATGGCCGCTTTCACGAAGGCTTGGTCGCGGTCATTGTTGAGGCGCATCGAGATGATCGTGCCGCACTGCGACAGAACGCCCTCGGCCAGATCTGACGGACGCTGGGTAATCAGCCCCAGCGACACGCCGTACTTACGGCCTTCCTTGGCGATGCGCGACAGGATGCGGCCCACGGACGACCCATCGGCGTTCTTCTCGCTCGGCACATAGCGGTGCGCTTCTTCGCAGACCAGCAGCACGGGCCGGGTCTTTTCATCGCGCGCCCAGATGGCGAAGTCGAACACCATCCGGCTCAGCACCGCGACCACGGTGGAGGTGATGTCTGACGGTACGCCCGACACATCGATGATCGAGATCGGTTTGCCCCGACTGGGCATGCGGAAAATCTTGGCGATGAAATCCGCCATCGTATCGCCCACCAGCATGCCGGAGAACATGAACTGGTAACGCGGATCGGCCTTGATCTCGTCGATCTTGTTCTTGATCCGCATGAACGGGGCGGACGAAGTCGCCTTGTCCAGCTTGCCCATTTCGGTCTGGATCAGGTTGGTCAGGTCCGACAGCAGATAGGGGATCGGCGAATCGACCGTGATCTTGCCCATGCTTTCCGCCAGCCGGTTCTTCGACCGCGCGGCCAGCAGGCACTTGGCCAGAATGTCCGAATCTTCCTGCCGTTCATTGCCGGTGCTGGTCAGGAACACTTCGCAGTGTTCCTCAAAGTTCATGATCCAGTACGGCATTTGCAGGTTCGACACGTCAAAGATCATGCCCGTCTGCTTGAATGCCGCGCCATATTCGCCGTGCGGGTCGATCATCACGATGTGACCTTCCGGCGCGTGTTCGCAAATCCGGTGCAGGATCAGCGCGGCGCTGGTCGATTTGCCGGTGCCGGTGGAACCCAGCAGCGCAAAGTGCTTGCCCAGCATGGAATCGATATACAGCCCGGCGCGGATGTCGCGGGTGGGAAACACCGTGCCGACCTGGATGCTGGTGCGCCCGTCGCTGGCGTAGATCTGCTTCAGGTCGCTGCTGGTGGCCGGATAGATCAGCGCACCCGGAATGGGATAGCGCGTCACGCCGCGGCGGAAGCTGTGGATGCGGCCAGTCAGGCGTTCTTCATCGCCTTCGCCCAGAAAGTCGATGTTGGCCATGATGCCGCCGGGGGTCTTGGAATCCTGCCGCTGGGTGCGGACGCTGGCGAGCAGCCAGCTTTTGCCGACGCGAATCTTGACCTGGCTGCCAACCTGCCCCGCCAGCGCGACCGATGGGTCGTGGTCGCCAGCACATTCCTGCAGGCGCTGCAAATCAAGCGCGATGGCCGATCCGGACCCGGCGATTTCGAGGACGATGCCAATGGGTTCGCGCGCGTTGTCAAAATCCTGACCGGGAATCGCATCCGCGGGAATGTCGCCCGGCTGTACCGGTTGCCCGGCGCCAAATCCACGCTGGCTCATATCGTTCATAACGTCCGTCCGTTGTATTTTTTTCGGCAAGCCGACCCGCTTGCCTGAAAGGACATAGGTTTGGAGCGTTAAGATTAGGCTAAACCAGCCTTTGACGGGCCGATCAGACCAGAGCGAACAAGCGTCCCGCCAGGAAGCCCATGCCGATCGAAATGGCCACGGCCAGCAGTCCGTACAGAAATCCGTACTCTTCCGCGAACAGGGCCGTGGCGCGTTCAAAGCCCAGTTTCTTCACTTCAACCCGGCTGATCGCGGAGGCGACCACCCTTCCGCGTGAAATCGCAAAGGTTTCCGCAGTATAGCTGCCGGTCTGGACACTGGATGGCAAGGCGATGCGGGCCTGATAGAGCACCTGTTCGCTGACCCGGACCCCGCGCGGGTCTTCCTTGTACAAACCCTCGCGCTGCATCAGGTCAACCAGACCGGCGGAAAACCGGGCCTGCTCGGCCGGATCGTAGGCTCCGATGGGCGACAGCTGCAGCCACGGCAGCCCCAGTTCATAGATTGCCGCCGTCTTGTCATCGACGATCTGCTTGATCGGCCGCGACGATGCGACTGCAAAGAAGGTCGGCGCCGAGCGGAATTCCGTACTGTCAGCGTTGACCCAAATCCCGGCGATCCGCTGCTTTTCGCGCAGGACAATCGAACGGGTCGGCCCTTTCAGCACCACGACGATGTCGTAGTCCTGCCCGGCCCGCGCCCCTTCCGGCGTCAGGATCGCGCCGAACAGCAGCAGTTCCGTACCGGTAAAGCCCTGCCGCACCTGGATTTCATGCTGCGACACTTCGGGCACCAGGATCGGATCACGCGCGCCCGTCAGGGCGAACAGCGCCAGCAGGGCCAGCAGCACCCTCACAGTGCGCCGACCGTATAGATTTCGTCCGGGCGCCAGCCCAGACCCAACGCCATCGACAGCGCGATCCCCAGCACGAGCGAGGCAAGCACGAAGCGCAACCGCGCGGCGGGCAGGCGTTCCGCCAACTGCGCGCCGATCTGCGCGCCCGATACCGATCCGATCAGCAGCAACACCGCCAGCACGATGTCGACTGCCCTGGTCGTCAGCGCGTGCATCATTGTGGTGGCCATCGTCACGAACAGGATCTGGAACAGCGATGTGCCGACCACGACGTTCGCGCTCATCCCCAGAATGTACAGCATCGCCGGGACCAGCACGAACCCGCCGCCGATCCCCATCAACATGGTGAGGACGCCGGTAAACACCCCCAGAAGCAGCGGCGCGAGCGGCGAGATATACAGGCCTGACCGATAGAACCGCCAGCGCAGCGGCAGGCTGGCAACCATCGGATGGTGCCGTCGCTTGCGCGCCGGAACCGGCACGCCCGCCTTCTGCGCGCGTAGCGTCTGCCAGCTTTCCCGTGCCATGATCGATCCGATCCCGCCCAGCAGCAGCACGTAGAGCAGGTTGATCACCACGTCGATCTGGCCCAGCCGTTGCAACAGGCTGAACAGCCCGGCCCCGATCAGCGTGCCGATGATCCCGCCCGCGACCAGCACGCCGCCCATCTGGTAGTCGACCCCGGCGCGCCGCGAATGCGCCAGCACACCGGAAACGCTGGCTCCGGTTACCTGGCTGGCCGCCGATGCGGCCGCGACCGTCGGCGGTATGCCATAGAAAATCATCAGCGGCGTCGTCAGAAACCCTCCGCCGACGCCGAACATGCCCGACAGGATACCCGTCAGCGCCCCCAGCGCGACGATCACCAGGCCGTTGACCGAAAGGTTGGCGATGGGAAGATAGACGTCCATTTTGCAGTCTTGGCCTATCCCTTTCAGCCGCCGGAAGGAAGGCGGGGAATGCCAGAAAGCTGCGAAAAAGCGCGCCGAGCGACGATTATCCTGCCTCGTCTGACAGGCGCTGTGGCTGCTCCGGCTGTTCCATCGCCTCAGGCTGCGGCGCCACGGCCGCCTGCCACAACAACTGGTGCTCCTCCGCCAGCCGCAACCGCTCAAAATCCGGCGGAGCCTGCGGCGCGGCGACAAACGGGCGGGCCGGTGCGGGCCGGGGCAGAAGGACCGGACGCTCGGCCGCAGCCTTGGCCTGCACGGCGCTGATCGGGGCGGCCGGAGCGCGCACGGCTGGCCGGGCAGCAACTTCTGGCTGGCGCACCGTTTCGGCAGAGCCATCATGCAGAACCGCGCGGGCGCCGACCCAGGCCGTAAGCAGCAGCCCCAGCGCGATCAGCGGTTGCCCGCGGCGAAGATGAGGCACGCGGCGCGGCCCGGTCACGCGCGCACCTCGGCAAGGGACTTGGCCGCCGGATGCGCCGCGTGTTCGGTCTTGTCCCACACCACCTCGGCACCGCCCAGCGAGCGCAGATAAGCCAAGACCGCTCGCCGCGCGGCCATGATGGCAATCACGTTCCCGACCGGCACGCGCGCGACGGCCAGCAGCCCCTGGGCCAGGCCGTATTCGCGGGAGGTAAACAGGACACGGGCCGACAGCCGCCACCCCAACCCGATCAGGCTGAGCGCCACCATCGCTTGCGCGGGGGTGGACAGCGGCACAAACAGCGCTTGCCCGGTCCACGCCTCACCCGCCAGCAGGACAGCATCGATCAACAGCAGGAGATAGGCCGCAACCAGCACCAGCGCGGTCAACGGGCCGCGCCGGTCGCGCAAGGCCATCCACAGTTCCACCGGCTGAATCGACCAGCCCAGTCGTTCCCATCCCTGCAAGGCAATTCCGTGAATCCACCGCGTCTTCTGCCGGACTGCCTGGTCCAGCCGCGCCGGAAAATAGCTGGAAGTGGCCACCAGGTTCCCGTCGGCATCGCGCATCCGCAGGAAAGCACTTCCGCGCCCTTCGGCGGACAGCAGCAGACCCAGCTCGTAATCCTCGGTCAGGCATTCCGGCGCGAACGGCCCCGCGTCAACCTCGCCCGCGCTGCGCCGGCGTTCCGCCAGCCGGGCCAGCGCCGCGCGGGCAAAGCCGCACCCCACCCCCGCAGCCGGCAGCGACGCGCCCAGCGCGCTGCGCACGACCAGCGCCTTGGCATGGCTTTCCGTAAACTCATCGGCATAATGCCCCGCGACCCAGCGCGATTGCGGCAACAAACCAGGGCGCACCGGCAGTTGCACGAAATCGACCGCCCCCAGCGCCGAATCGATTGCCTGCAGCGCGGCCGGGTGCACCATGTCTTCCGCATCGTGCAGCACCACCGCGCGGAACCTGCGTTCCTGGCGAACTTCATCATCGCACAGCGCGCGATACAGCCGGTTCAGGCAATCGGCCTTGGTCGTCGGCCCGGCCGCGCCGTGCATGACCAGCCGGACCCGCGCATCGCGCGCGGCAGCCGTCATCGCGGCCGTCAGCGTTTCCGGATCGTTGCGATAGCAGCCGATATACAGCCGCAATTCCTGCTGCGGCCAGGCGTTGAGGGCATGACTGATGGTCGTACCGATCACCGCCGCTTCGCGGAACGCGGGAATCATCACCGCCACCGGCCCCGTCAGCCGATCGGTGCCATAGCCTGCCGCCAGCCGCATGGTGCGCGCCCGCCTGCTCAGCCGCAGCCAGAGGTAAGCCAGATCCAGCCCCAGTTCGTCGATCAACCCGACAGTGAACCAAAAGGCCGCGAAAACCAGCAATTCATGTTCGACCAGGGCCAGCCCGCGCAGCGCGTCCAGCAACCAGCCATCTGCCCCCGTCATTCCCGCGCGCATCCCCCGCAGGCCCCATGCCCGGTCTTGAGCCTAGAACTTATCCACAGCGGTTGCAACGCGCCTTCCCGCAGGCATCGATCCGCGCCGGGATGTTCAGTCGCCGCCCGGATTGGCTCCGGAACGGATCCGCGATTGCTCGATCAAATGGGCGACTTGCGCGGGTGTCGGGCGGGCCGGCCCGGCGGCGCGGACGTCCGGGCCGGGGGAGCCAGCAGCCTCATGCGGTGCCGGATCCGGGCCTTGCCCCTGATCGGGCACGGGGTCGCCCGGCTCCTGACTTTCGACCGGGGCGTCAACCGGTTCGATCATGCTGGATGTGGACTGAGGCGGAGCCGGTTTGATCGCGGTTGCGCTCGGCGCCATGGACGCCGCATCGCGGTTGCCGGTGCCGAACAGCGCGACCAGCACCGCCAGGCCCACAGCCAGCATGGCCACGGTGCGATACAGCGATCCCGATACGAGTTGATTTTTCGGAGCCCGGCGCATGGCCGCAAGTTAACGCACAATCGTTAACGGAGCTTGTCAGGCCTGCCGCTAGTGCTGCGATGGGACAGGCAGCGATAAGCCGGGCAAATGCCGATGCACGGGTAAGAAAGCGTAAACCATCTCCGTTCACGAGATCTAACCGGCACTTGCGCTAGATCGCAACGACTTGAGCCACATCTGACTGGACCTTGCACCGCGTGACTTTCGTTTTGCCCGCATCGGCGCAGCCGTTGCCCCGCTCCCTGCGGCGGCTGGCGCGCGACCGTGCCGGGAACACGCTGGGCATGATCGCGGCCGGCCTGTTCCCCCTCCTGGCACTGATCGGCGGCGCGATTGACATGGGGCGCGGCTATCTGGCCGAAACGCGCCTGCAACAGGCCTGCGACGCCGGCGTCCTGGCCGCTCGCAAGAAGCTGGGCAGCGGCGCGGTCGGTTTCGGCATCGACAATTCCGGCGTCGATGACGTTGGTCACCGGTTCTTCAACCTCAACTTTGGCGACGGGTCTTACGGCACCGAGAACCGCGACTTCGATCTGGTTATCAACCCCGACACAACCATCGACGGAACCGCCTCGGTCGAAGTGCCAACCACCATCATGGCACTGTTTGGCTATAACCAGCTGGACCTTCAGGTGACCTGCGGGGCCAAACTGGATTCGGCCAACACGGACGTCATGCTGGTGCTGGACGTGACGGGGTCCATGAACGAAACCAACCCCGGCGATTCCAAGGCCCGGATCGAGATCCTGAAAGATGTGATCCTGGATTTCCACGCCCAGCTGGAAGAAAACAAGCAGGAGAATGCGCGCATTCGCTATGGCTTCCTGCCCTATTCGACCAACGTCAACGTGGGCCACCTGCTGAAGGACGAATGGGTCGTTTCCCAATGGACCTATCAGTCGCGGCGCATGCTGGGTTCGGGCAAGACTTCGGGCTATTACACCGCGTGGACGGCCACCTCGCCCATTTCGGGGGTTGTCAACCGGACGGTGCATGCCACCTATCCGGCCACTCTGTCGGGCAGCGTCTATATCTGCCCGACCGTGCCCGCGAACACGCTGGTATCGAACACCGTCCTGGTGTCCAATACCAGCGAAGCCTATGCCGGGCCACCGGCGGGCACGCTCTTCCGCTCAACCTACCAGCGCACCCGCAATGGCAATGTGTTCAGCGTGTCGTTGTCGGGCAACACCTGCACGGTCAACAAGGAAGCCTATACCAACTACATCGACACCTACCAGTATCTCCAGACCCCGGCGCTGCTGACCGGGACCAACTGGCAATACGGGCCGGAAACGAAGGATGTCAGCGGCTGGCGCACTGGCTCCAACGGCTGCATCGAGGAACGCGGCACCTATATCATCGACGATTACAACGCCGTCGACCTGAGCCGCGCGCTCGACCTGAACATTGACCTGGTACCCACCGCGGGGAACAGCCAGACCCAGTGGCGGCCGCAATATCCCAAGCTGATCTTCGGTCGCGCCAAGAAATGGGACAATACTGGCCTGTTCGACCCCGCCGTCAGCACCACCACCGCCGAATACATCGCACCGTGGGTGGCCAGCACCGCCGCCTGCCCCACCCCGGCGCGGAACCTGGCGGAAATGGACGATCAGGCCGTGTCGGATTACGTCGCGACGCTGAAAGTGGGTGGCAGCACCTATCACGACATCGGCATGATCTGGGGAGCGCGGCTGTTGTCGCCCACCGGTCCCTTCGCGGCGGAAAACGTCGATCCGGCCGATGGGCGTCCGACCAGCCGGAACATCGTGTTCCTGACCGACGGGCAGACCTCGGCGCTGGACATCAGCTATTCCAGCTATGGCTTCGAACCGCTCGACCGGCGGCGCTGGGAGCCCAGCTCTGCCCTGTCGCTGACCCAGACGATCGAACAGCGCTTCAGCTTTGCCTGCAAGGAAGCCAAGAAGAAGAACATTACCGTCTGGATCGTGGCGTTCGGCACCCAGCTGAACCCGATCATGGAGGAATGCGCCGGCCCCGGCAAAGCGTTCCAGGCCAACGATAGCGATGAACTGACCGAGGCATTCAAGAAGATCGCCACATCGATGAGCGACCTGCGCCTGACCCTGTAGCCGCCCGGTCCGGTTTTGGTTGCAACACGGCGCAAGTTGGGCGAATCGGGTGGGCATGACCGCACGCCGCCATCCATTTTCGCCGCTCGCCACCCTTGCCACCCGCCTGTTCGGGGGTGAGGCGGGGGCCGGTATCCTGCTGATTGTCGTCGCAATCGCCGCAATGATCGCCGCAAATTCACCGCTTGCCCATGGCTATCACGCGCTGTTCCATGGCACCTTGCCGTGGACCCCGCTGCCCAAGCTGAACACGCTGCACCTGTGGATCAACGATGCGCTGATGGCGATGTTCTTCTTTGTCGTCGGGCTGGAAATCAAGCGTGAGGTGATTGACGGAGAGCTGTCCAGCCCGGCCCGCCGTCGGTTGCCGGTGCTGGCCGCTGCCGCCGGCATGGCCGTGCCGGCGCTGGTCTATCTGCTGGTGGCCGGCGATGCGCCGGGCCTGGCCAACGGCTGGGCAATTCCGGCGGCGACCGACATCGCCTTCGCGCTGGGCGTGCTTGGCCTGCTGGGCAAGCGCGCGCCGGCATCGCTACGGCTGTTTCTGCTGACCGTCGCGATCGTTGACGATCTGGGTGCGGTGGCGATCATCGCGTTCTTCTATACCGCCGGGTTGAAGCTGGTCTGGCTGGGCTTGGCGGGCGCAGCGCTGGCCGGGCTGATCGCACTCAACCGGGCGGGCGTGACGCGCGGCTGGCCATACATGCTGGTCGGCGGGCTGCTGTGGTATGCCGTGCTGCATTCCGGCGTCCATGCCACGGTGGCCGGGGTTCTGGCGGCATTGTGCGTACCGATGAAGCTGGACGCCCGCGGTGACAGCCTGCTGCTGCGGATGGAACACGCACTGGCCCCGATCAGCGCCTATTTCATCGTCCCGCTATTCGGTTTTGCCAACGCGGGTGTCGCGCTGGCAGGGCTGGGCATGGACGAGATGCTTGCCCCGCTGCCTATCGGCGTGGCGCTGGGGCTGTTTGTGGGCAAGCAGGTCGGCATCCTGGGGGCCATCATGCTGGCCGACCGCACCGGTCTGGCCCAGCAGCCCGAAGGCGCCAGCTGGCAGCAACTGTGGGGCATGGCCCTGCTGTGCGGAATCGGCTTCACGATGAGCCTGTTCATCGGCCAGCTCGCCTTCCCCGCCAGCCCGCTGCTGGTGGAGGAAGCCAAGCTGGGCGTGCTGGCCGGCTCGCTGCTGTCGGCGCTGCTGGGGTATGTGGTGCTGCGCACCGCACCCCAGCCCGTGGGCCAGCGCGCCGGATAATCGCGGTTTACCAGGTGCCGGTGTTGGCCATGCTCGCCCACGGTTCCTGCGGCGGCAGATGCCCGTCCTGCAACAGTTCGACCGAAATCCCGTCCGGCGACTTGACGAACGCCATGTGCCCATCCCGCGGCGGACGGTGGATGATATGCCCGGCCGCCGCCAGCGCCGCGCAAGTTTCATAGATGTTGTCCACGCGGTAGGCCAGGTGACCGAAATTGCGCCCACCAGTATAAGTTTCGGCCGAACCGTCCTCCGCCGGCCAGTTATAGGTCAGTTCGACCTCGGCCAGCCCCTCCTGCCCCGGCGCGGCCAGGAAGATCAGGGTAAAGCGGCCCTGTTCGCTGGAAAAGCGGCGCACTTCCTCCAGCCCGATCAGTTTGAAGAAAGCGATGGTCGCGTCCGGATCGGTCACGCGGATCATCGTGTGGAGAAATTTGGTCATCGGTTCGCTCAACGGTTTGTCGACAAAAAAGAACGGTTCATCGTCCAGAAAGCTGGCGCGGCGCATCGTGCCCCAACCATCAGGGAGAATCCCCATGTCCGACCCTAGCCTTGATACCCCCGCCCCGGCCACTGCATTCTGGCGCGACGGACAGACCCGCCGTTATCTGGCCACGGCCGGGGTGCTGGCCATTGGCCTGATCGCGGGCGGCTATCTGCTGGGCAACGGCCTGGTCCGCGCCAAGGATGCCGACCGCGCGGTGACCGTGCGCGGACTGGCCGAGCGGGACGTTACCGCCGACCTTGCCACCTGGACCCTGTCGTTCAGTTCCACCGCAACCGACCTGGCCACTGCCCAGGCCAGCGCCGACCGCGATGGTGCGGCGATCCGCGCGTTCTTCAAGCAGGCGGGCTTTCCCACCGCCGACCTGCAACCGACCGGCGTGAACGTGTCGCAATATACCGACAATGGCGTGCCGCGCTTTACCGTGCGCCAACGCTTTGCCCTGCGCACCACCGACATCCAGCGCGCCCAGGCCGCCGCCAGGCGCCAGTTCGACCTGGTCCGTCAGGGCGTGGTGCTGGAGGACGGATCGGGCATCAATTACAGCTTCACCCGCCTGAACGCGATCAAGCCGGAAATGGTCGCGGCGGCAACCAAGGATGCGCGGGCCTCGGCCGAACAATTCGCCAAGGACAGCGGCACCAGCGTGGGCAGCATCCGCAGCGCCACGCAAGGCTATTTTTCGGTCATGGACCGCGATGCAACCAGCGGCGATGACAGTGGCGGCGGCAGCTGGGGCATGGCCGACACCCCGTTCAAGAAAGTGCGCGTCGTCACCACGGTCCAGTTCTCGCTGAACTGATCACATCTGCCGAAACGAGCACGGCCCGCCCCGGAACACCGGAACGGGCCGCAGTCTTGCGCAATCTTTCGCAGCGGCGGCTTAGAACGAAGCCTTCAGCGTCGCCACGACCGCATCGTTCGAGAAGCTGTCGATCGAAGCGCCTTCGACGCCGACATAGCTCACGCCCAGCGACAGCGCGGGGGTAATCTGGTAGGCCGCGCCGACCGAGTAATCCAGCCCGCCCTTGGTGCTGACACCAGTCAGCAGCTTCGGCGACAGCGCGCCATCGGTGTAACCCAGGTGCGCGGAAACCGACAGCGGCGTTTCGGGAACCGCCAGGCTCCAGTCGGTGTAGAGGTACAGGTTGTCGTCACCGCCCAGCGAATCCTGCTTCCAGGCATAAGCCACACCGACCTTCGCGGTCGCCGGACCCAGCGTGCCGCTGATCGAGGCATAGGGTTCGAACACGTTGGCATCACCGACGTTGCCGTTCGGATAGACGTAATACAGCAGGCCGACATCGGCGGTCACGCCGGACGCGACTTCACCGGTCCAACCAGCATAGACGTCCAGTTCGGCGCTGCCGTAAAGGGGGGAATCTTCAAGGCTCGACGCCCAGGCACCGGCATAAAAACCGCTGGAGTGATTGACGTTGACCGAACCCTGCACCGCGAAGTCGCCGCCGCTGAGCGAGATGCCGCGGAAGCGGTAATCCGTGACAAGGGCAACGCTGCCGGTCACCGTCACATCGCTGGGCGGATCGGTTTCGTCGGCCAGAGCGGGCGTGGCGGCCAATGCGCAGCCGGCGAGAAGAGTAGCGGCGAAAAGGCCGCGGACGGACGTGAGCATGGCAATCTTCCTTACGATTGTTTGGCGCTTCGTCCCACCTGCACCCACCCCGTCACCCCTCTTGTCTGGGAGCGATCGCTGCGGATGAACAATCCTGAACATCTTTCTGCTGCACCGCACAAGGGGGAAAGCGCACAATCATTGCGCAAATGCCGCACAGTGTGGTTTTATGGCAACGCCACGCCTTCCCCGTCGCGTTGGCCGGTGCTTACATAGTTGACGTTGTTCGCGCCCCGCTCGCCCGCTATATGGTGCAGCGCAACACCAAGGTTTCGATGCTTTCCAGGCTCCGCTCATTGTTCTCGGCCAACCCGGCCACCCCACCCGCGGCGCTGCCCGACGGGCAGCGCGTCTATGCGGTGGGCGACATTCACGGCCGGGCCGACCTGTTCGGCG
>JAYRDH010000017.1:0-47491 GCA_041909515.1 Novosphingobium sp. | reverse complement strand
CAATATCGGTCCACATGTGTCGTTCCGTCGTTGTCTCGCAAACGCGGCTGAATCACATGTCGCTGATATTGCCCACCTTCTTTTTCGGTCAGCCTCTTATATTACAATTTTGACCATTGATTTTAAATTTCCCGGAATATGAATTTTTTGAATTCATGCTAAAGATCTCAAATTCAGATAGCGATGAATTTCTCTCTATCGCAGAATCTTCGGGGCCTGACGCCACACTTGATTGTGCAGAAATGATTAGAAATAACGCCGCCAACTTTATCATGACTAACCCTTCAATGTACCATGACGAATTTTTTGACTGAATACGCTTGCCGCCAAAATTAGTGAATCGACAATTCTTAATATACGAACGCGATCAAACGTCGAGGTTGGCCACGTTCAGTGCGTTTTCCTGAATGAAGTCGCGGCGCGGTTCGACGACGTCGCCCATCAGGCGAGTGAAGATTTCATCCGTCACATCGGCGTCTTCGACCTTCACCTGCAACAGCGCGCGGTGTTCCGGGTCGAGCGTGGTTTCCCACAGCTGTTCCGCGTTCATTTCACCCAGCCCCTTGTAGCGGGCGATGGACAGACCCTTGCGCCCGCCAGCCAGCACCGCGTCGAGCAGTTCGGACGGGCGGGTGATCTGGTCCTTCGCGGCGACCGGGCGGGCGGCGGGAACTTCCTCGTCCGTGGCTTCGACTTCCGGTTCGGGCGCTTCTTCCGCCGCAGCAGTGGCGCGGACCAGCCGGACCGGGCTGGCATAGACTTCGACGTTTTCAGCCGCGAGGCGAGCGAGCTTGCGCGCTTCGGCGCTGACCAGGAACGCGGCGTCGATCGGATAGGCGTCGGTCACGCCGCGCCACACGCGCTTGACCATCACCGCGCCGTCTTCAGTCAGTTCGGCGGTCCAACGGGCATCGCGGTCCCCGGCGTCGAGCCAGATCGCGACGCGCGCCAGTGCGGCTTCGCGGCCGGCACGGTCCAGATCGGGGTTCAGCACCCCGGCCATGGCCAGCGCCTCGACGATCGCGGGGTCATAGCGGCTGGGGACGAAGCCCATCAGGCTGCGCATCCGCATCGCGTGATCGACCAGCGCTTCCAGATCCTTGCCGCCGCGCGCGCCGCCAGCGGTTTCCAGCACGCGGCCCGCAAGGCCCGCTTCGACCAGATAGCGATCGAGCGCGGCGTTGTCCTTGAGGTAGACTTCGCTGCGCCCCTTGCTGACCTTGTACAGCGGCGGCTGGGCGATGAACAAATGCCCGTTCCGGATGATTTCCGGCATCTGGCGGTGGAAGAACGTCAGCAGCAGGGTGCGGATATGCGCACCGTCGACGTCGGCGTCGGTCATGATGACGATCTTGTGATAGCGCAGCTTGTCGAGGTTGAATTCGTCGCGGATGCCGGTGCCCATCGCCTGGATCAGCGTGCCGACTTCCTTCGACGAAATGATCCGGTCAAACCGCGCGCGTTCGACGTTCAGGATCTTGCCCTTCAGCGGCAGGATCGCCTGATAGTGGCGGTCACGCCCCTGCTTGGCACTGCCGCCAGCCGAATCCCCTTCGACCAGGAACAGCTCGCACTTGCTGGGGTCGCGTTCCTGGCAATCGGCCAGCTTGCCCGGCAGGCTGGCGATGTCCATCGCGCCCTTGCGGCGGGTCAGTTCGCGGGCGCGGCGCGCGGCTTCGCGGGCGGCGGCGGCGTCGATGATCTTGCCGACGACCTGCTTGGCGTTGGCGGGGTTTTCCTCCAGCCAGTCGCTCAGCCGGTCAGCCATCAGGCTTTCCAGCGGCTGGCGCACTTCGGAAGAGACCAGCTTGTCCTTGGTCTGCGACGAGAACTTGGGGTCCGGCAGCTTGACCGAGACAATCGCGGTCAGCCCTTCGCGCATGTCATCGCCGGTCAGGTTGACCTTTTCCTTCTTCAGCAGGCCGGATTTTTCGGCATAGCTGTTGAGGGTGCGGGTCAGCGCCGCGCGGAACGCGGCCAGATGCGTGCCGCCATCGCGCTGCGGGATGTTGTTGGTGAAGCACAGGACGTTTTCGTAGTACGAATCGTTCCATTCCAGCGCGACATCGATGCCGATGCCGTCGCGTTCGGACGAAATCGCGATCGGATCGGGCAGCAGCGGAGTCTTGTTGCGATCCAGATACTTCACGAACGCGGCGATCCCGCCTTCGTAGAACAGGTCGTGCTCCTTCACTTCCTCTCCGCGCAAGTCGCGCAGCAGGATGCGCACGCCGGAGTTCAGGAAGGCCAGCTCGCGATAGCGATGCTCCAGCTTGTCGAAGTCATAGACGGTGACGTTCTTGAACGTCTCTTCCGAGGCGAGGAACGTCACGCGGGTGCCCTTTTTCGGCACGCCCTTGCCGTTGTCAGGGGCGGGGCCGCGCACGATCAGCGGGGATACCGCATCGCCGTGGGCGAACTTCATCCAGTGCTCTTCACCGTCGCGCCAGATCGTCAGTTCCAGCCATTCCGACAGCGCGTTGACCACCGAGACGCCGACCCCGTGGAGGCCGCCCGACACCTTGTAGGCGTTGTCGTCGCTGGTGTTTTCAAACTTCCCGCCCGCGTGGAGCTGGGTCATGATCACTTCGGCGGCAGAAACGCCCTCCTCGGAGTGGATGCCGGTGGGAATGCCGCGCCCGTTATCCTCAACCGAGACGGAGCCATCCGGGTTGAGTTCGATCAGCACCAGGTCGCAATGCCCGGCCAGCGCCTCGTCAATCGCGTTGTCCGAAACTTCGAACACCATGTGGTGCAGGCCCGAACCGTCATCGGTATCGCCGATGTACATGCCGGGGCGCTTGCGCACCGCATCAAGCCCCTTCAGGACCTTGATCGAATCCGCGCCATAGGAATTGGGGTTCTGGGTATTTTCGGGTGCTTCAGACATGGCAAGGCTATAGGCAAAGCCCCCCTGAAACCCAAGCCAAACCGGCGCGCAGCGGCGAATTTTTCCCCAAGGTTAGGCATTTCGGCACGAATGCGATACCACGCTGCACCATGGCCCTGCCCCCACCCACCCTGGACGACCTGACCGGCGCCGCGCTCTATGGCGAAGGGCTGGATGATACCGCCCTGGCCGCATGGTTCGCCAGCGAGGAGCAGGGCTATTTCCAGCTGACCGGCGGCGCGCGCGAAAACCCCACCACGGCGGTGCACCACCACCACGCGCTGCGCCACCTGCCGCCCCGGCGCTATGCCACGGCGCTGGCGCTGGGCGCGGCCGATGGGGGGGAGTACGCCGCCTTTGCCGGACAGGTGGACCGGTTCATCGCGATTGAGCCCGGACGCGGATTCTGGCGTGACAGTATCGCGGGAGCACCCGCCGAATACCGGATGCCAACCCTGCGCGGCACCATCGACCTGCCCGATGGCGCGTGCGATCTGGCGTGCAGTTTTGGCGTGCTGCACCATATCCCCAACGTATCCGAAGTGCTGGCCGAACTCGCCCGCGTGCTGGCCCCCGGAGCACCGCTGATCCTGCGCGAGCCGATCGTCTCGCTGGGTGATTTCCGCCACCCCCGTCCCGGCCTGACCGCGCATGAACGCGGCATTCCCCGTGCGCTGATGGACCGGATGCTGGCGGATGCCGGGTTCACGGTGCGGGCGCGCTCGCTCGCGGGCTTTCCCGGCCTGCAACCGATCGCCCGGCGGCTGGGGCTGCGGCAGGTCTGGAACAACCGCGCCTTCGTGGCGGTCGATGCCCTGGCGTCGCGGCTGATGGGCTGGAATGCGCGCTATTGGCGGCCGCGCCTGTGGAACAAGGCCGCGCCAACGATGGGCTATTGGGTTGCCATTCGCGACCCTCTTCCATCGGCGCACTAAAGCTGCTCAAACAGGATGACCATTTCACCCTGACAGAAGGTAGCCCCGATGCGCACGATCCTGACCGCCCTGCTCGCCACTTCGCTGCTGGGCGGAACCGCCGCCGCACAGGATGGGGCGATCCGCGCCGATCAGGCCGAATTTCGCGCGCTGTACAAGGAACTGGTGGAAACCAACACCACCCTGTCCGCAGGCAGCTGCACGCTGGCGGCAGAGCGGATGGCCGCGCGGCTGAAGGCGGCGGGGATGACGGACGATCAGGTCAAGGTGATGTTCACCAGCGACCATCCCAAGGAAGGCAGCCTGGTCGCGACTTATCCCGGCACATCGAAAAAGCTCAAGCCGATGCTGCTGCTAGCGCATATCGATGTGGTCGAGGCGAACCGGGCGGACTGGACCCGCGATCCGTTCACCCTGATCGAGGAGAACGGCTATTTCTATGCGCGCGGTGCGGCGGACGACAAATCGCAGGCGGCGATCTGGACCGATACGCTCGTCCGCTTTGCCAAGTCCGGCTATAAGCCCAAGCGCACGATCAAGCTGGCGCTGACCTGCGGTGAGGAAACCAGCGGTGCGTTCAACGGCGCGGAATGGCTGGCCAACAACCAGCGCGAGTTGATCGACGCGGCGTTTGCCCTGAACGAAGGCGGCGGCGGGCGGTCTGACGGCAAGGGCAACCTGCTGGTCCAGACCATCCAGGTCGGCGAAAAGGCCTATCAGGACTTTACCCTGACCACGACCAATCCCGGCGGCCATTCCAGCCAGCCGGTGCCGGACAACGCGATCTATGTCATGGCCGATGCCATCGCGAAAATCCGCGACTATCGCTTCCCGCTGGAATTCAACGACACCACCCGCGCCTTCTTTGCCAAGGCCGGGGCGCAGCGCGGCGGCGAAGTGGGCGCGGCGATGCAGGCGCTGGTCAAGAATCCGGCCGACAGCACCGCCGAGGCGATCGTCAACAAGGACAAGATGCTCCATTCGATGCTGCGCACCACCTGCGTCGCCACACTGGTCGACGGGGGCCATGCGCTCAACGCCCTGCCGCAGACGGTGACGGCCAATGTCAATTGCCGGATGTTCCCCGGCCGTACGGCAGAGGAAACCCAGGCCGCGCTGGAACGCGCGATCGGCAATCCCAAAGTCACGGTTGAACAGCGGGTCAAGGGCAAGCCGATTGCCAAGGCGCCGCCGATGGACCCGGCGATCATCGGCCCGATGGAGCAGCTGGTCGCCAAGCACTTCCCCGGCGTGCCGGTGATCCCCAACATGGCGACCGGCGCGACTGATGCGCTTTACCTCGCCGCGGTCGGCATCCCGACGTATGGCGTGCCGGGTGCGTGGGGTGACCCCGACGGCAACGGCGCGCACGGGTTGAACGAGCGCATCGGCGTGAAGTCGCTCTATGCGGGCCGCGACTATCTGTTCGATCTGGTGAAGGTGCTGTCCAGCAAGTAAAGTGGTGGGCAAGTAAGGCCGCACTGCAACAGTCAAAGGCCGTCCGTGCCGGTGGGGCGCGGACGGCCTTTGCTGTTTGGGAGTGCTGCTACTCCGACGCTCAGGCGAGCGTGGCGGAGAACATCAGGCCGCTGAAACCAGCAGCGGCGATGAACGGCAGCACGGCGACGATAAGATTGCGCATGGTGTGCCTCCTGTTTTTGCGTTGGCGAAACGTTGTTCGCAGTTGCAACATAACTATTATGGTAGAGATTGCGAGTGCAAAGGGCGTTACACGTGTTGCGGTTTTTGCAACTAACGCCACGATCGTTCGAAAAGGGTCCTGATCTGCAATTCATCGTTGCAGCCACCGGGCAAGGCACGCCATGACGGGGCAAACAACAAACCTAGAGAGGCCTGCCCCCCCCAATGACCAGCAACCCCGCTGCCCAGCTTGATGCCGAATTCGGTTCCTTTCCCGGCCTGATCGCCGCCTGGGGCGCTTATCGCGGGGATGCCGAAGCCCTGTTCGACGGGACCACCTCGCTATCCTGGCGCGAGACGGCCGACCTGGTGGAGCGGATCGCGGCCCGGCTTCAGGCAGACGGGCTGGAACGCGGGCAGGCCGTTGCCATTCTTGGCACTACCACGGTCAATTATGCGCTGGTTTATCTTGCCGCCATTCGCGCTGGCGGCTGCGCGGCGCCGCTGACCACCAGCGCCAGCCCCGACCAGCTGGCCGGGATGGCGAAGGATTCGGGCGCGATCCACCTGTTCATCGACCGGGCCAAGCTGAACGAATTGGGCGACTTCAGGTTGCCCACCCCCAACCAGGTCGTGCTGGATGAGGATCTGGACAGCTTCATGGCGCCGCCGGGTGCGCAGGCCATGCCGTTCGAACCGCATGAGAATGACCCGCTCAACATCATCTATTCCTCCGGCACCACCGGCATTCCCAAGGGGATCGTCCACAGCCACGGCATGCGCTGGCGGCAGATGACGTTCCGCGCCGCGCTCAACTATGGCGAGGACAGCCGCACGCTGACGTCCACCCCGCTCTATTCCAACACCACGATGGCCGTGTTCCTGCCGACGATGTATTCGGGCGGCTGCGCTTCGCTGATGGGCAAGTTCGATACGGAGGGCTGGCTGAAGCGCGCGCAGGCAGAGCGGATTACGCATACGATGCTTGTGCCGGTCCAGTATCGCCGCCTGATGCAGTTCGAACATTTCGATGACTACGACTTGTCCTCGCTGCGGATGAAGTACTGCACCTCCGCGCCCTTCCCCGCCGACCTCAAGGCCGAAGTGCTGGCGCGGATGCCGGGCGGGCTGATCGAGATCTATGGCATGACCGAAGGCGGCGTCGCCTGCATCTTTCCGGTCCACGAACACCCGGACAAGCTCCACACCGTAGGCCGCCCTGCCCCCGGCCACTTCCTGAAAGTGCTGGATGAGAACGGCAACGAAGTGCCTCCCGGCGTCGCGGGCGAACTGGTCGGCAAATCGCCCACGATGATGCTGGGGTACAAGAACCAGCCCGAAAAAACGCGCGAGGGCTACTGGATCGATCCCGCCGATGGCAGCACCTGGCAGCGCATGGGCGATGTCGGCAGACTCGATGAAGACGGCTTCGTCGAACTGGTCGGCCGGACCAAGGACGTTATCATCTCCGGCGGCTTCAACATCTTCCCCATCGACCTGGAAATGGAACTGACCAAGGATGACCGCGTGGTCGAAGCCGCCGTGGTCGGGATCCCGTCCGACCAGTGGGGCGAAACGCCGGTCGGCTTTGTCGTGCTGAAACCTGGGGTGGGTGAGGACCAGCTGGAAGACATCCGCACCGTCACCAACAGCCGCCTTGGCAAGACGCAGCGCGTCTCTGCCCTCCATGCCATCGCGGAAATGCCGCGCAGCCACATCGGCAAGCTGCTCAAGACCGATCTGCGCGACATCGCGATCGCCAAGTAGGCGCTCAGGCGCGGTTACGCGGGGCTTGACGGCCGATTGGCGCCGTCTCGCCCCGCTTTGGTCCTGTAAAAGCCCCACGCGCGCCCTTGCCACCGCGCGGCGCCGTCTTTATCGGCCAGACATGACCATCCAGCCTTCCGACTCCATCCTCATTGTCGATTTCGGCAGCCAGGTAACCCAGCTGATCGCCCGCCGCGTGCGCGAAGCCGGGGTCTATTCCGAAATCGCCCCCTTCAGCCATGCCGAAGCCGCCTTTGCGCGAATGCAGCCCAAGGGGATCATCCTGTCGGGCGGACCGGCCTCGGTGCTGGATGAAACCGGCCCCCGCATTCCCGACGCGATCCTGAACAGCGGCCTGCCGATGCTGGGGATCTGCTATGGCCAGCAGGCCCTGATGCACCAGTTAGGCGGGCAAGTCCTGCAGGGCGACGCCGGTGAGTTCGGGCGCGCTTTCATCGATATTTCCGACACTTGCGTCCTGTTTGACGGGTTGTGGGCCGAAGGTGAAAAGCACCAGGTCTGGATGAGCCACGGTGACAAGGTCACTGCGCTGGCCCCCGGCTTCCGCCCGGTCGCGGCCAGCCCCGGCGCACCGTTCGCGGTCATCGCCAACGACGAACAGCGCATCTACGCGATGCAGTTCCACCCGGAAGTGGTCCACACGCCGGACGGGGCCAAGCTGCTCAAGAACTTTGTCCGCCACGTCTGCGGGCTGGCCGGTGACTGGACGATGGCCGAATTCCGCAAGACCAAGATCGCGGAAATCCGCGAACAGGTCGGGGGTGGCAAGGTCATCTGCGGGTTGTCCGGCGGGGTCGATTCGGCCGTCGCCGCGGTGTTGATCCACGAAGCGATCGGCGATCAGCTGACCTGCGTGTTCGTCGACCACGGGCTGATGCGCATGGGCGAGGCGGATCAGGTCGTCAGCCTGTTCCGCGGGCACTACAACATCCCGTTGATCCACAAGGACGTTTCCGCGCTGTTCCTGGGCGGGCTGGCCGGGGTGACCGACCCCGAAGCCAAGCGCAAGTTCATCGGCAAGACCTTCATCGACGTGTTCGAAGCCGAAGCGAAGCAGATCGGCGGCGCGGAGTTCCTGGCGCAGGGGACGCTCTATCCCGACGTGATCGAAAGCGTGTCCTTCACGGGCGGGCCGTCTGTCACGATCAAGAGCCACCACAACGTCGGCGGCCTGCCGGAACGCATGAACATGAAGCTGGTGGAGCCGCTGCGCGAGTTGTTCAAGGATGAAGTCCGCGAACTGGGCCGTGAACTGGGGCTGCCGGACGTGTTCGTCGGCCGCCACCCATTCCCCGGACCGGGCCTGGCCATCCGCATCCCCGGCGAAGTGACGCGTGAACGCTGCGATGTGCTGCGCAAGGCTGACGCGATCTACCTAGAGGAAATCCGCAACGCGGGCCTCTATGACGCGATCTGGCAGGCGTTTGCCGTCTTGCTGCCGGTCAAGACCGTCGGCGTGATGGGTGATGGGCGCACGTATGATAACGTCTGCGCGCTGCGCGCTGTGACCAGCACCGACGGGATGACGGCCGACATCTATCCCTTCGACGCCGCATTCCTGAGCCGGGTGGCGACCCGGATCATCAACGAGGTCAAGGGCATCAACCGCGTGGTGTACGATTACACGTCGAAGCCGCCCGGCACGATTGAGTGGGAATAAGGCGCCAGAGGCATCGGGTTATGTCTCTTACAGGCCCTGTCAGTGACCAGGGAACTCCATCAGAGCGCTGACATCGACCTCCAGCGCACGAAGCCGGTTCGCGCCGCCCAGATCGGGTAGATCAATTGCGAACAGTGCATGTTCGACCGCCGCACCCGCGCTCCGCAACAGGTTTACGGCAGCCAGCGCGGTGCCGCCCGTGGCAATCAGATCATCAATGATGACCACCCGCTGGCCGGGTGCGATGGCGCCCGGATCGACTTCCAGCGTGTCCGTGCCATATTCCAGCGCATAGTCGATCGACAGCACCGGCACCGGCAACTTGCCCGGCTTGCGGATTGGCAGGAACGGCTTCGCCAGGCGGGCAGCGACGGCCGCGCCAAAGATGAAACCGCGGGCCTCCATCCCGGCAATAGCCTCTGCATCGGCGGCCCTGGCCTGTTCGGCCAGCAGGTCGATCGTCGCCGCGAAACCGGCGCCATGCGCAATCAGTGTCGTGATGTCGCGGAACAGGATCCCCGGCTTGGGGAAATCCGGAACAGTCCGGATCAGCGCCTTGAGGTCAGCAGGAGTCATGCGGATGCCTTCGCTCAAAAAAGAAACGCCCCCTGCACCGAAGTGCAAGGGGCGCTGATCTTGTCCACCACGGGAAGGGAACGGCCTTAGTGGCCTTTCTTTTCCGCCCAGATGTTGCGGTAGGCCATGTAGGCCAGCACGGTCGTGAAGAGCAGGAAGCCCATCCACCAAAGGCCGGTCTGACGGCGCTTTTCGAGCTCCGGTTCCGCCGTCCAGACGAGGAACGCGGACACGTCCTTGGACATCTGGTCAACCGTGGCCTTGGTGCCATCGCTGTAGGTCACCTGGCCTTCGCTGGTGATCGGGGCGGGCATCGACAGGTTCAGGTTCGGGAAGTAGCGGTTGTAGTACAGCCCGTCCGGAGTCTTGGCGTCAGGGAAGGCTTTGACCAGCTCGGCCGGCTGTTCGGAGTAACCGGTCAGCAGCGAGTGGATATAGGCCGCACCGCCGTGACGCGCCTTGGTGATCAGCGACAGATCAGGCGGAACGCCCTTGCCGGCATAGGTCACGTGCGGGAACTTGTCCGACGGCATACCGGGACGGTCCTTGAACTCGCCGGTCAGCGGGTCCTGCGCATTGACCGTGTAGCTGGCGGCAATCGCCTTCACTTCGGCTTCGTTATAGCCCAGCGCCGACAGGTCGCGGAACGCCACGTGCTTCAGCGAGTGGCATGCGGCGCAGACTTCCTTGTAAACCTGGAAGCCGCGCTGCAGCTGCTGCTTGTCGAACTTGCCGAACACGCCGTCACTGGCCAGTGCCAGCTTTTCCGGGTGTTCATAGAACGTGGCTTCGACGGTCTTGGCCGGGGGTTCCGTCACGAAGCTGTAGGCACCGGTCACGAAGGCCAGCAGCAACGCAAGCGAGAAGAACGCGCCGACGAGGATGGAGAAGATGCGGATCATGGGTCTCTCTTGTCCCTCGCTGGAGTTCAGGCCTTGGCGCCGAGCGCCGCCTGCCCGTCATGGCCGAGCACGCTTTCCGTGATCGAGAAGGGCAGCGGATCGGGCCGTTCGATCGAGGAAACGATCGGCACAATCACGAAGAAGTGGAGGAAGTAGTACAGCGAGGCGATCTGGCTGATCATCACGAACGGCTCTTCGGCGGGAGCACCACCGCAGTAGGCCAGGATCGCGACGTCCAGGACGAGCACCCAGAAGAACTTCCGGTAAAGCGGGCGGAACTTGGCCGAACGGACCGGCGACTTGTCGAGCCAGGGGAGGAAGAACCACACCAGGATCGCGCTGAACATGGCGAGCACGCCCATCAGCTTGGCCGGAACGATCAGGAAGTCGACCGTGAAGGCGCGCAGGATCGCGTAGAACGGCCAGAAGTACCATTCCGGAACGATGTGCGCCGGGGTCTGCATCGGGTTCGCCGGGATATAGTTGTCCGGGTGGCCCAGCGCGTTCGGCATGAAGAACACGAACGCGCTGTAGATCAGCATGAACAGGCCAACCGTCCAGCCATCCTTCGCCGTGTAGTACGGGTGGAACGGCACGGTATCGCTCTTGGTCTTCACTTCGACGCCCGTTGGGTTGGTCGAACCGTTGATGTGCAGCGCCCAGATGTGGAGGATCACCACGCCCAGGATCACGAACGGCAGCAGGAAGTGCAGCGAGAAAAAGCGGTTCAGCGCGGCGTTGTCCGGCGCAAAGCCACCCAGCAGCCATTCGCGCAGCGGATCGCCAACCAGCGGGATTGCGCTGAACAGGCCGGTGATGACCTGCGCGCCCCAGAAGCTCATCTGGCCCCACGGCAGCACGTAGCCCATGAAGGCGGTTGCCATCATCAGCAGGAAGATCACGACGCCCAGCAGCCACACCATTTCGCGCGGCGCCTTGTACGAACCGTAATAGAAGCCGCGGAAGATGTGGGCATAGACCACGACAAAGAACGCCGACGCGCCGTTGGCATGGCCATAGCGCAGCATCCAGCCCCAGTTGACGTCACGCATGATGTGTTCGGTCGAATCGAACGCCACCAGCGTGTTCGGCGCGTAGTGCATCGCCAGCACGACGCCGGAGATGATCTGGATCATCAGGCACAGGCCGGCCAGGAAGCCGAAGTTGTACATGTAGTTGAGGTTGCGCGGAACCTCATACCCGCTGCCGACCGCGTTATAGACAAGGCGGGGAAGCGGCAGCTTTTCGTCCATCCACTGCATCAGCGGATGGCTCGGCTTGTATTCGTTTGCCCAGGGGAAGCTCATGATGGTCTACCTCAGCCGATCTTCACGACGGTGTCGGACAGGAATTCGTATTCCGGAACCTGAAGGTTCAGCGGAGCGGGGCCCTTGCGGATGCGGGCGGCAACGTCATAGTGCGAGCCGTGGCACGGGCAGAAATACCCGCCGAACTCACCCTTCACTTCACCATCGGCAACGCCCGACGGGACGCAACCCAGGTGGGTGCAGACGCCCATCGTGATCAGCCAGTTTTCATGGCCTTCCTTCGTCCGTTCGGCCAGAGTCTGGGGATCGCGCAGCGAAGCCACGTCAACCTTGTCCGCCTCGGCAATCTCGGCCGGGGTCAGGTTGCGGATGAACACCGGCTGCTTGCGGAAGATCGCCTTGATCGCCTGCCCTGGCTCAACCGCGCTGATATCGACTTCGGTCGAGCTGAGCGCCAGCACGTCTTCCGAGGCCGACATCTGGCTGATCAGCGGGTAAAGCGTGGCGAGACCGCCGACACCGGCCGCGCTAACCGCAGCGATATTGATGAAATCGCGCCGACGGACCCCTTCCTCTGCAGCGAGGGTCGGAGTGTCGATGCCAGCATCTTCTGCCATGGTCGAACGTATCCTGCTTCTGCTGGCCTTCCCGGCGGCGCCCCTTGCGCCGCTGGAAAACCATCCCAAATCCAACGCCTGGGGAGGCTTCGCGTAGCTTTGAAACCGGCCCCCTGCATCAACCGCTGGCCCACGGCACAACACCGCACGAACTAACGATTTGGCGCGCCTGATAGACGCAAGGGTGGCATATGCCAACAGCGATTTTTACAAGATTCGTTGCGCCGCGCGCGCGCCGCTCAGGGCAGGCCGATCAGCGATATCTGGCGACCATAGTTCGGCTCCGCCCGGTGGGTCGCGCGGCGGAAGGAATAGAACCGCGCCGCATCGGGATAAGTGTCCAGTCCCAGCCGTTCAACCTCGGCACAACCGGCCGATTCCAGCCGCGCGGCGACATAGCCTTCCAGATCGAATTGCCAGTGACCGGGCTGCCCGGCGGCGAAGAACCGCGCGTTTCCATCAGCTTCGGTGGCGAAGCGCTGACGAAAGCCGTCGTCCACCTCGTAACTGGGCTGGGCGATACAGGGTCCGACCGCCGCCACGATCCGGTCGCGCCGCGCGCCGAGCGCCTCCATCGCGGCAATCGTGAAATCGGTCACACCGCCAACCGCGCCCTTCCACCCGGCATGGGCCGCGCCCACCACCCCGGCGGCGCGATCCGCCAGCAACACGGGCGCGCAATCCGCCGTGACGATGCCCAGCAACAGCCCCGGACGGTCGGTAACCAGGGCATCGGCGTGCGGCCGTTCCGCATCCGGCCACGGCACATCGACCGGGACGCAATCGGCGGAATGCACCTGATACACTGTCGCCAGCCGGGCACCGGGCAGCACCGCCTGCACCGCCAGCGCCCGGTTTTGCTGGACGGCGCGGTCCGCATCCCCGGCCCCCAGACCCACGTTCAGCCCGGCCACCAGCCCCGTCGAAACGCCGCCCCGGCGCCCCAGAAAACCGTGCGGGATGCCCGCCAGCACGCCCGCGCGATGGACTTCGACCGGTTCAGCCAAGGCTCTTGCTCACTTGTTCGAACGTATCGCGCGACAGGCTGGGGGCGGCGAGAATTCGTTCCAGCTCGGCCCGCATCCGCGCGGCGCGGCGCGGCTCGATCCGCTTCCACCGGCCCAGCGGCGCGACGAACCGGGCGGCCGTCTGCGCGTTGAGCGGATCGAGCGCCAGGATCAGGTCCGCGATCATGCGATAGCCCACGCCGCTGGCGGCATGGAACGCCTGCGGGTTGACCGCCATCGCCATGTACAGGGCGCGGACCCGGTTGGGGTTGTGCAACGTGAAATCGGGATGCGCCGCCAACGCGGCGACATGATCGAGCGCCTGCGGGTGGAGCGAACCGGCCTGAAGCGAGAACCATTTGTCGATCACCAGCGCATTGCCGGCAAAGCGCTGGTGGAACGCGGCCAGCTTGGCATCCCGCAGCGGGGTTTGCAGGCCGCACAGCACCATCAGCGCGCCTTGCCGGTCGGTCATGTTGTCGGCGGCGTCGAACTGCGCGGCGGCCAGCGTCGCGGCTTCGTCCGGCGCTCCGGCGGCCAGATAGACCAGCGCCTGCGTCTTCAGCTTGCGTGCCCCGCGCGCCTCGGCCGACAGGCTATAGGGTACGGCGCTGGCACGGGCGTGGAGTTCGCGCAACTGGGCCTTCAGGCTCGCGCCGAGGTAGGCCTTGAGCGATTCGCGTTCGGCATGGATCGCGCCGGGATCGGCCACGAGTAGCTGTTCGGCCAGATAGGCTTCGCCCGGCAGGATCATCAGTTCTCCGCGCATCAGGTCATCCAGCGCGGGATCGGCGATGATGGCGGACAACGCGCCGCGAATCGCCGCGCGGCCGGATTCGCGCGCCGGTGCGTCCAGCTCGCCGCCGACTGCCGCAACCAGGTGCTGGACGACCAGCTGCTGCATCGCCTCATAGCGGGCGAAGGGATCGTCATCATGGGCGGCCAGGAACACCAGGTCCTCGGCGCTGGTATCCGCATCGATCGCGACCGGCGCGGAAAAGCCGCGATTGATCGACAGCACTGGACGGCTGGCAAAGCCGGGAAAGTGCAAGGTAGCTTCCGATTCGGTCAGCGTGACCAGCTGTTCGCCATCGTGCTGCCCGGTCTGCCGGTTGAACAGCGCCAGCCGCAGCGGGATGACCATCGGCTGCTTGTCGCTCTGGCCCGGCGTAGCGGGCACCTGCTGCGACAGGGTCAGCGTTGCGACGTCTCCGCTGTGGTCCAGCCGCGCGGTGACCTTGGGCGTACCGGCCTGCGAATACCAGCGGCGGAACTGGGTCAGGTCCAGCCCGGCCCCGTCCTCGATCGCCTTGACGAAATCCTCGCACGTTGCCGCTTCGCCATCGTGGCGGTCAAAATAGAGGTCGGTCCCCTGCCGGAACCGCTCCGGCCCGGCCATGGTCCGCATCATCCGGATCACTTCAGCACCCTTGTTATAGACCGTGGCGGTGTAGAAGTTGGAGATTTCCTGGAAGGCGTCGGGCCGGATCGGGTGCGCCAGCGGGCCGGAATCCTCAGGAAACTGGGCGGAGCGCAAGACGCGCACATCCTCGATCCGCTTGACCGCATCGGACCCCATGTCGGCGCTGAACAGCTGGTCGCGCAGCACGGTGAAGCCTTCCTTCAGGCTCAGCTGGAACCAGTCGCGGCAGGTCACGCGGTTGCCCGACCAGTTGTGGAAGTATTCGTGCGCGACGACGCCTTCGATCCCGTCATAGTCCATGTCGGTCGCGGTATCGGGATCGGCCAGGATATAGCGGGTATTGAAGACGTTCAGCCCCTTGTTCTCCATCGCCCCCATGTTGAAATCGGCCACGGCGACGATGTTGAACAGGTCAAGGTCGTATTCGCGGCCGAACACCTCCTCGTCCCACTTCATCGAATCCTTCAGCGCCTGCATTGCATGGTGCGTGCGGTCCTGATCGCCGTCGCGCACCCAGATGTTGAGCGCCACCTGGCGGCCGCTGGCGGTGGTGAACGTGTCCGAATTGGCCACCAACTGCCCCGCGACGAGCGCAAACAGGTAGCTCGGCTTGGGCCAGGGATCGTGCCATTCGGCCCAGTGGGTGCCATCCTCGCCCTCACCCTGAGCGATGCAGTTGCCGTTGGACAGGAGGATCGGGAAAGCCTGCTTCGGCCCGCTCATCCGCACGCGATAGACCGACAGGACATCGGGCCGGTCGGGAAAGAACGTGATCCGCCGGAACCCTTCAGCCTCGCACTGGGTGCAGAGCATCCCATTGGAGGCATAGAGCCCCATCAGCTGGCTGTTGGCCGCCGGGTTGATCGTGGTGGTGATCGTCACGCGGTGCGCGGTGCCGGGCAGGTCGACCAGCAGGTCCGCGCCGTCCATCCGCCAGCCTGTCACCGGCTGGCCATCAACCAGCACCGCCTGCGCGGTCAGCCCATCGCCATGCAGGCGCAGCGTGGCAGAGCCGCTGCCAGCGGGATTGCGCCGGACATCCAGCATCGCGGTGACTTGTGTCGATTCGAGGCCGAGTTCGAACGAGAGCGCGACTTCGGGCACCAGCCATTCGGGCGGACGATAGTCTTCGCGGCGGATGATCGGGGGCGGGGCGACGGGGGAAACGGTCATGTCCATGGCGCTGTTACTAGGCCGGGGAGTTGGTGTTTGCCAGAGTTGGTGTTTGCCAGACGGGGCGCTATCGAATGCACCATGAAACGCCTGTTTATCTTCGGTCTTGGCTATACCGCCAGCCGCATTGCCGCCGCCCTGACCACGCGGGGCTGGGAAGTGATCTCGACCGGGCGTGACGGGACGCTGGCGTTTGACGATTCCGGCGCGGTGCGGCTGGCGCTGGCCGATGCGGGGCATGTGCTGTCGTCCGTCCCGCCGGGGGGCGATGGCGATCCGGTGCTGGATACCTATGGCGATGCGCTGGGCGGCAAATGGCTGGGTTACCTGTCCTCGACCGGGGTTTACGGCGACACACGGGGCGCCTGGGTTGACGAAACCGCACCAACCGGCACCGGCCGCCGCACCGCGCGGGCCGAGGCCGATGCGCGCTGGCTGGCACTGGGCGCGCGGGTGCTGCGCCTGCCGGGAATCTATGGTCCGGACCGCAGCGCGCTCGATCGGGTAAGCGAAGGGCGCGCCCACCGGATCGATCTGCCCGACCAGGTGTTCAGCCGGGTGCACGTGGATGACATCGTATCGGGCGCGCTGGCCGCGCTGGAGGGACCGGCGGGGGCCTATAATCTGGCGGACGATGAACCGTGCAGCCAGAACACCGTGATCGAACACGCCTGCCGCCTGCTGGGGATCGCCCCGCCGCCGTTGCAAACGATGGACGAGGCCGCGCTCAGCCCGATGGCCCGCGCCTTCTATGCCGAAAACCGCCGGGTCGCGAACGGGAAGGCCAAGCGCGAGCTGGGCTGGACCCCGCGCTTTCCGACGTACCGCGAAGGGCTGGCGGACTGCCTACTTGCGGCCCGATAGCGCGATCAGCAGGCCGATCATCGCCAGCACGGCACCGCCAGCGGCCAGCAAGGTCCACTGATACCCTTCGAACACCGTCGACAGCGCCATCGCCACCACAGGCACCGCGACACTGTTATAGGCCGCCTTGCCCGGCCCCCAATCCCGAATCAGCGCGAAGTAGAGCGGGAAGGTGACGACCGATCCGACAATCGCCAGATAGGCCAGACCGGCCAGCTGGCGCGGGCTGGCGTCGAACACCGGCGGGCCAGCGACAACCCACGCAAACACGGCGTCGGCGATGGTTCCGAACACCATCGCCCAGCCGATCAGCACCACCACGCTTTGCCGCCGGGCACGCTCGGTCGCCTGCATGACGTTGGCGATGGAGGCGCTGAGGATTGCCCCGCAAGTGAGGACGATCCCGGTCAGCACCGCCGCCCCGCCCGCTGGGGCGGCGCGGTATTCGTGAAGCAGCAGCAACGCGATCCCGACCAACGCGACCGCCGACCCGGCAATGAACCGCCCGCTGACTTCGGCCTTCACGAACACCCGCGCGAGCAGCGCGTTGGGCACCATCAGCAGCGCGAATAGCACCGCGACCAGACCGGAGGTGATGAAATGTTCGGCCTGATAGACGAACTGGAAATTGGCGAAGAACTGGAACAGCCCCATCGGCGCCGCCAGCAGCATCCCCTCGCGCGAGAGCAGCAGCCGTTCGCGCCGCACCAGTGCCAGCGCGAACATTCCCAGCGCGGCCAGCGCAAAGCGCCAGGTCACCGCCCAGGCGGGCGGGACGGCGCTGATCTGGTCCTTGATCACCAGCCAGGTCGACCCCCAGATCAGCGTGATCAGGATGAACGCCGCAATCGCGCGGGCCTGCGATGTCTGAGGAGCAGCGCTCACAGGCTGGCAATCGCGCGGGCCAGCGCCGCGACATGCGCGGGATCGCTGTTCCAGGCGGTGACCAGCCGCGCGGCGCCATCGCCCCAGTCATAGAAGGAAAAGCCCTGCGCCCGCAGCGCCGCGCGCTCCGCCTCGCTCAGGTTAAGGAAAATCTCGTTCGCCTGCACCGGATAGAGCAGGCGGTCGCCCGCCACGCTAGCGATTTCCTGCGCGGCGGCGTTGGCGGTGCGGGCGTTTTCCAGCCACAAATCGCCGTCCAGCATCGCCAGCAGCTGCGCGGCGAGGAACCGGCCCTTCGATTGCAGGTGCCCGGCGCGCTTGCGGCGGAACCGCGCCACATCGGCCAGCGTTTCATCAAAGAACACCAGCCCTTCCGCGCTCATCCCGCCGTTCTTGACGCAGCCAAAGCTGAGCGCCGCCGCGCCCGCGCAGGCTTCCCACGGGGTGCAGCCCAGATAGGCGACCGCATTGGCGAACCGCGCGCCATCGACATGCAGGGGCAGCCCGCGCGCGGTGGTGAACGCCGCCACTTCGGCCAGTTCGGCGGGCGTATAGACCCGGCCATATTCGCTGGCCTGCGTGATCGAGACGGCGTGCGGCTGGACCCGGTGGACATCGGGGCGAATCGGATCGAGCACCGCAGCGATTGCAGCGGGGGTGAGCTTCGCCCCGTCCCCATCGGCCAGCAACAGCTTGGCTCCGTGGGTATAGAACCCCGGCGCGCCGCCTTCGTCCATTTCGATATGCGCCTCGCGGTGGCACACCACGCCGCCGTGCGGGGGCACCAGCGTCGCCAGCGCCAGACAATTCGCCGCCGTCCCGGTTGCCACCCACAGCACCGTGCAGGGGCGGCCGAACAGGGCAGTGAAGGCTTCGTCCAGCTGCTGGCTCAGCGCGTCGTTGTCGTACGGCGGGGCGGGCGCGTCGGCGGCTTGCAGCGCGGCCCAGATGCGCGGGTGGACCGCGGCGGCATTGTCTGACAGAAATTGCATGGCATGGTGCATTGATCCGGGCCACCCGGCCCGTCAAGCCGCTGGAACGGAACATGGACGAAGTCACTATCACCCGGCACCCCACCCCCACGGGCGGCGAATATCGCGCCCATGTTGCCGGCAGCAACGCGATCGGGCGGCTGACCTGGGTCAACCGGGGCGACATTCGCGTGGCTGACCACACCATCGTCCCGCCTGAAATCGGCGGACGCGGAATCGCGGCGCGGCTGGTGGAAGCGCTGGTGGCCGATGCGCGGGCGCAGGGTTTCCGGATCGACCCCGAATGCAGCTACATCGCCGCCGCGTTCAATCGGCATCCGGACTGGGCCGACCTCAGATCACGGTGAATACCGGTTCACCCTTTCCGCTCAGCAAACTTTGCGACGCCGCGTTCACCAGTCCCGCTTAGACCCCGTTCACCCATGGTGACACGGGGAAGGGACACAGGATGCGCTATATCATCTATTCGCTGGTTGCGGTGCTGATTGCCAGCCTGTGGCTGAACCACACCGCCGACGGGCGCGACATCAAGCAACGCCTGTGGGAACCCGCGGAGGGCGCGCCGCGCGTACACCGCTGAACGCGGTCAGCCTGTCAAATGCCGGCGGTGGAATGGTGCTGCTGGGGAGGATTGAACTCCCGACCTCAGCCTTACCAAGGATGCGCTCTACCACTGAGCTACAGCAGCACACCATTCCAATCGCGCCAGACAGCAGGGCCGTCCGGGGCAGGGGCGGGCTATTGGCCCCGGCTCTTCGGTTTGTCAACCTCGCAGTTGCGGGCGCACTTGAGCCGGACGCGGTTTGGCGGCAGGAAGCCTGACATGACTGCCAATCCGCCCCCCCTGTCCCGCGAAGAACGTCTGGCCGCCAAGCTGCGCGAGAACCTGCGTCGCCGCAAGGCGCAGGCCAGACAACTGGAACAGGGCGAGCTGGGGCAGGTTGAACCGGAAACTGCCCCAAACCCTGCCATTCCCCCAATCCCCGGCCTTCCCAAAGGGAACCCAAGCAGCTAGGGGCCGAAACTTCGGAATATCAGCATGGAGTAAGCCCTTGCCGCGCCTGATCCTGGTCCGTCACGGACAGAGCCAGTGGAATCTGGAAAACCGCTTCACCGGCTGGTGGGATGTCGATCTGACCCCCAAGGGTGAGGAAGAGGCCAGCGCCGCTGGCGCGCTGCTGAAAGCCAAGGGCATGCTGCCGACGGTGGCCTTCACCAGTTTCCAGACCCGCGCGATTCGCACCCTGCACTTCGCGCTGGAAGCGGCGGGCCGCCTGTGGATCCCCGAAACCAAGGACTGGCGCCTGAATGAGCGGCACTATGGCGGGCTGACCGGCCTCGACAAGGCCGAGACGGCAGCGAAGCATGGCGACGAACAGGTCAAGATCTGGCGCCGCAGCTTTGATACGCCGCCGCCGGTGCTGGAAACGGGTTCCGAGTTCGATCTGGGCCGGGATGAGCGCTATGCCGGGATCGCCATCCCGTCGACCGAAAGCCTGAAGGACACCATCGCACGCGTCCTGCCCTATTACGAATCGGCCATCGTCCCGGCGCTGAAGGCGGGCGAGACGGTGCTGGTCGCCGCGCACGGCAATTCGCTGCGCGCGCTGGTGAAGCACCTGTCGGGAATTTCGGACGACGAGATCACGGGCCTCGAAATCCCCACCGGCCAGCCGATCGTCTATGAGCTGGACGACAACCTGTCCGCGCTGGAGCGCTATTACCTGTCGGAGCGGTAAGCATGGCCAATCCCCCCGTCGCGATCATCATGGGCAGCCAGTCTGACTGGCCGACGATGATTCGCGCCGCCGAAGCGCTCGACAAGCTGGGCGTCGCTTATGACGCGCGGATCGTGTCGGCCCACCGCACGCCGGACCGGCTGGTCGAATTCGCCAAGGGCGCGGCGGCGGAAGGCTTTAAGGTGGTGATCGCGGGCGCGGGCGGTGCGGCGCACTTGCCGGGGATGGTTGCCAGCATGACCCACCTGCCGGTGCTGGGCGTGCCAGTGCAATCGCGCGCACTGTCGGGTCAGGACAGCCTGCTGTCGATTGTGCAGATGCCCGCCGGCATACCGGTCGGCACGCTGGCGATTGGCGAGGCCGGGGCGACCAACGCCGGGCTGCTCGCCGCTGCGATCCTCGCCACCAACGATCCGGACCTCGCCCAGCGCCTGCAGGACCTGCGCGCCGCGCAGACCGCCAGCGTCGCTGAGCGGCCGGTATAAGGGACGAACCGCAGCGACATGATCCCTCCCGGCGAAACCATCGGCATTCTGGGCGGCGGCCAGCTGGGCCGAATGCTGGCAATGGCCGCCGCGCAGCTGGGCTATCGCTGCCATGTATTCGCCCCGGAAAAGGACAGCATCGCCGCCGAAGTCTGCGCCGCGTTCACCCGCGCGGACTGGACCGATGCCGCCGCGATGGCTGCGTTCGCCGCCGATTGCGCGGTGGTGACTTATGAGTTCGAGAACGTCCCCGTCGCTCCGCTGAAAGCGCTGGGCGCAGTGCCGCTGCTGCCGAATGCCCGCGCGTTGGAAGTGGCGCAGGACCGGCTGAACGAAAAGCGCTTCGTCACCGATCTGGGCGGCGCGGTCGCGCCATTCAAGGCGGTCGATACCGCCGATGATCTGGCCAAGGCACTGGTGGAGATCGGCTCGCCCGGCATCCTCAAAACCCGCCGCGACGGCTATGACGGCAAGGGCCAGTGGCGGATCATGGCCGATCACGACGCCGACGGCATAGCACTGCCCGGCCAGCCGCTGGTCTATGAAGGGTTCGTCCACTTCAGCGCCGAATTCAGCGTGATTCTGTGCCGCGGCCACGATGGCCGCGTGGTATTCTGGGACAGCGCCGAAAACGTCCACGAACACGGCATCCTCGCCCGCTCCTCGCTGCCCGCCAGCCCCGCCGTGCTGGAACAGGTGCCCGCCGCGCGCGAACTGGCTGCCAAAATCGCCCATGCGCTGGGCTATGTCGGGGTGCTGACGCTGGAATTCTTTGCGACCGCCGACGGCCCGGTGGTCAACGAAATGGCCCCGCGCGTCCACAATTCCGGCCACTGGACGATTGAGGGCGCGCTGACCAGCCAGTTTGAAAACCACATCCGCGCGATCTGCGGCCTGCCGCTGGGCGACACGCGCCTCGCCGCGCGCACCGTGGAGATGCGCAACATCATCGGCGATGCGGCGGAAGACTGGGACAAGCTGCTGTCCGATCCGGCCAACCACCTGCACCTCTATGGCAAAGCCGCCGCCCGGCCGGGGCGCAAGATGGGCCACGTCACGCGGCTGGGGCTGGACCCAGCGTGAACCGGTCAGAGGTGTTCCTCGTCGTCGCGGTCGCCGACAATGGCGTGATCGGCAAGGACGGGGGCATGCCCTGGCACATCTCCGCCGATTTCCGCCGCGTCAAATCGCTGACCATGGGCAAGCCGCTGGTGATGGGGCGCAAGACGTTCGAAACGCTGCCTGGCGTGCTGCCGGGGCGCCGGCACATCGTGATTACCCGCGATGCCAGCTGGCAGGCCGACGGGGCGGAACGCGCCGAATCGCTGGATCAGGCGCTAAAACTGGCCAACGCACCGCACATCGTGATTTTCGGCGGGGCGGAAATATACGCCGCCGCGCTGCCGCTGGCTGACCGGATCGAGTGGACCGAGGTCCATCTCGCGCCGGACGGCGACACCCGCTTCCCCACCTTCGACCGGTCCGAGTGGGCCGAAACGTTTCGTGAGAGTCATCCGGCAGAAGGGCGCAACCCGGCCTTTGATTTCGTCACGCTGGTGCGTAAACCATCCCCAAAACAGGAGGGATGATGCGCAAACGGTTCTGGATTCCGCTGGCCGTGCTGGGCCTGGGTGCCGCTGGCTTTTTCGGCTTCGGCCCCGGCTACCTCGAATCGAGCATGAACAAGATCGACGGCCAGCCGCTGCGTCCCGTCAGCGCTGAAGCCGCCGCGCTGCACAAGACACTGCAAATCGTCGATCTGCATTCCGACACCCTGCTATGGCAACGCAACATGCTGGACCGCGCAGATCGGGGGCATGAAGACTTGCCGCGCCTGCAGGACGGCAACGTCGCGCTCCAGCTGTTCGCCTCCACCACGAAAAGCCCCAAGGGCCAAAACTACGACGCGAACGGCAGCGACACCGACAACATCACCGCGCTGACTATCGCCCAGCTGCAACCGCCGCGCACCTGGACCTCGCTGCTCGAACGCTCGCTGTGGCATGGGCAAAAGCTGGACCGCGCGGTGGGCGAAGCAGACGGCAAGCTGGCCAAGATCACCATGCCGAGCCAGCTCGACGCGCTGATTGCCGCGCGGGGCAAGCCCGGCGGCCCGGTCGGAGCGCTGCTGACGGTTGAGGGCCTGCACAACCTGGAAGGCAAGGCGGAGAACCTCGACCGGCTGTTTGCCGCCGGCTTCCGCATGGCCGGGCTGACCCATTTCTTCGACAACGAGCTCGCCGGATCGATGCACGGCCTGAAAAAGGGCGGGCTGACCCCGTTCGGGCGGCAGATCGTCACGGCGCTGGAAGACAAGGGCATGATCGTCGACATCGCCCATTGCAGCCCCGCCTGCGTCGCCGATGTGCTGGCCATGGCGCGCCGTCCGGTGGTGTCCAGCCACGGCGGGGTCCAGGCGACCTGCAAGGTCAACCGCAACCTGTCGGACGAGCAGATTCGCGGGGTCGCGCGCACCGGCGGGATCATCGGCGTGGGATACTGGGACGCGGCCGTGTGCGACACCGATCCGCGCTCCATCGCCCGCGCGATGAAGCATATCCGCGATCTGGTGGGCATCCAGCACGTTGCGCTGGGCAGCGACTATGACGGGGCGACGACCGTGCGGTTCGACACCAGCCAGCTGGCGCACCTGACCCAGGCGCTGCTGGACGAAGGCTTTACCCCCGATGAAATCCGCGCGGCGATGGGCGGCAATGCCTTGCGCGTGCTGCGGGCCGGGATCCTGCCGCTGCCCGCCGGAACGCGGAGCGAAGAGGCCCAGATCGCATCATGACCATTCCCTTGCTCGACGCCCGCCAGCCGGTGCCCGAAAGCCTGCGCGGCGCAGTGATCGCGCTGGGCAATTTCGACGGGTTCCATCGCGGCCATCAGGCCGTGGCGGGCGCCGCGATTGACTGGGCGCGGGCCGAAGGCCGCCCGGCGATCATCGCCACGTTCGATCCGCACCCGGTGCGCTTCTTCGCGCCCGATGCCGCCCCGTTTCGCCTGACCACGCTGGACCAGCGGCAGGAACTGTTCGAAGCGGCCGGCGCCGACGCGATGCTGGTGTTCCACTTCGACGCCGAACTGGCCGGGACCACCGCGCAGGAATTCGTGGCCGATCTGCTGGTCGGCCGGCTGGGCGCGGGCGGCGTCGTGACCGGCACCGATTTCACGTTCGGCAAGGGACGCGGCGGCAACATCACCGTGCTGGCCGAGCTTGGCTCCACCTGCGGCCTTGCCACCCGCGCGGTCGGCCCGGTGGCGGATTCGGGCGAGGTGGTGTCCTCCACCCGCATCCGCGAAGCGCTGCAAGCCGGGGACTGCGCCGCCGCCACCCACCTGCTGACGCGCCCCTTCGCGATCCGGGGCGTGGTCCAGCATGGCGACAAGGTGGGCCGCACCATCGGCTATCCCACTGCCAACCTGCCGCTCGGCAACTATCTGCGCCCGCGCTATGGCATCTATGCCGTCACCGGGCTGCTGCCCGGCGGCAAAGTCCTGCACGGCGCGGCCAACCTGGGCATCCGCCCCAGCTTCGACCCGCCCAAGGAACTGCTGGAGCCGCACTTCTTCGACTTTTCGGGCGACCTTTATGGGCAGGAAATCGAAGTCGCGTTCCATCACTTCCTGCGGCCAGAGGCCAAGTTCGATTCGCTCGATGCCCTGACCGCGCAGATGGAGGCCGACTGCAACCGGGCGCGGGATTTGCTGGCGGGGTGATTGCGCCCCACCGGCGTACCCGCTAACCCCTTGCTGATGCGCCGGAACCTGAAACGCATCGCTCTTGTCCTCGCGCTGGTTTTCCTGGCGCTGACCTTCGTCAACGCCAGCTGGATCGCCCCCACCCCGCGCGGCTATCCCAAGCTGATCGCGCACCGGGGCGCCTATCAGCTCTACAGCACGGCGGGCATGACCCACGACAGCTGCACCGCGACGAAGATCTATCCGCCGACGCACCCTTATCTGGAAAACACCCTTGGCGGCATGATCGAGGCCCGCCGCCTGGGCGCGCAGATGATCGAGGTGGACATTGCCCCCACCGCCGATGGCAAGCTGGCCGTGTTCCACGACTGGACGCTGGACTGCCGCACCAACGGCACCGGCGAAGTGCGTGCCGCGACGATGGCGCAATTGAAAGCGCTCGACGCCGGGCATGGCTACACCGCCGATGGCGGCAAGACGTTTCCGTTTCGCGGCAAGGGCGTGGGCCTGATCCCGGAGCTGTCCGAAGTGCTGACCGCGTTCCCTGACAAGGCGCTGCTGTTCAATTTCAAGAGCAAGGACGCGGCTGAGGCCGACCTGCTGTTCGCCGCGCTTAAGGCGGCGGGGCGCGATTCGGTGAAGCTGGGCGACGGGTTCTATGGCGGAACTGAGGAAGGTCCGGTCACCCGGATGCGCGCGCTGCTCCCGCAGGGCTGGGTGTTCAGCAAGGACAGCGTGAAGGCCTGCTCCAAGGCCTATGCCCTGCAAGGCTGGCTGGGCCTGACCCCGGAAGCCTGCCGGAACGGCACGCTGATGATCCCGCTCAACTACCAGTTCGCCTATGCCGGGTGGCCGGGCCGCCTGATCCAGCGGATGGACGCCGTCGGCGCGCGGGTAATCGTGATCGGCCCGCAGGACGATGCCGACCGCCCGATGGGGCTGGACCTGCCCGAACAGCTGGGCGACGTGCCGGCCAGCTTCAACGGTTATGTCTGGGTGGACGATATCTACACCGTCGGCCCCGCGCTGCGTCCCGCCTACAACAAGCGCAACCCGGTGGCCGAGGCGGAGCTGGCGACCGAGCTGGAGCGGCGGCGGCAGATGCGGGATTGATTGGCTTCACACGAACCAAAAATTGCGCATTGGCGCGCCTGCCGCTAAGGCCCGCCGGTTATGACTGAACAGCGCGACTATCGAGCCACTGTCTTCCTGCCGAAGACCGATTTCCCCATGAAGGCCGGACTCCCCCAGAAGGAGCCGGGCATTCTGAAGGGCTGGCTGGAACAGGACCTCTACCGCAAGCTGCGCGATGCCCGCGCGGGCCGCGAAAAGTTCATCCTTCACGATGGCCCGCCCTATGCCAACGGCGACATGCACATCGGCCACGCGCTGAACCATATCCTGAAGGACATGGTGGTGCGCACCCAGAACCTGCTGGGGCTGGACGCGCCCTATGTGCCCGGCTGGGACTGCCACGGTCTGCCGATCGAATGGAAGGTCGAGGAGCAGTACCGCAAGAAGAAGCTCAACAAGGATGAGGTTCCGGCGGAAGAATTCCGCGCCGAATGCCGCGCCTATGCCCAGAACTGGGTGAACGTGCAGCGCGAACAGCTCAAGCGGCTGGGCATCAACGGCGATTGGGACAATCCGTACCTGACGATGGATAGCCAAGCCGAAGGCACCATCGTGGCCGAACTGCTGAAATTCGCCGCCAACGGCCAACTCTATCGCGGGGCCAAGCCGGTGATGTGGTCCCCGGTCGAAAAGACCGCGCTGGCCGAAGCCGAGGTGGAATACGAGGACATCACCTCGACCCAGATCGACGTGGCGTTCGAAATCACGGAATGCCCGAACGTGCCGGAACTGGTCGGCGCTTATGCGGTGATCTGGACGACGACGCCGTGGACGATCCCGGTCAATCAGGCGATCGCGTATGGGCCGGATGTGGAATACGCACACATCCGCATCGGCGAAAAGCGCCTAATCATTGCTGCCAAGTTGATGACGGAAGCGTTTCTGAGGATTGCCTTCAAGAAAGAGGGCAATGCTCATATCGATACGCCTGACGCGTATGATTGGGAATATGTCAGCAAGACACCAATCAAAGGCTCCGACCTCGCCGGAACCATCGCCCGTCACCCGATGCACGCACTGGGCGAGTTCTTCGCCCGTCCGCGTCCGTTCCTGCCGGGCGATTTCGTCACCACCGACAGCGGCACGGGTCTGGTCCACATGGCCCCCGACCACGGCGAGGACGACTTTGCGCTGTGCAAGGCGCATGGGCTAGAGCCGGTCTTCGCGGTCGAAGGCGACGGTAAGTACCGCACCGACTGGCTGTGGCTGGGCGGCGAAGGCAGCGTGATCAATCCCAAGTTCAACGCATCGGGTAACAAGTCGAAGCTAGAAGAGGGACCGATTTGTAAGGCCCTTCGCGAAGCTGGCGCTTTGTTGGCGGCATCTGACGACTATTCGCATTCCTACCCCCACTCGTGGCGCTCGAAGGCCAAGGTGATCTATCGCTGCACGCCGCAGTGGTTCGTGCCGATGGACCGGGTGATGACCCACATCTCGCCCAAGACCCGCGCCGAAAAGGGCTGGGAAAACGAAGGCGGGGCGATCAATCCGGCGGATGAGGCGCTCTGCGCCGCGCCGACCTTGCGCGAAGCCGCGTTGCAGGCGATTTCCGACACCCGCTGGGTCCCCGAAAAGGGCGAAAACCGCATCCGCTCGATGGTCGAAGGGCGCCCGGACTGGGTGCTGTCGCGCCAGCGCGCGTGGGGCGTGCCGATCACGCTGTTCGTGAACCGCAAGACCGGCCAGTATCTGGTCGATCCCGCCGTCAACGACCGGATCATCAACGCCGTGCGCGAAACCGGCGTCGATGCGTGGAGCGATGCCCGCGCGCAGGAATACCTTGGCCCTGACTACAACGCCGACGATTACGAGCGCGTCACCGACATTCTGGACGTGTGGTTCGATTCCGGATCCACCCATGCCTTTGTGCTGGAAAGCGGGCGCTGGCCCGACCTGACCCGGCCGGAAGGCTATGTCGGCCCGCTGGCGGACATGTATCTGGAAGGCAGCGATCAGCATCGCGGCTGGTTCCAGTCGAGCCTGCTGGAAAGCTGCGCCACGCGCGGTCATGCGCCCTACAAGACGGTGCTGACCCACGGCTTCACGATGGACGCCAAGGGCATGAAGATGTCCAAATCGCTCGGCAACACCATCGACCCGCTGAAGGTCATGGAAACCTATGGCGCGGACATTATCCGGCTCTGGGCGCTGTCGGTGGACTTCACCGAGGATCACCGCATCGGCGATGAAATCCTGAAGGGCGTGGCCGACCAGTACCGCAAGCTGCGCAACACCTTCCGCTACCTGCTGGGCGCGCTCGACGGCTTTACCGAGGCCGAGCGGGTGGACGTGGCCGCGATGCCGGAACTGGAACGCTATGTCCTGGCGCTGCTGGGCCAGCTCGACGCGACCCTGAAGCAGGCGGTCGCGGACTATGACTTCAACAGCTATGTCCGCGCGCTGACCGATTTCTGCAACGAGGACCTCTCGGCGTTCTTCTTCGATATCCGCAAGGACAGCCTCTATTGCGACGCCGCGACCGATCCCAAGCGGATGGCCTATCGCACGGTGCTGGACACCCTGTTCCACGCGCTGATCCGCTATGCCGCGCCGGTGATCGTGTTCACAGCCGAAGAAGTGTGGGGCAGCCGTTATCCGGGTGAAGGCAGCGTGCACCTGCTGGAATGGCCGGTGGTGCCGGTCAGCGAAGTCGACCGCGACCGCTGGATGGCCCTGCGCAGCCTGCGCGTATCGGTGAACGAGACGATCGAACCACTGCGCCGCGAAAAGGTGCTGGGTTCCGGTCTGGAAGCCGAAGTGACCGTACCTGCCGATGCTCCCGAAGCCGATCTGGCCGAACTGTTCATCACCGCGTCAGTAACGCGCGGGCAAGGGGATAGCGTGACCGTGAATCGCACCACCCACCACAAATGCGGCCGCTGCTGGCGCCACCTGCCCGATGTGGCGGAAGACGGCGCGCTGTGCGGGCGCTGCGACAGCGTGGTCGAGGCATGAACGCGGACCGCCCCATGACCATCTGGCGCAACCGCCTGATCGGGCTGGTGCTGGCGGGCGTGATCTTTGTCATCGATCAGTGGATCAAGGTGCAGATGGTCGATGTCCTGAAGCTGCCGCAAGTCGGCTCGATCGAGATCGTGTCGTTCTTCAACCTGACCTATGCCGAAAACTACGGCATTTCGCTGGGGATGCTGACCGCGACATCGATGGAAATGCGCTGGCTGCTGATCGCGCTGACGTCGGGCATCGCGCTGGTGGTGTTCGTGTGGATGCTGCGCGAAAAGCTGCTGGGCGAAATCGTCGCGCTGGGGCTGGTGCTGGGCGGGGCGCTGGGCAACATCCTGGACCGGATGAACAACGGCTTCGTGGTCGATTATGCCGACCTCCACTTTGGCGAATTCCGCCCCTTCCTGATCTTCAATCTGGCCGATGCGGCGATCTCCATCGGCGTCCTGATAATCCTTGCCCGTTCGTTCCTTTCGCGCGAAAAGCACGACGAACCGGCGAGCCTCGATGAACCGGCGCAGGCCGCCACGGAGAGCTGATACCAATGCGTAAGATTCCCGCCCTTTTCGCCCTCACCGGCATGGCCGCCATGCTGGCTGGCTGCGGCAGCTCCGGCCTGTTCAACCGCGATCGTCCGGATGAATTCGCCGTGCAGCGCCAGGCGCCGCTGGTGATCCCGCCCGATTTCGCGCTGACCCCGCCCGCCCCCGGCGCGCCGCGTCCGTCGGACCGCACCACCGCCACGCAGGCGCAGGATGCCCTGTTCGGCGCGCCCGCGCCGCGCAGCGAAGTGGAACGCGCCGCCGGCAACCGCGCCGGCACCGCCGCCGCCAGCATCCGCTCCACCGTGGGCGATCCGGCGACCAACACCGTGGCCAAGGGTGACGTCACCCGCGACATCATCGCCGCGCCGCAGGGCGACGGGCGTGAAGCGCAGGCGGTCATCGGCGGCTGATCCGCCGGTTCCGGTTTAGGACAAGAAGGGCTCGCCGCTTGGCGGGCCTTTTTTGTGGGGGTTAGCGCGGACCGGAAGGCCTAATCCGTCACAGCCTCGTCCACCACGGCCACCGGGCTGACCAGCAGCTTGTCGATCTTGCGCCCGTCCATGTCGACCACTTCAAAGCGCCAGTCCTGCGCGGTGAAGTGCTCACCCTCTTCCGGCAGGCGCTTCAGCACGGACAGGACATAGCCCGCCGCCGTCGCGTAATCGCGGTCATCCGGCAGGTCGATGTCCAGCCGGTCGGCCAGCGCGTCGGCAGGCAGCGCGCCCGCCACCAGCAGTGATCCGTCCTCGCGCTCCACGATCATCGGCGCGTCGCCGGCGTCCTGGTGGCTGGCAAAGTTGCCGACAATGGCCGACAGCAGGTCCGCCGGGGTCACCACCCCTTCCAGGTTGCCGTATTCGTCATGGACCAGCGCCATCGACACATCGGACTGTTGCAGGATGCGCAGCGCATCCATCGCGTCGAGCTGGTCTGGCAGGATTTCCGCCTTCTTCATCAGCCGCGCCACTTGCAGCCGCTTGCCCGCCAGCAGCACCGCCTGAACGTCCCGCACCTTCACGACGCCGACGATGTTATCGGGCGAGCCATCCGCCACCGGCAGCAGCGAATGCGGGCTGCCCTTCAGGATCGCGCGGACGTCCGCCGCGCTCGCGCGGCGGTCGATCGTGTCGAGTTCGGTGCGCGGGGTCATCAACTCGCGCACCGGGCGGTCAGCCAGGCGCATGATCCCGGTCATGATCTGGCGCTCATCCTCCTCGATCACGCCGGAGCGGGTCGCCTCGGCAATGACCATCTGAAGCTCGTCGGCGGTCAGCGCGTGCTCGCCCTTGTGGCGCACGCCGATCACCCGCAGCAGCAGCGCGGAGGACCGGTCCAGCAGCCAGACCACCGGTGCGGTCGCGCGGGCGACCAGAACCATCGGCGGGGCGGCAATCACCGCGATCTTTTCCGCCGCGCGCAGCGCTACCTGCTTGGGCACCAGTTCCCCGATCACCAGGCTGAAATAGGTCGTCAGCGCAATGACGATGGCGAACCCGGTTTCTTCGGCAAAACGCGCTGGCAGGCCCAGCGCGACCAGCCGTTCCGCCGTGGGACCGCCCAGGCTCGCGCCGGAATAGGCACCGGCGATGATCCCGACCAGCGTGATCCCGATCTGCACGGTCGACAGGAACTTGCCCGGATCGCTCGCCAGCCCCATCGCCGCGCGCGCACCCAGGCTGCCGCGCTCGGCCAGCACTCGCATCCGCGCCGGACGCGCGGAAACGATGGCCAGTTCGGACATGGCGAACAGGCCGTTGAGCAGGATCAGGCCCGCAATGATGAATACGTCGGTCCAGGGGAAAGGTGTCACCAGCCCCCCCTAGCAGGAATGTGCGGCGAAGCGAAGGGGCCGCGCGCCCACCGATATTGACGGCCATGCACCTTGGGTTCAGGTTCCGCTTGGCAGGACCAGCCACAATATCAGGAAGCAATAAGGGGTTTGCGCCATGAAGAAGTCCCGTCTGCTCGTATCGAGCATCGCCGCCGCATCGCTGCTGACCGTCTCGGCCTGCGTCACCGATCCCAACACTGGTGAACAGAAAGTATCGCGCACCGCCATCGGCGGGGCGGGCGGCCTGCTGGCCGGGGCGCTGCTGGGCGGCCTGATCGGCGGCAAGACCGGGCGCATCGTCGGTGCGGGCATCGGCGGCGTCGCCGGGGCCGCGGTCGGCTATACCATGGACAAGCAGATCAAGGAGCTGAAGGAAAAGACCGAAGGCACCGGCGTCGACGTGACCACGACCGACGATGGCAAGGCAATTCTGGTCAACCTGCCGGACGGCGTGACCTTCGACGTTGCCAGCTATACCCTGAAGCCGGAATTCCGCGCGACGTTGACCCAGGTCGCGCAGAGCATGAACGAATATCCCAACAGCCTGATCGACGTTTACGGCCACACCGATTCGACCGGGTCGGACGCCTATAACCAGACCCTGTCGGAAAACCGCGCCCGCACGGTCGCCAATTATCTGATCTCGCAAGGGGTGTCGGCCGCCCGCATCCGCAGCCAGGGCTTTGGCGAAACGCTGCCGGTGGCCAGCAACGATACCGAGGAAGGCCGGATGAAGAACCGCCGCGTCGAAATCAAGATCGTGCCGGTTACCCAGGAAGACGTTGCCGCCGCCCGCGCGGGTTAAGCGGATGGATCATGAGCGCCGCGATTTCAGGATCGCGGTGCTCCCAGCCAGCGGACGGTGAAGGTCAGGTCCGCTTCCACCGGATCGCCCGCTGCATTGGTCGCGGGCATGAAGCGCGCGCCCTTGCGCAGCCGCTCGCACGCTTCGGGGCGCAGCGCGATATTGCCGGTAACCTTGCCCACATTGCACTGCCGCACCCGCCCACCGCGACTGATCGTGACACGAAATTCCGCGCTGCCGGGCTGGACGTTCTCGCTGCTGAGCGGATTGCCCTGAAATGAGCCGTCGAACGGCGAAGGCGTGACCAGTTCGGGCCGGGCGCGCCGCCCCACGGGCTCGAACACCGGGGGCCGGGCAATCCCGGCCGCCAGCTCCGCCGGGGCAAACAAGCTGGCGCACTGCTGGCGGAAGGTCACCAGGTCTGCACCATCGCTGGTTACCAGCCCCACCGTCAGCCGCCGGTTGCCGCGATGCCAGATTTCAAACGCGCCCGATTGCAGAAAGCCGTCAAGAAACGCGCGGCTGGCGTGGATTTCGCCCTGTCCGGCACTGTTGAACGTGGCCTGCCCGCCCACGAACCATGTCCCGCCGGTGCGCAGGACGATCCCGTCCGGCATATAGGCGGGGGAACGGTCGCCTTTCACTTCCGGGCCGATGTCCGCAGCCAGCCGCACTTCGGTTTCGACCGCCTGGTTGCCCAGCATGATCGAACTGCGCCCGCCCGTCAGCGCGATCAGGCCATCGTCCAGCGAATCGAACTCGATCCGCACGTCCGGCCCGTTCAGCAGCATCAGGCTGAGCGGGGCGGGCTGCGGCTGCGCACCCGGCTGGGCGGCGGTAACGGCGAAGCCATAGCCGCAGTTCTCGGCCGCCTGGGCCACGCCCGCGCCCTGAATTGCCAAGGCCAGCGCCAGCCCGGCCCGAACTACCGTTGCGTTCATCATGCCGCGCATCATTGCCCCTGTTCCGCCAAGTGCCGCGCCCGCTCCGCCAGCCGATCGACGGCAGCGGCATGGATCGCGACTGACGATGCCAATACCCCAAAATCGCGCGGATCGCGCTTGTTGTAATTGAGCGGCTGCCCGAACGCGTCGGTCACCGCCGCTCCGGCCTCGCGCGCGATCAGGGCGGCGGCGCCGATGTCCCATTCATAGCCCCAGCGCAGCGTGGCGACCAGATCCGCTTCGTCCGCCGCGACCATTGCAATCCTGAGCGCGATGGAATTGGGCCGGTCGACCGCGACCAGATCCGCGTCGATCTGCGGCACGGCATCGGCGGGAACGCGCGCGCCGGCAATGTCCTGGCGCTGGCTGGCGACCAGCCGGATGCCGTTGCGCCAGCTGCCCTGTCCGGCCTCGCCATGCCAGAATTCGTCGCGGGCCGGGGCACACAGCATCCCCAGCAAGGGCCGCGCGGCGCTGACCAGCGCCACCGATACCGCCCAGCCGGACCGCCCCCGGATGAAGTCGCGGGTGCCGTCGATCGGATCGACCAGCCAGATGAGTCCGCCCGCCAGCCGGTCGGGTGCGTCGATGGTTTCCTCGGACAGCCAGCCCGCCGAGGGGAGCAGCGCCGCCAGTTCGCGCTTCAGAAAGGCATCCACCGCCAGGTCCGCCTCGCTGACCGGGTTGCCGGGATGCTTGTCCCACGAATCGAGGGCATGGCCATGCCCCGGCCAGCGCGACAACGCGATCTGGCCAGCCGCCCGGACGATCGATTCGAGGCGCGCACGATCGATCACGCGCGTTTGGCCCGACTTACTGATAATGACTCGCAACTGGCGTTCATATTTCTACCCTTGGGCCGCGTTCAGGGACTTTTCAAGCCCGCGCGGGTGTGCTTATGCCGCGTCATCAAACGGCCCCCCGGCCGCCACTCCCCTGGAGGAAACGCCCATGAACATCCATGAATATCAGGCCAAGGAACTGCTCGCAAAGTTTGGCGTCAGCATTCCCAAGGGCATCGCCGCCATGACCGTGGCCGAAGCGGTTGAAGCCGCCAAGCAGCTGCCGGGGCCGCTCTATGTCGTGAAGTCGCAGATCCACGCCGGTGGCCGCGGCAAGGGCAAGTTCAAGGAACTCGGCCCCGATGCCAAGGGCGGCGTCCGTCTGGCCAAGAGCCTGGAAGAAGTCGAATCGCACGCCAAGGAAATGCTCGGCAACACGCTGGTCACCATCCAGACCGGTGACGCAGGCAAGCAGGTGAACCGCCTCTACGTGACCGACGGCGTCGACATCGGCAGCGAATACTATCTCTCGATGGTGGTCGATCGCGCAACTGGCCGCATCGCCCTGATCGTGTCGACCGAAGGCGGCATGGACATCGAAGAAGTCGCCCATTCGACCCCGGAAAAGATCACCACCATCGTGATCGACCCGGCGCAGGGCTTCATGCCGCACCACGGCCGCGCGGTGGCGTTCGCGCTGAAGCTGAAGGGTGACCTGAACAAGCAGGCGCAGGTGATGTCGAAGCAGCTGTACGACGCGTTCGTCGCGCTCGACTGCGCCATGCTCGAAATCAACCCGCTGGCCGAAACCGGCGACGGGCAGCTGCAGGTGCTCGACACCAAGATGAGCTTCGATTCGAACGCGCTCTATCGCCACCCCGAAGTGATGGCGCTGCGCGACGAGACCGAGGAAGATCCGGCCGAAATCGAAGCCAGCAAGTATGACCTGGCCTACATCAAGCTCGACGGCAACATCGGCTGCATGGTCAACGGCGCGGGCCTGGCCATGGCGACGATGGACATCATCAAGCTGAACGGCGAATTCCCGGCCAACTTCCTCGACGTGGGCGGCGGCGCAACCAAGGAAAAGGTCACCGCGGCTTTCAAGATCATCCTCAAGGACCCGGCCGTGAAGGGCATTCTCGTCAACATCTTTGGCGGGATCATGAAGTGCGACATCATCGCCGATGGCATCGTGGCCGCCGCGAAGGAAGTGAACCTGTCGGTTCCGCTGGTCGTCCGCCTCGAAGGGACCAACGTCGAAAAGGGCAAGGAAATCCTCGAAGGGTCGGGCCTGCCGATCGTGTCGGCCGCCGACTTGGGCGACGCGGCGCAGAAGATCGTCGCGGAAGTCCGCAAGATCGCCTGATCCGGGCATCCGTCTGAAGGAACACGGGGCCGGGCCGCGCATCACGCGCGGTCCGGCCTTTCCTTTTGTCGGGGGCGCAGGGCGACATTTTCGGAAAGTCCGACGCGGCGGATTGCACGGCGCTCGTCAGCGCTGCTTACAATCCCGGCATTTTTCCGGCGCGGATGGTGCCACCTGCCCCGATTCCGGGCTTGACCGCATACGCATGCGCGGCAATGGCGGTGGCCGTTTCGGAATTAAGTGTGCGGCTAAAGTCGGGTTGACGTTTACGTAAACGCAAACTAAGCCGCGCCGCAGCATTCAATGGGAAAGGCCTTATCCGATGAAAGCCCTGGTCTGCGTAAAGCGGGTGATCGATTATAACGTCAAGCCGCGGGTCAAATCCGACGGCACCGGCGTCGACCTCGCCAACGTCAAAATGAGCATGAACCCCTTCGACGAAATTGCTGTCGAAGAAGCGATCCGCCTGAAGGAAAAGGGCGTCGTGACGGAAATCGTCGCGGTTTCGGTCGGACCGGCCAAGGCCCAGGAAACGCTGCGCACCGCGCTGGCGATGGGCGCGGACCGCGCCGTGCTGGTGCAGGTCGATGACGGCGTGGACGTGGAACCGCTGGCCGTGGCCAAGATCATCAAGGGCGTGGTGGGCGAAGAAGCCCCCGGCCTGATCATCACCGGCAAGCAGGCGATCGACGACGATTCGAACCAGGTTGGCCAGATGGTCGCCGCGCTGCTCGGCCGTCCGCAGGGTACGTTCGCCAACGAAGTCACCGTCGAAGGCGATTCGGTCGTCGTGAAGCGGGAAATCGACGGCGGTCTGGAAACCGTCAAGCTGGCCCTACCCGCTGTCGTCACCACCGACCTGCGCCTGAACGAGCCGCGCTATGCCTCGCTGCCGAACATCATGAAGGCAAAGTCCAAGCCGCTGGCGACCAAGTCCCCCGCCGACTACGGCGTGGACATCGCCCCGCGCCTCAAGACGCTGAAGGTGGCCGAACCGGCCGTGCGCAGCGCCGGCATCAAGGTGGCCGACGTCGACGCGCTGGTCGCCAAGGTCAAGGAACTCGGGATCGCCTGATCCCGCACCCGAACAAAGGAACGACACATGAAAACTCTCGTTTGGGTCGAACACGACAACGCTTCGGTCAAGGATGCCACCCTGTCCGTCGTCACCGCCGCCGCACAACTGGGTGAAGTACACCTGCTGGTCGCCGGTTCGGGCTGCGCCGCCGTCGCGGAAGCCGCCAAGGGCATCGCCGGCGTGGGCAAGGTCCACCTCGCCGATGACGCCGCCTATGCCAACGCGCTGGCCGAAAACGTCGCACCGCTGGTGGCGGACCTGATGGGCCACCACGACGCGTTTCTGGCGCCCGCCACCACCACTGGCAAGAACATCGCGCCGCGCGTCGCCGCGCTGCTCGACGTCGCGCAGATTTCGGACATCCTCTCGGTCGAAGGCCCGAAGACCTTCACCCGTCCGATCTATGCCGGCAACGCCATCGCCACGGTCGAATCGACCGACGCGAAGCTGGTCATCACCGTGCGCGGCACCGCCTTTGCCAAGGCTGATGCCACCGGCGGTGCGGGCAGCGTCGAAGCGGTTGCCACCGGCGCCGATTCGGGCCTGTCGAGCTTCGTCGGTTCGGAAATCGCCAAGAGCGAGCGTCCGGAACTGACCAGCGCCAAGGTGATCGTCTCTGGCGGCCGCGCGCTGAAGGATGCGGACACGTTCCAGGCTACCATCTTCCCGCTGGCCGACAAGCTGGGTGCCGCCGTCGGCGCCAGCCGCGCAGCAGTCGACGCGGGCTATGTCCCCAACGACTATCAGGTCGGCCAGACCGGCAAGATCGTCGCCCCGGAAGTCTATGTCGCGGTCGGCATTTCCGGCGCGATCCAGCACCTGGCGGGGATGAAGGACTCCAAGACCATCATCGCCATCAACAAGGACGAGGACGCGCCGATCTTCCAGGTCGCCGACCTCGGCCTCGTCGCGGACCTGTTCAACGCCGTGCCGGAACTGACCGGCAAGCTCTGAACCACGCGATCAGCGAAACCGGAAAGGCTCTGCTTCGGCAGGGCCTTTTTCGTTGGAATTGCAGGAAAGTTACAGTTCCCTTTTCCTGTCCATGAAGTACCCTCGCAACCGAACCAGAAGGGTTGGATCTCTGTCATGAGTGGTGCCGAATCAGTCGGACGCGTCAAAGCGGCAAGCGGCCATGGCCGCTCGGTAGCCCTTGCACTTGTTGCCCGCGATGCGCGACTGGATCGAAAGTTCCTGCTGCTGATTACCCTGTCATCGGCGATCGCCACGCTGGGGCTGCTGCAAAATTCGACCGCCGTGGTGATTGGCGCAATGCTGATCTCTCCGCTGATGGGTCCAATCATGGGCGTGGGCTTCGGCCTCGCCACAATCGATAGTATGCTGATCAAACGGTCGCTCTCGACATTGGGGGCGGGGATGGTCACGGCAATCGTGGTCGCGATGATCCTGATCTGGCTCTCCCCAATCCGCGACGTCACCGCCGAACTCCATGCACGCACCGAGCCGACCTTGCTGGACCTGGCGGTAGCGGTCGTTGGCGGCGTTGCCGGGGTCTATTCGATCCTCAAGAAGCTGGCGGGAACGATGGTGGGCGTCGCCATCGCGACGGCACTGGTCCCGCCCTTGTCGACGGTCGGCTTTGGCCTGGTGACGGCGCGCCCGGATTATGCTCTGGGCGCAGCGCTGCTGTTCCTGACCAATACCCTGGCAATTGCCTTTGCGGCGACTGTAGTCGCGCGGCTGAACCATTTCGGACCTTCGCTGACGCCCCAGCATACGGTCATGCAAGTTGCCGGGATCGTGCTCGCGCTGGGCCTGCTTTCCATTCCGTTGGCGCTGTCGCTTGAGCAACTGGTGCGCGAAGCCCGTGCCCGCGGGACCGTGCAAGCTGTACTGGGCGAACAACTGCGCAAGGGCGACCGGGTCGACAAGCTGGATGTGATCCTGTCGGATGACAGCCTGACAGTCGAGGGGGTCCTGTTGGTTGCCACGTATGATCCATCGCTGGCAGTCCGGGTCGAGCGGAACATCGCGGCGCAGCTCAACCGCCCGGTATCGGCCAACCTGGTACAAGTGCGGCAGGAGCGGGCATCCGTGGTTGATGCGCAGCGCGCGTTGGGAGAACGGCTGACCGCGCTTGAAACGCGTGACGCGGAAACGGCCGAGGTACTGACAGCACTGATGGCTGGCACGCTGATTCCGCGTGACCAAATCGCGCTGGACCCCCAGGCCCGCCGCGCCATGATCCTGCGCGACCGCGAAGCCGAGGGGGAACAGTTGTCGGCCGCCATCGACCGGACGATCACCGCCGCACAATTGAACAATCCCGGCTGGATTATCGTTGCGGCTGCCGCGTCTGCCGCAACAGAGGCGCAGGAAACAGCGGTCGCTCCCTAGGCGACGAGACGCTCATACAGCACCAGCGCCGCGCCGCTGTCCGGCTGGTGCTGGCCATAACGCACAAACCCCAGCTTCCCCGCCAGGGCATCGGACGCCGCGTGGCCGTCCTCGATCATGCAGGCGATCCGCTGGCGGCCATGGACGGCGTCAAACCACGCCAGCGCGGCTTCCATGACCTCGCGGGCGATGCCTTGGCCCCAGTGATCGCGGTGCACGATCCAGCCGGCTTCCGGCACGTTGTCCAGCCCCCGACCAAAGCCGCGATGGCTGCGGAACACGCCGCAGTTGGCGATGATCCGGTCCTGCCCACGTTCGCGCACCATCAACGTGCCATAGCCGTGGAGCGCCCAGCTGCCCGCGTTGCGGAGCAGGCGATTGAAAGCATCCATTTCGGACGGCATGAAACTGCCCAGGAAGCGGCGGGTTTCCTCGTCGCGGGTCAGTTCCAGCAAGTCGGGCAGGTCGCGCAGCGCGGGTTGCCACAGCTCGAACCGGGCGGTGGTGAGCAAGGGTGATCCGGTCTGGTCCATGGCTGCCCCCTTTAAATCGATATGCCTTGCATCAAGGAAAAGCGGTCTTTCTTTTCAGCGGCTGGATCAGGACCGGGATAAGCCCGAATCGCCCCTCCCCGACGGGAAGAGGCTTGCGCTCTGGACCGGGCGCTAGAGCAACTGATCCACCGCGTGGATGATCACCCCCACCAGTCCGCCAACCATCGTGCCGTTGATGCGGATGAATTGCAGGTCGCGGCCCACCGCGCCCTCGATCCGGTCAGTCACGGTCTGGGCGTCCCAGCGCTTGACCGTTTCGGACACCAGCCGGACGATCTGATCGCCATAGCGGGTCGCCGCGCCCACCAGGGTCCGGCGGGCAAAGCGGTTGATCTGCAGCTGAAGCGCCGGATCGTCGCGCAAGTGCCGGCCCAGTTCGGCCAGGGCCTCCGCCATCTGGCCGCCAATTTCGCCTTCCGGGCGGCGCAGGCGTTCCAGCATCGCGGTGCGCAGCCGTTCCCACACGCCCTGCCACCAGGTCGATACGGCGGGATTGGCGATCAGTTCACCCTTCAGTCGCTCCACCCGGTCACGCAGTTCGGGATCGGTCTGGAGATCCAGCGCCAGCTTGGCCAGGCCTTCCTCGACCTTGCCGCGCAAGGGATGGTCGGGATTGATGATCACCTCGGCCAGCAGCTTGTACAGCCCATCCAGCACCGAATTGGCCAGCCGTTCATCCAGCCCGGTCCAGCGCAGGATCGCGTTGGCGCGGGCGTGGATCAGCTCGCGCACCAGTTCCTCGTTGTCCTCCAGCGTCAGGCCTGCCCAGCGGACCAGCGACTCGATGACCGGCATGTGCCGCCCGTCGGCAATCGCCGCGCCCAGCATTTGCCCCAGGAGCGGCGATACTTCCAGCCGGTCGAGCTGGCGGAACAGCCCCCCGCGCACCTGATTGCCCAGCCGGTCAGGGTCCAGCGATTCGAGCGCTTGGGCCAGCAGCTCCGCCGCGCCGGCGCGCACCCGGCCGCCGCCGCCGCTGTGCGGATCGGCCAGCCAGCCACCCACGGCTGCGGCAATATTGGTTCCGCGCAGCCGCCTTGCGACCACTTGCGGGGTGAGGAAATTGGTGCGCAGGAACGCCGCCATCGTATCAGCGATGCGATCCTTGTTTTCCGGCACGATCGCGGTGTGCGGGATCGGCAGGCCCAGCGGGCGCCGGAACAGCGCGGTTACCGCGAACCAGTCTGCCAGCCCGCCAACCATCGCCGCTTCGGCAAAGGCCAGGACATAGCCCATGGCCGGATGCACCCCGGCAAACTGCCGCGCGACCAGATAGAGCCCGGCCATCGCCACCAGCAGCCCGGTGGCGAACAACCGCATCCGCCGCGCCCGATCGACGGGACCCGCACCGGCCAGGCGCGGTGCTGGGGCCTGGGCGCTCACTCCGCCGGCAAGGCCCCGGCCGCCTGGTCGGCCGCGCGCCCATGCTTGGGCTCATAGGTCAGGAACGTGCGGCGCAGCCATGGCCCCAGCCGCTTTTCCAGCCCGTCCGCCAGACTGAACCCGGCGGGTACGATCAGCAGGGTCAGCAGGGTCGAAACGGTCAGCCCGCCGATCACGACAGTGCCCATCGGCGCACGCCAGGCCCCGTCGCCGGACAGCGACAATGCCGTCGGCACCATCCCCGCGACCATCGCAACCGTGGTCATCACGATCGGCTGGGCGCGCTTGTGCCCAGCTTCGATAATCGCGGCGTCCTTGTCTGCCCCGGTGGCCATTTCCTCGATCGCGAAGTCGATCAGCAGGATCGAGTTCTTCGCCACGATCCCGAACAGCATCAGGATGCCGATGAACACCGGCATCGAGATCGGCTGGCCGACCAGCGCCAGCGCCAGCAGCCCGCCAAACGGGGCCAGAAACAGCGACCCCATGTTGACCAGCGGCGATACGAACCGATGATAGAGCAGCACCAGCACCGAGAACACCAGCAGGATGCCGGCCACCAGCGCGGTGCCGAAGTTGGTGATCATTTCGGCCTGCCATGCATCCTGCCCGAACGGGGCATTGGAGATGCCTTGCGGCAGGTTCTTCATGATCGGCAGGTTGGCAATCGCCTTGTCCGCCTCACCCTTGACCACGCCGGGGGCCAGGTCGGCGCCGACAAAGACGCGGCGGCTCTGGTTATAGCGCTGGATCGAGGTCGGGCCGGAACCGAAGCCGATGTCCGCCACGCGTGACAGCGGGACCGAGCCGCCACTGGCGATCGGGACCGGCAGGTTGCGGATCGTATCCAGGCTGCGGCGCGATTCGATCGGCAGCTTGACCCGGATCGGCACCTGACGGTCAGACAGGCTGAACTTCGCCGCGTTCTGGTCAATTTCACCCAGGGTGGCGACACGGATCGCCTGGCTCAGCGCCGAAGTCGTCACGCCAAGGCTGGCCGCCAGGTCAAGGCGCGGGGTGATGATGATTTCCGGACGGCGCAAGTCCGCCGAAACGCGGGGGGCAACCACCTGCTTCAGGCCGGCCATCTGCTCCACCAGCGTAGCCGAGGCCTTGGCCAGTGCTTCCGGATCGGAACCCGACAGCATGACGTTGATCGCCCGGCCCGAACCGCCACCCGGCCCCGGTCCACCCGCCTGGAAATTGACCCGCGCGTCGGCGACGGTCTGCAGAGTGGGGGTCAGCTGGCGTTCGAATTCGACGCTGGTCAGCTCACGGTCTTCCTTGAGCGTGATCAGCAGGAACCCGCTGCCCTCGCGGATGCGCTGGAACACCGACTGCACGTTGGGGTCGTCGCGGATCAGTTCGGCGACTTCCGCGGACTTGTCAGCGGTCTGCTCCAGCGTGGTGCCTGGCACCATTTCCAACGAGACCCGGCTGAAGCGGCTGTTGCCGGTGGGGAAGAATTCCTGCGGAATGACCGCAAACATCACCCCGGTCAGCGCCAGCGCGCTCATCCCGATGCCCAGCATCCAGACGCGGTGATCGCGCATCCGCGCAAGGAAGCTGCGACCGACCCGGTCCGACACGCGCGCCATCAGACGCGCGCCCGGCAAGGGCAGCCGTTCCAACAGGCGTGAAACGACGCCGCGATAGCCGCGTTCCCGGCGCCACGCGCGATAGGCATCGGCCTTGCGCTTGTCGAGCGACCAGCTCAGCACGCGCATGTAGCTGTCCATCGCCTTGCCTTCGCCATGCGTGGCATGGCCCTTGGCGTGGAGGAAATAGGCCGCAACCATTGGTGTTATCATGCGCGCCACGACCAGCGACATCAGCACCGCCGCCACCACCGTAAGCCCGAAATTCTTGAAGAACTGGCCCGAAACGCCCGGCATCAGGCCGACCGGCAGGAACACCGCCACAATCGAGAACGTGGTCGCGACCACGGCCAGGCCGATTTCGTCCGCCGCGTCGATCGAGGCCTGGTACGCACTCTTGCCCATGCGCATGTGGCGCACGATGTTTTCGATTTCCACGATCGCGTCATCGACCAGCACGCCCGCAACCAGGCCCAGCGCGAGCAGGCTGAGCATGTTGAGCGAGAAGCCCATCATGTCCATGAACCAGAAGGTCGGGATCGACGACAGCGGAATGGCCAGTGCCGACACGAACGTGGCGCGCCAGTCGCGCAGGAAGAAGAACACCACGATCACTGCCAGAATCGCACCTTCGATCATCGCCGCGATCGAGCTTTGATACTGGGTCTTGATTTCATCGACTTCGGTAAACAGCCGGTCGAACCGGATGGCGCCGTTGCTTTCCTTGGTGATCTTGGCCAGTTCCTCCATCGTCGCGTCATAGACAGCAACGTCGCTTTCACCGCGCGCGCGGGAAATCGAGAACGTGACCACGTCCTTGCCGTTCATCTTTGCGCGCGACGTAAGTTCGCCATAGGCATCGCGCACGGTCGCAATATCAGCCAGCTTGACCCGCCGTCCGCCGCTCAGCGCGATTTCGGTCTGCGACAGGTCGAACGCGTTCTTGGCATTGCCGAGCACGCGCACCGACTGACGCGAACCGGCCACTTCGGTACGGCCGCCAGCGGCATTGACGTTGATCTGGCGCAGCGCCGCGTTGACCTGGCTGGCGGTAACGCCCATCGACTGCATCCGCGCCGGATCCAGCTCGACCAAGATTTCCCGGTCCACGCCGCCGTTGCGCTCGACCGAGGCCATGCCCGGAATCGCCAGCAGCCGCTTGGCAATCGTATCGTCGATCAGCCATGACAGCTGTTCGATCGTCATGTCATCAGCCGTTACCGCGAAAAAGCCGATGGCGTTGGACGATGTCTGCGCCTTGAACACCTGGGGTTCCAGAATGCCATCGGGCAGTTCGCCGCGCGCCTGATCGACCGCGTTCTTTACCTCGTTGACGGCTTCGACGATGTCGACGCCGATCTGGAACTCGATCACGGTCTGGCTGTTGCCTTCCCGCGCGGTGGACGAGATCGACTGCACACCGTTGATTGCCCGGATCGCGGATTCAACGCGCTGGGTGATCTGGTTCTCGATTTCCGAGGGCGCCGCCCCCGGCTGCGAGATGTTGACAATGACGATCGGGAATTCGATGTCCGGATCCGCCTGGATCGACATCGCCCGGAACGACATGATCCCGGCCAGGGTCAAGCCGATGAACAGGATGATCGGCACCACCGGGTTGCGGATCGACCAGGCCGAAATATTACGAAAGTTCATGGCGGTGGTCCCGTTCCCGTCCGGCGCTAGTTGGTGGCCGAGCGCGGCTGAACCGTCTCGTCCGGCTGCAGGAAGCCGCCGGCACGCAGCACCACGCGCTCGTTGCCGCTCAACCCTTCAACCACAGCCACGCCGTTGCCGGTGACGATGCCGGTCTTGACCGGGCGGCGGCGCGCCTTGTTTTCCTTGTCCACGATATAGACGAAACTGCCCTTGTCATCCGAAAGGATCGCCGATTCCGGCAGCAGCGGCGCGACAATCGTCCCAGACGTGATCGTGGCGGTGGCAAAGCCCCCCGGCCGCAGTTCCGGCGAATAGGCCAGCGCGATCCGCGCGATGCCCTGCCGGCTGGCCGGATCGATCACCGGGGCCAGCTGCCAGATCTGGCCGGAGAATGCCTTGTCCATCCCCGCCGGAACCACTTCTGCCGAAATACCGGCGCGCAGGCCGGCCAGATCAAGCTCACCCAGCTGCGCGCGCAGTTCCATTTCGCCGCCCTTGGCCAGGCGGAACAACACGCCCGACCCGCCGCTGACGACCTGACCGGGTTCGACCCGCCGTTCCAGCACCAGCCCTGCGGCAGGTGCGACGATGTTCAGTCGCTGCGTCTGCGCCTGCAGCACGCCCAGCGTTGCGCTGGCCACGCGCACTTGCGCCGCAGCGGCATCGCGCTGCGCGGTCAGGCGGTCGATGTCGGCAGTCGACACGAAGCCGCGCTCAACCAGCTTGAGCGCACGGTCGAGATTGGCCTGCGCCAGCTGGGCATTCGCCCGCGCCACCTGAATCTGGGCGGACTGGCTGGCCTGCTGCTGGACCTGGACCGAACGGTCGATCACCGCCAGCACCTGCCCCGCGCCGACCCACTGGCCCGGTTCGACCAGCACCGATACGATCTGCCCGCCTTCGCCCGGCACGCCCACGGGCAGCTCACGCCGCGCGAACAGGGTGCCAGTGGCGTTGATCGTGCCGGCAATGGTGGTCCGGCCCGGCGTGACCACGCTGACCACCGGCCCCTTATCAACCTTCTGCTCCGCATCGCCAGCGCCGCTGCGGTGGGTAAAGAACCACACCGCCACCAGCAACGCGGCCACCACCGCACCGATGATCCACAGCCGCCGCCGCGAGGCACGGTCTTCATCACCCCCCGTCAGCAGGGGGTTTTCGTCGGAAACGGTCTCTACAGCGATCGGGGCATCGATCCGCGAATCGTAGTTCATTTTCGGCTTCGCCTTCGTCCTTGTCCCAGGGGTGGCCGCGCAAGGCAGCAGCAAGTCCGGAACCATCGCGTACTGTATTACTATGATAAGTCACCTGGCACAAGCCCTTGCCGGGGCAGCGGGCAGGTGACCGCCTGTTGCACCAGCGCATAGGCCCGCGCGCGTAACGGCGCAATCAAAGGCTCTGCGAACGACGTATCATTGTCGGTAAACGGCACGCGCCGCAGTGAATCAGCGGATTTTCCCGCGCTTGATCAAGTTGATCGCGGCCAGCAGGACGACCGCGCCAATAAAGGCGGTCAGCAGCGTAGCGGGATCAAAGGCATTGCCGCGCAGGCTGCCCCCGCCCAGCAGGCCACCGATCACGACCCGGCCGAGAATCGACCCGGCGCAGCCGACCACCACGTTGGCCAGGATACCCATGGACGCATCCCGGTTCATCACCTTGCTGGCCAGCCAGCCAATGATTCCGCCCATGACGATGGTAATGATAAATCCGACCATGAGGCCCGCTCCCGCCGCGCCGGGCAGAAACGCGCCGACCCGCCGAAAGCTAACGCAATCGGCGGGTTCGTCAAATCCCGACTGTTTGGCCATGACTGGCGGGACGCATCAGTGGCATCCCGCGCGCCGCACCTCAGTACTTCAGCTGGCGTTCGTAGAGATCGCGATAATGCTGGATACGGGTCACCCGCAGACCCTGCATGCCGGAACGGTCCACCGCGCGCTGCCAAGACGCGAATTCCTCCAGCGTCAGGTTGTAGCGCTCGCACACTTCATCAATCGTCAGCAGGCCGCCGTTGACCGCGGCCACGACTTCAGCCTTGCGGCGCACCACCCAGCGGGTCGTGGTCGGCGCAGGCAGCGATTCGAGGGTCAACGGTTCCCCAAGGGGGCCGATAACCATCGCGGGTCGGATTTTCTGGTTCTCGATCATTGTTATCCTCGTCCGCCGACAACGGCTTCACTGGCGACAGCGCCACCATTGCGCGCGGGGAATTTTCCATCAGCTAAATCGGTACGGTTAACGACCCGTGAGGCATGATTGCGGGAACCGGACGCGACCCTCGTCCAATCCCCGAAACCACCGGAGGGAAACGCCCCGATGGCGGGCTCTGCCTGCAACGCCTGCCGCGCGGCATGACCCGCCACGCAGCGGGCGCGCAGCGCGGCCCAGTCGAGCGCCACCGCATCGGCCAGGCCGCGCGCTGGATCGAGCTGGTTTCGCAGGCTCGCCAAAAGGTCGTTTCCGATCTCCATAGGCAGGCTTCTAGGCCGCCAAGGTCAAGATCAGGTAAAGTTGACGTTTACCATGTGTTCAGCTTGCCTAACGATTTGCCGCCCCCCCATCCCCGGTGTAAGGCGCGCCCATGACCGCCCAGACGCTGCCACCTGTAGATTTTACCAGCCTGTTCCAGCTGCCCGAACCGCTGGCGGGCAAGCGGATTGTCGTGGCGATGTCAGGCGGGGTCGACAGCTCGGTCGTCGCCGCGCTCGCCGCCCGCAGCGGGGCCGAAGTCATTGGCGTTACGCTGCAATTGTACGATCACGGGGCCGCCTCCGGACGCAAGGGCGCGTGCTGTGCGGGCGATGACATCCGCGATGCGCGTGCCGTGGCGGACCGGCTGGGCATTGCCCATTACGTGTTCGATCACGCCAGCAGCTTCCGCGAAGAAGTGGTCGAACGCTTCGCCGACGATTACCTCTCAGGCCGCACCCCGATCCCCTGCATCCGTTGCAACATGGGGCCGAAATTTACCGACCTGTTCGGGATGGCGCGCGAACTGGGGGCTGATTGCCTGGCCACCGGGCACTATGTCCGCCGAGTGATCGGTCCCACCGGGCCGGAACTGCACCGCGCGCTCGATCCGGCCCGCGACCAGAGCTATTTTCTCTATGCGACGACCGAGGCGCAGCTGGAATACCTGCGCTTCCCCCTGGGCGGGATGCCCAAGGCGGACGTGCGCAGGATTGCCGAGGCCGAAGGGCTGGTCGTGGCGGCCAAGCCGGACAGTCAGGACATCTGCTTCGTGCCCGATGGCGATTACGCGAAAGTGGTTAAGTCGGTCCGTCGCGAAGGGGTCGCGCCGGGCGAAATCGTTCATGCCGAAACCGGTGCCGTGCTGGGCGCGCACCAGGGGATCATCCACTTTACCGTCGGGCAGCGCCGGGGGCTGGAAATCGGCGGCCAGCCGGAACCGCTCTATGTTACCGGGATCGACGCGGCGACGCGCCGGGTGCTGGTCGGCCCGCGCCGCCTGCTGGCCGTGGGCGCGGCGCACCTGGTCGAAACGAACCGGATCGGGCCACTGCCCGACGCGCCGCTGCTGGCCAAGGTCCGTTCGCTGGCAAAGCCCGTGCCGGTTACGCTGGACGGGCCGCTGGGCAATGGCGCGCAGACGACGATCCGCTTCCTCGCGCCGGAATACGGGGTTGCGCCGGGACAGGCAGCGGTAATCTATGCCGGGGACCGCGTGGTTGGCGGTGGCTGGATCGAGCGCACCGAGCCTGCCGTCTAGACCGGCTGGGCGATCAGGCAGAGGCCGCTTTCCGGGAAGGAAACATTGGCCAGCGCATGGGCCAAGCCGCACGAACCGGCGGTTACCGGTTCGCCGGCGATGGTTGGCGTGCAGTCCAGCGGAATGACCAGCAGCGCCCCGGCATAGCGGGCGGCCGTGGCCGGATCGGGCGGACCATCCAGCCGGTCGAGCCGGAATAGCGGG
>JAYRDH010000016.1:38308-48627 GCA_041909515.1 Novosphingobium sp. | reverse complement strand
GGATCGCGCGATCCGCCCCGCCGTTGCATTACCCGAACAGCTTGTTGGCAGTTTCGGCGACGCGCTTGCCCAGATGCTGCGCGCCTTCCAGTTCGGTTGCGCTCGGCTGGCGGCTGCCGTCGCCGCCCGCGATGGTGGTCGCGCCATAGGGGGCGCCGCCGACCACTTCGTCGTTCCGCATCTGCCCGGCGTGGGCATAGTCCAGCCCGACGATGGTCATGCCGAAGTGCAGCATGTTGGTGATGAGGTTGAACAGCGTCGTTTCCTGCCCGCCGTGCTGGGTTGCGGACGAGGTGAACGCCGCGCCGACCTTGCCGATCAGCGCGCCGCGCGCCCACAGCCCGCCGGCCTGATCGAGGAACGCCGCCATCTGGCTGCTGATCCGGCCGAACCGCGTGCCGGTGCCGAGGATGATCGCGTCATAGTTTTCGAGTTCGGCGACCGTGGCGATCGGCGCGGCCTGATCGCGGAAGCCGCGGCGGCTGAAGCCGAAATCGCGACCAGTCCGAGGATCGGCTAGATCCCCGCAAGCCCGCCACCGTTGACAGCCCTCGCGCAGATGTTACGTCATACTGCCACGCAAATTCTGCGCGAGGGTCTTGATGCGACACGGATTTTTCCTGAGTTTGTCCGCAGCAGCCCTGCTTAGCGTCGCATCGCTGGTCGCCGCGCGCCCCGCCAGTCCCGGTCACGCTCAGATCTCGTGCTCCGCCCCGCCCGGCTGGCAAGAGGTGCTGCACCAGAACCCCCGTTTCGTGGTCTTCGGAGAAGTCCACGGGACCGAGCAGCCGCCGCAACTGGTAGGCCAGCTGGTCTGCGCCGAAGCACTTAAGGGCAAGCGCGTGCTTTTGGCGGTCGAAATGGGGGCCAACCGCGATGAGGCGCTGCAGGCCGCGTGGCAATTGCCATCGGGTCAGTTTGCGCAGGCCCTTGCCAAGCTGGACTGGGTTGGCCGTCAGGATGGCGTTGGCAGCAAGGCGATGTTCGATCTGATCGTACGTATGCACCTGCTTAATGAGCGGGGGCTGCCGGTTTCGACCACCGCCTTCAGCGGCGCGAAGAACAAGCAGCAGTACGAAAAGTTCGCCAGCCTGCCGGCCCAGGGCGGGCACGAGGCCGCACAGGCGGAGAATATTGCCAACGCAGCCACGACCGGCACGCCGGACCTGGTGATAGTGCTGGTCGGCAACCTGCATGCCCGCAAGGTTCCGGTGGAACGGGGCGGCGCATTCTATGATCCGATGGCGAAACGCCTGTCGACCTATGGCAATGTTGTTTCGCTCGACATGCGCTACGGTGCGGGGGCGAGTTGGAGCTGCCAACTGAAACAAGGGTTCAAGCCTTCCCCAGGGCAACGTGTGGGACCCGAGAACATCCAATGCGGCCCATTCCCCACCCCCGGCCACACCAAAGGCAAAGACCCCGTTCGGATCGAGCTTTCCGCCAGCGACCCGACCACAAGCGCGGAGGGCTATGACGGCACCTACTGGGTCGGCCCGGTCACCGCTTCGCCGCCAGCGTTCCGTTAAGCGCGGCCACATTGCGCCCGCCCGCCAAATCGCGTAAGGCCCAGTCGTTCGCCCCGGCCGCGCGAGTCACTCACGACCCGCACCTGCCGGGGTTTGCCGTTTCTCTGCCCAAGGAAGTGCTGCCATGTCCCGTCGCCGCCAGATCTACGAAGGCAAGGCCAAGATCCTGTACGAAGGCCCCGAACCGGGCACGATCATCCAGTACTTCAAGGACGATGCCACCGCGTTCAACGCCCTGAAAAAGGGCACGATCAACGGCAAGGGCGTGATCAACAACCGCATCAGCGAGTATGTGTTCACCCGCCTCAATCACATCGGCATCCCCACCCACTTCATCAAGCGGCTCAACATGCGCGAGCAGCTGGTCCGGCAGGTGGAAATCGTGCCGATCGAAGTGGTCGTGCGCAACGTTGCCGCCGGTTCGATTTCCAAGCGGCTGGGCATTCCCGAAGGGGAACCGCTGCCGCACACCCTGATCGAATACTATTACAAGGACGATGCGCTGGGCGATCCGCTGATCGCCGAAGAGCACATCGCCTGCTTCGGCTGGGCCAATAACGAGGAAATGCAGGACATTTCCTCGATGGCGATCCGGATCAACGATTTCATGTGCGGGATGTTCGCGGCGATCAACATTCGCCTGGTGGACTTCAAGCTGGAGTTTGGCCGCATCTGGGACGGCGATTACAGCCGCGTGATCCTGGCCGATGAAATCAGCCCCGACGGCTGCCGCCTGTGGGACATGACCACCGGCGAAAAGCTGGACAAGGACCGCTTCCGCCGCGACCTCGGCGGGGAAGAAGAAGCCTATCAGGAAGTCGCGCGCCGCCTGGGCCTGCTCGACGCCGACAACGGGCCGAGCGAAGTGCTCGACCTTTCCGCGCACCGCAAGCTGCGGGGCAAGTAAGTTCCGGCCTCCTCCCCCCACAGCGGGGGAGGAGCGCCCACTTGCCCCGGCGGGCACATTGCGGCACCAAGCCGCGATGATTTCGCGCAAGTTCCTGCTCGCCCTCTCGATTTCCACATTCGCTCTGTCCGCCTGCGCCCCGCGCAGTGAGGGGCTGACTTCTGCCGCCAGCGCCCTGCCGCCCCGCCCGACCTGGGCGTTCGAGGCGAGCGACGTGCCGCTCGATCCCGGTTACCGCTTCGGCCAGCTCGAAAACGGGATGCGCTATGTCATCCGCAGCAACGCCACGCCCAAGGGCACCGCGATGGTGCGAATGCAGGTCGATGCCGGTTCGCTCGATGAGGAGGAAAGCGAGCGCGGCTTTGCCCACTTTGTTGAACACATGGCCTTCAACGGCAGCACCAACCTGCCCGAAGGCGAGATGGTGAAGCTGCTGGAACGGCTGGGGCTGGCCTTCGGCGCGCACAATAACGCCAGCACCAATTACGACCGCACGACTTATATGCTGGACCTGCCCCGCACTGATCCCGCGCTGCTCGACACCGCGCTGATGATCATGCGCGAAACCGCCAGCGAGCTGACCATTTCCCCCGCAGCGGTGGAGCGCGAACGCGGCGTCGTGCTGGCCGAAATGCGCGATCGCAACACTTTCGCCCTGCGCAATTATCAGGACAGCCAGGAATTCCTGGCCCCCGACGCGCGCTTCACCAAACGGCTCGCCATCGGCACGGCCGAAACGCTGAACGGCGCGACGGCGGAAAGCCTGCGGGCGTTCTGGCGGCGCGAATACGTGCCGCGCCACACCACGGTCCTGATCGTCGGGGATTTCGACGCGGGCGAGGTTGAGGCCGCGATCCAGCGCCGCTTTGGCGACTGGCGCCCTGCCCCGGCCGAGCCGCAGCCCAGCCCCGGCCCGCTCGACCCCAAGGCGGCGGACAAAGTCGATATTTTCGTCGATCCCGCCCTGTCCGAACGGATCACTGCGACCCGGATCGGCCCCTGGCTGGATGAGCGCGACAGCATCGCCCAGCGCCGCGAAAACCTGCTGCGCCAGATCGGTTACGCGATCCTCAATCGCCGCCTGCTGAGCCGCACGCGCGAGGCCAACGCGCCCTTCCGCAGCGCGGGCTTTGGCACCGGCGACGTGTTCCGCGTGGGCCGCACCACCAGCATCGCGGTCGATACCGTGGACGGCCAGTGGTGGCGCGGGCTGGTCGAAGCGGTGAAGGAATACCGCCGCGCGCGGCAATACGGCTTCACCGCAGCGGAAGTGGCCGAGCAGGTCGCCAATATCCGCCGCGCCAACCTCAACGCCGCCGCATCCGAAAGCACCCGCAGCCATTCGCAGCTGTTGGGCGCGGCGCTGGCACTGGTGAACGATGATGTCGTGCCCGATACGCCGACCCGCTCGCTGGAGCGGCTGGAAGCGTTCATTCCGCAGATTACGCCCGAAGCGGTGCTGGCGGCGGTCAAGCGCGAGGTGGTCCCGCTGGAAGCGCCGCTACTGCGCTTTCAGGGGCGGCGCGATCCCGCCGGCGGGGTCCTGGCGATCCGCACCGCCTGGGATCAGGCGATGCGCGCCCCGATCAAGCCGCTGGAAACCAAGGCCGCCGGGGCGTTCGCCTATACCGATTTCGGCCCCGCCGGGACGGTCGTCAGCGATACGGTCGAACCCGTGCTGGGCATCCGCCAACTGCGCTTTGCCAACGGCGTGCGGCTGAACCTGAAGCGCACGGAGATCGAGAAAGAGCGCGTGCTGGTGCAGCTGTCGGTCGATGGCGGGCAGCTGATCGAAACGCGTGAAAACCCCCACGCCACCAACATGATGACCGTCTTCGCCCAAGGGGGACTTGGCAAGCACAGCCGGGACGAGCTGGACTCGCTGCTGGCGGGCCGGACGGTTTCGGCTGGCCTCAGCGCAACCGATGAGACGTTCGTGGCGCTGACCGGCACCACACCCACCGATCTCGAACTGCAATTGCAGCTGTTGACCGCGCAGCTGACCGATCCGGGCTATCGCCGCGAAGGCGAAGTGCTGTTCCGCCAGACGATCAACAACATGTTCGCCTCGCTCCGCGCCACGCCGGGCAGCGCGCTCAATGCCGATCTGGGGGCGATCCTGTCGGACAACGACCCGCGCTTCAGCCTGGGCAAGGTCGAGGAGTGGCGCGCGCTGACCTTTGCCAAGCTGAAAGCCGACGTGACCGACCGGCTGGCCAAGGGCGCGATCGAAATCGCGCTGGTCGGCGATCTGGACGAGGACAAGGCCATCGCACTGGTCGGCAAGACGCTGGGCGCGCTGCCTGCGCGTGAGGCCGACTTCGGCGCCTATGCCGACCGCCGCACCCGGCCCTTCACCGCCGACCGCAGCCAACGCGTGCTGCGCCACACCGGGGCGAAGGATCAGGCGCTGCTGACCCTGACCTGGCCAACCCGCGATGGCGAAGACCCGGTTGCCGCACTGGAACTGCAACTGCTTGACCGGGTGGTGCAGCTGGCGATCACCGACACCTTGCGTGAAAAGCTGGGCAAGGCCTACTCCCCCGGCGTGAACAGCAATGCCTCGCGCACCTGGCGTGGCTATGGCACGTTTTCGATCAACGCCTCGGTCGATGTTGGCCAGGTCGCCGCCACTCGCGCCGCGATTTTCGAGACGCTGGCCGCGCTGCGCGATACCCCCATCACCGATGACATGCTGCTGCGCGCCCGCGCGCCGATGCTGGAAGGGTACGACAACGCGTTGAAAACCAACGGCGGCTGGCTGACCCTGGTCGACCGGGCGCAGACCGAGCCGGACCGGATCGAACGCTATGCCGCCGCCAAGGCGCGCGTCGCCGCGATCACGCCCGCACGGCTGCAAGCGCTGGTCCGGCAATACCTGGAGCAAGCGGCAGCGGTGGAAGTAACGGTGCTGCCCGAAGGGGTCGATCCGCCGAACTGACGGATTTCCGTCACGAAAGCGTCATATCGCTCGGTCATGGTGCAGCTTCAGGATCAACCCAACCGCTGAAGCCGCCCGATGACTGTTCTGCTCACCGCCCAGGACCCCGCTCTCTACGGTAGCCTCTCGCAGGTGAAGCCGGGGGTGCGCGCGATGCCGCTGGGGCCGGACATTCCCGAAATCCCCTTCGACGGCCCGATCTGGTGCTTCGTTGACTGGCTGCTGCCCGATCTGTCGGGGCTGGAAATGGTCCGCCGCCTGCGCGAGGCGCGCAATACCCGGCACGGCCACATCACGATGGTGCTGGAAGCGGGCGATCCAGACGACCAGCGCCGCGCGCTGCGCGCCGGGGCGGACGATTACCTCGTCGGCCCGCTCAGCCCGGCCAAGCTGGCCGAGCGGCTGGACCTGTACGACGCGAAAGACCCCGCCGCCGCGGCTCGCTCCCGACTGGTGCACGGCGATCTGACGCTGGATCTCGCCGCGCATCAGGTGCGGTTTCGCGGGACACCGCTGACCTTGCGGCCCAACGAATTTCGCCTGCTGGCCCATTTCTGCGAACATCCCGATCAGGTCTTCAGCCGCACCGCGCTGATCGAACGGATCGGCAAGGACAGCGGCACGATCGACGAACGCACGGTCGATGTCTGGATCGGCCGCCTGCGCCGCTCGCTGACCGGACACGGCGTGCCCGATCCGCTGCGCACGGTCCGCTCGCTGGGTTACGTGCTGGATTCGCTCCCGGCGGGTTAAAACGCGCGCGCAACCCTTGCCCCGCCGCCGTTCTGGCGGCATAGGCGCGGTCGAGTCCCCTGCCCCGTTTGGAAAGGCCCCGCCCATGAAGGTCCGCGTCTATGTCAGCCTCAAGAACGGGGTGCTCGACCCGCAGGGCCGCGCGATTCACCACGCGATCGAAGGGCTGGGCTTTTCGGGCGTGCAGGACGTGCGCGCCGGCCGCCTGATCGAACTCGACGTGGACGATACCGTCACCGACGAGGCGCTCGACGCGATGGCCAAGCAGCTGCTCGCCAACATGGTGATCGAAAACTACCGCATCGAACGGGTGGCGGCATGACTTTCCGCTCCGCCGTCATCACCTTCCCCGGCTCCAACTGCGACCGGGACATGGCCGATGCGCTGGAGAAGATTTCAGGCACCGCGCCGCACCGCGTCTGGCATGGCGACAATGCCCTGCCGGACGGGCTGGATTTCATCGCCCTGCCCGGCGGGTTCTCCTATGGCGATTATCTGCGCTCTGGCGCGATGGCCGCGCGCAGCCACATCATGCAGGCCGTGATCGAAGCGGCGGGTCGCGGCGTGCCGGTGCTGGGCGTGTGCAACGGCTTTCAGGTCCTGACCGAAAGCGGCCTGCTGCCCGGCGCGCTGATGCGCAATGCAGGGATCCGCTTTGTCTGCCGCGACGTGAAGCTGACGGTCGAGAACAACCAGAGCCTGTTCACCAGCGGCTATGCCGCCGGTCAGGAAATCATGATCCCGGTGGCGCACCATGATGGCAACTATTTCGCCGATGCCGAAACGCTGGACCGGCTGGAAGGCGAAGGCCGCGTGGCGTTCCGCTATGCCGAAAGCGTCAACGGTTCGGCCCGCAACATCGCGGGCGTGCTGAACGCCGGCGGCAACGTACTGGGCATGATGCCGCACCCCGAACGGATGATCGAACCGGAACAAGGCGGCACCGATGGCCGCGCGCTGTTCGAAAGCGCGATCCGGGGTCTGGTCGGGGCGTAACGTTCAGCGCCAGAAGCCCTTCCCCGCTGGGGAAGGGTTGGGATGGGGGTTCCATGCCCTCGAGGTCAGCAGCCCCCACCCCCAACCCCTCCCCACCGGGGAGGGGCGATTTGTGGGATGTCAGCCTGAGAGCGCCTAGCTGCCTGCGCGCTGCAATTGCAGGCGGGTGAACAGTCCGCGCGCGTCGGTCGCGGGCATCGGGCGGCCAAAGTAATAGCCCTGGATCTTGCGGCAACCCAGGCCCCGGATGATCGCCAGTTCGCGCTCGGTTTCCACGCCTTCGGCGGTGGTCGACATTTCCAGGCTTTCCGCCATCGCCACCACGGCGCGGATGATGGCCAGGCTTTCCGGGTTGTCCGCCGCCGCGCCCTGCACAAAGCTGCGGTCAACCTTGATGGTCGAGAACCGCAAGTTGCGGATGTAGGCGAGCGAGGAATAGCCGGTCCCGAAATCGTCCAGCGCAATGCCGCAGCCCAGCGCCATGATCTGTTCCAGCACGCCGCGCGCGGCGGACGAATCGCGCACGAAAATGCTTTCCGTCACTTCGATTTCCAGCCGCTGCGCGGGCAGCCCGCTGGATGACAGCGCGCCAACCAGCGTGGCGATGAAATTCTGTTCCAGCAACTGCTCGCCCGACACGTTGACCGCCACCTTGACGCTCGACGGCCAGTTCAGCGCCTCGCGGCAGGCTTCGCGCAGCACCCATTCGCCAATCGGCACGATCAGGCGGGTGTCCTCGGCCAGCGGGATGAACTTGGCCGGGCTGACGAAGCCATGCTCTTCGCTATGCCAGCGCAGCAGCGCTTCGAAGCTGACGATGGTTTCGTCCTTGGCATCCACCACCGGCTGGTAATTCAATACGAATTCGTTGCGTTCCAGCGCGCGGCGCAGCGAAAATTCCAGCTTTCGCCGTTCTTCCGCATGGGCGTGGAGCGAGGGTTCATAGTTGAAATGCTGCCCGCCGCCCTCTTCCTTGGACCGGTAGAGCGCAAGGTCGGCGTTGCGCATCAGCGTTTCGACCGTGTTGCCGTCGCGCGGGCCAAGCGCGGAGCCGACGCTGGCCCCGATGTACAGCGTGTGATGGTCCACCTCATACGGGCGTGACAGCAGTTCGATCACCGCGTGCGCCACGCGGTTGACGCGGGTGTGGTCCGACGCGTCGCGCACGACGATGGCGAATTCGTCACCGCCCAGGCGGCCGCACAGCTCATTGTCGGTAATCAAGCTTTTCAGCCGTTCCGATACGCGCGCCAGCAACTGGTCGCCGACCAGGTGGCCCAGGGTATCGTTGACTGACTTGAACCGGTCGAGGTCGATCATCAGAAACGCGCAGCGGGTGCGCCACTGCGCGGCATAGCGCAGCGCATCGCCCAGTGCCTCGGTCACCATCATGCGGTTCGGCAGGCCGGTCAGCGTGTCATAGCGCGCCATATGCGCGATCTTTTCAGAGCTTTCGCGCTGCTCTGTCACGTCGGAGCCGACGCCGCGAAAGCCATCGAACACGCCGTTTTCATCCAGCTTGGGCGTGCCGGACAATTCCCACCAGCGCTGCTGGCCGTTGATCGTCACCCGCACCAGCAGGTTGGAAAAGTTCTCGCGGCGCTTCAGCCGCTCGGCCAGGTCGTGCAGGCTGGACGGGAACTGGCCCGTTTCCCAGGCCGGGCCGGCGATCATCTGGATGAACGGCTTGCCGTCGATTTCCTCAGGCGACAGCCCCAGCGCATAGGCAAAGCGCGGGCTGACCGAACGGCAGCGGCGCGAGGTATCGATCTGCCACAGCCAGTCGGCCTCGCCCTCCTCGAACTCGCGCAGCAACAGCGACACGACTTCGCTCTTTTCCGCCATGGCCGATTCGGCCACGCGCGCGGTCAGGAACGAGCGCGCGCTTTCGATCGAGCCAAGCACCACGACAGCGCTGAACACCACCGAGATGACCGCCATGTCAAAGCTCTGCATGAACAGGAAACTGACCAGCGATCCCAGTCCGACCACCCCGGCAAAGATCAGGTTGCCCAGCGGCACGGCGGGCATCAGCACGGCGGACGCCGTCATCAGCATCGCGGTGATCGCCCACAGTTCCAGCATCCGGTCGGAACTGCCGAACGGTGCGAACCCGGCAATCGGCACCACCCAGACCAGCGCGTTGGCGATGGACAGCATGGTCTGCTTTTTCACTTCGTCCCGCGACATCCGCCGCCGGTCGGCATCGGCCAGCGACTGGTCGGTCCGCGCCGAATAGAACAGGCTGACGCCCAGCGCGACCATCCACGCCAGCACCACGAAGATCGAGACGACGTCATAGAACAGCCGCGCCACCCCCACCGCGGCCACCGCATGCGCCAGAACCCGCAGCTTGGTGACATTCGACAGGCTGGAATATTGCAACCCGCGCAGGCGGCCCCAATCGGCATCACCCGGTTCGTTCAGGCCAAGCACCGCCATGACCGGCAGGTGGCGCGGAAGGCTTGCGGAAGTGGTCTGGTTCTGTGTCACCCACGCATAATACGCGGGTAATCGTTAGCAGCGCGTAAAGCCTGTCCGGCAATCCGGTGGCGAGACTATTCCACCGTAACCGATTTGGCGAGGTTGCGGGGCTGATCCACATCGGTGCCCTTCACGCAGGCGACGTGATAGGCCAGCAACTGCACCGGCACGGCATAGATCAGCGGCGCGATCAGCGGGTGAACCTTGGGCATCTCGATCGTGGCAAGGCACCCCTCGCCCGCCTCGTCCAGCCCGGCGCGGTCGGAAATCAGCACGATCTTGCCGCCGCGCGCGCGCACTTCCTGCATGTTGGACACGGTCTTTTCGAACAGCGGCCCGGATGGCGCCAGCACGATTACCGGCACGGCTTCGTCGATCAGGGCGATGGGGCCGTGCTTCATTTCCCCGGCGGCATAGCCTTCGGCGTGGATATAGCTGATTTCCTTCAGCTTCAGTGCCCCTTCCAGCGCCAGCGGATAGTCCTGCCCGCGCCCCAGATAGAGCACGTCGCGCGCCGGGGCGATCAGCGGGGCGATCGCCGCGATCTCGTCATCGTGGGCCAGTGCGGCGTTCAGCATGGCGGGCGTTTCGAGCAGCTGGGCGACGATCTCCGTCTCCTCCGCCCGGTCCATCCGCCCGCGCTTGACCGCCATGTTCGCGGCGAACGCGGCCAGCACGGCCAGCTGGCAGGTAAACGCCTTGGTCGATG
>JAYRDH010000016.1:0-38298 GCA_041909515.1 Novosphingobium sp. | reverse complement strand
TCGGCACGTTGACCACGACCGCGATGGTCTGCCCCGCCGCCTTGCAATGGCGCAGCGCGGCGAGCGTATCGGCGGTTTCGCCCGATTGGCTGATGAACAGCGCAAGGCCGCCCGGCTCCAGCACCGGATCGCGGTACCGGAACTCGCTGGCCACATCGATGTCCACCGGCAGGCGCGCAAACTGTTCCAGCCAGTATTTCGCGACCATCCCGGCATAGAAACTGGTTCCACAGGCGACGATGGTAACGCGGCTGATCTGGCTCAAGTCGAAATCGAACTGCGGCAGGGCAACCGATTGATCCAGCTGGCGAATATAGCTTTTCAGAGTCTGCGCCACGACGGTCGGCTGCTCGAAGATCTCCTTCTGCATGAAGTGGCGATAATTGCCCTTCTCGATCGCCGCAGCCGACGCACCCGATGTCGTCACTTCGCGGGTGACGGGCTGGTTGTCCTTGTCAAAGATCTGCGCACCCTCGCGCGTCACGATCACCCAGTCGCCTTCTTCCAGATAAGTGATCTGCTGGGTCAGCGGGGCCAGCGCCAGCGCATCCGATCCCAGGTACGTCTCGCCCTCGCCAAAGCCCAGCACCAGCGGTGATCCCAGCCGCGCGCCGATCAGCATATCGGGATGCTGACGGAACGCGATGGCCAGCGCGAACGCGCCGCGCAATTGCGGCAGGGCCGCCTGCACCGCCTCGGCCGGGGTCTTGCCCGCATCGATCTGTTCGGAAATCAGGTGGGCGACAACTTCGGTGTCGGTATCGCTTTCAAACCGGTGGCCGCGCGCTTGCAGGCTCTCTTTCAGCTGGCGGAAGTTTTCGATGATCCCGTTGTGGACCAGCGCCAGCTGCTCGGTCGCGTGGGGGTGCGCGTTGGCGGCGGTCGGCGCGCCGTGGGTGGCCCAGCGGGTGTGGGCGATACCGGTCATGCCGGGCGCGGGATCGCGCGCCAGTTCGCGCACCAGCCCGATCAGCTTGCCCGGCGCGCGGCGACGGATCAGCTGGCCATCATGGACCGTGCAGACGCCCGCGCTGTCATAGCCGCGATACTCCATCCGCCGCAGCCCATCGACCAGCCGGTCCGCGACTTCTTCCTTGCCGACGATGCCGATAATTCCACACATGACCTGCCGCTGCTTTCGCTAGAGAGTTGGGCGTGCTGACCGCTGCCCGATAACTCTTTGAAATACCATTAAAGAGACTGCGCCGGATCAGCCCTTCTTCTCCGCCTTCTTCTTCTTCATCGCGTCGTGGAAGCGGTCGGCCCAGCCGGGCTTGACCAGCTGGTCGGCCCGCACGATCCGCAGTTCGCCCGCGCCGACATCGCGCGTCACCGCGCTGCCCGCGCCGACGATGGCGTCTGCGCCAATCCTGACCGGGGCGACCAGCGACGAATTGGAGCCGATGAACGCGCGTTCGCCGATGATCGTCTTGTACTTGAAATAGCCGTCATAGTTGCAGGTGATCGTGCCCGCACCGATGTTGGCCCCCGCCCCCACTTCGGCATCGCCGATGTAGGACAAGTGGTTGGCTTTCGCGCCCTTGCCCAGCGTGGCCTTCTTGACCTCGACGAAATTGCCGACCTTGGCCTTCTCCTCCAGCACCGCGCCGGGACGCAGGCGGGCATAAGGACCGACTTCGACCCCGGTGGCGAGGGTCGCACCCTCGATATGACAGAACGCGCGGATTTTTACGCCGTCAGCCACGGTCACGCCGGGGCCGAACACCACGTTGGGTTCGACCAGCACGTCGCGGCCCAGCTGCGTATCCCACGCGAACCACACGGTTTCCGGCGCGATCAGGGTCGCGCCATCATCCATCGCAGCGCGGCGGCGGCGCTGCTGCCAGCGCCCCTCCGCCTCGGCCAGTTCGGCGCGGCTGTTGATCCCGGCCACCTCGTCCGGGTCTTCGGTCGTCACCACGGCGCAGACCCGCCCGTCGGCCAGCGCAATGTTGACCACGTCGGGCAGGTAGTATTCGCCCTGCGCGTTGTCATTGCCGACCCGCGCCAGCAGCGCGAACAGATCGGCCGCGCGCACCGCCATCAGGCCCGAATTGCAGAGGTTGCAGGCGCGCTCGTCCGGGTCGGCATCCTTGTATTCGACCATCTTCACGATCCGGTCGCCCACCGCGATCACCCGTCCGTATTGCAGCGCATCGTCTGGCACGAAGCCCAGCACCACGACCGCCGGTTCGTCCGCGTCGTGCAGCCGTTCCAGCATCGCGCGCATAGTCTCCGCCGCTACGAACGGCACGTCGCCGTACATCACCAGCACATCGCCCACGAAGTCCGCCAGCGCCGATTCGGCCTGCTGGACCGCATGGGCGGTGCCCAGCTGCGGGTCCTGCACCGCCAGGCTGGCACGGCCATTCAGCGCCACTTCCAGCTGCTCGCGCCCGCTACCGACCACCACGACCTGCCGCGCCGGAGCCAGCTCCGCCACGCTGGCCAACAGGTGTTCCAGCATCGGGCGCCCCGCGATGGGGTGCAGCACCTTGTGCAGGTCGCTTTTCATGCGGGTGCCCTTGCCCGCGGCAAGGACGATGACGGCAAGTTCGGATTCAGCGCTCATGGTTAAGCGCCATGCCACCAAATGCTTGCCGATTCCACAATCGCACGGCACGAGCGCACACGATGACAAAAATTCCCTTCCGGATCGTCGGGTTCGACCTCGATGGAACCTTGCTCGATACCTCGAAAGACCTCGGCGCGGCGGTCAACCATGCGCTGTCGCTGGTGGGGCGCCCGCCCGTGCCGGATGCGGCGGTGTCCGGCCTGATCGGTGGCGGATCGCGGCTGATGCTGCGGCGCGCGCTGGCGCTGACCGGCGGGGACGAGGGGCTGGACGTCGATGCGCTCTATGCCCCGCTGCTGGCGTTTTATGAGGACAACATCGCGGTCCACACCGCGCTCTATCCCGGCGGGGCGGCGATGCTGGATGCGCTGGATGATGCGGGCGCGGCCATCGCGATGGTCACCAACAAGCCCCAGCCGATGGCCGAAAAGCTGCTGGGCGAACTGGGGCTGCTGGGCCGCTTCGCCTGCGTGATCGGCGGCGGCGGCGGTTATCCGCTCAAACCCGCGCCCGATGCGCTGCACGCGATGGTGGAGCGCGCCGGCGGCGGCGCGGCGGCCTATGTCGGGGATACCACGTTCGATACGCACGCGGCCCGCGCAGCAGGGCTGCCCTGCGTTGCGGTCAGTTTCGGCTTCAACGACCTGCCGGTGCACGATCTGGGCGCCGATGCGGTGATTGACCACTTCGACGCCCTGATTCCGGCCTTGCGAGCCCTTTAGAAGTCGATCTGGGCACGCACCCCGATCGAATCGGCGGAATAGTTCCGGCTAAGCCCCGCCGCGACCGCAGCATCGTCCAGCCAGATATGGCCATAGTTCAGGATGAAGCGGGTGTAGTCGGTCGGCACCCACACCAGCGATGCGCCTGCGATCTGCTGGCGTCCGCCCCGGATCGTCCCGTCGTTCAGGTCCAGCCAGTCATAGCGCAGATTGGCCTGGATCGCGCCGATCCCGCCCTTGCCCAGCGGCGTCTTCGGACGGATGCGATCATAGGTGCCGTTCTTGTACACCGTCGCATCCCTGGTCAGCAGATAGCCGACTTCGGCATAGCCGCCGTTGAACGTCGGATCGCTCAGGCCCGGACGGATCGCGGTCATCCAGTGGCTTTCCGCCGTCGCGTGGAACCGCCCGCGAATATAGGCCAGTTCCGCGCCATAGCTGCGTTCCCCGCTCGCGCCGATGTTGCCGGTGCTGACCAGCCGCAGGTCGGTGGTGTGAACGAAGGGCCGCGCCGAGTAGGCGGCGATGTTCGAAAGGTCGTTGAATTCGCGGTAGTGGCCCGACCCACCGATGTGCAGCTGCCCGCCAGCGACCTTGGGCATGAATACCACGCGGCCATCCAGGCTGAAGCTGTTGTTGCTGTCGGTCAGCAGATCGCGGGCGTTGTCGGTAAACACCCCGCCCTGCACCAGCACCTGCTTGCCGGTATAGGTCGCGCTGACGCCGACCCGGCGTTCGAACCCGAACGCGCTGTTGAACGCGGCACGCTCCATGAAGCTGCTGAACAGGTCAGAGGTCATATCCTCCATCGACTGGAACGGCTTGTGCTGGCCCACGGTCACGGCCAGCTGCGGGCTGGCCTTGTAGGTCAGGTACAGGTCGGTCAGTTCGACGCCCGAATTGGCCAGATCCGCTTCGACGCGATAGCCGAACCCGCCCGGCATCGTGCCATCGAACCCGATGTAGGCGCGGCGGAATTCGGTGCCGATGCCCAGCTTCTGACGGCTGACGATGCTGTCGGGCGCGTTGACCCCGGCCACGTCCAGCTGCACCCGGCCGCGCGGCTTGAACGACCAGCCGTCCTTGGTCGCCAGCTTCGGCGCGCCGTCCCAGGTGACGTCGGTCGCGGGCTTGGCGGTCACCGACGCGGCGGGAATGGCGGCGACGGCGGACTTGGCCGCTTCGGCCTGAGCGACAGCAGCCGCAACTTTGGCTTCCGCCACTTCGGCGCGGGCCTTGGCGGCGGCCAGATCGCCTTCCAGTGTGCCGACGCGCTGGTTCAGCTGTTCCAGCTGGGCCTGCATTGCGGCCAACTGCTGCATCACGGCGTTATCCTTGGCCGCGGCGGCATGAACGGGCATCGCCCATCCTGCGGCCAGGGCCAGTGCGATGGTCGAAGTGCGACGCGAACGGTTCATGGTGTGCCCCTCCAGGCGGCTGTGTTACGATTCGAAGGCGTCTCTAAGACTATACCGTGACATATATTTGACAGCGCGGCGTCACCTGCCGCTACGGCAAGGCGGCTGGCATTATCTGCAGTTGAAAGGGGCGCGGCAACGTGTCAGTGACGCGCCGTTTCCCGCCACTTTCGGGCGGGATCGAACCTTTTGCAGCGGAGCACACGATATGACGATTTCTTTCAAGGACCGCGTCGCGATTGTCACTGGCGCTGGCGGCGGCCTGGGGCGGACTTACGCGCTTGAACTGGCCCGGCGCGGCGCGAAGGTCGTCGTCAACGACCTGGGCGGTTCGCGCGATGGCACCGGCCATTCCGACGCCGCGCTGAAAGTGGTCGAGGAAATCAAGGCATTCGGCGGCGAAGCCATGTCCAACGGCGGCAACGTCGCCGATTTTGACCAGATGGTCGAAATGGTCGCCAAGGCCAAGGAAGCCTGGGGCGGCGTCCACATCCTGATCAACAACGCCGGCATCCTGCGCGACAAGAGCTTCGCCAAGATGACCATGGAAGATTTCAAGCTGGTCGTGGACGTCCACCTGATCGGCAGCGCCAACTGCACCAAGGCGGTGTGGGAAACGATGCGCGAGCAGAACTATGGCCGCATCCTGATGACCGCGTCGTCGACCGGGCTGTTCGGCAACTTCGGCCAGGCCAACTATGGCGCGGCCAAGCTGGGCCTCGCCGGTCTAACCAAGACGCTCTACCTCGAAGGCGCGAAGAACAACATCAAGGTCAACACGCTGGCCCCCGTCGCCGGCACCCGTATGACCGAAGACCTGGGCATGCCCGAAGCCCTGTTCAACGCGCTGAAGCCTGAAAACGTCGCCCCGGCGGCGCTGTTCCTGGTCAGCGAAGACGCCCCCACCAACATGATCGTCGGCGCGGGCGCGGGCGCCTATCACGCCTCGTTCGTCACCCTGACGCCGGGCGTGGCCCTGCCCGAAGCCGAACGCACCCCCGAAGGCATCGCCGCCCACTGGGACCAGATCATCGACCGCACCGGCGAAATCGTGCCGCAGTCCGGCGGCGAACAGTCCGGCGTGGTGATGGCCGCGCTGAACAAGATCGGCGGCCTCGGCTGATCCAGCCGCGCCTTACCGGCTAAACAACACCGCGCGGAACGGCGATGCTCGTTCCGCGCGGTTTTTGTTTTGGGACAGTCGTGAATGACGGGCTGGGAAGTGTTTTCAAGTGCAGCCATGATACTCAAAATTGCAAAACTATATTACCGGCACCACACTTAATTCACGAAAAGAAATTCAATTATTTGACAATATCGCGAAATAATTATGCTCACATATCTAACTTTTTTTGCGTCACACCTTCCGCTATGATCCAAGCATTATGAACGACTTTATCAAACCCCGCCCCTACTATTCGGCCCGGAAAAACGGCTCACGTGCCACCGCTTTGCGCTTAGAAGAACTCCGAGAGTTGGTTAAGAGCACCTGGGACTATTACGAGAACGCCGGCTACTTTGTGGAAGCCTTCGGCTCCACGTGCGTGGATAGCGGCTTCGATCCGGGATTCGCGGGCACAAATGTGAAGGCATATGCCCTTCTGTCACTACAACGCCCAAACATCTGGCCGCCGGAAGATTCATATGCGGCGTGGGATGAAGATGACACATTCACAGTGATTGAGTTCCTTTACGACCACATCAGCAAACCCCACAAAAAAAGCTATCATGACTGGAATTCCTGCGGCTTCCACTACAGCAATTTTGTCCAAGCTGATGGCCAGTTTGAATACCGGGAACGAATGAACGTAATCTTGGGTCAGTATGGCGAAGGATGGGAACTGACAGATAAAGGAGAAATCCTCAGCAAACCACCCAATGGTATGACTGAGCTAGTTGCAGCTCAGATACCTACAAACGATAAAACGACGACTCAACGAGTCGAAGATGCAAAGATGAAATTCAGGAGGCATGGTAGTTCTAAAAGTGACCGCCGAGATGCAGTTAAAAACCTAGCCGACGTTCTCGAGTGGCTTCGCCCGCAAATCAAAGAGGTCCTACTGCGGGATGATGAGCAAGAATTATTCACTATAGCAAATAACTTTGGAATTCGCCACCTGAATAAAAAGCAGAAACTAGATTATGATGAAAACGTTTGGCTAAGTTGGATATTTTATCACTATCTTAATACGATCAACGCTTTTTTCCATATCATAAAGAGACAGCAGCAATAAAATTTTAAACCATCCATTATGATTCTGGCGGACTCTGAATCGCAACTAAGCTGTTGCGTCGGCAAGCCGCAAGGCTTACCTCCCACCCCTACCCCGCCACCAGCTTCACCAGCCGCCGCTCCACCGGGGAGAGCACGCTGGCGAGGTCGTGCCCGCGTTTCAGCACTTGCCCCATCTCGCCATAGAGCACCCACATGCCCTGCTTGGTGCGCAGGGCCGGGCGTTTTTCGAGGCGGGTCTGGGGGTATTCGGCGGCGCGGCGATAGGCGCAGAAGATCGCGGCGTCCTTGGTGAAGTCCATCGCGTAATCGCGCCATTCGCCCGCCGCGACCATCCGGCCATACAGATCGAGGATGCGCAGCAGTTCGGCGCGGTCAAAGCCGACTTGGGTCGGGGCAGCCGCGTGGCCGGGGAACGGGGTGACGACCGCGCTCAAGCGGTCTTCTTGGGCTTGGTTTTCGCGGCGGCTTTGGCGGCAGCCTCAGCCTTGGCCGATTCGCGTTCATCCAGCAACTCGGCCAGCCGCTTTTGCAGCACCAGCATTTCGCACTGGAGCAATTCCAGCTTTTGCGTCGCGGGATCGAACCGGTCGGAACACGGCGTACCATAGGGGACGAAGTTCTGCGTTTCGGGCTTTACCTCGACCAGCATCTGCTTGGCCGGGATGCCGACCATCGTCGCGCCTTCCGGCACGTCCTTGGTCACCACTGCATTCGCGCCGATGCGCGCGCCCGCGCCGACGTGGATCGGGCCGAGGATCGCCGCGCCGAGGCTGATGATCGCGCCGTCACCAATCGTCGGGTGGCGCTTGCCGCCCATGCCGTTGGTGGGGTTCGTCCCGCCCAGCGTGGAGCCCTGATACATCGTCACGTTATCGCCGATTTCGGCGGTTTCCCCGATCACCACGAAGCCGTGATCGACGAAGAAGTTCTTGCCGATGCTCGCGCCCGGATGGATGTCGATCGAAGTCATGAGGCGCGCAAAGTGATTGACCACGCGCGCGAGGAAGAACAGCCGCGCCTTGAACAGGCGGTGCGCGATCTTGTGCCAGCCCAGCGCCCAGACGCCGGGGTACAGCAGCACCTCCCAGTGCGAACGGGGCGCGGGATCGCGGGCGACAATCGAGTCGATATAGCTGAACAGACGTCCTAGCATGGTTCCCCTCTTGTCCCACGCGCCTTGCCGGAAAGCAAGGTTAGCTATTGCCGCGCTCTCAAAACAGGCGCGGCTCCTGCGGCCCCATCAGCTCTTCCAGCGCATCGCGCCAGACTGACAGCGTGGGGGCCTGCTTGCGTTCCAGGCTCAGCCGGTCAATCGCCTCGACCAGCCGCTCCACCCCCATGTGGGAACGCTCGGCGCGCGGCACAAGATAGGCGCAGGCATCGGGACCAAGCACGATCCCGCGCTGCTCTGCGTGCAGTTCGATCAACTCCGCCAGCATCGCGTCATCCGGCGCGCCGATCTGCAGGTGCAGCGCTGCGCCGAGGCGCGAGGCAAGATCGGGCAGGCGGATGGTCCACGCCCCCTCCGCCGCGCTGCTGGTAAGAAGCAGCGGCACGCCGCTTTCCTGCGCGCGGTTCCAGCGGTGGAACAGCTCGGTTTCGTCCATCCGGTCGGCATCGTCGATCGCCTCGCCCGCGCCGGATTCCACGAACCAGCGCGCGATCAGCGATTTGCCGGAGCGCGGCGGGCCGAACAGGATTGCGGTGCGGAACGGCCAGCTGGCGGCGGCGGCCATCGCTTCCAGCGCGGCGCGGTTGGCATTGCCGACGACGATCCGCGTCGGGCCACCTGCCCCGCCCGGTGCCAGCGGAAGTGCAATCTGGCTCATGCCCGGTAAGCCCTAGCGCCGGATCGAAAGCGCGTTGCTGCCGACCGAAACCTGCCACCCGCGCGCGCGCAGCGCGGCGGCCAGCGCGCTGAGTTCGCCCGCATAGGACACGCGCATCACCGACGTCCCGCCCATCGCCAGGCTGGTGGTCGCGGCGCTCTGCACCCCCGGCGCGCCGCGCACGGCAGCCAGCGCGGCGTCCACCGCGCCCGCATCGGGCGAGGCGAACTGGATCATCACCGTGCTGGCCGGGGCGGCGGCGGCGCTTGGCGTGGCGGCGGGCGTTTCCCCGTCCGTCGGCACGGCCCCGGCCTGCTTGGCCTGTTCCAGCGCCTGCGCCCGCTGGATCAGCGCAACAAGGCCGGCGTCCATGCCGGAACCCTGCCGAATCGTGGGATCGGGCTTCAGCAAGCCCTGCTCCAGCGCACGGGCATAGGCGGCATCGATCCGCACCACGGCATCGGCCAGCATTCGGGTAACCCCGGCCTCGTCATTGGCGGTGAGCGTGAAGGATTCGAGGAAGGTCCGGTCCGGGCCATAACGCGCGGTAAACGTGCCGCGCACCGGGCCGCCGGGCCATTGCCGCTCCAGCCGCGCCTCAGGCACGATCACGTCGGCTGCGCCGAACTGGTCCAGCACGTTGTGCCACCACGCCCGGCTGCGCCGCGCGGGCTGCCCGGCGGTGATCAGCAGCGATTCGCCGCCCGCGCCGCTGGGGCGCACGTAATCGATCGGACTGGTGCCGCCGCGAAATTGCGCCCAGGCCTTTTGCCATGGCCCGCGCACTTCGAACACTTGCGCCACGCCGCCGGAATAAAGCACCGGGATCACCAGCAGTGGAGCAGACCGCGCCCGCGCGCCCGTTGCCATGCTGCCGATATACTGCCCGGCCCGCGCCCGGTCGAACACGATGGTCAGCGTGGCGATATAGCGGCGGGGGCCAATCTGCTCGCGCTCAATCACCACGGCGGTGACCATGCTTTCAATCACGCTGTCCGCCATCGGCGCGCCGCCAGCCTTGATCCACGCTTGTTTTTGCGCGGCTTTCCAGCCTGCCAGCCGCGCGTCCCACCCGGTCTTGCCGGTGGTGTTGACGGTGATGCCGCTGATTTCGATGTCGCTGGACGTGGCCACCGGCAGGATGCCGCGATCCCCCTCAACCTGCGCGATCAGCCGCGCCGGACCGATGGCGACCAGCGCCACGGCCAGCGCCGCGCCCAGCCCGCCCAGCAGGGTGGCGGCGGGTCCGGGCCGCCAGCGGCCGAAGTGCGAGAGGGTCAGGTTGGGTGTCATCGGGGAAAACCGAGCGCCTTTTGCCCAAACGGCGATGGAAATCCAAGCCGGAAAGCGTTAGGCGCGCAAACATGTCTGAAAAGTCTTACAGCTACGAGCAGGCCGGCGTGTCGATTGCCGCCGGTAATGCCTTGGTCAAAGCCATTGCGCCGCTGGCGAAAGCCACCGCCCGGCCCGGCGCGGATGCGGAACTGGGGGGCTTTGGCGGGTTCTTCGATCTGAAGGCGGCGGGTTACACCGATCCGCTGCTGGTCGCCGCGAACGACGGCGTCGGCACCAAGGTCAAGCTGGCGATCGACCATGACCGCCACGACAAGATCGGGATCGACCTCGTCGCAATGTGCGTCAACGACCTGATCGTGCAGGGCGCGGAGCCGCTGTTCTTCCTCGACTATTTCGCCACCGGCAAGCTGGACAGCGGCGTGGCCGAACGCGTCGTGGCGGGGATCGCGGATGGCTGCAAGATTTCCGGCTGCGCGCTGATCGGCGGCGAAACGGCGGAAATGCCGGGGATGTATGCCGCCGGAGACTATGACCTGGCGGGCTTCTGCGTCGGCGCGGTGGAGCGCGGGCAGCAACTGACCGGTGACCGGGTCGCGGCGGGCGACGTCCTGCTCGGTCTTGCCAGTTCGGGCGTTCATTCCAACGGCTATTCGCTGGTCCGGCGGCTGGCAGCGGACAAGGGCTGGAAGCTGGACCGCCCGGCCCTGTTCGATGCCGACCGGCTGCTGATCGACCACCTGATCGAACCCACCCGCATCTACGTGAAAAGCCTGCTGCCGGTGATCCGCTCTGGCCGGATCCACGCGCTGGCGCACATCACCGGCGGCGGCCTGCTGGAAAACGTGCCGCGCGTCCTGCCCAAGGGGCTGCACGCGCGGATCGATGCCGATGCGTGGGAACAGCCCCGGCTGATGGCGTTCCTGCAGGCGCAGGGCCACATCGAGCCGGGCGAGATGGCGCGCACGTTCAACTGCGGCATCGGTATGATGCTGGCCGTGGCGGCGGACGATGTCGCCAGCGTTGAGGCCGATCTGGTCGCGGCGGGCGAGACTGTCCACGTGATCGGCGCGATTGAACCCGGGACACGCGGCTGCACCGTGCAGGGCAGCGCCGAGGCGTGGAGCGCGCGCGAAGCCTGGGAAGCCGTCCATCTTGCCTGATCGGGCCAAAGTCGCCGTCCTGATTTCAGGCAGCGGTACCAACATGGCCGCGCTGCTCTATGCCAGCCGCGCGGCCGATTGCCCGTATGAGATCGTGCTGGTCGCCAGCAACAATCCGCAAGCGGCCGGCCTCGCGCTCGCCGCAGCGGAAGGCGTGGCGACGTTCGCCTTGCCGCACAAAGGCATGGCCCGCGCCGACCACGACGCCGCGATGGACGCCGCGATCCGGGCCAGCGGTGCGCAGTTTGTCGCGCTGGCCGGATATATGCGCATCCTGACGGCGGAATTCGTCAGCGGCTGGGAAGGCCGGATGGTCAACATCCACCCCTCGCTCCTGCCCAAATACACCGGCCTCCACACCCATGACCGCGCGCTGGCGGCGGGTGACAGCCACGGCGGCTGCACCGTCCATCTGGTCACGGCAGAGCTGGATGACGGCCCCATGCTGGGCCAGACGGCTGTGGCGATCCTGCCCGGTGACACCGCCGACAGCCTCGCCGCGCGGGTGCTGATCGCGGAACACCAGCTCTATTCGCGCTGCCTCTCCGCCCTCGTCGCGCGCGGAAATGACCCTGTGTGGCTGTTGGAGCGGGCCCGCGAACTGGCCCTCGCCCTGCCCGAAGTCGAGGAACGCCCCAGCCACGGCTCCCCCGGCTGGCGCGTGGGCGGCAAGTATTTCGCCCACTTCAACGACCAGCATCACGGCACGCCGCACATCGCCCTGCTGGCCAAGACCAGCGGCGCGGACGAGCTGGACGGATTGGTGGAAAGCCAGCCCCACGCCTATTTCCGCCCGGCCTATTACGGCGCGGCGGGCTGGGTTGGCGTGATCCTCAACCAGCCGGACGTCGACTGGGACGGCGTCGCCCAGTGGCTCGCCCGCAGCTGGCGCAGCGTGGCGCCCAAAAAGCTGACGGCGCTGATGGACGCGGCGGACGGGTTTTAGGCTGGGATAGCCGACAAGCGGGACCCCAGATAAAGTTTGCGTTTATCCAGATTGCAGAGTTCCCACCTTCATCGTCACCCTGAACTTGTTTCAGGGTCCATCTCTCCACATGCACGGACCATGCTGGCCGAGAAATGGATGCTGAAACAAGTTCAGCATGACGGTTGGGTGAAAGAGGATAGGCGCCCATCAAGTCCGGGGCGACGGCAGAAGGTGTGGATTCTGCTAAATCTCGCTCTCATCCACCAGCGGGCGGCTTTCGCGGGTGCCTTTGTAGCGCGCGTCGGGTTCGTTCTCGCCCGGTGAAATCACCACGTAATCGTCATGCACCTCCAGCAACTGGCCGACGAAGGGAAAGCCTTCAAAATTGCCGGTGACCCGATAGCTGACGGTATCGCCGACCTTGAACGTCGCCGGATCGAAGTTGAATTCGAACGGGCAATCTTCGCCGCCCGCACCCATGCCTTTCATTGCGTCTCTCCTTTGCGCGGCAGGATAGGCCGAACCGCGCGCAAAAGGAAAGGGCCGCCGGATCGCTCCGACGGCCCTTTCCTGAAACGGTGAACCGGATGGTTCAGCCGACGATTTCTTCCGGCTTGAAGAAGTAGGCGATTTCGATCGCCGCGTTCTCTTCCGAGTCCGAACCGTGGACGGTGTTTTCACCGATCGACAGGGCGAAGGTCTTGCGGATGGTGCCTTCGGCGGCGTCGGCCGGGTTGGTGGCGCCCATCACTTCGCGGTTGCGGGCAACGGCGTCTTCGCCTTCCAGCACCTGCACGACGACCGGTTCGCTCATCATGAAATCGCACAGTTCGCCAAAGAAGGGGCGTTCCTTGTGGACCGCATAGAAGCCTTCGGCCTGTTCGCGGGTCATGTGGATGCGCTTCGAAGCGACGACGCGCAGGCCGGCTTCTTCCAGCTTCGCGGTGACCGCGCCGGTCAGGTTGCGGCGCGTGGCGTCGGGCTTGATGATCGAGAAAGTGCGGGTAACCGCCATGGTTCTATCCTTGCAAACGATTAGGGGTAGGCTTGTTGGCGCGGCCCCTAGCCGGGATTGCGCCGCGCTGCAACAATCATCCAGCCGGGATCCAGCGCCCGTCCTGCTGCCGCCAGAAGTTGCGTTCCAGTCCGGCGTGGCTGCCCAGACTGCGCCACACGCCGCGTGCGTCGTCGATGCTGGCGTTGTCGAACAGCAGGAACGCGCGCTCATATTCCAGCGCCTCGTCCAGCCAGCGGCCATCGGCCATCGCGATATAGCGCGCGCCGTTGGTGGCGTCGGGGACGTCGGCCAGCAGCACCGGCTGGCGCGCATCGTGCGGCCCGCCCGCCGTCCCATGCGCCAGAAAGCTGTCCTTCAACGCCCACAGCGCCTGACTAAGCCGCTGGGTCAGGTCCGCATTGGCAGAGACGACCAGCAGCCGCTCCCCCAGTTTCAGCGTATTGCGCGCGATCAGCGGCAGGGCGCCTTCCGCGCCGCCCGGCCCCAGCTGATAGAAATCGACGCGCATTCAGGCTTCACCCTTTTTCGCAGCACCCTTGCCGCTGCGGCAGCGATCCGAACAATAGCGGACGTTGTCCCAGTCGCGCTCCCATTTCTTGCGCCACGTGAACGGCAATCCGCACGCGGCGCAAGTCTTAGGCCGTAAACCCATGCATGGCACCATCGAGGCGCCGGAATGGCGAACAGATCGGGCGAAGCTGCACGCAGGGAAGGCTGGTTGCCTTTCCAAGGGCAGATTTGTCCGAGCTGGAAGCCATTCCGGCGTCCCGCAGGGATTTGGCCAAAATGGCCCATTGCCGCGTCAGGAAATCTTGAAATATCGACATATTCCTGCGCTTTCCTTCCTTGCACTGAGCCATTTTGACTCAAACCTCGCTGGTGCCATGCATGGGTTTACGGCCTAATCGGCAGGTCGCTCTTGCGCCGCATCCGCGGCATGGGCGTTACCCTTCGAGGTGATCGCGCACGAAGCGGTCAAGGATGCGCACGCCGTAACCGGTGGCGCCCTTGTCCCACGTCGCGCCGGGCTTGGACGCCCAGACCATGCCCGCGATGTCGAGGTGCGCCCAGGGCGTGCCCTTGTTCACGAAGCGCTGGATGAACTGCGCCGCCGTGATCGAGCCGCCTTCGCGCGGGCCGACGTTCTTCATGTCGGCAATCGGGCTGTCGATCAGCTTGTCGTAAGCCGGGCCCATCGGAAAACGCCACAGCTTGTCGCCCGATGCCGCACCGGATTCGAGCAGCTTGTGCGCCAGTTTGTCATCGTTGGAGAACAGCCCGCCGTGTTCGTTGCCCAGCGAGATGATCATCGCGCCGGTCAGCGTGGCCAGGTCGATCACGGCGCTGGGGGCGAATTCCTGCTGCACCCAGGTCACCGCGTCGCACAGCACCAGCCGCCCTTCGGCGTCGGTGTTGATGACCTCGATCGTCTGCCCCGACATCGAGGTAACGACATCGCCGGGACGCTGCGCATTGCCATCGGGCATGTTTTCCACCAGCCCGCAGATGCCGACCACGTTGGCCTTGGCCCCGCGCTTCGCCAGCGCCAGCATCGCGCCCGCAACCGCGCCCGCGCCGCCCATGTCCCACTTCATGTCTTCCATGCCGGCGGCCGGCTTCAGCGAGATGCCGCCGGTGTCGAACGTAACGCCCTTGCCGACGAAGGCGGTGGGCTTGCCGCCAGCGGGGCCGCCCTTCCATTCCATCACCAGGAGCTGCGGTTCGCGCACCGACCCCTGCGCCACGCCCAGCAGTGCGCCCATGCCCAGCGCGGCCATCTCGTCACGCCCCAGCACGCGGATCGCCACGCCGGTTCCGGCCAGGCGGGCCTGCGCGCGGGCGACGAAGCTGGCGGGGTAGATCACGTTGGCCGGTTCGGTCACCAGCTCGCGGGTGAACTCCACCCCTTCGGCCAGCGCGGCTTCCACCGCCCAGGCCTCGGCCGTGCCAGCCGGGGCGTTGGCGACATGCAGCGTGGTCAGGGTGGGCTTCTGATCGTCGGGGAGCTTGGTGCGATAGGCATCGTGGCGCCAGCCGCGCAGCCGCGCGCCCAGCAGCACGGCGGCCGCGTCCGTGGCCGAAAGGCCCGCGCCCGACAGGTCCAGCGTCAGCGCGGTCACGCCGGACGTCAGGTACTTGGCCGTCACCGCCGCGCCCGCGCGTTCCAGCGCAGCGCTGCGGTCCTTGGCCTTGGGGTCGCCCGCCCCGGCCAGCGCCATGCGCACCACCGCGCCGCCTTGCGCAACAAAGCCTTCGTGCAACTGCCCGGTCTTGCCGGTAAACCGCGAGGCGCGCGCGCCTTCGACCAGAACGGCGTCGAGATCGGCGGGCAGTGCATCCAGGTTGACGATGCGGGCGACAGGGCTGGTTCCGGCGGCAATCGGACCGGCAAGGAATTCGATGATCATGCGTGCTCCCTTGGGAAACTGGACCACCCGCGCCGCGCACCTTAGTTGGATGAAGTATGCGGCCAAGTGGTTAGCGTGGATTGCAGTTAGGCGCGGGCGGTGCGATAGGCAACCCATGCTCCCTGATCCGCAGCCCATGCTGCCTGCCCCGGAACCGCGCCTGCTCACCTGCCGCACCAGCGCCCTTGCGCTGGCCCTGATGCTGGCCTGCGCTCCGGCTGCCGCGCTGGCGCAGGACGCGCCCGCCGAAACTGCCAGTGCCGAAATCGCGGCTGCCGACGATGCGGCCATCGGGTTTGAAGCGGACGGCGTCAGCTATGACAGCGACACCGGCATTGTCACCGCGTTCGGCAACGTGGTGATGAAGCGCGGCGACCAGTCGCTGCGGGCGGATCAGATCACCTGGAACCGTACCACCGGCGTGATCGAGGCGAGTGGCACGATCCGCATGGTCGATGCCGATGGCAACCAGCTGTTCACCGACAAGATCGAGCTGGACGACGAGTTCAAGGCCGGGGCGATGCAGAACATGCTGCTGGCCCTGCGCGAAGGCGGGCGGCTGGCCGCCGCAAACGGTTCGCGCGCGGCGGATGGCACGATCCTGCTCGACCGCGCGGTCTATACCGCCTGCGCAATCGAGGATGATCAGGGCTGCCCGCGCAATCCCAGCTGGCGCATCACGGCCAAGCGCGTGATCTATGACGACAGCAAGAAGCAGGTGACGTTCAAGGGCGCGCGGCTGGAATTGTTCGGCGCGCGGCTGCTGCCCTTGCCGGGGCTGGTGCTGACCACCGATGGCCGGCCGATTTCCGGCCTGCTGATCCCGGACGTGCGCCTCTCCGCCTCGAACGGGGTGGAATTTTCCGAAACCTGGTATCAGCGCCTCGCCCCCAACCGGGACATCGCGGTGACGGGCTATGTCTATACCGAGGCGCTGCCGATGCTCTCGGCGCAATACCGCGCGCTGACCAGCAAAGGCGCCTATCAAGTCACTGGCTATGCCACGCGCAGCAGCCGCATTTCGATTTCGGGCAACAGCGTCGGATCGGAAAAGGATTTTCGCGGCTACTTCTTCGCCAACGGCAAGTTCCAGTTCAACCCGAACTGGAGCGTGACCGCATCAGGCCGGTTCGCATCCGACCGCACGTTCCTGCGCCGCTATGACATCAGCCGGGATGACCGGCTGCGCTCGATGATCGAGGCGGAGCGGATCGACGAAAACTCGTACCTCTCCATCGCCGGCTGGGCGACGCAGACCTTGCGCGTGGGGGACAAGCAGGGGCTGGTGCCGGTCGCGCTGCCGATCGTCGATTACCGCCGCCGGATCAGCGATCCGCTGCTGGGGGGCAAGATCGAGATTCAGGCCAATTCAATGGCGATCACCCGCACCAGCGGGCAGGATACCCAGCGCGCCTTTGCCAGCGCGCGGTGGGACCTGAAGCGGATCACCCCGCTGGGCCAGGAAGTGACCTTCACCACCCTGCTGCGCAGCGACGTCTATCATTCGGATGAGAACGCGCTGACCTCCACGGCGATCTATCGCGGCAATCCCGGCTGGGAAACGCGCGGCCTGGCCACGGCGGCGGTTGATGTGAAGTGGCCGCTGGTGGGCGAATTCGCGGGCGGGACCCAGGTGCTGACCCCGCGCGTGCAGATCGTCGCCAGCCCGCGCCTGCGCAATCTGGCAGTGCCGAACGAGGACGCCCGCGCGATCGACCTGGAAGATTCCAACCTCTTCGCGCTCAACCGCTTCCCCGGCTATGACCGGGTCGAGGACGGGGTGCGCTTTACCTATGGCCTTGACTGGCAGTTTGAACGGCCGGGCTGGCGCATCGCCACCACCATTGGCCAGACCTATCGCGTGTGGAGCCGCCCCACCCTGCTCCCGGATGGCACCGGCCTGTCGAGCCGCGTGTCCGACGTCGTCGGGCGGACCGAGGTGCGCTTCCGCGACTTCGTGAAGCTGACGCACCGCTTCCGGCTGGACAAGGACAACTTCGCCGTCCGCCGCAACGAGTTCGACGCCACCATCGGGACCGAGCGGACTTATGCCGAAATCGGCTACCTGCGGCTCAACCGCGACATCGGCGCGGGGATCGAGGATCTGGCCGACCGCGAGGAACTGCGCGTGGCCGGGCGGGTCGCCTTTGCCCGCTACTGGTCGCTGTTCGGCTCTGGCGTGTTCAACCTGACCAGCAAGAACGAGGACCCGCTGACCACCACCGACGGGTTCCAGCCGCTGCGCACCCGCATCGGCGTGGCCTATCAGGACGAATGCCTGGAACTGGCGCTGACCTGGCGGCGTGACTTCGTGGCGACCGGCGACGCGCAGAAGGGCAACACCTTCCAGATCAATTTCGCGCTGCGCAATCTGGGCTTCAGGTGATAGCGACGCACGCAACATTGGCACTGGCGCGCAAACGCGCTATCCGCCGCGATGCTCAGCTTGGGTTAAGCCTGCTTGCGGCAGTCCCCCCGGCAAGTCCGGCCCGGAAATCCCCGGCCGTTTTTGGGAATTAGGTACCTGTGAACAGCACTTCGCTCTCCCGCTTTTCGGCTCGCTTCTCGGCCCGCCTCGCAGTTGCCGCGCTGGGCGTCAGCGCCATCGCCCTGACCGGCGCCGCTACCGCGCAGGACGGCAATTCGACCGGCGGGCTGATCCTGCCCGACAATCCGGCCTTCTTCGCCAAGAACGATCCCAACCACCGCAAGGCGACCGTGATCGTCAACGGCGAGATCATTACCGGCACCGACGTTGACCAGCGCGTCGCGCTGATCGTCAACGCCAGCGGCAACAAGGTCAGCGACGAGGAACTGGGCCGCCTGAAATTGCAGGTGCTGCGCAACCTGATGGACGAAACGCTCCAGATTCAAGAAGCCCGCGCGCAGAAGGTCGATGTCGACAACAGCGAAGTCGACCAGACCTTCGCCCGCATCGCCCAGCAGAACTTCGGCCAGGACGTGAAGGCGATGGAAGCCTATCTGGCCAAGGTCGGCTCCTCCGCCGCCTCGCTCAAGCGCCAGATTCGCGGCGAACTGTCGTGGAACCGCCTGCTGCGCCGCAACGTCCAGCCGTTCGTCAACGTCTCGGACGAAGAAGTGCGCGAAGTGCTGAAGCGGATGCAGGAAGCCAAGGGGACCGAGGAATATCGCGTCGGCGAAATCTTCCTCTCGGCCACCAGCGAAAACCGCGACGCGGTCTACCAGAACGCGCAGAAGATCGTTGAACAGCTCAAGGGCGGCGGCAGCTTCGTGGGCTATGCCCGCCAGTTCTCCGAAGCCTCGACCGCAGCCACCGGCGGCGATCTGGGCTGGGTCAAGCGCGGCGTGCTGCCGACCGAACTCGATACCCTGCTGCCCACGATCCAGAGCGGCCAGCTGGTCGGCCCGGTGGAAATCCGGGGCGGCTTTTCGATCCTGCTGCTGATCGACAAGCGCCAGGTGCTGACCGCCGATCCGCGCGATGCGGTGCTCAGCCTCAAGCAGATTTCCATCGGTTTCGCCCCCGGCGTGACCGAAACCCAGGCCACCACCCGCGCCAAGGCTTTCGCCGACGCGATGGGCGCCGCGCGCGGCTGTGCCAACGCCGATGAAGTCGCCGCCTCGCTGGGCGCGGACGTGGTCAACAACGACCAGATCAAGGCGCGCGACCTGCCCACCCCGCTGCAAAACCTGGTGCTCAGCCTGAACCTGGGGGAAACCACCCCGCCGTTCGGCTCGATCCAGGAAGGCGTGCGCGTGCTGATGCTGTGCGGCCGCGACGATCCCAAGGCCGATACCGGCCCGGATTTCGAACAGGTCCAGACCCAGATGGAAGACGAACGCGTCAACAAGCGCGCGCAAACGTACTTGCGCGACCTGCGCCGCGACGCGGTGATCGATTACAACTGAGATGACAGGGCGGACGGTTCCTGTAACCCACTCCGTCACCCTGAACTTGTTTCAGGGTCCATCGTGCCGCAAGCACTGCGCTGTGATTGGCGCGCTTGCGGCACGAGATGGCCTCGCCCTCTCTCGACGGTTCCCGAAGGCCCGATGGATGCTGAAGCAAGTTCAGCATGACGGAATTTTTGGGGGCCAGGTTTCGTCGGCCTGTTTCATGGTTTTCCCGGCATGATCGCCGCGCTTGCTGTATCGCTGGGCGATCCGGCAGGCGTCGGCCCCGAATTGCTGGCCGCCGCCTGGGCGCGGCGGTTTGCTGACGATCTGCCGCCGTTCTTCGCCGTGGGCGGGCCGGACCTGCTGGCCGAAGCAGCGAAGCAGCGCGGGCTGTCCGTGCCCATCGTCCAGATTTTCCACCCGGCCGAAGCGCTCGACTGTTTCGATGTCGCCCTGCCCGTGCTGGCAGGAATCGACAGCGATTACCGCCCCGGCGCGCCGGACCGCGACGGCGCGGAATTCGCGCTGGCTTCGCTGACCGAGGCAGCCCGGCTGGCGGTGGACGGCGAAGCCGCCGCGCTGGTCACCGGCCCGATTGCCAAGGCGCGGCTGGCCGAAGTCGGGTTCGACCATCCCGGCCAGACCGAATTCGTCGCGGCGGCCTGCGGGGTTGCGGCAGAGGACGCGGTTATGATGCTCGCCGGGCCGAACCTGCGCACCGTGCCGCTGACCGTCCACATCGCCTTGTCCGAAGTGCCCCGGCGCCTGTCGAGCGACCTCATCGTCCGCCGCGCCCGGATCGTCGCCGCCGCGCTGGAGCGCGATTTCGGGATCGAGCGGCCGCGCCTCGCCATCGCCGCCTTGAACCCCCACGCGGGCGAGGACGGGCGCATGGGGGATGAGGAAGCGCGGATCATCGCTCCGGCGATCGCAGCCTTGCTGGCCGAGGGGATCGCCGCCACTGGCCCCCACCCCGCCGACGCCCTGTTCGCCCCGCGCGCCCGCGCCGGGTTCGATGCGGCGCTGTGCATGTATCACGATCAGGCGCTGATCCCGCTGAAGGCGCTCGATTTTGACAACGGCGTGAACGTCACGCTGGGCCTGCCGGTGATCCGCACCTCGCCCGATCACGGCACCGCGTTCGGCATTGCCGGAACCAGTCAGGCCGATGCCGGGGCTACCATCGCCGCGATCCGCATGGCGGGCGAATGCGCGATGCGGCGCGCAGAGGCGCTTTGATTTCTCCCGCGAACGGTTAAGGGGATCAGGTGAGCCAGCCTGACCTTCCCCCCCTGCGCGACGTCATCAATCGCCACGGCCTGTTTGCCAGCAAGGCGCTGGGCCAGAACTTCCTGTTCGACGAGCAGCTGCTGGACCGGATCGCGGCGATCCCCGGCAAGCTGAAGGGGCAGGACGTGCTGGAAGTCGGCCCCGGTCCCGGCGGCCTCACCCGCGCGCTGCTCCGCGCCGGGGCGAACGTCACCGCAATCGAAATGGACAAGCGCTGCCTGCCTGCCCTCGCCGAACTGAGCGAGGCCTTTCCCGGCCAGTTGACCGTGATCGAGGGCGATGCGACCAAGATCGATCCGGCCACGCTGTTCGCGGGCGCGTATCACATCGTCGCCAACCTGCCCTATAACGTCGGCACCGCGCTGTTCACCGGCTGGCTGTCGGGTGAAAACTGGCCGCCGCAGTGGGCCAGTCTGACGCTGATGTTCCAGCTGGAAGTCGCCCAGCGGATCATCGCCACCCCCGCTGATCCGTCCGCCTTTGGCCGCCTCGCCGTGCTGGCGCAGTGGCGCAGCGCCGCCAAGCTGGCGATGAAAGTCCACCGCAGCGCCTTCACCCCGCCGCCCAAGGTGATGAGCGCGATTGTGCACGTGACCCCCGCCGATATGCCGCAAGGCGTCTCCGCCCGGATGCTCGAACGCGTCACCGAAGCCGCCTTCGGCCAGCGCCGCAAGATGCTCCGCCAAAGCCTCAAAGGCCTACCCGGCGCGCTGGCTGCGCTGGAAACACTGGGCATCGATCCCCAGCGCCGCGCCGAAACGCTGAGCGTGGAAGAATTCGTCGCCATCGCCCGCGAACTGACCGCCTAGGCGGCGTGGACAGATTCTGCACTGAAGAGATGACCGCTATTGCGGATCGCCAACAGGGTACCGAACGGCAGTATATGGGTGGTAAGCTGACTGCTACAGAGCCTCAGTCAGGCAAATGGCAGTTCTGGCATTTCCGATCAAAAGGCCAGAACGGCATAAAGAACGAAAAGTACTGCCTGCTGCATTGGCTGCAGTTCCAAAAGCAGGCGAATATCAAAAATCCTGCCTGCCCAGCCATAATCAGCATTGCGCTTATGATGATGAGAATGGCACCGATCGCGGCGTAAACTGGTGCAAAAGTGAAGAGTATTCCTGTTAGACCCAACCCAACAAGCGGCAATACAGCGCCCGCAACGGTTAATAGGAAGCGGGCACGTTCATGTGTCATCTTACCAAAGCACCTTGTATGACGCACTCTTCCGCAGCCACAGGCTAATCATGATGCGAACGGCAGATGACCGCAATGGCGTCGTGTCCTGACAGGCAGCTTTCAGAGAAAAATGGCGGATAGCTGACGTTCCCACCATGACGGAATTTGTCCACGCGTCCTAAGCTCCTCCCCATTTTGGCCCCCTTCTTTCTGGGCCCAAATGGGGAGGTGGCAGCCGCACAGCGGCTGACGGAGGGGCCATTTTCCTACACCGCCGCCGCCTGCTACGTTCGCGTCGGCTCTTTCCATCGTCGATCTTCACGCACCAGCGCAGGGGACCGCCTGTTTCGCATCGAAACAGACGCCCCGCGCATGACTTTCATCAACTAACTCCCGCGACTCGGGCGAATCACCCCGCCTTCTTCACCCGCCGCCAGGCGTGCAGCAGCGGTTCGGTATAGCCGCTGGGCTGTTCCACGCCCTTGAACACCAGATCGCAGGCGGCGCGGAAGGCCGGGCCATCCTCGTTCCCGGTCAGCGGCACATAGGCCGGATCGCCCGCGTTCTGGGCATCGACCTTCACCGCCATGCGTCGCAGCGAATCCATCACCTGCTCCGCGGTGCAGACCCCGTGGAGCAGCCAGTTGGCCATGTGCTGGCTGGAAATGCGCAGCGTCGCGCGGTCTTCCATCAGGCCGACGTCATTGATGTCGGGCACCTTGGAACAGCCGACCCCGGCATCGATCCAGCGCACGACATAGCCGAGCAAACCTTGAGCGTTGTTGTCCAGTTCGGCGCGGACTTCCGCGTCCGACCAGTTGGTTCCCTGCGCCAGCGGCACGGTCAGCAGCGCTTCCAGCGGCGGCACCGGCTGGCTCGCCAGTTCGCGCTGAACGGCGAACACATCGACCGCATGGTAATGCATCGCATGCAGCGTCGCCGCCGTGGGCGACGGCACCCACGCGGTGTTCGCGCCGCTCCTGGGATGGCCGATCTTCTGGACCATCATGTCGCCCATCATGTCGGGCGCGGCCCACATGCCCTTGCCGATCTGTGCCTTGCCCGACAGCCCGCAGGAAAGGCCGATCTGGACGTTGCGGGCCTCATAGGCACTGATCCACGCGGTCTGCTTCATGTCGGCCTTGCGGATCATCGGCCCGGCCCGCATCGAGGTGTGGATTTCATCCCCGGTCCGGTCGAGGAACCCGGTGTTGATGAACACGATCCGGTCCTTCACCGCATGGATGCAGGCGGCCAGATTGGCGGAGGTGCGGCGCTCCTCGTCCATCACTCCGACCTTGATCGTGTGGCGCGGCAGTTCCAGCAAGTCCTCAACCGCGTCGAACAAGGTGTTGGTAAAGGCCGCTTCTTCCGGCCCGTGCATCTTCGGCTTGACGATATAGATGCTGCCCTGCTGGCTGTTGCCGAACCGGCCCAGCCCCGCGACGTCCTGCGCCGAAATCGCGCTGGTCAGGACCGCGTCCATGATCCCTTCGGGGATCTCGCCGCCGTCCGCCAGCCGGATCGCCGGGTTGGTCATCAGGTGGCCAACGTTGCGCACGAACAGCAGGCTGCGCCCCGGCAGGGTCAGTTCGCTGCCATCGGGCAGAGTCCAGACGCGGTCCGGGTTGAGCGTGCGGGTCAGCGTCTTGCCGCCCTTTTCAAAGGTGTCGGCCAGATCGCCCCGGATCACGCCCAGCCAGTTGGCATAGGCGTTCAGCTTGTCCTCGGCATCGACCGCCGCGACCGAATCTTCCAGGTCGACAATGGTGGTCAGCGCGGCTTCCAGCACGATGTCGGCGATCCCCAACGGATCGGTCTTGCCAACGGGATGCGCAGGATCGACCAGAACTTCAATGTGCAAGCCGTTGTGACGGAACAGGAATGCTCCTTCACGCTGCGCCACCAGATGTTCGCACGGCTGCCCCGCCAGCGCCCCTTCCCAGCCGGGGACCGCACTGTTCAGGAACGCCCGCCCCGCCGCGATCACCGCCGCGCCGCGCACTTCATCATAGCCACCGGGCCGCGCCGGTTCAGCATCGAGCGCGTCGGTGCCGTAGTAGGCGTCATAGAGGCTGCCCCAGCGGGCATTGGCGGCGTTGAGCAGGAAGCGGGCGTTGAGCACCGGCACGACCAGCTGCGGCCCGGCCATCTGCGCAATCTCGCGGTCGACGTTCTGCGTACCGACGGCGAACGGCCCAGGTTCGGGCACCAGATAGCCGATCTCGCGCAGGAACGCCTGATATTCGGCCATGTCGATCGGCTTGCCCGCGCGGGCCATATGCCAGGCGTCGATTTCGGCCTGCAGCGCATCGCGCTTGGCCAGCAGGGCGCGGTTGACCGGCACCAGCCGGTCCACCAGCGTGGCAAACCCGGCCCAGAAGGCGGCCACATCCTTGCCCAGCGGGGCCAGCACCTGACCTTCGACAAACGCCGCCAGCGCCGCATCGACCTGCAAGCCGGACTTATCGACAAAACCGCTCATTGTTCCTCGCACATCATTGAACCGGGGACGCAACATGCGCCTCGGCAGGGGTGATCAACGATTCCGGGGAGGAATGCCAGCGCCTATGCCGCACTTGCGAAGGCAGCGCAACCGGGTCTGTATCGGGCAGGGGTTGGAGAGTGCCGGATGGTCGGCTAGAGAAGGTTTCAGATGCAACAGCTTGACCCCACCGAACAGGCCCTGCTGGCCGCCGTCGATCCCGCCCCGATGCTGGGGCAGGTGCAGGCGTGGAGCGCGATCAACACCGGCACCGGCAATCTGGCCGGATTGGCCGAGCAGGCCGCGCAACTGGCCGATGCCTTTTCTGCGCTGCCCGGCGCGGTAACGCTGGAAGCCCCCGCCCCCGTCACCCAGATTGCCGCCGATGGGCGCGAAGTTGGTGTCGAGTATGGCCAGCACCTGGTCCTGCGGGTCCGCTCCGATGCGCCGCGCCGGTTCCTGCTGACCGGGCACATGGACACGGTGTTCCCCGCCAACCACTCGTTCCAGCAGCAGCACTGGCTGGACGAGCAGACGCTCTGCGGCCCCGGCGTGGCCGACATGAAGGGCGGGATCGCGGTGATCGTGGCGGCGCTCAAGGCCTTCGAGACGTCCCCGGCGGCCTCGGCTACCGGCTATGACGTGCTGATCAATTCGGACGAGGAAACCGGCAGCCTGTCCTCCGCCGCCCTGATCGCTGCGCTCGCGCAAGGCAAGGCCGCCGCGCTGACCTATGAACCCTCCGCCCTGCCCGATGGCACGCTGGCGGGGGAACGCGCGGGCAGCGGGAACTACAGCCTGATCGTGACGGGCCGCAGCGCCCATGCCGGGCGCAACCCACAGGACGGGCGCAACGCGATAGTCGCCGCCGCAGCGCTGGCGTTGGGGCTCAAGGCGCTCGAACGCGAAGGCCTGTCGGTCAACCCGGCGCGGATCGATGGCGGCAGCGCCAACAACGTCGTGCCGGACATGACCGTCCTGCGCTTCAACATCCGCCCGCGTAGCACTGCGTTGGCCACAGCTTTCGAACAGGACATCACCAACCTTATCCACAAGGTTGCCGCAGAACATGAAGTCTCGATCCACCGCCACGGCGGGATCAGCCGTCCACCCAAGCCAGTCGATGCCAAGGCCGAAAAGCTGTTCGGGATTGTCGAGGAATGCAGCGCGCTGCTGGGGCAGCCGATCACCCGCGTGGCATCAGGCGGGGTCTGCGACGGCAACAACATCGCGGCCTGCGGCGTGCCGGTGGTCGATACCATGGGCGTACGCGGCGGGGCGATCCATTCGCCCGACGAATTCCTGATCGTGCCCAGCCTGGCCGAACGCGCGCGCCTGTCCGCGCTGGTCCTGCACCGCCTTGCCATGGGAGCAACCCTGTGACTTTCCTGATCCGCGCCGCCACGCCTGACGACCTGCAACACATCTATGAAATGGCCAAGCGCACCGGCGGCGGCTTCACCAACCTGCCGCCCGACCGCAAGGCCTTGACCGCCAAGCTGGAACGCTCGGCCGAGGGTTTCGCCCGGACCGAGGATACGCTCGGCAACGACCTGTTCCTGTTCATGCTGGAAAACACCGCCACCGGCGAAGTGCGCGGCACCTGCCAGGTGTTTTCCGCCGTGGGCCTGAAGTGGCCGTTCTACAGCTATCGCATTGGCGCGCTGACCCAGCACAGTGAGGAGCTGGGCCGCACCTTTCGCGCCGACATCCTCAACCTGTCGACCGATCTGGAGGGCGCAACGGAAGTCGGCGGGCTGTTCCTCCATCCGGGCGAGCGCTCCGGCGGGCTGGGCATGCTGATCGCGCGCAGCCGTTACCTGTTCATCCGCAACCACCGCGCCCGCTTTGCCGACCGCACGCTGGCCGAACTGCGCGGGGTGATCGACGAGGCAGGCGGTTCCCCCTTCTGGGACGGGGTGGCCGGACGGTTCTTTGGCATGAACTTCCAGGACGCGGATGAATTCAACGCCAAATACGGCAACCAGTTTATCGCCGACCTGATGCCCAAGCACCCGGTCTATATCGCGATGCTGACCGAACATGCCCGCGCCGTGATCGGCGTGCCACACCCCACCGGCCGCGCGGCGATGCGGATGCTGGAGAACGAAGGGTTCGCCTGGGAAAACTACATCGACATTTTCGATGGCGGCCCGACGATGACTGTCCGGACCGACCAGATCCGCTCGATCCGCGAGGCGCAGGACAGCCAGGTCGTGGCGCTGGATGAACACCTGGGTGAACATACTTCGGGCGAAAAGCGACTGGTCGCCTGCGGCAAGCTGGCCGACTTCCGCACGACGTATGGCTGGGTCGAACCGCGCGATGACGGCATTGCGCTCGATCCGGCCAGCGCGGCACGGCTGGGGATCGAGCCTGGCATGACTGTCACCCACGTGGCGCGGTGGTAACTGCGATGGCGCTGGTTGAAATCAATTTCGACGGGATCATCGGACCCAGCCACAACTATGCGGGGCTGAGCCTGGGCAACCTGGCGTCGGCCAGTCATGCCGGTAACGTATCCTACCCTCGCGCGGCGGCGCTGCAGGGGCTGGCGAAGATGCGGCACAACCTGGCGCTGGGGCTGGCACAAGGGTTCCTGTTGCCCCTGCCGCGTCCCAACCACCGTTTCCTGGAAGCGCTGGGACTGGATCATGGCGAAGACCGGCGCCTGCAGGCCGCGGCGTGGTCGGCCAGTTCAATGTGGACGGCCAATGCGGCCACCGTCTCACCCGCACCGGACACGGCGGATGGGCGCTGCCACCTGGCCGCCGCAAACCTGGTGACGATGCCGCACCGCGCGCAGGAATGGCCCGATACCGTCCGGCAGCTGCGGCTGGCCTTTGCCGATCCGGCGCACTTTGCGGTGCACGATGCGGTACCGCCCTGCTTTGGCGACGAGGGCGCGGCCAACCATATGCGGATGTGCGCGCGCCATGACGCGCCGGGGCTGGAAATCTTCGTCTACGGTCGCAGTGGCGGCGCTTTTCCGGCGCGCCAGCATGAACAGGCCAGCCAGGCGGTGGCGCGGATCAACCGGCTATCTGCCGACCGGGTGCTGTTCGTGGAACAGGCACCCGAAGCGATTGCGGCGGGTGCGTTCCACAACGACGTTGTCGCGGTGGCGAACGAACGGGTGCTGTTCACCCACGAACAGGCGTTCGCCGATCCTGATGGCACCTACGCCGCGATCCGCGCCAAGCTGCCTGAGGCCGAAATCGTGGTGGTTCCCGCCGCAGCTGTAAGCCTTTCCGACGCAATCAGTTCATACCTGTTCAACGCTCAGCTGCTGTCACTGCCGGATGGAGAAATGGCGCTGGTGATCCCGCTCGAAGCCTGGGAACACCCGCGTGTCCGGGCCTGGCTGGAGGGAATGCTGGCGGGCAATGGCCCGATCCGACAGGTCCTGCCGGTCGACGTGCGCCAGTCGATGGCCAACGGTGGCGGCCCCGCCTGCCTGCGATTGCGCGTGGTGGCAGACCCGGCCACGGTCGATCAGCGGTTTCTGCTGAATGAAGCCAAGGCCAATCAGATCGAGGCCGTGATCGCGGCCCACTGGCCGGAAACCATCCGTCCGGATCAGATCGGCATGCCAGCACTGGCGCGCGACGTCATGGCCGCCAGGATGGCCCTGCTGAAGGAACTGGGGCTGGAGGAACTGGCCTGATCGAAGGTTGTCGGGAGACTTTACAGCAGCAGCAGCCTTAACCATTCAGTTGCGTGGAAATCTGCCACTGGCATGATGGTTGCGGTAGACGCTGTTAAGCAATTGAGGGTCCCGATGCTACGCAAGATCAAACGCCTGTTCGTTATCAAAACTCCGATCGAGGCGTACATGATCATCTATGCCCTCGCGCTGGGCGCGGTCGAGCGTGGATCGGCCTATCTGGTGCGGTTTCCCGGCTTTGGGGGCAAGCTGCTGTTCCTCGCCTGCACGGGCGCGGTATTCCTGGCCGGTGCCAAGATTCTGGACTGCCTGAAACTGGAACGTAGGATCGCGGAAAAGCCGGAAACGGTGTTTTAAGGGGGCTTGCCACCTGCGGCAGTCGGCCTCCTGTCCCTCCACCACCGGCGGTGGTCCCCTCCCCGTTCCGGGGATGAGCGCGAACAGCGTTGAATTGGGACAGCCGGAGCGAGAATGATGGCGTGCGGGAACCGGAAGCACAGCACACGGCCACTCTCAGCCCGGCTGGTGCAAGTCAACGCTGTTCGAAAACGGTGGGGTGGTTCTGTTGCTAGGCCCACCCCAGGCCCCCGGTATCCGTTCTGTTGCCCGGTCGGTCCAACCGCGCTTTAGCTTTGTAAGATCAGGCCGCTAGGCCGTCAGATTACGCCGCGAGAGCGAGTGCTTCGTTGTCGTTGGCACTTATGAGTTTTGAGCCTTGAACGGGTTACTCAGCCCGGGTGAAAACTACGCTTTTCAACACACGTCGATCCTAGTTCGGCCCCATCATCACCCCGGCGACAACCGGGCCCCGGCCTTCCCGTTGCCGGGTATCCAGGTGGTGGTGGTGGAGCCGCCGGGTACCGCCCCCGGGTCCGCTGCATCTATTGCACGTCGCAATTTATCACCATAGCCGGGCGAACCCGGCGAAGCGGATATAGGATACCTTGCCCGAAATGAAAAGGGCGGGTCCTGTACCAACAGGCCCACCCCAGCATCACAACATTGAACTCACTCTATTTTTTCAGTGAATCGCGGATCTCGGCCAGCAATTCCACCTCGGTCGGACCAGCAGGAGCCGCGGGCGGCGCGGGAAACGCCTTGTTGGCCTGGCGCACGATCAGGAAGATCACGAAGGCCAGGATCAGGAAGTTGATCACCGCCGTCACGAAGCTGCCATAGGCCAGGACCGTGGCCCCGGCTTCCCTGGCGGCGGCAAGGGTCGCCCCTTCGGGGGCGTTGCCGGCCAGCACGACGTACTGGTTGGAATAATCGATCCCGCCGGTCACCGTGCCAATCACCGGCATGATCACGTCATCCGTCAGGGACGACACGATCTTGCCGAAGGCGGCGCCGATGATCACACCGACAGCGAGATCCAGCACGTTTCCACGTGCGATGAAGGTCTTGAATTCACTCAGCATTGCGTCCCACCCCAGATGGATTTCCTCTGCGGACAGCTTGCCAGCAAAGTCATGCCGCCACAATAATTGATTGATGGCGCACGAAATTCGACCGGGAACCATTGAAAGCACTGCCCCCCGCGCTACATTCACTCGCACTGCGGCCAGACGCCGCGCCATAAAAAGGGAATGTGATCTGATGACCGCATCGCTTGTCCGCCGTATCGGGCAGTTTGCCTTTGCCGCAGCCGCCGCAGTCAGCCTGACGGCTTGCGGGATCAACAGTGTCCCGACCGCGGAAGAAAACGCCAAGGCCAAGTGGGCAGACGTGGAAAGCGCCTATCAGCGCCGCGCCGATCTCGTCCCGAATCTGGTTGAAACCGCGAAGGCCGCCGCCGCTTCCGAAACCCAGATCCTGACCAACGTCACCAACGCCCGCGCCGCAGCGACCTCGATCAATATCCGGACCGAGGATCTGTCCGATCCGGCCGCGTTCGAGAAGTTCCAGGGCGCGCAGAACCAGCTCACCCAGGCGCTGGGCCAGCTGCGCACGGTTGTCGAAAACTACCCCCAGCTGCAAAGCCAGGCCCGCTTTGCTGACCTGATGGTCCAGCTGGAAGGCACCGAAAACCGCATCAACGTGGCCCGCACCCGCTATAATGAGGCGGTGCAGGAATATAACACCACGATCCGCACCTTCCCCGACGCGATCGGCGCGAAGCTGATTCATGGCGCGAAGCCGATGATTCCGTTCAAGGCTGACCCGTCCGCCGCAACCGCGCCCAAGGTGAACTTCGGTGCGGCTCCGGCAGCGCCCGCGGCAAACGATAACGCCGCCGCTCCGGCCTCGCCCGCTGCTGCGGCGAACTGAGTGAAAGGCTGAAAGGTCGCGCTGATGCGGCGCTTCATCCTGTGGTTCGCGGCGGTGCTGGCTCTTGCGAGCACCGCCGCGCACGCCGATCTGCCACCCCGCCCTGAAGGGCCGGTGCTGGATGAGGCCGCAATCATTCCCGATGCGGATGAAGCCGCGCTGGACCAGAAGCTGCGCGCCTACAACCGCGATACCGGACGGGCCGTCATCGTCGCGACCGTCTCCAGCCTCGACGGGCTGGAGGTGGAGCAATACGCCCAGACGCTGGCCGAAACGTGGGACATCGGCGGCGCGGAAACCGAGCAGGGCGTGCTGCTGCTGGTCGCGCCTAACGAACGCAAGATCCGCATCCACACCGCGCGCGGCGTTCAGGAACGCCTGCCCGACGTGCTGGCCGGACGCATCATCCGTGACCAGATGGTCGGCCCGTTTCGTGACAAGAACTTCGCGGGCGGGATCAGCGCGGGCGTCGATGCCATTGCCGCGCAACTCGATCGCGACCCCGCCGACGCCAAGGCGATCGCCGAAGCCGCCGCAGCTGCCCAGAAAGCGGGTGGCCAGGGCGATGCCAGCGCCGGCAGCGTCATTTTCTGGATCCTGCTGATCCTGTTCTTCATGTTCGTGTTCGGCCGGGGCGGACGCCGTCGCTCGCGGCGCAGCGGGATCGATCCTGGCGTCGTGCTGTGGGGTCTGAGTGAAGTCTTGCATCACACCACCCGCAACAGCGGTAGCGGCTGGAGCGGCGGCGGCAGCGACTTTGGCGGGTTCGGCGGGTTCGGCGGCGGGGGCGGCGGGTTTGACGGCGGCGGCGCATCGGGAGACTGGTAATGAACGCCCCCCTCCTCCTCTCCCCAGCCGATCACGCCCGCATCTCTGCGGCAGTCCATGCCGCCGAACAGCATAGCGCGGGCGAAATCGTGACGATCGTGACCGACCGGTCTGATGGCTATACCGACATCGCGCTGGCCTGGGCGGCGCTGGCCGCATTCACGGCGCTGACCGCGCTGTCGATCTTCCCCGACTTTTACCTCGGCCTGTATGATCGCGTGATGGGCCACTGGGACCGCACATGGACACCGGCGGCGGTGCTGACCCTGGGCGCCAGTTTCGCGATCCTGAAATTCATCGGCGTGCTGATGATCCAGCTCTGGCCGCCGGTGAAGTGGTTCCTGGTCCCGCGCCACATCAAGGCCGCCCGCGTCCGTGCCCGTGCGATCACCTGCTTCAAGGTCGGCGCGGAACGCCGCACCGATGGCCACACCGGCATCCTGATCTACGTCAGCCTGCGCGAACACCGCGCCGAAATCGTCGCGGATTCGGCTATCGCCGCGCAAGTCTCGTCCGAAACCTGGGGAGAGGCGATGGCGGCCATGCTGACCCATATCCGCGCCGGAAACCTGGCTGACGGGATGATCGCTGCGGTTGAAAAGGTTGGTACCGTGCTCGCTGAGCATTTCCCCCGCGCGGAAAACGACCGGAACGAATTGCCGGACCGCCTGATTGAGGTCTAGGTAGCCGCATGGCTATCGAAGAAATCGAAGAAACCGTCTGGCAAGGCAAGTTCATCGCCGCAAAGGTCAAGGGCAAGTGGGAATATGTGTCCCGCGCGCGCGGCATCAAGGCAGCGGTAATCCTGGCGATTGACGCCGAAAACCACGTCATCCTGGTCGAACAGTTCCGCGTGCCATTGGGCCACCCGTGCATCGAACTTCCCGCCGGGCTGATCGGTGACCATGGCGAAAACGAAGACGCCACCGACGCCGCAGCCCGTGAATTGGAAGAGGAAACGGGATACCGCGCGGCCCGGATGGAAAGCCTGGGCGAGTATTATTCATCCCCTGGAATGGTCAGCGAGAGCTTCACTCTGCTGCGCGCCCATGAACTGACGAAAGTCGGCCCTGGCGGAGGGGTGGACGGCGAAGACATCACCGTCCATCGTGTGCCGGTAACGGGGATAAGGCAGTTCATCGCCGAATCGCGCGCGCGGGGTCTGGGCATCGATGTGCGCCTGCTGATGCTGCTGGGCCCGGCGATCATGTTAGGAGAGTAATCAGATGACAGGACGGGTTGCGGGCAAGAAGGCACTCATAACCGGGGCGGCGCAGGGGCTGGGCGCGGCGCAAGCGCGGATGTTGGCACGCGAGGGTGCGCAAGTGCTGCTGGCCGACATCAACGCCGCGGGAGCAGCCGATCAGGCTGCGGCGATCAATGCCGAACTGGGCGTGGGAACCGCATTCTCGGTCGCGCTGGACGTGACGCAGGAAGACCAGTGGATTGCTGCCGTGGACTATGCGGCAGAGGCAATGGGCGGGCTGTCGGTGCTGGTCAACAACGCGGGCGTCGGGGTGCGCGGTAATATCGAAACCTGCACACTGGCCGAATGGCACCGGGGCTTTGCGATCAACGTCGATTCCGTATTTCTGGGCTGTCAGAAAGCGCTGCCGCTGATGAAGGAAAGCCAGCCGGGCTCGATCATCAACATTTCCTCCATCGCCGGACTGATCGCCAGCGATACGATGCCAGGCTACAATGCCAGCAAGGCGGCGGTGTGGATGCTGTCCAAATCGGTCGCGCTCTATTGCGCCAAGATGGGCTGGGACATCCGCAGCAACTCGGTCCACCCGACGTTCGTCGACACGCCGATCCTTGATGGCATTGCCGCCAGTTCGGGCCACCCCAAGGAGGTGGTGATGGGCAAGCTGGCGCGCCAGATTCCGCTGAAGCGCGTTGGCGAACCCGATGACATCGCCGCCGGGGTGCTGTACCTCGCCAGCGACGAATCCCGGTTCATGACCGGGGCGGAGCTGAAGCTGGACGGCGGCATATCCGCAATGTGAAGGCTGCATAAAAGGCGGGCGCATGGACGGGGACAACAGCAAGACCAAAGTGCGCAACTATCGCGTAACGTCGTTCGACGTGGCAGCCGAAGCGGGCGTTAGCCAATCAACCGTATCGCGCGCCTTGGCCGGTGACCCGGTGGTGAGCGAGGCGACACGGCTCCGCGTGGCCGAGGCCGCCCGCCGCCTGAATTATTCCGTCGATGAAAATGCCGCCCGGCTGCGCACCGGCAAGACCGGGACGCTGGCTGTGGTGGTGATCTGCCGCCCGGATGAGGATCGCAAGGACCTCAACCCGTTCACTTACTCGCTGCTGGGCACGATCTGCGCCGCCGCATCGACGCGGGGGTATGAGACACTGGTAAGCTTTCAGGACGGGCCGCAAAACCTGTCAGGCCGGTACGAGGAGCGCCGTAAGGCGGACGGGCTGATCGTGATCGGCACGACGCAGAACCTCGACGCTTGGAAATATTATCGCGAACTGGGCCAGTCCGGCATGAAGCTGGTATGCTGGGGCTCTCCCTTCGACGATCTCGAATGGATCCGCAGCGACAATCATGCCGGGGCCGTATTGGCCACCGATCACCTGATCGGCGCGGGCTTTCGCCAGATTGTCTGCATCGGCTCCGAAAAGTCGCTGCAACGCCAGTTCAAGGAGCGTTACGACGGCTATTGCGAGGCCATGCGCGCTGCTAGTCTAACCCCGACCCTGATCGAGATCGAGGAGGGCCTGAGCCGCGAGGAACAGGGCCGTCGCGCCGTTCGTGCGCTCACGGCCAGCGGTCAGCCCTTCGACGCGGTCTTTGCCGTTTGTGACGAACTGGCGCTGGGCGTGCTGCGCGAACTCACCGAATCCGGCACCCGCGTACCACAGGATTGCGGCCTGATCGGGTTCGACGGCATCCGCGCCAGCGCCCACGCCATGCCCCCGCTGTCCAGCATCCAGCCCGATTTCACCGCCGCCGGGGCCATGCTGGTCGACAAGCTGCTGGCCGTAATCGCCGGCAAGGCCCACGAACAACGCCGGGTTCCGGTGAGCCTGCTGGCGCGCGAGAGCACCCGGCGCGACTAGCCCCTAACCCTTCAGCACCTGATGCGCAGCCAGCGCCCGCGCCCGCGCTGCGGTGTGATCAACAATCTTTTGCGGATAACCGCGCACCGGCTTTACGGGATCGTGAACCTCGAAATCCGACAGGTGGGCCAGCTCCGGCACCCACTGGCGGATGTAGTCACCAGCATCAAACTTGGGCGACTGGGTCAGCGGCGCCATGATCCGCACGAACATATTGCTGTCCACGCCGGTCCCCGCGCTCCACTGCCAGTTGACAGCATTTGATCCGTAATCGGCATCGACCAGCGTGTCCCAGAACCACTGCTCACCGCGCCGCCAATCGATCAGCAGGTGCTTGACCAGGAAGCTGGCGGCGATCATCCGGACACGGTTGTGCATCCATCCCGTCGCCCATAGCTGGCGCATCCCGGCATCGACGATGGGATAGCCGGTCCGCCCCTGCGTCCAGGCGGCAAAATCTGAATCGGCATCCGCGCCTTCGCGCCATTGCAAGGCATCATAGGCTTCGCGGGCATTGCGGCTGCCATAGTCGGGATATTGCAGGATGACGTTCTGGGCATATTCGCGCCAGCCGATCTCCCCCAGGAACGTATCGACCGACCCGCCCGCAGCGGCCACCCGGTGCCAGATCGCGGCGGGAGAAACCTCTCCGAAATGCAGGTGCGGTGACAGGCGCGAGGTGCCCTCCATCGCGGGCAGGTTGCGACGCTCGGCATAGCGCGGGGCGCGGCGAACGAAGCTCTCCAGCCGCTCCAGCGCGCCCGCCTCGCCCGGTGTCCATTCTTCGCGGAACCCTGCGGCCCAGTCCGGCTTAACCGGAAGCAGACCCCAGCTTTCCAGCGGTTCGCTGGCCGGCCAGGCAACCGGCGCGGTCAGCGCTGGCACCGGCAATGGCGGTGCGGGCGGCATCCGTTCAGACAGGGCGCGCCAGAACGGAGTGTAGATCTTGAAGGGCGTGCCGCTGCCGGTCAGCACCGATCCCGCCGGGACCAGCGTATTGCCATGATGCAGCTGGAGCGGCACCAACCTGCCCACGGCGCGCTCAGCATTGCGCCACCATGGTTCATAATGGTGCAGCGCATGGACCGCGTTCGCCCCGGTTTCAGCCACCAGCGCGACCAGCACATCTTCAACCTTTCCGCGCCGCAGAATCAGCCGCAATCCGCGCGCGCGCAAATCCGCGTCCAGGCGTTCCAGCGAGTGATGCAGCCACCACCGCGATGCCCCGCCCATCCGGCGATGCCGGGGCGTTTCATCATCCAGCACATAGACCGGGATCACCGGCCCGGCCTGAGCGGCGGCATGGAAAGCGGCCTGGTCGGCCAACCGCAAATCGCGGCGCAGCCAGACGATGGAGGGCGTGGTCATGGTTTGGGTTTCAGCGTTACCGTAAATCCGGATCGCGCCGGAGATTGCGCGAAACGTTGATCGGTCAGCAAGATGCCCTTTGGTCCCACCTCGGCCAGCGGCATACGACTCCAGAACAGGAATGCTTCCGCGCCGGAATTGCCTTTCGCCCAGGCGGCGATGCGCGGATCGGCCATGTTGGTCGGCTTGCCCGAAACGTCGACCGCCCTTGCCCCGCCAAACAGCGACCAGTCATATGCGCCGTGTCGTCCCGCGCTCCGCCAGAGGATTTCGCGCCGCCAGAAAGCCACTGGCACCGGCTGTGACACCACGATCGCAGGATAAGGTTCCCGCATCCGGGCGAGGTCGGCCGACACCTGACTCAACACGATGTTCACGCCGACATAGGCCGACAGGGCCAGCAGCGCCGCGCGGGCAGGACGCGCAGACCGCGCTGCCCCGACCCGTTCCCGCCGCAGCGATTGGCGCACCCCCAGTCCCAGCATGGCCAGCACCCAGATGTCGATGATGAACAGCGTATCGCCATAGAACCAGCGGCTGGAGAATGGCTCCAGCAGGCGGATGCCATAGGTGTTGAACCAGTCGAACAACGGATGGCTCAGGCAACCGATCAGGCTGAGCAGGAAGAGCCAGCCGAACCGGGCCGGCAATCGCCCATCAGGTCGTGTCCCACGCCGGGTCTGCCAGCGATCAAAGCCCCACAGCAGCCCGGCCAGCAGCACCGGCAACAGCACCAGCGCGGGCGGTCCATGCGTGATCCCGCGTCGGAACCCAAGATGCTCCGTCCCCTCCAGCCAGAGGAAGCAGGATGCGTCCACATCGGGCAGGTTCGCGCCAATGATCAGCGCCGGCATGGCAAGCCCAGTGCGACGCTTGAGGCCAGCTTGCCCCAGCGCCGCACCGATCAGGGAATGGGTAAGATTATCCATCTACCGGATTTCACACGAAGATGCGCCAATGGCAAACATCCCGTTGCCGTGCTGAAATCCAGTGATGAATATCAGGCGGGGTGTCCTTCGCGGTCATCCACCGTCCACGTCTGCCCTTTGGCCAGCAGCTTGCCAAGATCGGCAACTTTGCCTTCGCGCGCCTGATGGTCCTGGCCAAGAACCGCATCCTCGAACGTCGGGCGCGGATCATCATACAGAACCCCCAGCGCCATCGGGAACGGGCCGAACTGCATTTCCACCAGCATGTGCGCGATCGAACGGTTGGTCACGTCATGGACGATCACACCCGCCGCCTGCCAATCGCCATCGGTCACGTCGACAACCTTCAGCGTCAGCGCCTCGGCGTCGAGCGCGATGCCCTTGGTGCCCTTGCCGAACAGCATTGGTTCGCCGTTCTTCAGCCACAGCTGCCGGTCTTCGGCACCCTTGGGGGCGGCGAATTCCTCGAACCGGTCCTTGTTATAGACGATGCAGTTCTGGAAGATTTCGATGAACGCCGCACCGCGGTGGGCATGAGCCGCCTTCAGCACGTTGGGCAGTTCCTTCGACACGTCGAACCCGCGCGCGATGAACCGCGCGCCCGCCCCCAGCGCGAAAGCACAGGGGCTGGCCGGACGATCGACCGATCCGAGCGGCGTGGTCGGGCTGTTGGTGCCCTGCCGGCTGGTGGGCGAATACTGGCCCTTGGTCAGGCCATAAATCTCGTTGTTGAACAGCATGATCTGGCAGTTCAGGTTGCGGCGCAGCACGTGCATCGTGTGGTTCCCGCCAATCGACATCCCGTCACCGTCGCCCGTCACCAGCCAGATATCGAGTTCCGGATTGGCCAGCTTTATCCCCGTGGCGAACGCCGGGGCGCGCCCGTGAATGGTGTGGAAGCCATAGCTTTCGACGTAGTACGGGAACCGGCTGGAGCAGCCGATGCCCGATACGAACACCGTCTTGGCCGGGTCCGCGCCCAGTTCCGGCAGGGTGCGCTGCACCGCTTTCAGGATCGCGTAGTCGCCGCAGCCGGGGCACCAGCGCACTTCCTGATCGGTTTCCCAGTCCTTCAACGTGGTCTGGACCTTGGCGATGGGGGTCATGTCGTTCATGAAAGCGCTCCTTCGATGGCCGCCTCGATCTCTGCGATCGTGAAGGGCTGGCCGGAGGTCTTGGTCAGGGGCTTGGCGTCAACCAGATACTGGTCGCGCAGCACGGTCTTGAACTGCCCGGTGTTCATTTCGGGGACCAGCACGCGCTCATACCCCTTAAGCAGGTCGCCCAGGTTTTCCGGCAGCGGCCAGACATGGCGCACATGGATGTGGCTGACATCCAGCCCCTTCGTCCGCGCCCGGCGCACGGCCTGGTGGATCGGGCCATAGGTGCTGCCCCAGCCGACCACGGCCAGCTTGCCACCTTCGGTGCCCAGGGTGACTTCCTGAGCCGGAATGCCCTTGGCAATACCGTCCACTTTCGCCTTGCGGGCGTCGGTCTGCGCCTGATGGTTGGCGGGCGAATAGTCCAGGTGGCCGGTATCCACCGCCTTTTCGATCCCGCCGATGCGGTGCATCAGGCCCGGCGTGCCGGCCTTGATCCAGGGACGCGCGCCCTTTTCGTCGCGCTTGTAGGGCAGCAGGGTATCCCCGCCGTTCTTCTCGGTCAGGAACTGCACCGGGAACGGCGTGAACGTGGCCGGATCGGGCACCTTCCACGGTTCCGCCGCGTTGG
>JAYRDH010000015.1:0-50986 GCA_041909515.1 Novosphingobium sp. | reverse complement strand
CCGCACTGAAATTCGCTCTTTCGCGAATTTCGATTCCGCCCCTAAGACACTGCGATGATCGCAACTTCTGACCGCGGGCGGATTGGCTGGATGGGCTGGACCCTGATTACCCTGGCACTGGTGGCGGCCGCGTTGTTAGGGGCCTGGCGCTATGCGATGGCAACGAACGCGGTCGCGCTGCTTGATGGGGCCGACCGGGTGCTGGGGGGCGCGGCGGGGACAGTCGTTGCGGCAGCCGACGTATCGATCGGTACCCATCCTGCCCAGCGGCTTGAAGTGATCGCGCCGGACCAGTCTGGCCCGCACCCCGTGGTGGTGTTCATCCACGGCGGCGGGTGGCACAGCGGCATTCCGGGCGACTATCACTTCGTTGGCCGGACGTTGGCGCGCGCCGGTTACCTGGTGGTGCTGCCTGGTTACCGGCTGGGACCGGATGGCCGCTATCCCGCGATGCTGGAAGACAGTGCCGCCGCCGTGCGCTGGACCATGGACAACGCCGCGCGGCTGGGCGGCGATCCGGGCCGGGTGTTCCTGATGGGCCATTCCGCCGGGGCCTACAACGCGGTGATGCTGGGGCTGGAACGGCAATGGCTGGGCCGGCAGGGCGTGCCGGAAGACTTTGTGAAGGGGGTGATCGGCCTGTCCGGCCCTTATGACTTCGCCCCGTTCACCACCGATTCGGCGGTCGCCGCGTTCGGTCATGTGGCAGACCCGGCGCCGACCCAGCCGGTGAACTTCGCCCGCGCCGATGCTCCGCCGATGCTGCTGCTGACCGGGGATGAGGACGTGACGGTGAAGCCGCGCAACTCGCTGGCACTGGCCAGCGCGCTGACCGCTGCCGGCGCACCGACCCAGGCGGTCGTGCTGAAGGGGGTGGACCACGCTGGCACGGTCATGAAACTGGCCCATCCGTTCCGCCGCGATGCCCGCGTGCTGGATGCGGCGCTGGCGTTCCTGGCGGCGCAGGGTGCGCCTTCAGCGGCGGTTCAGGCTCAGTCACGATAGGGTCCCTGATGCGCGCTGTCTCTCGATTGCTGGCCCATCTGGGGGCCTTGGTGGCCCTGCTGGTGCTTGCTGCACAACCCGTTGCGGCGCAATCGATCCTGCGCGATGCGGAAACCGAGGCGTTGTTCCGCGACATGTCCGCCCCGCTGATCGCAGCGGCGGGCCTGGATCCGCGCAATGTCGACGTGGTGTTGATCAACGATCCCTCGCTCAATGCCTTCGTGGCGGGCGGGCAGGCGATCTACCTCCACAGCGGCCTGATCAATGAGGCCCAGTCGGTCGGCGAAGTGCAGGGCGTGATCGCCCACGAACTGGGCCATATCACCGGTGGCCACGTCATCAGCGACGGCGGCGGCAAGGCCGCGCAGGGCATTTCGATCATGTCGCTGCTGCTGGGCGCGGCAGCGGCAGCGGTCGGCGCGGGCGAGGCGGCGATGGGCGTGATCATGGCCGGGCAGCAGGCCGCACTGGGCAAGTACCTGGCGTTCAACCGCAGTCAGGAAGCGAGCGCCGACGCGGCCGGGGCGCAATACCTGTCCAGGGCCGGAATCTCTGGCAAGGGGTCTATCGCGTTCTTCAAGAAGCTCCAGAACTTGGAGTACCGCTATGGCTACACCCGCAGCTACGACAACGAATTCTACCGCACCCACCCGATGACCTCGGACCGGATAGCGACCTTGCAGGATACCTACGAGCAGGATCCGGCCTATGACAAACCCTACGATCCGGAGCTTGAGGCCCGGTTTCAGCGGGTGAAGGCCAAGCTGTCCGGTTATGTTTCCGAACCCCAGCAGACGCTGCGGGCCTGGCCGGTGACCATGTCGGGTATCCCCGCCCGGTACGCCCGCGCCTATGCCTATCACAAGGATGCCCACGTCGATAAAGCGCTGGCCGAGGCGGAGGCGCTGCTGACCAAGGCGCCTGACGATCCTTATTTCCTGGAGCTGAAGGGGCAGATCCTGCTGGAATCGGGCCGCCCGCACGAAGCGCTGGAGCCGCTTCGCCGCGCGACCGAGAAAACCCAGAACCAGCCATTGATCGCCACCACATTCGGCCATGCCCTGATCGCGACCGAGGATCCAGCCAACTTCAAAGAAGCGGAGCGCGTGCTCAAAGCTGCGGTCGTGCGGGATCGGCGCAACCCCTTTGCCTGGTATCAACTGGGCGTGGTCTATGCCGCCAATGGCGATACCGCCCGCGCGCAGCTGGCCAGCGCCGAGCAGCAGGTGATGAGCTGGCAGTTCCCCCAGGCGCTGCGCAGTGCCGAGGCGGCCGAGGCCGCGCTGCCCAAGGGCTCCCCCGACTGGATCCGCGCGCAGGACATTGCCATGCAGGCCCGCGCGGCGATTGAACAGCAACGCAAACGCAAGTAGCGCTGGCGGACATGACCGAAAGCAAATCCAGATCGATCCTGTTCGCGCTCGCCGGACTGATCCTGCTCATCGTCGGCGCCATTGGCGGCTGGCTGTTCGAATCCAATCGGACCGAAGAAGCGGTCAAGCGCACGATTCTGGAGAACCCGGAAATCTTGCCGCAGGCGATGCAGGAGCTGCAGCGCCGCGAAGCGGAAAAGCAGTTGACCAGCGTGGGCGACAAGCTGTTTGAGCCGTTCCCTGGTTCGGTGCTGGGCAACCCGCAAGGCACGGTGACCCTGGTGGAGTTTACGGACTTCGCCTGCACCTTCTGCCGGTCCAGCGTTGCCGATGTGGATGCGCTGATCAAGGAGTTCCCGCAGCTGAAAGTGGTCGTGCGGCATCTGCCGATCCTGTCGCCGCAAAGCGCGGATGCTGCCAAGTGGGGCCTCGCCGCGGCGCAGCAGGGGCGCTTTGCGCAGTTCCATCACGCGATGTTTGCCGCCGGCCGCCCCAGTGCCGAGACGATCGCCGCCGCCGCGCAGACCGCCGGGCTGGACTTGGACCGCGCCCGCAAGTTTCTGGCCGATCCGCTGGTGAACGCGGAGCTGAGCGGCAATCTGGACTACGCCCGCTCGCTGGGGATCGACGGCACGCCCAGCTGGGTGGTGGGCGACCAGTTGATGACCGGGGCGGTCGGGCGCGAGGCGCTGGCGAAGGCCATTCGCGAGGCAGAGCAATCCTGATCGTCGCGGACACTGCAAACCGGTGGCTTGGCCACGCGGTTTTCTGCTAGAACGCCCGCATGGCCGTTTTGCCCTTTCGCCCGACCCCGTTCTTCGCCAACAAGAACCGCGCGTTCTGGCGCTTGCAGGCGCTGGGCTGGGGCGGGGCAATGCTGCTGCGCGCGATGTCGGGGCTGGCCAACGGGCTGTCGCTCTCGTTCCTGGTGCTGGTGCTGATTTCGACGCTGACTGGGTTTTCGATCACGCTGATCCTCTCGGTCATCTATCGCCAGCTGATAACCCGCCGTCCGCTGATTACCTGGGGTGTGACTGCGCTGATGTTGCCCTTCGCGGTGGCGCTCTATGCCTTCATCGATGCCTGGGTGAACGAGCTCTACTATGGCGACGCCACGGTCGGCTTCGCGCAGCGCTTCATCGGCCTGTTCTATCTCGATGCGACGCTGCTGGGGGCGTGGTCGGCGCTCTATTACGCGATCAACTTCTTCCTCCAGATCGAGGAGCAGAACGATCAGCTAATCCAGCTGGAAAGCCAGGCCACGCAGGCGCAGCTGGCGATGCTGCGCTATCAGCTGAACCCGCATTTCCTGTTCAATACGCTCAATTCGATTTCGACGCTGGTCTTGCTGAAGCAGACCGAACCGGCCAACGCGATGCTCAGCCGCCTGTCCTCGTTCCTGCGCTATACGCTGGTGAACGAGCCGACCGGACGGGTCACCGTGGCGCAGGAAGTCGACACGCTGAAGCTGTATCTCGACATCGAGCGGATGCGGTTCGAGGAACGGCTGCGGACCAGTTTCAAGATCGATCCGGTGACCGAGCAGGCGCTGCTCCCTTCGCTGTTGCTGCAACCGCTGGTCGAGAACGCGATCAAGTATGCGGTCAGCACACAGGAAGCCGGGGCGGAGATCACGATCGCGGCGCAACTCGTCGGTCAGAACCTTCGCATCGTCGTCTCGGACACGGGGCCGGGATTGCAAATGAGCGCGGCCAGCAACAGGTTGAGCGGCGTGACCTTTGATGGCGGCGAACCTGTATCGACTGGCGTGGGCCTCGCGAACATTCGCGACCGGCTGGCGCAGGCTTATGGCGAGAACCATCGGTTCGAAACGATGGAGCCGCCGGAGGGCGGGTTTGCCGTGCTGATCGAGCTGCCATTCGAACGCCGTGAATCCGCGTCCGCCGCCCTGCCAGAGCAGCGGCGCGCGGGAATCGCGGGCTGATACTTCCCACGCCGCACAGCTTGCGGCGGACAGGACCTGGAAATGCCATGACCATTCGCACGATTATCGTCGATGATGAAAAGCTTGCCATTCAGGGGCTGATGCTCCGGCTGCAGAAGTTCCCGGATGTCGAAATCATCGACACCTGTTCCAACGGGCGCGAGGCGATCCGCAAGATCAAGACCGAAAAGCCGGACCTGGTGTTCCTCGACATCCAGATGCCGGGGTTCGACGGGTTCAGCGTGGTCAAGGGCGTTATGGAAATCGAGCCGCCACTGATCGTGTTCGTCACCGCATATCAGGAACACGCCGTCCGCGCGTTCGAGGCGAACGCCGTCAACTACCTGATGAAGCCGGTGGATGAGGACAAGCTGGCCGATACGCTGGAGCGGGTGCGGACCCGCCTGGCCGAAAAGCGCTCCGCCGAGGAGGCCGAGAAGCTGAAAAACGTGCTGGCCGAAGTTGCACCAGACGCGATTGAGGCCATGCCCGAAGACGGCGAGGGCAGTGCGCGTTATGAGAAGCTGATCAACATCAAGGACCGTGGCCAGATCTTCCGCGTCGATGTCGATTCGATCGAGCGGATTGAGGCGGCGGGTGATTACATGTGCATCTACACCGCCGACAACAGCCTGATCCTGCGCGAGACGATGAAGGACCTGGAACGCCGCCTTGATCCACGCGTGTTCCAGCGCGTCCACCGCAGCTGGATTGTCAACCTCAACCAGGTCCGCCAGGTCAAGCCGCATACCAACGGCGAATGCTTCCTGATTCTGGAGTCCGGCGCAGACGTAAAAGTGTCGCGCAGCTATCGCGATGTGGTGGCGCGCTTTGTCCATTGATGGACTGCGGACTGTCACGAAACTGCCATTGATCTGACCCCGAAGCGTCACCAGTCATGCCTAGGTGCGGCTCCTGAAACAGAACTTGTTCAGGGGCCAACCAATGACTTCTCCGCGATCCATCACCCGTTTTCGTGCTGTCCTGCTGACTGGCGCCGCAGCGCTGCTGCCGCTCGCTCCGGCCCATGCCGAGGAAGCGGCGGACGAGGCCGAGGCCATCGTCGTGACCGGTGCCCGCCCGATTGCAGAATCCGAAGCCGCTGCGCTCGAAACCCAGCGCCGGTCGGACTCGCTGGTCACTGTGGCGGCATCGGACGGAGTGGGCCGCCTGCCAGACCAGAACATCGCCCAGGCCACCGGCCGCCTGCCGGGCGTCGCAGTGGAACGCGACCAGGGGCAGGCCCGCTATGTCAGCCTGCGCGGCGCGCCGAACTACTGGACGACGCTGAGCTTTGACGGGATCAACGTGGTCAGCCCGGAAGGCCGCGATGCGCGGTTCGATTCGGTGCCGTCGGCCATCGCTGCGCAGATCGTGGTGTCGAAGGCGGTGACGCCGGACATGCCGGGTGAGACGGTGTCAGGCAACGTCAATGTCATCACTCGCTCGGCGTTTGACTATTCGGGTCTGCACGTGGCGGGCAAGGCCGGGATGGGCGTGGCCGAACTGGGCGACCGCAAGGAGTACGAAGGTTCGCTGGTCGTGTCCGACCGCTTTCAGGCGGGTGAGGGCGAAATCGGCGTGGTCCTGTCGGGCAGCTATTACCAGCGCGCCATGATCACCGATAACTTCGAGATCGACTGGGAACGCGTCAGTCAGGACCAGCGCCCCGGCAGCGGCACGCGGTTCTGGGCGCAGGAGACCGAGAACAAGCTCTACCGTCTGACCCGCAAGAACTGGTCGGTCTCTGGCCGTCTCGACTGGAAGCCGGACACCGACAACACGATCTCGCTGCGCTCGGTCTACACGATCTTCACCGACGATGAGGCGCGCGACAACTATCGCTTCGACTTGGATGACCGGCAGGGCGATCTGATTGCCAGCACCGCCGCTTGCGACACGGCGGTGAACCCGACGCCGACCACCACCGGCTATGCTGATGTCTGCATCGGCAACACTCCGCTGAAGGGCACGCTGTACGGCATCGACATTCGCCAGCGTTCCACCCTGCGGGCGTTCCGGCAGTCGATCTTCACCAATACGCTGGCGGGTGACCATGCGTTTGGTGATGGCTGGACGCTGTCTTGGCTGGGGAACTTCACCGAATCGAAGGATGACCGCTCGGTGGTCGGCGAAGCGACCTGGGACAGCCCCAGCACCCGCACGCTGCGCCCGACGGTGGCCTATGACTTCACCGACCCCAACCTCGCCAAACTCAGCCTCTACCGCACGCTCCAGCTGAGCAGCCCGACGCGGTATCAGCGCGGGGATGCGGTGACGGCGATCGACAGCTTTACCAAGCCGCTGAGCGGGCTGACGGTGATCGACGCCGTTGACACCACCAAGGCCTATACCGGCAAGCTGGTGGTGGGGCATGAGGGCACGCTGCTGGGCGGGGATGCGACCTTGAAGGTGGGGTTCCAGTTCGATCAGCGGACCAAGCTTGTTGATGAAAGTCAAGCGCGGGCGACCACGGCGGCCCAGTTCGCGCAAATCCAAATTCCCACTGATTATAATAACTTCTCGCTCGATCAGGCGTTTCTGGGCAAGTTGCCGATGGGCTACACCTTCCGCTACTTCGACCCGGCGAAAATGCGGGCCGCGTCCGATGCGGTGCGGGCCAATCTGACCTTCACGCCCAACACCGGCAACATCTATGACGTGCGCGAGCAGGTGTTTGCCGGCTTTGCGATGGGCACGATTCGGTACGACTGGGGCTCGATCCTGGGCGGGGTGCGCGTGGAGCATTTGCGCAACCGCGGCATCGCGGTGGCGACCGTGGGCGGCGTGACCGGCCCGGTTACCGCGGAAAACAGCCAGACGCTGGCCTTCCCCAGCCTGCACGTGAACTACAACCTGGACGATACCAAGAAGCTGCGCGTGTCGTTCAACAGCGGCGCGGCGCGGGCCGACTATGACCAGATGCGCCCCAACGTGACCGTGAACGACACCAACCAGACCATTTCGGGCGGCAACCCCGGCGTAAAGCCGGAACGCGCCTATGGCGTGGACGCCTATGTCGAATGGTACGTCCGCCCGCAGGGTTACCTGATGGCCGGGGTGTTCTACAAGAAGGTCAAGGACGTCCTCTACAGCCAGACCCGCACGTTCGGTTCCAGCGCGCTCGACAGCAATGGGATCGACCGCTCCGGCTATGCCTTCAGCGGCATCACCAACGGCGGCGACGGGCGCGTGTTCGGGGCCGAAGTGGCGGCGCAGTTGCAGCTGGAACCGTGGACCGAACAGCTGGGCCTGCCCGGCTGGATGGGCGGCTTCGGCGTGTCGGCCAACCTGACGCTGAACGACAGCGAAGTGACCAAGCCCGCCATCGGCACCGTCCCGGCGCGCAAGGTGCGGCTGCCCGGCACGTCCGACGTGGTCTATAACGTCGGCGCCTATTACGAAAAGTACGGCCTCTCGCTGCGCCTGCAATACCAGCGCCGCAGCACCTGGCTGGACGGCATTGCCGACGATCTGGCCGACGCGGGCGATACCTATTGGGCCGCCGATGACGAGCTCGATTTCTCGGCCCGCTATGCCATCAACCAGAATGTCGAAATCTACTTCGATGCGTCGAACCTGCTCAACAAGCCGGGCCGCCGCTATTCCGAACCCGGCAACCTGCTGACCGCGACCGGCACGCCCACGCCGTTCACGGATAGCTACACCATCGAATACGAACGCTTTGGCCGCCGCTATTCGGGCGGCATCCGGGTCAACTTCTGATGCGTCACCCTCTGCCTCGGCTGGCGGCAACCTTCCTTGCCGCCGCCGCGCTGGCCAGCCTTGCTCCGGCAGGGCTGGCCCAGACGGTGACCGTCACGGCGAGCGCGGAGACCACCCCGGTCGGCACCGCGAACGACGACGCGGCGGATGATCCCGCGATCTGGCGCAATCCGGCGGCCCCGGCACGCAGCCTGATCGTGGGGACCGACAAGAAGGCCGGGCTCTACGTCTATGGCCTCGATGGGCAGACTCGCCACTTCGAACCCGCCGGACGGCTCAACAACGTCGACCTGCTCGATCTGGGGCGGCGCGGCGTGATCGTGGTCGCGTCAGACCGCAACGATCCCGCCGCCGCCCTGCTGCGGCTCTACCGCCTCAACACCCGCACGGGCGCGCTCGCCCCGCTCGGCACGGTCAGCGGCGGCGCGGGCGAGGCTTACGGCGTGTGCCTGCTGCGCACCGCTGCGGGCTTCGATGCGTTTTCCGTGCTGAAGGACGGCGCGGTCCATCAGGTCCGCATCACGCTCGCCAACAAGACTTCGGCGGCTAAAGCCCCCAGCGGCGAGATCGTCCGCACCCTGCGCCTCACCACCCAGACCGAAGGCTGCGTCGCCGATCCGCGCACCCGGACGCTCTATGTGGGTGAGGAAGATCGCGGCATCTGGGCCTTCGACGCCCGCGCCGAAGCCCCCGCCAGTGGCCAGCTGGTCGCCCCGGTCGACGGCGCGCACCTCGTCGCCGACGTCGAAGGGCTGGCGCTCATGCCGCAGGGCCGCAAGGGCGGGTGGCTCGTCGCCTCCAGCCAGGGCGACAACGCTTACGCGCTCTACCGCCTGCCCGGCATGAAACCGGCAGGCCGCTTCCGCATCGGCGCGGGCGCGCTGGGTGCCACGCAAGAAACCGACGGCATCGCCCTTGCCCCCGGCAATTTCGGCCGCGCCTTCCCGCAAGGGCTGTTCGTGGCGCAGGACGGCGACAACGCCCCGGCGGCGCAGAACTTCAAGCTGGTGTCGTGGCGGGCGGTGAGGGCAGCGGTCGGGGAGGTCAAGCCAAGGTGAATTAGCTTTGTCTCGACTGTCGTAGGAAGACTATCCTTCTTGTCCGTTTACAGTAATTGATGGAGTGAGTTGACTTACAGGAATAAGCCATTCGCCAATCTTTGTTTCCTCGTAAAGTAGCTGGACTTTAAGGATGCCGGGACCACTTACAACCAAGCCGTGTAAACCCATGATCGCACGATGCATGGCTGTGCCTTGATAGTTTATTAAGACGGGCGCATCCAAAATAATCTGCTCATCCAATGAAATCTTGATTGTACAGGAGCCTTGATCTTCTTCACCATCTTCCCTTTTTGTGACTGCAAGCACGCTGAAATTCGGAATCAAGAAGGGAAATTGAGGCGAAGTTAGTTCATCAAAAATGTTGATCAGGCTTACCTTGTTGGTGTTTGCGTCCAGCAAGGTGGATTCGGCACAAGAGAGGAGGACGGTTTTCATGAGTTTTCTAGTTCTATCACTTTATAGCTCGAATTGGATCGTGATAAAGTGGTGGGTTTTATAGTTACTGAGATGGGTGCTGAAATAGTGGATACCGAAGTTGGTCGGGTTTGCTGAACGATATTATCGGCTATCTGTTTGTACCAGCGATAATTTTTGCCATCAAGGCGCGCAGCTTCTAACATTGCCGTGCGACTTTGCTTTAATGCCAATGCAGCCAACAAAACGAGTGGTATAATTCGATCTTCGAAATCGAGAGGCAGGCGTTCCAGTCGATCCTTGATTTCGGCGAGAATTACATTTTCTGAATTTCTTAAGTGCAACTTGACAATTTCAGGATCGGAACGCAGATTGCGCACGATATACATGGGCGTATTTGCAGTCATGTACACAGAGCGCGCATTGTCCAGATTAATTCCATTCAGATCAATCATGTCGTCACCCTGTAGTATTCGACGTTGGTCGATATATATGGACAATCCGTGAGTCGGTGCACGACTTCATGTGCAACTCCCCACTTGCTGAGCACCTTCGGTATCGGGAATAGCATGGATTTATCGACGTCCATTACGATTCCTGAATGTTCAATATCGCCATCTGGGCCAACGTACACTACAATATCACCGGGCAAAATCTCGCTGCGGTCGATTTTTTTATAGGAATCCTGCGTTAGAATCTTCCGAATCTCGGCAGGGTCGACGATCTGCGTTCTGCGTGAGCCAAAGGTGAGTCCATGGCAATTGTATGTGTAGCTGACCGCCGTCGGTCTGTGCGTGGCACCAATGAATTTGCCCTTGAGATCCTGGGCCTCGATCAATTCTCCTGCAGTCGGCGGATCATTGTCATGGATGTTGTCGACCTGATTTTGCTGTCGGGTGTGGAGGTCTAGGCTAATCTGCATAACCCAAATATGGGAGAGGCGAAGCGTACGTCAACACGAGGAAACGCGGGAATGCATCGGCGCACCTCACTAGTGGATTGATCGAGACGGATGATTCCTGATTTGGGATTCCCCAGCGGCGACGGGCATGCGATGTTGCTGCATGCGAACGGGTATCGAGATTGAAGTCACAGAGCCGGACGTCAAACGGCTTGAGGCAATTGTTGCGGCGCGCGGTTCAGCGCAGAAGCATGTTTGGCGGGCGCGGATCATTCTGCTTACAGCCCAAGGCCTTGGCACGCAGGCGATCATGGTGGCGACGGGCAAATCCAAGCCCTGCGTATGGCGCTGGCAAGAGCGCTTCATGGCCGAAGGTGTCGATGGCCTGCTGCGAGACAAGACCCGGCCCCCGGGGATCGCGCCGCTCGATCAGTCTGTGGTCGACCAGATCGTAAAGCTGACACTGGAACCGCCGGAGCACGAAGCCACGCATTGGACGGTTCGCGCAATGGCCAAGGCTGTTGGGGTCGCCGCATCATCAATCGTGAAGATCTGGCACGATCACGGCCTTGCGCCGCATCGCTGGCGCAGTTTCAAGCTTTCCAATGACAAGGCCTTCGCCGAGAAGCTTCACGATGTCGTCGGGCTCTACGTCTCGCCACCAGCCCATGCCATCGTGCTATCGGTCGATGAAAAGAGCCAAATTCAGGCGCTCGATCGCACGCAACCGGGCTTGCCACTCAAGCGTGGTCGCGGGGCGACCATGACGCATGACTACAAACGCAACGGGACTACGACCCTGTTTGCCGCGCTCAATGTGCTGGATGGAACCGTGATCGGACGCAACATGCAGCGCCACCGGCATCAGGAATTCATCCGCTTCCTGAACGCCATCGAGGCCGAGATGCCCGCCGACAAGTCCATCCATGTCATCCTGGATAATTACGCCACGCACAAGCAACCCAAAGTCCGTGCATGGCTGGCGAGGCATCCGCGATGGACATTTCACTTCGTCCCGACGTCCTGCTCGTGGCTGAACGCAGTCGAAGGGTTCTTTGCAAAGTTAACACGGCGAAGGCTGAAAAACGGCGTCTTCCACTCGGTCGTCGACCTGCAAGCCGCCATCAATCGCTTCATCAAGGAGCACAACCAGGAGTCCCGCCCCTTCATCTGGAAAGCCGATCCCGACAAAATTATCGCCGCTGTCCGTCGAGGGCACCAAACGTTGGAATCAATCCACTAGTTGCTACGCTCCAGTCCAAGGCTCCGTCCGACCCGCACCACAGAGGCCCCCTACCCAAACCCCCGCTCCAGAAACCGCTCCGCCAGTCCGGCCAGCAGGGCCGCGCCATCGGGCAGGACGGTTTCGTCCAGCAGCATCCGGGTGGAGTGGATGCCGCAGCATTGGGTCCAGTCCTCGCCTTCGTGCGAGACGCCCAGGAACAGCATCGCGCCGGGGACTTGTTCCAGCACATAGGAAAAGTCTTCCGCGCCCATGATCGGGCGGTCCAGCCGCCGCCAGGCGGGCGGGCCGAACAGATCGGTCACGGCGGCTTCGGCCAGGTCGACCGCGCGGGGATCGCAGATGGTGACGGGGAAGCCTTCCTCGATCACCACGTCCGCACTGAGGCCGTGGGCGCTGGCGATGCCGGTGGCGAGTTGCTGCACCGCCGCGTGGAGCCGCGCGCGGTGGCGGGGGGAGAGGGTGCGCATCGTGCCTTTCAGGCGGGCGAAATCGGCGATGACGTTGTGCGCGGTGCCGCCCTCGATCCGGGCGATGGTGACGACCACGGGGTCGTGCGCATCGAACTGGCGGGTGACGAGCGCTTGCAGCGCGGTGACGATCTCGCACGCCACGGGCACCGGATCGTGCGCCTGATGCGGCATCGAGGCGTGGCCGCCTGCGCCGCGCACGGTGATCTCCAGCTGGTCCGCCGCCGCCATCAGCGGCCCGGCCTTGCCCGTCACCAGCCCGTGCGGGGCGTTGGGCATGACGTGCAGGGCAAAGGCGGCATCGGGCAGCGGCCCATGCGCGCCGCCGCCGAGCAGGCCATCATCGAGCATGAAGCGCGCGCCGTGGTGCCCTTCCTCGCCCGGCTGGAACATGAACCGCACTTCGCCGCGCAAGCTATCGCGCCGCGCGCAGAGCAGCCGCGCCGCGCCGGCCAGCATAGCGGTGTGGGCATCGTGCCCGCAGGCGTGCATCGTGCCGGGGATGGTGGAGGCAAAGGGCAGGCCGGTTTCCTCCGGCATGGGCAGCGCGTCCATATCGCCGCGCAGCAGGACGCTGCGGCCTTCACCTGCGCCGCCTTTCAGCGTGGCGACGAGGCCGGTGGTGGAGGGGCCTTCCCGCCACTCCAGCGGCAGGCCCGCCAGCGCGGCGCGGACCTTGTCGCGCGTCAGCGGCGTGTGGAGGCCCAGCTCCGGCTCGGCATGGATCGCGCGGCGCAGGGCGGTCAGGTCATCCGCGATGGCGCGGGCGGCTTCGAGCAGGGGGGTGGTCAGCATGGGCGGCATGATAGCCGCCGCTGCCCGCCTGTCGAGTGATCAGGCGCCGATCTTAAGTGCAATCCGCCGCGCCGCCGCATTGTGCAGCAGCACCGACACCACCAGCAGCGCGTTCAGCACGATCGACTGATAGAGCATGTACCACACCGGGCTGCCCGCGAACATCGACGCCCCCAGCACGATCGCGCGCGGGTTCGGCCCCAGGATCTTGCACAGCAGCAGCAGCGGCGGTGCCTCGGCACGGACGGCGGCGGCGATGGCGTCCAGCCGCGCCCGGTCTCCCGCCGCCGCCTCGACCGCGGCGTCGACCCGCAGGGCGTGCGGGGTCATCCCGCTGGCGACGTTGAGATAGGCCGACACCAGCGCAGAAAACATCGTCCGCGAAGTCGCCGAATCCTGCGCACCATGCGAGTGGCGCAGCCAGGGCGTGCCATAGACCCACCACTGGTACTGGCGGCGCTGCACCTCGACATGGTTGGCCTGCACCGCGTGGCTGATGCCCGCGAACACGATCAGGCCCCACGCCATCCCGCCGCTGAACGTGCCGCCGGTGCCCGACAGCCACCAGCCCAGCACCAGGTAGAGCACGATATGGCTGAGGTAATCGCACAGCCCGTCCACCATCTCGCCAATCGGGCTGGACCGCCCGGTCAGCCGCGCCAGATCGCCGTCGGCCCCGTCGACCACGTGCCAGCCCATGTGCAGCGCCATGCCCAGCGCGGCGGACAGCGGATAGGGCAGGCCGGTGTAGGCAATCGAGGCCGCGATCACCATCAGCGCGCCGAACACCGACACCATGTTGGGCGTCAGCGGCGTATGCGCCAGCCGCCGCGCCAGCTGCCAGGCCAGCGGATGATAAAGGTAGTGGTTGAGCGGGTCCTGCAATTCCCGCGGACGCTGTGGGCGCTGGGGTGCGCCCACGGGTGGTTGTGCCGCTCCGGCTGATCCTGCCACGTTTGCCCCGTGTTGTTGTGCCCGCCCGCCCCTTGGCAAGCGCCTTGTGCGCCCTTATATGCCGTTCGGTCGCCAGCAACAGTGTCTCGCGCGGTTTTCGCCGCAATTAATTGCAGTCTGACCAGCCGCAAAGGACTGAACGATCAAGACCACGGCCCTCCTCGTGTTCGCCGATGCTCCGGTGGCGCATCAGTTGGTGGCCGGCCTGCCCCTTGCCGCGCGGGCGGTTCGCGCTGCTGCCGAGGGCGGATATTCCCACATCGTGATAACCGCGCCGGCCCCCTGGCAGCCCGGCGCGGAACTGCAGGCCGAGGTCGCCCGGCTCGCCGCAGGCGCGGTTGTTGAATTCATGGACGAGGCACAGGCCCTGGCCGCCCACCCCGCCGCGCACGCGCTGCCCGGCATGGCGCTGGCCGGAGGCACGCTGCCCGCCCCGGCCGCCCCGGCAGGCATCGCCAGCCTGCGCACCGCTGGCGAATCGCTTGCCGAGCTGGAACGGCGAATCGTGCGGCAGACGGCCAAGGCGGGCGACGGGATCATTTCCCGCCACATCAACCGTCCGATTTCCCAATCGATCTCGCGCCGCCTGCTCAGGCTGGCCTGGATCCGCCCGGTACACGCCACCTGGGGCACTGCGCTTCTGGCCGTGGCGATGCTTGCGGCATTGCTGCTGGGGACGCGCGGCGGGTTGATCGCGGGCGCGCTGCTGTTCCAGGCTGCCTCGATCTTCGACGGCGTCGATGGCGAGATCGCCCGCGCCACGTTCCGCTCCAGCCCGCAGGGCGCGCGGCTCGACAGCCTGATCGATGCGGCTACAAACTTCGCCTGCATTGGCGGAGTTGCGTGGAATTTGCAGCTTCAGGGCATCACTGACGCAGCCCTGGCGGGGGCAGCCGGACTGGCCATGCTGGTCACCGGGCTGACCGTGATCGGGCTGCGCAGCAGGCACGGCAAGGAAGGCTTGACGTTCAACGCGGTTAAGGTCCACTTCAGCCAGCGCCGCTCACGCGTGATGGAATGGCTGACCTGGCTGACCATGCGCGATTTCTTCGCGTTTGCCGGGGCGGTTCTGATCGTGGCGGGGCTGGCCAGCTTCGCCTTGTATGCATTTGCCATCGTCGCGGCGGGTTGGCTGGTTGTCGTCATCGCGGTGATGGCCCGTCATTCAGCTTGACGCGCGCTAAACTTCTTGCTTTTGGCGCGATTTCACAATGAGGCGGGTTTCGCGGAAACTCGCAGTTTCGTTCGGAAGGGATCGAACCAAAATGAAGCCTATCAAGGTCGCCATCATCGGTGTGGGCAACTGCGCCAGCTCGCTGGTGCAGGGCGTTGCCTATTACCGCCAGAACAATTCGTCGGAAGGTCTGATCCACGACAAGATCGGCGGCTATGGCGCTGGTGATGCAGAGTTCGTGCTCGGCATCGATGTCGACGCCCGCAAGGTCGGCAAGGACATCGCCGAAGCGATCTTCGCCCAGCCGAACAACACCACCGTGTTCATGCCCAACGTTCCCGCCACCGGCGCGAAGGTGATGATGGGCCGTGTGACCGATGGCGTCGCTCCGCACATGACGACGGTCGGCGAAAAGGGCTTCATCGTGGCCGACGCGCCCGAAGCGACCAAGGAAAGCGTGGTTGCCGCGCTGAAGGAATCCGGCGCTGAAGTGCTGCTGAACTTCCTGCCGGTCGGTTCGCAGGACGCCACCGAATTCTACATGGAATGCGCGCTGGAAGCCAAGGTTGCAGTCGTGAACTGCATGCCCGTGTTCATCGCCAGCCGTCCGGAATGGGAAGCCCGCTTCCGCGCTGCCGGCGTGCCGATCGTCGGCGACGACATCAAGGCCCAGGTTGGCGCCACGATCGTCCACCGCGTGCTGTCCAGCCTGTTCGCCGCCCGCGGCGTGACGGTTGAGCGCACGTATCAGCTGAACACCGGTGGCAACACCGACTTCATGAACATGCTGGATCGTCAGCGTCTGGGTTCCAAGAAGGAATCGAAGACCGAAGCCGTGCAGGCGATGCTCGCCACCCGTCTGGCCGATGAAAACATCCACGTTGGCCCGTCGGACTATGTTCCCTGGCAGAAGGACAACAAGCTGTGCTTCCTGCGCCTTGAAGGCAACCAGTGGGGCAACGTGCCGATGAACCTGGAACTGCGCCTGTCGGTGGAAGACAGCCCCAACTCGGCCGCTTGCGTGATGGATGCGATCCGTTGCTGCAAGGTGGCGCTGGAACGCGGTGAAGGCGGCGCGCTGATCGGCCCGTCGGCTTACTTCTGCAAGCACCCGCCTGAGCAGTTCAACGATGACGTTGCTGCCCAGATGGTGGACGAATACGCTGCGCTGACGCCGCTCGCCGCTGAATAAGCGCGCAGGCCAAGCAGACGCACACTGGCGGCGCCGGTCGGTTTAGACTGACCGGCGCCGCTGTGCATTCAAGCACCCCTGCATTCGAACACTCCTAACGCCGAAAGCCCTCCATGGACGCCCTGATCATTGCCGCCGGGTTCGGCAGCCGCCTGCGCGACATTTCCGATTCAAAGCCGATGACCCCGGTCGCGGGCATCCCCCTGCTGGAACTGGGCGTGCGCCAGGCCAAGGCGGCGGGGGTGAAGCGCGTGGTCGTGGTCACGGGCCACGAAGCGGACCGGCTGGAAGCGGCGCTGCCCGCACTGGCGGAGCGGGCTGGGATCCCGGTCGTGGCGCAGCGCGTGGCGGACTGGTCGAAGCCGAACGGCTGGTCGGTAATGGCCGGGGCCAGCGTGATCGACGGCGATTACCTGTTGATGATGTCGGACCATATCTTTTCCGCGCCGATCCTGCGCGATCTGGCCAAGGCGGGCGGGGCGGACCGGGGCGTGACGCTGGCAATCGACCGGCGCTGCGACAATCCGTTGGTCGATCCGGACGACGCGACCTGGGTGAAGCTGGACGAGGCCGGGTTCATCCGCGCCATCGGCAAGACCATTTCCGAATACGACGCGGTTGATTGCGGCGCGTTCCTGGCAACGCCGGAACTGGCCCGTGCGATCCAGGCGGCGATCGACGCCGGGCAGGCGGGCAGCCTGTCCGAAGGGATGCAGCGCCTGGCCGACGCGGGCCGCGCGGCGACGCTGGACATTGGCGCGGCCTGGTGGCTCGACGTGGACGATCCGCGCGCCCATGCCCTGGCCGAGGCACAGGCCCCGGTCGAGCTGCCGGAAATCTATGGCTGAACGGGCCGGGGTAATCCCCCGGCCCGTTGCCAGCGATCAGGGATACTTCATCTGGATGCGGGTGGTCAGCCCGGCCTTGGGCACGTTCAGGCGCACCGACTTGAACGTCGGCAGGCCCGCCAGCGTGGCCGGGTTGTTCGAAAATCCGAACCCTTCCGCCGGAAAGCCCACGCCGGTCCGGTCGAACGAACGGTTGCCGTTTTCATCATGGTACAGCGCCAGCGCATAGACGCCGGGCCTGGGCACGAAGATGCACGCACGGGTGGTGCCCGCCTGGGCGTTCACCCGCCCGACGTACAGCGACCCACGCTTGACCAGGAACTTGCTGGAATCATCGGCATAGAGCGTAACGGCCAGCAGCCCGTCGCCATTCTTCAACCCTTCGGCCACGACGTTCAGCCAGGTCTGGCTGGCGGGGCCGGTGCAGCCGGGCGGCGGGGTGGGGGTGCTTTGCGCGGCAGTGCCGGTTGCGGTCAGCAGCGCGGCCGATGCCAACGCGATCGGCGCGAATGACGCGGCCAGGAGACGCAAACCTTTCGGCATGATCATGGGCATTCATCCTGTCTGGAAATAGCCCGGCCCGCAGGACCGGACCAAGGGCATCAACACTTCGGCACGGTGGCCGTTACCGCTCTCTCTTGCGATTCGGGCCGTGAATATGAACTGAATTGGGCATCATCGGGGCAGAGGTGTGACGGTCTGGCCGTTTTCCAGCCGTATTTCGGTATCAGCCAGATCCAGCAGAACGCCCCGGTGTCCGATGATGACCACCGCCATCCGCCCGCGCAGCCCGCGAATGGCGGTGGCGACCTGTGCTTCGTTGGCCGCATCCAGTGCGCTGGTCGCCTCATCCAGAATCAGCAGGGCCGGATCGCGCAGCAGCGCCCGCGCCAGCATCAGCCGCTGCCGCTCTCCTCCGGACAAGGCCCGGCCGCCATCGCCGATGACAGTGTCCAGGCCCTGCGGCAGGTCCAGCACGAACGCGGCGGAGGCATCGCGCAGTGCCTGTTCCAGCCTGGCGTCACCGGCATCCGCTGCGGCCCAGCGCAAGTTGTCGCGGATAGTGCCGCTGATCAGCACCGGGTCCTGCTGCACATAGGCAACCTTGCCGCGCCACGCACGGCGGGCCGCGCCAGCCAGTTCGGTATCGTCGACCAGCACGCGGCCCTGATCGGGCGAGAGCAGCCCGCCCAGCAAGTCGGCCAGCGTGGATTTGCCCGCTCCGGACGGCCCCGTCAGCGCAACCACGCCGCATGCCGGGATCGTTGCGGTCACCCCGTTCAGCGCGGGCGGGCCATCGGGGGTGAACCGCACGGTTACGTCCTCCAGCCGGATCGCGCGGGACAGCGCGGGCGCGGCAGCGGGGTCGGCCGCCGGCTCGCGCGCGGCCTCGGCGGTGGCGATCAGGTCGAGCGCGGCGGTCACGGCCGGGCGGGCATGGGCGCAGGTCAGGCCCGCCTGTTGCAGCAGCCCCAGCAAGGGCAGCGCGCGGGCAAACAGCGCCACCATCGGCAAGACCACGGTGACGTCGGCGTGCCAGCGTTCCAGCGCGGCCCAGACCAGCAGTGCCAGCACCGCCGCGCCGCCGCCCTGCAGGGCCAGCTGCCCCCGGCCCAGATCGCGCTGGTAATCCAGCTGCGCGCGGCGCAAGTCCACGAACTGGCCGGCCAGATCGGTGGTGGCGCGGTCCTCGCGCCCCAGGCTCTTGATCACGCGCAGCGCGCCCAGCCCTTCGTTCAACTGGCTGTAGATCCGGCCATAGGCCGCGCCCAGTGCCTCACCCAGCTGTCCGGCGCGGCGGCGCATGCCGTGGAACGCCAGCAGCACCGCCGTGCCCGCAACCAGCGCGCCGATGGTCAGCTGCGGCGAAATGGCCAGCGCGGCCAGCCCGATCCCGCCCAGCGTGACCAGCGTGGCCAGCGTCAGGATTGCCTGGTTGATGAACAATCCGGCCTGGTCGACCTGGCTGATCAGCAGGCTGGCGGTGTTCGACCGGCGCATGCCCAGCAACACCCGCCAGTCGCAATGCAGCAAGGATCGCCAGCCGCGCGCGCGCAGCCGGTCAATCAGCGCCATTTCAAACCGCATCGCCACCAGCGCGCGGTAATAGGTGATCAGCCCGCGCACGAGCACCAGTCCCACGAACAGCGCCAGCATCGCATCCAGCCGCATCGGCACGCCCAGCCGAGCCATGACCTCGGCCACGCGCCCGCCGTCGCCCGCGCCCTGGCCCAGGATGGTCAGCAGCGGGACGAGCAGGATGATGCCGACCCCTTCGGTCAGCGCGCCCAGCACCATCAGGAAGCCCAGCCAGCTGGCCGCCAGCCCATGCTCCGCCGGATCGAACAAGCGGGGGCGTTCCATCGGTGTCACTGGCGCTTGGTTCACTGGGGGTTCCGGCCGGTTTCGAAGTCCACGAACCGCCGGACATAGGCCATCGCGGGCAGGGCAAAGCGCAGGCGGCTAACCGAGTGAATGTCGGTCGGCGCCACATCGGGCCAGTTGTCCAGATCGCGCAGCATGGCCTTGGTGTCCAGCAGCTCGCCCAGTTGCGGATGCTCGGCAATCTGGCGCACTTCCTCGCGCAGCCGCGGGATCATCGGGGTCATGCGGGCGTGCCAGTCCACCAGATGGTCGCCATGACGCACTTCGGTGCGCTGCGCTTCGGGCAGGCGGCCAACGCCCATCCGCCGGGCGAGCCGCCGCCGTTCTCCATCACGGGTGAACTGCTCGGTCGGCATGCCCAGGCACAGCTCGATGAACGGGCGGTACGACAACACATCGCGCCCGCGCGTGCCGAACACCTGCCACGCGCCCAGCCGGGATTCGCCGCCGCGCCACCACATGTCATAGACGTTGCGGATCAGCCGCTCACGCGAGGTGTAGAAGTCCATATCGCTGATGTTGCCATCGGCATTGCGGACTTTCAGTTTCGCCGCCAGCGGCCCATCGGGATCGAGGTAGGGGTTGGTCGTCGCCCCGGTTTCCTGGCCCCGGTGGACGAGATCGCGCAGCTTCCAGCGCAGTCCTTCGGGCAGGTTGGGCATGACCCCCATTGCCACCATCCGCCGCCAGATCGGGCGGGGATCGTCGATCCGGTTGCGGGCGGTGTGCCACAGCTGTTTCCAGCGGAGCGTGCGGAAAAACTCGGCCGGGGCCCACGGGGCTTCCTGGCTGAAGGTCAGGTTGCCCATCCCGGCGGAAAAGATCCAGTCGCACCCGGCCTCGCGCGCCGCCACCGATACGCCGGTGTGGACCAGCGCCATGGCCTGCGCGGGGTGCCCGGCATCGGCGCCCATGAACATCTCCTGGCTATAGCTCAGGAAGTCGTACTCGCGGTTGTCGACGAAGATCGGATCAATCCGGGGGTGCGTCCGCAAGAATTCGCGCACGAAGGGGCCGTCATCGCCGAACAGGCTGTGGACGGTGCGGCCATCCCATTCCTTGATCGGTACGAACGTGATGCTGGTCAGCCGTTGATCGGCGGGCAACTGGCGCAAGACTTCGTCGGCGACAATTGATGAATCGAGCCCGCCCGACAGGGTCATGGCGGGCTTTTGCGCAATGCTCAGCGCCTTGCCGACCGCTTCGGCCAGCATGGCGTTCGCGGCCTCGACGTAGTCCTCGTCTCGCTTGAAACGGACTTGCGGGATCGCCAGCGGGTCATACCAGTCGTGGACCGAGCGGCTATCGCGCGTGATCGTCACGATCCGCCCGCCGGGGACCGGTTCCAGCCCTTCGAACTGGCCGTGTTCGGCGCTTTCGAATTCGAACGCCAGCATCCGCTCGATTGCGTCTTCGCGCAGGCGCTTGTCCAGCCCGGCGGCGAAGAACGGGCGCGGGATGTTGCAGGCCATGAAGCCGTGCTGGCCGACGTGGAAATAGAGCGGGAAGCTGCACCACGGACTGCGGGCCATGCGGATCGCGCCGTCCGGCTGCACCATCAGGGTCGCATATTCACCCACCACGTGGCGATCAGCGTCCAGTCCCCAGCGGTCCACCGCGGCGCCATAGACCTGCTCGGCCGGGCCATTGACGCCCAGTTGCGCGCGCAGTTCAGCGATGTTGTCGATCCATCCCAGCAGCAACACGGCGCTGCCGGATGGAGAACGGGTTACCCGCCAGCCAGAGCGCGCGCGGGCGCGGGGGGTGGGTAGTTCCGCAAAGAAATCGGACCCGTCCCGGCACTGATCGGCGGGATGGCCGGCAAACAGGCCGAGCGATTGGGCCGCACGAATTGGGGCGACCCAGTCAGGGTCGCCCCAAGTGCGTGAATAGAAATACATCTAGCCGTGTGTGCAGGCTGATTTCAGGCCGAAACCCGACAACCACCCGATGCTTACGACAGGGTCGAGTTGTTGCCGTTGCACTGCGGGTTGCCCTGCACCTGGCAGGCAGCCGAGGTCGCAGCGGCGACATCGTTGATGGTGCCGAGGGGGGCGAGGGTCGGCTTAGTCCAAACCTTGGTGGTGGCAGTCTTGGTCACAATTAGTACTCCTTGGATAATAACGGCGGTTTACGCGACCCCCTGCATCCGTAAATTTTTTCTTTACATGCGCGATTCCGCTGGGTTTTGCAACTGCGAACAAGCGTCTTGCTGCAGTGCAAGCAGTTAGGGGCTGGCGCTATCCCTAATGCATTGTCAATCAAGCAAATTAAGTAGGATTACCCAGTTCCCCGGCAAGTCGCCGATCACTTTCACCTGACCCACTTCGATCCACGCGTGCAGATCATTCGCCCCGCTGCGCTCGTGCGGCGGGCGCGTGGCGATTCGCAGGCTGTAGGGCTGGCCGCGCGCTTGCAGCATCCGGGCCAGCGCCACGGCACGCGGTAAACATTTGGTTGCCAAAGGTAAGCGGGCCGCAGCACGCTCAACGTGAACGGCCAGTCGGCGGGCTTGCGCAATCGCGGCAAGATCATCCGGCGCACAGGCGTCTGGAGCATTTGCCGGTGCAGCCCTGCCCAGCCGCCCGCGCCAGTAGCCCAGCGGTACGAACCGCACCAGCAGCCACGCCGCACTCAGCCGCAGCATCGCCTCCAGCGTCAGGCGTCGCAGCCGCCAGGCTTCGCGGGCGTTCACTGCGCCTCGATCAGCCCTGCTGCCAGCACCTGATCCAGAAATACGCCAACATCTTCAGCAATTTCGCTGTCCGCGACGGCATAAGCGGCAGCCAGCGCGGCCGTGATACCTGCCCGGTCATGGGTGCCGTCAATCAGCCGCCAGATTTCCAGCCCGCTATCCTTCAGCGAGAAGAAGTTGCCCGATGACAGGTCCATGACAACCACTTCGTCGTCGATTTCGGTTTCGACGAACCGTTCGGGGCGCTTGTTCAGTATTCCGGTCATTGCGCTGCTTTCGATACTTGGCTGGCCATCGCCTTTACATGGCGTTCAACCAGCGCGGCGTCCACTGCGAAGCGGCTGGCATCGCGCGGGCGGGTGAACCGGGTAAGCCGGATCGAGCGCGCCAGATTGGCCAGCTGGGTGAACCGGGCAATCCGGTCGGGCCGGGACGCGGCCATGATCATGTCGGTGGTATAGTGATCGTCCTGCAACCGCACCATCTTTTCACCGCCGTGCAGCGGGGCGATGGCGGCTTCGGCGCCGTGTTCCAGAAAGCACAGCTCGGCCAGCGGCAGGACGTCGACCACGGTGCCGCCCGCAGGCTCAGAATAGAACTTGGGTACGCTGGCCATCACCTGCTGCGCCGGGCGCGCGCCGGTCAGCTCGACCGCGTCGGGCCACAGTTTCAGGCGCTTGTGCCCCGGCAGGCACAGCACCTGCCCGGGCTGGGTCAGGTCCAGCACCAGGGTATCATCGCAGAACATCGGCAGGTCATGCCGGGTGAGCTGCGCGGTCAACGTCGATTTGCCTGCGCCCGACGGCCCGGTGAAGGCAAACACCTGACCGCCGCAGGCCACGGCCGAGGCGTGGATCGGATAGAGCCCGTTGATGCAGGCAATCGCGGCATAGATACTGCCGTTGAGCCAGAGGTATTCCTCGGCCGGATCATACTCGGCCGGCCGTTCCGCCGTCACGCCTTCGCCCTTGCGATAGAAATATCGCAGCCCGCTATCGGTCACCAGCAGGAAGCTGTCCTCGTGCAGCCATTGCTTGCCCGGCTCGACCGTCACGCCGCCAAGCTCGCGCGGGGCAGTGCCCTCGCGCAGCTGGTTCTCGCGGGCCAGCATGGCCAGGGCGGGGTGCGCAAGAGTTGGGGCAGTGCTCATGCCACCGGGGAATGCCCGGCATGGCGCGGTTGGTCAATTGCTGCGACGCACTACGCAACACTACGGATAGTGGACATGCAGTGTGGAAAACCGGGGGCCTGCGCCTTGTCGCCCCAAGATGTGGTGGGTAAGCGCAGGAAAAGGAGCAAGCAGAAGCGTTATGGCCGCACCGCTGATTTCGCCGTCCATCCTGTCCGCCGATTTCGCCCGTCTGGGTGAGGAAGTGCGCGCCATCGATGCCGCCGGGGCCGACTGGATCCATGTCGACGTGATGGACGGGCATTTCGTGCCGAACATCACGATCGGGCCGATGGTGGTCAAGGCCCTGCGCCCGCACACGGCCAAGGTGTTTGACGTGCACCTGATGATCCAGCCGGTCGATCCCTATATCCAGGCTTTCGCCGACGCGGGGGCGGACATCATCACCTTCCACCCGGAAGCCGGTCCGCACGCGCACCGCACGGTTCAGGCAATCAAGGCGCTGGGCAAGCAGGCGGGCGTGTCGCTCAACCCCGCGACCCCGGCCAAGATGCTGGACTACCTGATCGACGAGGTGGACCTGGTGCTGGTGATGAGCGTCAATCCCGGCTTCGGCGGGCAGAGCTTCATTGCCAGCCAGCTGCGCAAGATCGAGGCGATCCGCAAGCTGATCGACAAGACCGGGCGCGATATCCGGCTGGAAGTGGACGGCGGGGTCGATGTGAACACCGCCCGCCTGTGCGTCGATGCCGGGGCCGATGTGCTGGTGGCCGGGACCGCCACGTTCAAGGGTGGGCCAGCGCAGTACGCGGCCAACATCGCCGCGCTGAAGGCGGTGGGCTGAGCGGTGGTGGATGCCGTCACTTCCAGCCGGGGCGACCCGACAGGCAATGACGGCGCGGCAGCGGAGGAGCGGGCGATTCCGCTGTCTCCCGACAATGCGGAGGCCTTGGTGAACGACAGCGCGGCATCCGGTGAAGAGGCCTATCAGCCGCACGGCGAAGTGGTCGAGCCGGGCCGGGCCCTGGCGTTGGCCGATTTCACGCCGCCCGCGATTTCCGCCGGGGAACGGCTGGTGCGCTTCGCCTATCGGCTGGGCATTCCGGCCAGCGCGCTGACCACGCCGTTCGGCAAGCAGGCCAAGCCGCGCCTGCTGGCCACCGTGCTGAACCCGCTGCCGGGCCACCGCGCCGCCGGAACCGCGCTGCGTGCGGGGCATTTTCTGGTCCACGGGGTGAAAGCCCCGATCGCCCAGATCGATTTTGCCGGGGCCGCACGCGTTGCACCGCCGCTGGAACGCGCGGTCCACAGCTTTGCCTGGCTGGCCGATCTGGAAGCCTGTGCCCCGCGCGAACAGGTCGCGCCGATTGCGGAGCGGGTGCTGGCCGCGTGGCTGGCCGCCAATCCCAAGCCGCCCGCGCGGCCGGGCAAGGGACCGGCGTGGAGCGTGGCCAACGCCGGCACGCGGGAACTGAACTGGCTGGTCCACGCGCCGCTGATCCTGTCGGGCAATGACAAGGCCTTGCGTGCCAAGGTGCTGGCGGCGCTGGAAGATACCGCGCGCTGGCTGGACAAGAACGTGGGTCGCGCCGAAGACCTGCTGGGCGAAGTGGCGGGCTGGTGCGGGATCGTCGCCGCGGGGCTGCTGCTGCCCGATGGCAAGCCGCGCCGCCTCTATGGGGAAGCGGGCCTGATCCGCGCGCTGGGCGAGCTGGTGGGCGATGATGGCGGCGTGCTGTCGCGCAGCCCGCTGGGCCAGATCGAGGCGATCAGCCTGCTGGTGCGGCTGCGGGCCTGTTATCACGCGCTGCGCACCGATCCGCCGACCGCGCTGGACGCGATTCTCGGCCTGCTGGTGCCGCCGCTGCTGGCGCTGACGCATGGCGATGGCTCGCTGGGCAGCTGGCAGGGCGCGTGGGCGATTGACGGCGATGAACTGGCCATGTTGATCGCCGCGACCGGGGTGCGGGTGCGCCCGCTGCGCGATGTGCGGCAATGGGGCTATCAGCGCGTGGTCGCGCACAAGGCGGTCCTGCAATTCGATGCGGCGCCGCCGCCGCTGGCCAAGCATGCCCGGATGGGCTGCGCTTCTACCCTGGCGTTCGAGCTGAGCCATGCCGGGCACCGGATCATTGTCAACTGCGGCGGGGCGGGCTGCGCGGGCGGGTTGATGCCGGTGCGGCTGGAACAGGGCCTGCGCGCGACCGCGGCGCATTCCACGCTGACGCTGGACGACGTCAATTCCACCGCGATCCTGATCAACGGCAAGATCGGCAGCGGCGTGTCCGAAGTGGACATCGACCGGCGCACGCTGACCGGGGCGAAAGGGGGCGGGGCGACCCGGCTGGAGGCGAGCCACAACGGCTATGCCGCGCGTTACGGACTGACTCATCGCCGCATCCTGATCTTGCGCGATGACGGCACCGAACTGCGCGGCGAAGACCTGCTGATCCCGTCCGGTGGCAAGGGCAAGAACGGCAAAGTCAGCTTTGCGATCCGCTTCCACCTTGGCCCCGGCATCGAGGTGCGCCTGTCGGAAGATGGGCAGGGCGCGGGCCTCGCGCTGCCCGATGGCACGTTCTGGCAATTCCGCAGCGGCGGCGGGCAGATCACGGTGGAGGACAGCATCTGGGCCGACGGGCAGGGCCGCCCGCAGGCGATCCAGCAACTCGTCCTGCAAGGGCTGGTGTCGCGCGGCGGGGGGAATTTCGCCTGGCTGCTCAAGAAAATGGGCTGATTCTGGCGGACGAGTGCCACGCAGCCGGTAGTCAAAGCGCGCAAAATCCCTATGGGAACGCGCAATCGTTCCAACCCCTGCACCGGGATTCGCATCCATGACCGACGTCACCATCCGCCGCGCGCTGCTTTCCGTTTCCGACAAGACCGGCCTGGTCGAACTGGGTCAGGCGCTCGCCGCGCGGGGCGTGGACCTCGTCTCGACCGGCGGCACGGCCAAGGCGCTGCGCGATGCGGGCCTGACGGTGCGCGACATTTCGGACCTGACCGGCTTTCCCGAAATGATGGACGGGCGGGTCAAGACGCTGCACCCCAAGGTCCACGGCGGGCTGCTGGCGGTGCGCGACAATCCCGAACACGCCGCCGCGATGGCGGAACATGAAATCGGGGCAATCGATCTGGTGGTGGTCAATCTCTATCCGTTCGAAGCGACCGTGGCCAAGGGCGCGGACCGCGACGAAATCATCGAGAACATCGACATCGGCGGCCCCTCGATGGTGCGCTCGGCGGCGAAGAACCACGCCTATGTCACGATCCTGACCAACCCGGCCGACTATGCCGGGCTGCTGGCCGAACTGGCGGAAACCGATGGCGCGACCCGCCTGCCGTTCCGCAAGCTGATGGCCGCGCGCGCCTATGCCGCGACCGCCGCTTATGACAGCATGATCAGCCAGTGGTTCGCCTTTGCCGACCAGCAGGAACAGTTCCCCGAAATGCTGGCTGTCACCGGCACCCGCCGCGAAACGCTGCGCTATGGTGAAAACCCGCACCAGCAGGCCGCGCTCTACATCCCCAATGGCCCGCACATCCGGGGGATCGCGCAAGGGCAGCAGGTGCAGGGCAAGGAGCTGTCCTACAACAACTACAACGACGCCGACGCCGCGTTCGAACTGGCGGCGGAATTCCGTGGGCAGGCTCCGGCGGTGGTGATCGTCAAGCACGCCAACCCCTGCGGTGTGGCGCAGGCATCGACCTTGCTCGAAGCCTGGCAGGGCGCGCTGGCGTGTGATGATGTGTCGGCCTTTGGCGGGATCGTGGCCACCAACGTGCCGCTCGACGGCCCGACGGCTGAGGCGATCTGCGAAATCTTCACCGAAGTCGTCGTTGCACCGGGCGCCGATGACGCCGCCCGCGCGGCCTTTGCCAAGAAGAAGAACCTGCGCCTGCTGCTGACCGGCGATCTGCCCGATCCGCGCCGGGGCGGGCTGAACGTCAAGCCGATCACCGGCGGGCTGCTGGTGCAGAGCCGCGATAACGGCGCGATCACGCTGGACGACCTCAAGATCGTGACCAAGCGCGCGCCGACCGAGCAGGAACTGAAGGACTGCTTCTTCGCCTGGACGGTCGCCCGCCATGTGAAGTCCAACGCCATCGTCTATGCCAAGGACGGCGTCACTGCCGGGATCGGCGCGGGCCAGATGAACCGCCGCGATTCGTCGCGCATCGCGGCGATGAAGGCGGCAGAGGCCGCGGAAAAGTTCGGCTGGGCCTCGGCCCGCACCGTCGGCAGCGCGGTGGCATCGGACGCGTTCTTCCCGTTCGCCGATGGCCTGCTGGCTGCCGCCGAAGCGGGCGCGACGGCGGTGATCCAGCCGGGCGGTTCGATTCGTGATGACGAAGTGATCGCGGCGGCGGATGCGGCGGGACTCGCCATGGTGTTCACCGGAATGCGCCACTTCCGCCACTGATCCGCCTGCGGAAAAATCCCTACGCCGCAACTCGTCGCAGCGATCCTTCGCTTGGGCGTGTTGCGGCGCAAAACCGGCGCTTGTTCACTCGACGGTAACCGGAAAATCGGCAGAGCAGCCGCAGCAAAAGTAAACAGCAGAGCAAGCCGTTACCGATGGGTCTTTTCAAGCCGGATCTTTACCGTTCATTCGCCATCGGCTTCGTGCTGGGCGCCCTCGGCCTCGTCGGCGCGGTGGGGCTGCAAGGCGGCACCAGCCTGGCGCAGCAGATGATCCCGGCGGCCGAAGCGGCCCCAGCCCATCCGGACCGGACGCGCTGATCTGCACTGGTCCTGGCGGCACTGATTGCCGCCGCTGCGCCTTCGTCCTATAGCCATCGCTATGACCGCGATGCATCAGCACCACCATCACGAACATTCGGGCGAAAGCCTGATCGACGCCGCACAGCGCGCGCTGGTGGCGGCGGGTGAGCAGTGGACGGAAATGCGCGCCGAAGTGTTCCAGGTGCTGGCCGCGCAAGACCGCCCCGCATCCGCCTATGACATCGCCGAAGGGGTGTCCAAAGCGCGCGGCAAGCGGGTCGCCGCCAACAGCGTCTACCGCATCCTTGACCTGTTCGTGAAAGCCAACCTGGCCCGGCGGGTGGAAAGCGCCAATGCCTACATCGCCAACCCCCACCCCGGCTGCCGCCACGACTGCATCTTCCTGATCTGCGACGCTTGCGGTCAGGCGCTCCACATCGACGACGACCGCCTGACCGGCGCACTGGTCAGCGCGGCAAAGCAGGCGGGCTTTGCCGATATCCGCCCGGTGGTGGAACTGCGCGGCCTCTGCGCGGCCTGTTCGGGCTGATTTGGCGGAGACGGGGTGAATAAAATTTGGATAAAACCAAGCATATGAGCGGCCATGATGTTGAGCAGCGTGTTGCTGGCGCTATTTATAAATTCGCGATCCAGTCCGCTTTGAAGCATATGGAAGATTACGATTTCCAACTTAATCGACTGAGGCGTGTTTTTAGTATAATTGATTTCGAAAGTGATCGATCTCTTGCTATTTTAATGTTCGCATTGTCTGAAGATCTTATGCTTGTCTCGCTGAAGCACTATATGATCGGGAAAGTAAAGGGTGGATGGGAGGAAGTAGCTTCGGGGAATGGCGTTTTGGCTACGGCTAATGATCGCATCACCATATTAGAACTTCTTGCGTGGATAAGACCCGAAATCGCTAAGCATCTCCGCTTAATGAAGAGTATTCGAAACCGGTTTGCTCATCACGCCGACGTGAATGGCTTTGAAGATAGCAAGATTCAAGGATGGCTTTCGTCGATGGACCACATTGAAGTGTCGGTCTTGAAGGCTATGGAGGAATCTGAATCAGAGCCGCTTAAAACCCCTAGGGCGATATTTATAATGAGGTCGGTTTTAACTATCACAGCTCTGGTGTCCGAACTCGCTATTCGACCTGCCGCCATTGCTGCGAAAGTTTGGTCTGGGGATATCAGCGGTTCCTATGACGACGGACCTGAGCCGTTGAGGGACCTCAGGCGCATAGCTGCGGAAACGATCATCCGGACCTGCTTTGTCAATAAAAACAAGATGGAATCAGGTTCCTAACCCAGCGGCAGCATCAACGTCGCGATCAGCCCGCTGACCCCGCCCGCCGCGCCCTGCCGGTTGGCGAGGCGCAGGCTGCCGCCGTGTTGTTCGGCGATGGCGCGCGCGAGGGTGAGGCCAAGGCCTGCGCCGCCGGTTACGCTGTTGCGGGACGGATCGCCGCGGGTGAAGGGTTCCAGCATCCGTTCCAGATCGGCGTCGGGAATGCCGGGGCCGTCGTCTTCCACCCGGATCACCGCAAAGCCGTTTTCGCGGGTGAGGGTGATGCGCGCGGTCTGGCCATAGCGCAGGGCGTTGCTGACCAGATTGCGCAGCGCGCGGCGCAGCCAGGTGGTGCGCAGCGGTACGACGATCCGTTCGGACGGGGCAAAGCTGACCGGCTCGCCCATGTCCTCGAATTCCTCGGCAATGTTGGCGACGAGGGCGGACAGCTCGGTCGGCTCGCGCGGGTCGCTGGGGCGGCCGACGCGGGCGAGCGAGAGGATATCATCGAGGCTGCGGACGATGTCCTCGATCGTCGCGGCCATCTTGGCGCGCTCGGTTTCGTCTTCGACGCTTTCGATCCGCACGCGCAGGGCGGTGAGGGGCGTTTTCAGGTCATGCCCGATGGCGCCCAGCATGACGTCCTTTTCATCGAGCAGCGCGGCGATCCGCCCTTCCATCGCGTTGTGCGCCACGATCAGGCGGCGGATATCGTCCGGACCTTCGGGCGGCATCTGGCCATCGACCGCGCGGGTCGCGGCAAAGCGTTCCAGCCGCCGGGTCAGCGCCGCCAGTGGGCGGGTGATCCGGCCCACGATCAGCGCAATCGCGCCGACCAGCAGTGCGAACAGCAGCAGGGTCTGGCCGATGAACGAGGCCATGATCGCCGGATCACCCTTGGGCACGGGGACGCGCACCAGCAGCCAGCCGCCCGCCTTCAGTTCCACGGCAGCGATCAGCAGGTGATCGGGCTGGGGCCGGCCGTGTTCGCCCAGTAGCGCCGCCTGCCGGGCGAGCTTTCCGGCCAGGCGGGGGGCATCGCCCAGCGGGCGGTGCACGACGACGGCGCTCGCAATTTCCATGCCCTGGTTGGTCAGGATTTCCGCCAGTTCTTCCTCGGCCTCATGTTCGCGGGCGTCACCGGGGCGCAGCGGTGAGGCATCCGGCCGTTCGATCCGCAGCTGCCGCGCGGCGGCAAGCAGGCGCGAGCCGGGACGCCGGCGCTCGATCTGCTCTTCCGTCGCCTCGCGGTTGGCGGTGACGATGCGGATGGCGGCGGTGTGGATCAGCGCGGCTTCGCGGCGCTCAACCTGCGCGCGCCACAGCAGCGCGGCGCTGATCCCCTGCGCCAGCAGCACCGCCAGCGCGATGCCCAGCAACAGCTGCCCTTGCAGGCTGCGGGGCCACATGCGGGACAGCTTCACGCGGGCGCCTTGGTCCGGCGCACATCAGCGGCGAGCATATAGCCGCCGCCCCACACGGTCTGGATCATGGTCGGGTTGCGGCTGTCCACTTCGATCTTGCGGCGCAGACGGCTGACCTGATTGTCGACCGCGCGGTCAAACAGGTGCGCCTCGCGCCCCTGCACCATGTCGAGCAGCCGGTCGCGGTCCAGCACTTGCCGGGGGTGTTCAAGGAACGCCATCAGGAGGCGGAATTCGACCGAGGAAATGCTGACCAGCGCGCCTTCGGGCGAGGTCAATCGGCGCTTGAGCGGATCGAGCTGCCAGCCTTCGAATTCGAACAACTCGTCCTCGACCGCCGTGCCATTGCCGCCGCCCTTGGCCGCGCGGCGCAGGACCGAACGGATCCGGGCGACCAGTTCACGTGGTTCAAACGGTTTCACCACGTAATCGTCGGCGCCGATTTCCAGCCCGATGATCCGGTCCATCGCCTCGCCCTTGGCGGTCAGCAGGATGGTGGGAATCGCGCGGGCTTCGGACAAGTGGCGGCACAGGGATAGTCCGTCCTCACCCGGCATCATGATGTCCAGCAGCACCAGATCGGGCGCATCGTCGCGCAGGATGCTGCGCGCTTCGGCGGCGCTGGCCGCCTGGGTAACGGCAAACCCCTGGCGCGAGAGGTACTCGGCCAGGGGTTCACGCAGGCCTGGTTCGTCATCGACGAGCAGCAGGCGGATTGGCGCGGTGTCAGGCATGGGGGCAGCAAGCTCCGCGCCGGGTCATCAGCCGGCGGGCGGCGGGGTGGGGGCACCCTTGCCGCGCATCGACTTCATGTGTTCACGCATCTTGGCCTGGGCCGCATTGCGCTCATCCGGGGTCAGCGAGCCGTCCTTGTTGGCATCGGTCGTGTCAAAGTGCTTGGCGTGGGCAGCCAGGAACTCGTCCTTGCTGACGGCCTTGTCCTTGTTGGTGTCGGCCATGGCCAGCATCATCATGCCGCCCTTCATGCCGCGACCGTGGCCGCCCATGCGCTTGCCGTGTTCGCCGCGCTCTGCGCGTTCGCCCTTGGCCTTTTCCTTCCATTCGGCGCGGCGTTCACCGGCAGCCTTGCGAGCGGCGGTGAATTCGTCGCGCGAAACCGAACCGTCCTTGTTGGCGTCGGCATCGTCAAAGCGGGCCATCCGGCGGGCTTCACGGTCACCGGCGTCGATCTTGCCGTCCTTGTTGACGTCCATCCTGGTGAACATCGCGGCGGCGCGGGTCTGCGCTTCGGCGCGGGTCACGGTCTTGTCGCCCATCGGGTCGCCATGGCCGGGGCCGTGGTGGCTGGCCATCGCGGCGCCGCTGACGGCGAGCAGGGCAACCGAAACGCCCAGCATTGCTTTCTTGATCATAACAAATCCCATCCATCAAAAGGTTGAAGCCGCGGGCCCCGGAAGGGAGGGGGGAGGGGGAACCGGGGAACCCCGCGACTTCATGGTCTTGTGTCTAGACCTGCCTTGTCGCGCGAATATGCCGAACCGGCGGTGTTTTGTCGCCAATTGTCACAGGTGCGCGGGGTTGTTCATCCGGTTGAAAGCCAGCCCCCTTTCACAGCGGCGCGCAGGCCGCTTTCAGCCAGTCCAGCGCCGCGCCGGACAGCTGCGGGGCCAGAATCGCTTCCACCTTGGCGTGATAGTCATTCCACCAGGTCACCTCGTCGCGGGTCAGCAGCGCGCAATCGACCAGCGTGCGGTCAATCGGCGCAAACGTCAGCGTTTCGAACCCGAAATATTCGCCCTCCATGCCCGGAATGTCGCGCGGTTCGACCAGCACCAGGTTCTCGGTGCGGATGCCGAAATCGCCCGCCTTGTAATAGCCCGGCTCGTTCGAGAGGATCATGCCCGCCAGCAATTCCTGCCCCGTCCCGGCCTGCCCGCCCTGCGCCTTGGCAATCCGCTGCGGCCCTTCGTGGACCGACAGGAAGCTGCCGACGCCGTGGCCGGTGCCGTGGGCGTAATCGAGGCCCGCCGCCCACAAGTGCATTCGCGCGAAGCTGTCCAGCTGGCTGCCCACGGTGCCCTTGGGAAACACGGCCAGTGCCAGTGTGATGTGGCCTTTGAGGACGCGGGTGAAGCGGTCCTTGTGCTCCGCCGTCGGTTCGCCGGGGCCGATCCAGACGGTGCGGGTGATGTCGGTGGTGCCATCGGTATATTGCCCGCCGGAATCGACCAGATAGATGCTGTTGGGCTCGATTCCGCGGTTCGATTCCTCGCACACCCGGTAATGCGGGATCGCCGCGTTCGGGCCGGCGCCGGAAATGGTGTCGAACGACAGATCGCGCAGCAGGCCGGTATCCTCACGGAAGGCTTGCAGGCGCGCGGCGGCGGACAACTCGGTTTCGGTGCCCTTGGGGCCTTCGAGTGACAGCCAGTGCAGGAACCGAGCAATCGCCGCGCCGTCGCGGACCTGCGCGGCGCGCTGGCCGGCCTGTTCGGCGGGGTTCTTGACCGCCTTGGGCAGCACGGTGGGATCGGTCAGTTCAACGACGCTCGCCCCCGCCCCTTCCAGCGCGGCGAAGATCGCGTGGACCGAGCGTTCGGGATCGACCGCCACCCGCTTGCCGCCCAGCGCCTGCAACTGCGGCACGAACGCCTCGCGCGGGCGGATGGTGACGGCGTTGCCCAGATGGGCGCGCAGGTCCGGCGTGACCTTGTCTTCGGCGATGAACAGATCGGCGGTGCCATCGGCATGGGCCAGCACGAACGACAGCGCCACCGGCGTGCGGTCCACGTCCGCGCCGCGAATGTTGAGCAGCCAGGCCACCCCGTCGAGCGCGGAAATCACCGCTGCGTCCAGGGCGCGCTCGGTCAGCCATTCGGCCACCATCGCGCGCTTGGCCTCGCTGGCCAGACCGGCGTGCTGCGTGGTGTGGACGATCGCGGGGGCGAGCGAGGGCGCGGGCCGGTCGGCCCAGACGGCGTCGATCGGGTTGCTGTCCACGGCCACCAGCTCCGCGCCCTTTGCCGCCAGCGCCTTGGCGGCGGCATCGACCCACGGCTTGCCATGCAACCACGCGTCATAGCCGATCCTGCCGCCAGCGGGCGTGTGCTCGCCCAGCCACGCGGCAACGCTGGTCGCGGGGACGGACTGGTATTCGTAAAGCCGCCCGTCAACCTGCTCGCGCACCTGAATGGTATAGCGCCCATCGACGAAGATCGCCGCCCGGTCCGCCAGCACGGCCGCCGTGCCAGCCGATCCGCCAAAGCCGGTCAGCCAGCCCAGCCGCTGGGCATAGCCGCCGACATATTCGCTCATGTGCTCATCGGAAATCGGCACGACAAAGCCGTCCAGCCCGCGCGCGGCGAGTTCGGCGCGCAGGGCGGTCAGGCGGGTATCGTGGAGCGTGGCGGCGGGGCGTTCAGGCGCGAGTGTTTCAGTCATGCCCCCGATATAGTGCAGCCCTTCCGCTTTGGCGAGTTACCCGGCGGGCACGGTGAAATTGAACTTCAGGTAATCCCGCCCGGCGCGGGGCTGGCCGAAAACATCAGTGGCCGGGGCATACCGCACCGTGTCCAGAAACAGGCGGCAGGCAGCCAGGTCGGCGGCATCGTTGCCGGATGTTTCGGCGATCCGGCAGCCGCTGGGCTGGCCGGACGGATCGACCGGGCCTGCCACGGCCACGCGGTGTGCACCTGCTGACCGGGTCTGCCAGGCCGCCGCTGCGGCTTGGTACGTAGCGGGGTCGATCTGCAAGTTGCGGGCTGCATCGGCGCGCGGCTGGAGGGCGCGGAACGCCCTGCCAGCAGGGGCCAGCAGCAGCGGATAGCGGCGGACGGGGATGCGCACCATATTGGCCCATTTCGGCTTCAGCTTCTTGACCGCGTAGTTGCAGGCCTGCTCGTCCAGCGCAGGGTCGCCCGATGATCGCACCACCCGGCAGGGCAGGTCGCCGCTTTTGGGATCGGCCACGACCAGCCCGGTTACCGGACCAGTCAACGCCGCGCCGCCGGGCGCTTCGGGCGCCAGCTTGAACGCTGGCGCGTTGGCAACCGCCCGCACCCAATAGGATGACGGCGGCCATGATTTCAGTTGCGGGTTGAAGTCCGATGGCGGCGGCGGAGCAGGTGACAAGCCCTGACTGCGGATCAGCGGGGCGTTATCGGGTTGGCGAAATCTCGTGACCTGGAACGCGATGCTGACAATGAACTTGTCCGCCGCCCGGCTGCCGTCCAGTTTCAGGGCGGGCAGCAGGCGGGCGCGTTCCAGCAGGATCGGGCACAGGCTGGCGGCCCATTCCGGCCCAGCGGCCACCCGGCGGGGTTCGATGGTACAGGCGGACGCGCGGCCATCTGCGCTGACATCCAGCACGAACGAGGCACTTCCGGGCTGTTCGCCCTGCCGCCACAGCGCGATGGGCGCATCGGTTTCGCGCAGCCAGGTGGTGATATCGCCCGTCGCGGCGGCCCGGCGGATCACGCTGCCGCTGGGCTCTTCCCACTGTGGGGCGGATCCGGCAAAGCCGGTGATGTAGATGGCGCGAAAGGGTTCGGCAGGCGGTGTCGCGGCTTGTGCAAGGGCTGGCTGCGCGCCCAGCGCCCAGAACGTCAGGCCCCAGAACGTCAGCCCCCCGATAGCCAGCGCCGCCGCAATTGTTCGCACCCCAATTCTCCCATTGTTGCCGGATTGCGGGATGCCCCGCTTTTCATGTCGCCACAATCGCCTAGTTAAGGGGAATGACCGAATCTACCACGCCCCCCGCGGCCGCCAAGATCCCCGCCAGCACTACGCACCACGGGATCACCGTGACCGATGACTACGCCTGGCTGCGCGATCCCGGCTATCCCGAAGTGACCGACAAGGCGGTGCTGGACCACCTCAAGGCCGAAAACGCGTGGTTCGAGCAGCGCATGGCGGGCCAGCAGGGCCGGATCGACGCATTGTTCAAGGAAATGCGCGCGCGGATCAAGGAAGCGGATAAGTCGGTCCCGCAGAAGGACGGCGATTACCTCTACTGGATCGAGTTCGAGGAAGGCGCGGAATACAAGAAATGGTGGCGCAGGCCGGTATCTGGCGGCGCGGACGAGCTGATTCTCGATGAAGTCGCGCTGGCCGAGGGCCACGAATATTTCCGGCTGGGCGCGCTGTCGGTATCCGCCAATGGGCGGCTGCTGGCCTATGCCATCGACGATAACGGCTCCGAACGCTTCACCGCGCGGATCAAGGATCTGGCGACGGGCGAACTGCTGCCGGACGAGATCCCCGGCACGCTGTCCAGCCTTGTCTGGGTCGCCGGGGACAAGGGGCTGGTTTACTCCCTCGCCAACGAACAGTGGCGCACCGACAACGCCCGGCTGCACTGGCTGGGCCAGCCGCTGGATGCCGACATTGAACTGTACCACGAGGATGACGAGGGCTTTCGCGTCGGCTCCTCGCTGTCGGCCAACGAGGAATGGTTGCTGATCGGCAGCAGCGACCATGAAACGAGCGAAGTGCGGCTGGTCCCCGCCGCTGATCCGCTGGCCACGCCGATCCTGGTCAAACCGCGCCAGACCGGGGTCGAATATGACGTCGACTTGCGCGGGGACACGCTGTTCGTCCACGCCAACGACACGCACGAGAACTTCCGCCTCGCCACCGCGCCGCTGGCCGATCCCGGCAACTGGACGACGCTGATCGAAGGGTCGGATGCGTTCTACCTGACCGGGTTTGACCTGTTTCGCGACTTTTACGTGATTGAAGGCCGCCGCGCGGGACTGGATCAGATCGAGGTGCGCTACTACGACGATCCGGCCCGCGTCGAACCGATTGTGTTTCCGGAGGCAAGCTATTCCGCTGGCCTTGGTGACAACCCGGAATGGGCGGTCGATACGCTGCGGCTGTCGTATGAAAGCATGGTCAGCCCGGCGAGCGTGCTGGACTATTCGGTCGCCGCACGCACGCTGACCACGCTGAAAGTGCAGGAAATTCCCAGCGGCTATGACGCCTCGCTTTACGTGACCGAGCGGCTGGAAATCCCCGCGCGCGATGGCACACCGATCCCGGTCAGCGTGGTGATGCGGCGCGACCGCACCGGCGCGGGGCCGCTGCACCTCTATGGCTATGGCGCTTATGGCATTGCGATCGAGCCGGGGTTTTCGACCACCCGGCTCAGTCTGGTCGACCGGGGCTTTGCTTATGCCATCGCCCATATCCGGGGCGGCGATGATCTGGGCCGGGCGTGGTACAAGGCGGGCAAGCTGGAGCGGCGCACGAATACGTTCACCGATTTCGTCGATGTCGCCAAAGGCCTGATCGAACGCGGGCTGACGCAGCCGGGCAGGATCAGCATTTCCGGCGGATCGGCGGGCGGCGAACTGATGGGCGCGGTAATCAATTCCGACCCCGGCCTGTGGGGCGCGGTCGCGGCGCACGTGCCGTTCGTGGATGTGCTGGCGACGATGCTCGACCCCACCCTGCCGCTGACGCCGGGCGAGTGGCCCGAATGGGGCAACCCGATCGAGGACAAGGCCGCGTTCGAGCTGATCCGGTCCTACAGCCCCTACGATCAGGTCCGCGCGCAGGATTACCCGCCGCTGCTGGTGACGGCGGGCCTCAACGATCCGCGCGTGACCTATTGGGAACCGGCCAAGTGGGTGGCCAAGCTGCGGGAATTGAAGACCGACAGCAACGAATTGCTGCTCAAGACCAACATGGGCGCAGGCCACGGCGGCAAATCGGGCCGGTTCGAAAGCCTGAAGGAAACGGCGGAAGAGTTCGCCTTCATCCTGTGGCAGCTTGGAGTGGAAGGGTGAGCGCTTTGCCGCCACCACCCCCAACCCCCTCCTCTGAAGAGGAGGGGGCATTGATTGGAATGGCCCTGCCCTTCCTCCTTTTCAGAGGAGGGGGCAATCCTCACAGGCTCCCCCTCCTCTTCAGAGGAGGGGGTTGGGGGGTGGTGGCTTCGAGAAAGATCTGGCCGTGACCAACCGCCACACGCAGACCTTCACCGCCGGACCGGAGCACATCGACGAGCTGGGCCACGTCAACAACGCGGTCTGGGTCGACTGGATCCAGCAACTGGCCACCGCGCATTGGAGCGCTGTCGCAGCGCCGGAGCATCAGGCGCAATACGTCTGGGTCGTGACCCGGCACGAGATCGACTATCGCGGCAATATCGGCCTTGGCGAGAGCGTGACGGGGGAGACTTTCATTCCCGAAGGGCCGACCGGGGCGCGGTTTGACCGACGGGTCGATTTCCGGAACGCGGGCGGCAAGGTGCTGGTCAGCGCGAAAACCACCTGGGCGATCATCGACCGCGCGGCGGGGCGGATCGTGCGGGTGCCGAAGGACGTGGCCGAGCCGTTCCGCCCGTTCGGGGATGAAGGGTAGGCCGCGCCTCAACCTTCCGAATTCGTCACCCTGAACTTGTTTCAGGGTCCATCGTGCCGCCAGCGCAGGGCCATCCGAGAGAGGCGCCGTGCCGCCGTCCGGTTGTTGCACGAAGCGTCGGCGCTCGCCTGAGAAATGGACCCTGAAACAGGTTCAGGGTGACGGGGTATTGGTCAGGAGGCGAAAAGCGCTTACCCCAGCACGTCCGCAACCGGCACGTAGGCATAGCCCAGTTCGCGCGCCACGGCCTCATACGTGACCTTGCCCGCATGGACGTTCAGCCCGTTCGCCAGATGCGGATTGGCTTTCAGTGCGGCCTTCCAGCCAAGGTCCGCGATGCACAGGGCGTGGGGCAGGGTGACGTTGTTCAGCGCATAGGTGCTGGTCCGCGCGACTGCGCCGGGCATGTTGGCGACGCAATAATGCACCACGCCGTCCACCACATACGTCGGATCGGCATGGGTGGTGGCGTGGCTTGTTTCGAAGCAGCCGCCCTGATCAATCGCGACATCGACCAGCACCGCACCCGGCTTCATGCATTTCAGCATGTCGCGCGTGACCAGCTTGGGCGCGGCGGCACCGGGGATCAGCACCGCGCCGATCACGAGGTCAGCCTCGCAGATTATCTGTTCGATATTGGCGCGGTTGGAAAAGCGGGTCTTGGCGCGGCTTTCGAAGTGGATGCCAAGGCGCTCCAGCACTTCGGGATCGCGGTCCAGAATGGTGACGTCCGCGCCCAGGCCGACCGCCATCTGCGCGGCGTTGAACCCCACCACGCCGCCGCCGATCACCAGCACCCGGCCCGGCAGCACCCCCGGCACGCCGCCCAGCAGCACCCCGCGCCCGCCATGCGCCTTTTCCAGCGCGGTCGCGCCCGCCTGAATGCTCATCCGGCCCGCCACCTGGCTCATCGGTTTGAGCAGCGGCAGGGTGTTGCCGGGGCCGGTCACCGTTTCATAGGCGATGGCCGTGACGCCGGACTTCACCAGATCGGCGGTTTGCTCCGGATCGGGGGCGAGGTGCAAGTAAGTGTAGAGGATCTGGCCTTCGCGCAGCAGCGCGCGCTCGGCGGCTTGCGGTTCCTTGACCTTCACGATCATTTCGCAGCCCGCGAAAACCTCTGCGGCGGCATCCTTGATGACCGCTCCGGCGGTGCGGTAATCGGCATCCGTTGCACCGATCCCTTGGCCCGCGCCAGTTTCGACCCAGACCTCATGCCCATGCGCGGCCAGTTCCCGCACGCTTTCCGGCGTCAGCCCGACGCGGTATTCGTGGTTCTTCACTTCCCTGACGGTGCCAACGCGCATGAACCGATCTCCTTCGGGTAATATCGTTACAACTGCAACCGGTTGGATGCAAGGTTGCTGGATGCGATGGCCAGCGATAGGCTCCACCCCATGAGCGCGCGCAAGCTGACCACCGGAGTGGCTGACGGACCGGTCGTTCCCGATCCGCGATTGCTGAAGGCGCTGCTGGCGCTGGTTCGGCAGCGGGCCGGGGTTCAGCAGCGGGCCGGGGTGGGACTGACGGTGATCGGTCTGTGCGGGGCGCAAGGGGCGGGTAAATCCACGCTGGTTGCGGCGCTGGCCGGGGCGCTGGAGGATGGCGGTCTGCCCACGGCGGTGCTGTCGCTGGACGATCTGTACCTGACGCGCAGCGAACGGCGGGGGCTGGCGGCGCAGGTTCATCCGCTGCTGGCGACGCGCGGCGTGCCGGGAACGCATGACATCGCGCTGGGGTTGGCGGTGGTCGCGGCGCTGGAGCAGGGGAAAGCGGCCGCGCTCCCCCGGTTCGACAAGGCCGCTGACGATCGCGCCGATGCACGCGACTGGCCGGTTGCGGCAGCGGATACGCGGGTGCTGCTGCTGGAAGGCTGGTGTGTGGGCGCACGGCCGCAAGCTGCGGCGGCGCTGGCCGATCCGGTCAACGCGCTTGAGGCGCGGGAAGATCCCGACGGGATCTGGCGCGGCCATGTCAACGCCGCGCTCGCCGGGGAATACCAGCGGTTGTTTGCCCGGCTGGACGCGTTGGTGCTGCTGGCCGCGCCGGGGTGGGACGTGGTGGCCCGCTGGCGCGAACAGCAGGAGGCCGAATTGCGCGCGCGATCAGGTCCGGCTGCGGCGGGCGTGATGACGCCCGATCAGGTCACACGGTTCATTGCCCATTATGAGCGGCTGACCCGCCACATCCTGGCCGAAATGCCGCCCCGCGCCGATCTGCTGGTGCGGCTGGGCGCCGCGCGTGAGGTGCTGGCGCTGACCTGCCGGAGTGCTTGACGCAGCGGTCTAGAGCGGATTTCCGTCGCGGTCGCGGTAGATGTCGCGGCGGCCGACATGGTTGGCGGGGCCGACGAAGCCGTCCGCTTCCATCCGTTCCACCCACTTCGCCGCCGTGTTGTAGCCCACGCCCAGCTGCCGCTGGAGCCAGCTGGCCGAAGCCTTCTGGCTTTCGAACACGATCTGGCAGGCCTGCCGGTACTTGCGCTCGTCCGGGTTGTCGGAGGCGGTCGCGTCGAGGTCGTCGAAGCCGAACCCGCCGTCTTCCGGTTCCTCGGTGACCGAATCGACGTATTCCGGGCTGCCCTGACCGCGCCAGTAATCGGCCACCCGTTCCACTTCCTCGTCCGACACGAACGGGCCGTGAACGCGCTTCACCGGGTCTGTGTTGGGCTTGTAGAGCATGTCGCCCTTGCCCAGCAGTTGCTCCGCGCCCTGTTCACCCAGGATGGTGCGGCTGTCGATCCGGCTGGTGACGGCAAAGCTGATGCGGGTCGGCAGGTTGGCCTTGATCACGCCGGTGATGACGTCGACCGAGGGGCGCTGTGTGGCCATGATCAGGTGGATGCCCGCCGCGCGGCTCTTTTGCGACAGGCGCTGGATCAGCACTTCGATTTCCTTGCCGACGGTGACCATCAGGTCGGCCAGCTCGTCGACGATCACCACGATCTGCGGCAGCGGCTGGTAATCGAGCTGCTGTTCCTCGAACAGTTCCTCGCCCGTGTCGGGATCGAACCCGATCTGGATGCGGCGGCCCAGCGGCTTGCCCTTGGCAGCGGCGGTGCGGACCTTGTCGTTGAAGCCGGCGAGGTTGCGGACCGACAACTCGCTCATCTGGCGATAGCGGCGCTCCATTTCCTCAACCGCCCATTTCAGTGCGCGCACGGCCTTGGCCGGTTCGGTCACCACGGGGGAGAGGAGGTGCGGAATGTCGTCGTAGGACTTGAGTTCCAGCACTTTGGGGTCGACCAGGATCAGGCGGCACTGCGCGGGCGTCAGGCGGTAAAGCAGCGAGAGCAGGATGGTGTTGAGGCCGACCGACTTGCCCGACCCGGTGGTCCCGGCGACCAGCAAGTGCGGCATCGTCGCGAGGTCCGCGACCACCGGTTCCCCGGCGATGTCCTTGCCCAGGATGATCGGCAGCATCCCCTTTGATCCGGCGAAGGCCTCACTCGCCACCATTTCCTTGAAGCTGACCATCTGGCGGTCGGCATTGGGCAGTTCGATACCCATCACGGTGCGGCCCGGAATGGAGGACACGCGCGCGGAAATCGCGCTCATGTTGCGGGCGATATCGTCGGCCAGCCCGATCACGCGGCTGGCCTTGATGCCGGGGGCCGGTTCCAGTTCATACATCGTCACGACCGGGCCGGTGCGCACGGCGGTGATTTCGCCCTTCACGTTGAAATCGTCGAGCACGGTTTCCAGCAGCCGCGCGTTGCGTTCCAGCGCCAGCTTGTCGATCTTGGGGTGCGAATTGGGCGGCGGATCGTGGAGCAGTTCCAGCCCCGGCAGTTCATAGCTGTCGAACAGATCGCCTTGCCGCGCCGACGCGGAGGTCAGCTGGGCGGGCTTGATCGCGCGGGTCGGATCGGTGATTTCCGGTGCGCGGCGCGGGGTGGCCGACAGCTCCGGCGTGGGCGCGGGGCGCTCTTCACGCGGCTTCTTTTCGCGGGCCACGGGGATCGCCGCGCCGATCGCGGCGGGCAGGGCCGGGCGACGCTTCAGCGCGGTGGGCAGGGTGAACAGGCTGCCCCAGTCCACCGCAAAGACCCGGCCTGCCAGCACCGCGCCGCCGCCCAGGCACAGCAGCGCTGCCGCCAGAATCGCCCAGCCACGCGCAGCTTCCGGCAGGAACTGCGCCAGCGCCGTGATCGCGCTGGCGCCCAGCAGCCCGGAAATCCCGCCAAGGCCAGCGGGCAGCGATCCGCGCACCTGGCCAAACCCCAGCGCCAGCACGGTGGCCAGCAGCGTCATTGCGAACAGCAGCACGCCGATGGGCCGCCACCACGCGTGATCGGCGTGCGGCACCCCTTCGTCGTCTTCCTCCACCATGCGCCACAGCTTGCGCGAAAAGACATAGAGCAGCGGCAGGAACAGCGCGGAAACCGGCCCGAACAGGAACAGCGCGCGTTCCGCCGCCCAGGCCCCGGCCACGCCCATCCAGTTCGCCACCGTTCCGCCCGCGGCGGTCGAGGTGCTGGGATCGGTCTGGTGATAGCTGACCAGCGCGAGCGCCAGGAACACCACTCCCGCCAGCAAGGCGAGCGATCCGGCGATCTCTGCGCTGCGCCGCACGCTGCGCTTCAACGCCGCGCGCCAATCGACGCGCGCGCCGCGCTGTCCTGCCGAAACTGGCCGTGTTGCCATGATGCTCCCCTTCGCTGGACCGGCGTTATGCGCCTGTGGGTGACTCCGCGTCAAGAATCCTAGGGAATCTGGCGAGTCGCTTTATCGCAAAAGCCCGTCGATGGCGGCCCAGCGGGGCCAGTTCAGGCGCTTTGCCGTGGCCGGATTCATTCCCCCCAGCGCGATCACCGGGCAGGCGGCCTGGCGGGCCAGCAGCCGGAACCGCAGCGGCCCCAGCACTTTTCCGCCGGGGTGGGAGCGGGTGGGGAACACCGGCGAGAGCAACACCGCATCAGCGCGGCGGGCGGCGCGCAGTTCATGCAGCGAGTGCGCGGTCGCAAGCCGCAGGGTGGCAGGTCCGCGCGCCAGCGCCCCCGGCGCGCCATAGGCTCCGTCCGCGCCCCAGCGCCGCGCCTCTGCCGGGGAACCGGACAGCACAACCCGGTGGCCACGCGCGCGCGCCAGCCGGGCCAGCGCCGCGAACCGCGCGTGGCGCTCTGTGGGGGGCAGGTGATAGTGGCGGAACACCAGCCCGCTACCGCGCGGCAACCGGCGCAGGATGTCCTCCAGCGCGGTATCATTGCGCGCGTCGGTCAGCAGCCAGACGGTGGGTAAGGGGTGGCACTGCGGCATCGGCTCGCTATAGCAGCGCGCCATGGAACAGGCACTCGAAGAAGTTCGCACCCGCATCGCCCACGCCGCCCGGATCGCCCGCCGCGATCCCGGCGAGGTCACGCTGATCGCGGTCAGCAAGACGCATCCGGCCGAAGCGATTGCCCCGCTGATCGCCGCCGGACAGCGCGTGTTCGGCGAAAACCGGGTGCAGGAAACCGCCGAGAAGTGGCCCGTCCTGCGCGCCGCGCATCCGGATATTGAACTGCATCTGGTCGGCCAGCTGCAATCGAACAAGGCGGACGAGGCCGTGGCGCTGTTCGATTGCATCCACTCGGTCGACCGCCCCTCGCTGGTCACCGCGCTGGGCAAGGCGATGGCCAAGGCCGGGCGGCGCGTGCCGTGCTTCGTGCAGGTCAACATCGGCGCGGAAGAACAGAAGGGCGGCTGCGCGATTGCCGACCTGCCCGCGCTGCTCGATCAGGCCCGCGCGGCGGACCTGCCGGTGATCGGGCTGATGTGCGTGCCCCCGGCGGGAATCGAGGCCGCGCCGTTCTTCGCCCTGCTCGACAAGCTGGCGCGCGACCATGGGCTGGCGGGGCGCAGCATGGGGATGAGCGACGATTTCGAAACGGCGGTGATGCTGGGCGCGACCCATGTGCGCGTCGGCTCCGCCCTGTTCGGCGCGCGCGGGTAGGCGCCAGCCTTTCCCGCCCTGTCTCAACAGACCGGGGCCCAACGAAAAGGGGCGGCTGGTTGCCCAGCCGCCCCATTCTTTTGCGCTACCGCAAGGCTTAGAAATCGTAACCGATTTCGATACCCAGCACGCGGCCCTTGTTGAGCGGCGAGAACGTGCCGGCCTTCGGGTTGGCGCCGAACGGCACATCAACCCCGGTCGACAGCGGACCACCGAACACGGGGATCTGCGCCGCGGTACCCAGCTGGGTGTCGCCGCCATGCTGCACTTCGTCCAGCAGGTTCTTGGCATAGATCGACACGGTCAGACCGCTGCCGTTCTTCCACGCCAGGTTGGCTTCCAGGTTGTCCGACGCCGTGATCCAGCCGAAGTTGCTGTCGGTGTAGGCGTACTTGTCGCGGTGCTGCCACGACACGCGGCCGGTCACTGCACCTTCACCAACCGGGAAGTCGGCGATGATGCTCGCGCCATAGGTCCACTTCGGCGTACGCGGCAGGTCGAGGGCGAGGTCAGCCGCGTTCACCACGTTGTCGTCGGTCAGGTCGAACTTGACCGTCTTGTAGCGCGCGTTGACGTAGCCGACATTGGCCGTGAACAGCAGGTTGCTGGTCGCGGCAAAGCGGACTTCGGCCTCGGCGCCTTCGATCTTGGCGTCGGCGGTGTTGTAGATCGACTGCGAAACGCCCGAAGTCGAAGCCTGGTTGATTTCGCGCTGCATGTTGCCAACGTCGGTGCGGAACAGCGCCGCGTTCAGCGTCAGCTTGCGATCGTCCGTCTGGAACTTCGCGCCGATTTCATAGCTGTCGACCTGTTCCTCGTCGAACGCGAAGCCGCGGGTGGCGGCGACCAGTTCAAACGCGTTGGCGTTGGTCACGCGGAAGTTGTAGCCGCCCGAACGGAAGCCACGGGTCCAGTTGGCATAGACCTGCGCGCGGTTGCTGAACTTGTACTGCGCACCCAGCTTCGGGCTCCAGCTTTCCCAGGTCTTCTTGTCCGAGAAGCCGTTGTTTTCAGTCGGGATGATCGGGTTCGTGCCGGTCTGCGGGCAGGTGGCATCAACGATCGAGCACGCCGGGCGCGGACGGATGTAGGTGATGTCCACATCCTTGGTTTCCTTCGACCAGCGAACGCCGGCGGTCAGGGTCAGCGCGTCGGTGACGTCGAAGTCACCCGAAGCGAACAGGCCCAGCACGTCGTGGTCCTGTGCGCCGCCGCCATACTGGGTCAGCGGGCTGATGAACGTCGGGTAGAACCGCAGTTCGTCATACCGCAGCTTCTGGGTGAACCAGAAGGCCCCGGTGGTCAGGTCGAACGGACCGAAGCGGTGGTTGTAGCGCAGTTCGTCCGAGAACTGTTCCTGCTTGAACCGCGTGGTCGAGTGGAACAGGAACCGGGCGGTCGCATCGATGTCGCCGCTGGTCGAGGCGTCGTAATTGCGCCAGCCGAAGATGTTCGTCAGCTTGCCTTCGCCCAGTTCGATTTCGGTCTTGTGGCTGCCGAACAGCGTCTTGTTGCGGTAGAAGCCGGGGTTGTCGATCGCGAAGTCGAAGGTATCGCGCTTGTAGATGCCGTGGTTCTGGGCAGACGGACCGTCCCCGCGCGAGGCGAAGTATTCCAGCTTGCCGACCATGCGGACCGTGTCCGTCGGCAGGAGTTCCAGCGCGCCGCGCACGATTTCGGTGCTGGCTTCGCCGTGGTTTTCGCCGTTGAACAGGTTCTTGAAGTAGCCGCCGTCCTTGTTCAGGTAGGCGCCGAACTTGAAGTTCAGCTTGTCGGTCACGATCGGGCCGGACACAACGCCCGAAACCGAGAAGTTGCCAGCGCCGCGGCCGCCGTCAACCGGACCGTCCAGCGAAACCTTGACCTTGCCGCGATAGTCCGGGGTCGGATCGCCGGTGTTGATGATCACCGCGCCGCCCGTGGTGTTGCGGCCAAACAGGATGCCCTGCGGCCCGCGCGCGATTTCGACCGAGCCGAGGTCGAACATGTCGAACACCAGGCCGTTGTTCACGCCCATGTACACGCCATCGACGAACACGCCGACGGTCGGGTCGATCGACGGGATCGAGCTGTTGACGCCCAGACCACGGATCGAGAAGTTGGCCATCCCGCGCGAGGTGCCGACCTGGTCGAGCGACACGTTGGGGGTGCTGTACGACAGCGACTGGAGGTCGCGGACCTTGATCGCTTCGAGGCTGCCCTGGCTGAAGGCCGTAACCGCGAGCGGCACGGACTGAACGTTTTCAACGTCCTTCTTCTTGGTCGCGGTAACAATGATGTCGGCGGTCAGCACGTCGATCGCGCTGCCTTCCTGTTCCTGCGCAAAGGCAGGGGTGGCAATAGCGGAGGCCAGCAGGCTGGCTCCGGCGAGCAGCAGCTTCGCCTGATAATTCATGGTCATATCAACTCCCTGAAAGACCTGTGCTTGTGTTTAGCGGGGGAGCACTTAGGCTTTCGCCGGGCGTTTGCAACGGGGTCGCGGAAGATAATTGCGTGCGCGTGATGCTCCTGATCCGCCCTCGGCGGGGTGGGGGGCGGCCGATTTCGCTACGGAAAGCATGACTTTGCGATCCGGGAGGCACCTGGCCCCCCGCCATCGACCCAGCCCGCTCGATTCACCGCATTTTGGGCAAGGCGTTGCACGGATGTCGCACTTTTCAGCCGCTTGAAAGCCGCCGGATCAGTCCGCCGACTGGTTGGCATGGCGGCTCAGCTCGTCGCCGCTAAGGGTTACCACGTGCAGCAGGCTGGTCGATCCCGGCGTGCCGAACGGAACCCCGGCCAGCGTCACCAGTTTGGAACCCGCCACCCCGAACCCGTGGCGCAGCGCCATGCGCTTGCCCTTGGCGATCATTTCTTCAAAGCTGCCGATGTCCTTGGTGGTCACGGCGTGCGCGCCCCACAGCAGGGCGAGGCGCCGCGCGATCTTTTGCGACGGGGTCAGCACCAGCATCGGCGCGGCTGGGCGTTCGCGGGCCACGCGGCGGGCGGTGGAGCCGGATCCGGTGAACACGATCACGCCCGAAATCGGCACAGTCTGGATGATCGACGCGCAGGCTGCGGCCAGCGCATCGGCGGTGGTGGGATCGGGCAGGACGTGGGCAAAGCTGACCTGCTGGCGATAGCCGGGGTCGCGTTCGACCTGGCTGGCGATCCGGTCCATGATCGTCACGGCCTCCACCGGCCAGGCCCCGCTGGCGGTTTCGGCGGACAGCATCACCGCGTCCGCGCCGTCATACACGGCGTTCGCCACGTCCGACACTTCGGCGCGGGTCGGGGCGGGGCTTTCGATCATCGATTCCAGCATCTGCGTGGCGACGACCACCGGCTTGCCGGAACGGCGGGTGGCGGCGACGATCATTTTTTGCAGCGGCGGCACTTCTTCGGGGTTCAGTTCCACCCCCAGGTCGCCGCGCGCGACCATGATGCCGTCGGCCAGCTCGATGATCTCGTCCAGCCGGTCGATCGCGGCGGGCTTTTCGATCTTGGCCATCAGCGCGCCGTACCCGCCCATCAGGCGGCGGGCCTCGGCCACGTCTTCGGGTCGCTGGACGAACGACAGCGCGATCCAGTCCGCCCCGTGCTGCACGGCAAAGGCCAGGTCGCGGCGGTCCTTTTCGGTCATCGCGGGCACCGGCACCACGGCATCGGGCACGTTCACGCCCTTGCGGTCGGAAATAACCCCGCCGACTTCGGCCGAGCACAGGATCGCGTCCGCGCTGGCCCGGATCACTTTCAGGCGCAGCTTGCCATCGTCGATCAGCAGCCGCTGGCCCTTTTCCAGCACGCCGAACAGTTCCGGGTGGGGCAGGCAGACGCGGGTTTCGTCGCCAGGGGCAGGGTTGCGGTCCAGCGTGAAGTGGCTGCCATGGCGGATCACCGCCTTGCCGCCCGCGAACTGGCCGACGCGCAGCTTTGGCCCCTGCAGGTCGCACAGCACGCCGACCGGGCGGCCAATTGCCTTTTCCACCGCGCGGATCGCGGCGATGGTTTCGGCGTGGGTTTCATGGTCACCGTGGCTCATGTTCACGCGGAACGCATCGGCCCCGGCGCGCAGCAGCTTTTCGATCATTTCGGGCGAGCGGCTGGCCGGGCCAAGCGTCGCCAGGATCTTGACCTTGCGTCCGCGGGTCATCGCGCCCTTTTGCGCTGCGCCGTGCTGATCGATCTTGGCCACTATGCTTCCCTTCCGTTATCGCCTGCCCCTATGGCAAAGCGCGCCTGAAAACCCAAGGACCTACCCCATGAGCTGTTCCGAAAATACGAATGCGGCCCCCGGCGACCCCCTGGAGGCGCTGGACGATGCGGTGGCCGCCGCCGCGTTCCGCCGTCTGGTGCGGCACTTGCGCCACCGCCACGATGCCCAGAACATCGATCTGATGGGCCTGTCCGGCTTTTGCCGCAACTGCCTGGCCGACTGGATCGTGGAGGCCGGTGCGCCCCATGACAAGGCGGGCGCACGGGCGGTGATCCACGGCATGCCGTTTGCGGAGTGGAAGGAGCGCTTCCAGACCGAGGCGACGGCGGAGCAGCTGGCCCGGATGGAAGCCAGCCTCAAGCTGAACGACCACTGACGCCGGATTTCCACAGCCGCCGCTTTGCCCGAAGCCCTGCCCCTCGCTAGAGGGCCTGCAACCGATTCACCCGCTGTTTATTTCCGGAGAAGTTCCCGATGGCCGAAAATACCGACGACCGCCTGCGCCTGCTGATCGAACGCGTCGAGCGTCTGGAAGAGGAAAAGAAGGGCATTCAGGACGACATCAAGGACGTCTATGGCGAAGCCAAGGCGGTGGGCTATGACGCCAAGATCATGCGCCAGATCGTCCGCCTGCGGAAGATGAAGCCCGACGATCGCCGCGAAATGGACATGATCCTCGACACTTACAAAGCCGCGCTGGGCCTCGATTGATAATTACCGCTGGAAATACGCCGGGCGGCTCCTAATCTTGGTGGCGTGATCCACGAGAGGAGCCGCCTGCGATGATTTCCACCACCACCAACGCGATCGAGGGCCTGCCGGTCCAGAAGTATTACGGCATCGTCACCGGCGAAGTGATCGTTGGCGCGAACATTTTCCGCGACCTGTTCGCCAGCGTGCGCGACATCGTCGGCGGTCGTTCGGGCAGCTATGAAGACGTGCTGGCCCGCGCCCGCAAGCAGGCGCTGGAAGAAATGGAAGCCCAGGCCGCCGCGCTGGGCGGCAATGCCGTGATCGGCGTCGATATTGACTATGAAGTGCTGGGCGCCAACGGTTCGATGCTGATGGTCAGCTGTTCGGGCACCGCCGTGGTTGTCTGATCGCGCCGAACCGGCTAGGGGCGGGCCAAATCCACCCCTAGCTGACGGCGTTCCCATGGCAGGCCATTCCAAATTCAAGAACATCATGCACCGCAAGGGTGCGCAGGATAAGAAGCGCTCGGCGCAGTTTTCCAAGCTGTCCCGCGAAATCACCGTGGCTGCCAAGATGGGCATGCCCGATCCGGACATGAACCCGCGCCTGCGCGCCGCCGTTAACGCCGCCAAGGCGCAGTCGATGCCCAAGGACAACATCCAGCGCGCCATCGAAAAGGCAAGCAAGGGCGACGGGGAAAACTATGAAGAAGTGCGCTACGAAGGCTATGGCCCCGGCGGCGTGGCCCTCATCGTCGAAGCGCTGACCGACAACCGCAACCGCACTGCCACCAACGTGCGCACCGCCTTTGCCAAGAACGGCGGCAACCTGGGCGCATCGGGCGCGGTCAGCCACGGGTTCGACCGGCTGGGCCTGATCGAATACCCCGGCACCGTGGGCGATGAGGACAAGGTCCTTGAAGCCGCGATCGAGGCCGGCGCGGACGACGTGGAAAGCGATGCCGACAGCCACGCGATCTGGGTCGCGATTGAAAACCTCCACCCCGTCGCGCGCGAGCTGGAAAAGGTGCTGGGCGAAGCCGAAGGCGTCAAGCTGGCATGGAAGCCGGGCCTGAAGGTCGAGGTCGATGAAGACACCGCCAAGACCCTGCTCAAGCTGATCGACGTGCTGGACGACGATGATGACGTCCAGACCGTGTGGGGCAACTATGAAATCTCCGACGCGGTGATGGAGAAGCTGGGCTGACATGTTCCAGCTGATCGCCAAGGCACTGCTGGCAGGCGTGCTGATCGTCGCGATCGCGGAAATCGGCAAGCGGCTGCCCACGTTGGGCGCGCTGGTGGCGTCGCTGCCGCTGGTGTCGGTGCTGGGCATGATGCTGCTGTGGCATCAGCGCCCGGACGCAGAGAATATGGCGATCCATGCCGAAGCGACCTTCTGGTACGTGTTGCCTTCGCTGCCGATGTTCCTGCTGATCCCGGCGCTGCTGCGCAGCGGTTTTGGCTTTTGGACAGCGCTGGCGGCGGGCTGTGTGCTCACCATCGCGCTGTACCTGCTGATGATGCAGGTTGGCCCGCGCTTTGGCCTCAAGCTGTGACATGCTGATTATCGGGCTGGACCCGTCGCTGACCTGCACCGGCTGGGGCATCGTCGCCAAGTCCGGCAACCGCCTGACTCACATCGCCAACGGGCAGGTCAAGACCGACGCGGGCATGGCGCTGCCGGACCGGCTGGTGACACTCGACCGCGAGCTGACCGACGTAATCCTGCGCTACCGGCCCGATACCAGCGCGGTCGAGGAAGTGTTCATGAACAAGAACCCGCAGTCCACGCTCAAGCTGGGGCAGGCGCGCGGGGTTTGCCTGCTGACGCTCGCGCGCGCCGGATTGCCGGTGGCGGAATATGCCACGCGGCTGATCAAGAAAGCCGTGGTCGGCACCGGCGCGGCGGAAAAGACCCAGGTTCAGGCGATGCTGAAAGTGCTGTTGCCGGGGGTCAAACTGGCCGGCGCCGACGCGGCGGATGCGCTGGCGGTAGCCATCACCCATGCGCACATGGTGCGGTAGGGCCTGTCCTGTTTATGCCTGAAGCCCCTCCCCGTGGGGGAGGGGTTTGGGG
>JAYRDH010000014.1:0-55126 GCA_041909515.1 Novosphingobium sp. | reverse complement strand
TGTATCATGGTGATGCCACGGCGCGGATGTTCGCCGGCGGCTACCTTCTGCTGGCGATTGCGCTGCTGGCGATCACCCATTGGAGCTGGTGGCTGACCCATCGCCTGCGCATGTTCGCGCTGCTGCTGGATGGGTCCATGCTGTTTGCCGCATTGGTTCTGCCCAGCCTGCCGCCGCCCGCCGCGGCGGGGGTTTTCATGGCGCTATATGCCTTCATCCTGCTGAGTGCGGCGCTGTGCTGTCCGCACCGGGGCGCGGCGGTGGCGGCGCTGGTGCTGGTGACTGGCTATGCCGCGGCCTGTGTGTTGCTGCCTTTGCCGCCGGGCTTTGCGGCGTGGCTGGGTCCGCAGCTTATCAGCATGGTTGCCCTGGCGGGGTTTGTGATGTGGCTGGGTGAGCGGATCGGCAAGCACCGCCCCCCGCGGCTGGACCTGTCGCACGAAGGGGGCCTGCCCGTGGCCTTTGGACGCGTGCTTGAATTTGCGGCCAGCCAGTCCGAGGCAGCCGGCGCGGCCCTGGCCTGGGTGCCCGACGATGAGCCGTGGGCCTGGGTCCAGAGCGCCGGATCGCTGGAGGAATGGCACGGCCGCTTGGGTCCTGACCAGTTTTCCGTAGCGGACGATACCCTGCCGGGCGCCGTGCTGTTCGACCGCGCGCGCAAGCGCCAGCTATACCTGCTGGACGATGGCATGGTCGCGGCGAGCAAGGGGCTGGTGGTTCATCCGCTGATCGTCCGGTTCCACGCCAACTGCGGCATCCTGGTGACCGTGCCCACGCAGGGCGGAACCTGTTTCCTGCTGCTGACCGGCATTCACGATGTCGTGGCCGATCACTTGCGGCTGGTGCGGGCGGTGGGCATTGAAATTGGCCATGCGCTGGATCGCCGCGCCGCAATGGTCGTAACGCGTGAGGCTGACCGGATCCGGATTCGCGATGCGCTGGCCCGTGACTTGCACGACAGTGTTGCGCAATCGCTGGCCGGGGCCAGTTTCCGGATCGAGGCGCTGCGCCAGGCCCTGTCGGGCGGGCGGGCGATCGGGCCGGATCTTGATGCGCTGCAACGCTCGCTGGAACAGGAAGAGCGCAACGTTCAGCGCCTGATCCTGCAACTGCGCGACCGGGATGAGCCGGACCGCCATTGCAACCTGGCGCTGGAACTGGCCCGGACACTGGATGACAGCGGGGCGCGCTGGGGGATCGATTGCGTGCTGGCGACAGGCGATGACCTGCCGCTGGTCCCGCTGCTGGCCTTGCACGAATTTGAACAGATCCTGCGCGAAGCGGTGGCCAACGCCGTGCGCCACGGCAATGCCAACCGGGTGGACGTGCAGATCCGACGAGGGGAAGGGCAGATCATGCTGGACATTATGGACGACGGGCTGGGCTTTCCGGCCCGCCCCCGCCCCTTGCAGCCTCGCTCGATCGCATCGCGGGTGGAAGACCTGGGCGGGGAACTTGCGGTGGAATCGCAGCCGGGGCGTACCCTGCTACGGGTGGTTCTGCCCGATCGGTGGTCGGCATGACGCGCGTCCTGATCGCGGACGATCATCCCTTCCTGCTGGCGGGGGTGCGGGCGGTGCTGGAAGCCGCCGGAATGGACGTCGTCGCAGCGGCGTCCCATGGCGACGAAGCGCTGACCGCAATCGCGGCGCATGATCCCGATGTGGTCGTCCTGGACATCAACATGCCGGGCCGCGACGGGATTGCCGTGCTGGAAGCCCTGCGGGATCAGGGGGACTGGCGGCCGGTGATCCTGCTGACCGCGCAACTGGGCGATGCGCAACTGGTGGGGGCCCTGCGCGCGGGGGTGAATGGCATCCTGGGCAAACAGGGGGGCAGCCGGACCCTGGTGGAAGCGATCGGGATCGTCCAGCAGGGAGGTCAGGCGCTGGGGCCTGAGCTGATGGCGCGGGCGCTGGACATCACCAGGCGGGGCGGCGGCGCTGGCGGACTGGCCGGGTTGTCGCCGCGTGAACTGGCGCTGGCCAGGGCGGCTGGATCAGGGCTGCGCAACCGCGACATCGCCGGGCAGATGGGCATGACCGAGGGCGCGATCAAGGTTGCGCTGCACCGGCTGTATGACAAGCTGGGGGTGGCCAACCGGACCGAGCTGGCCCTGCTGGTACGCGACAGCGAAGGCTGAACTAACGCAGCGCGCCCTGGCGGCAACTGACGCCCCAGTGTCGGCTGGCGGGGTTGGCTGGCGGCCCGTTGCCGGGCCGCCCCGGCAATCAGGCGGCTTCCTTCTTGCGGCTGGCTTTCTTGCGCTCATGCGGGTCGAGGATCGCCTTGCGCAGGCGGATCGACTTGGGCGTCACTTCGACCATTTCATCATCGTCGATATAGGCGATGGCCTGTTCCAGCGTCATGATCTTCGGCGGGGTCAGGCGGATCGCGTCGTCCTTGCCGGTCGAACGGAAGTTCGTCAGCTGCTTGGACTTCATCGGGTTGACTTCCAGGTCTTCCGGCTTGGCGTTTTCGCCGATGATCATGCCTTCGTACAGCGGCGTGCCGACGCCGACGAACAGGATGCCGCGTTCTTCCAGCGGGCCGAGGGCATAGGCCACCGCCTCGCCCGTCCCGTTGGAAATCAGCACGCCGTTCTTGCGGCCTTCGATCTTGCCCTTGTGGGGACCGTACTTTTCGAACAGGCGGTTCATGATCCCGGTGCCGCGCGTGTCGGACAGGAATTCGCCGTGATAACCGATCAGCCCGCGCGACGGCGCGCTGAAGGTGATGCGGGTCTTGCCGCCGCCCGACGGGCGCATGTCGGTCATCTCGCCCTTACGGTTCGCCATCTTTTCCACCACGGTGCCGGCGTGTTCGTCGTCCACGTCGATCACCACGGTTTCGTAAGGCTCGGTGCGCTGGCCGTTCTCGTCCGTGCCATAGAGCACGCGCGGGCGGCTGATGCCCAGTTCGAAGCCTTCGCGGCGCATCGTTTCGATCAGCACGCCCAGCTGCAGTTCGCCGCGCCCGGCCACTTCGAAGCTGTCCTTGTCGGCCGATTCGGTGACGCGGATGGCGACGTTCGATTCCGCTTCGCGCATCAGGCGGTCGCGGATCATGCGGCTGGTCACCTTGGTGCCTTCGCGGCCCGCCATCGGGCTGTCGTTCACCGCAAAGCGCATCGACAGGGTCGGCGGGTCGATCGGCTGGGCCTTGATCGGGGTGCTGACCGACGTGTCGGCAATGGTGTTGGAAACGGTCGCCACGGCAAGGCCGGCCAGCGAAATGATGTCGCCCGCTTTGGCTTCGTCCACCGGCACGCGGTCCAGCCCGCGGAAGGCCATGATCTTTGACGCGCGGCCGGTTTCGATCACCTTGCCGCTGGCGTCCAGCGCGTGGATCGCCTGGTTTGCCTTGACCGTGCCCGACTGGACGCGGCCGGTCAGCACGCGGCCCAGGAAATTGTCGCGGTCCAGCAAGGTCACCAGGAAGCTGAACGGCGCGTCTTCATCCAGGTTCGGCGGCGGGACGTGATCGACGATCTTCTGGAACATCGGTTCCAGCGTGCCTTCGCGCAAGGACGGGTCGGTGTTGGCATAGCCGTTGCGGCCCGAAGCATAGAGCACCGGGAAGTCCAGCTGTTCGTCCGTGGCGTCCAGCGAGACGAACAGGTCGAACACTTCGTCCAGCACTTCCTGGATGCGTTCATCCGGGCGGTCGACCTTGTTGACCACGACGATCGGCTTGAGGCCCAGCGCCAGCGCCTTGCCGGTGACGAATTTCGTCTGCGGCATGGCACCTTCGGAACTGTCAACCAGCAGAATCACGCCGTCGACCATGCTCAGGATGCGCTCCACCTCGCCGCCGAAGTCGGCGTGGCCGGGGGTGTCGACGATGTTGATGCGCGTGCCGTTCCATTCGATCGAGGTCGGCTTCGCCAGGATGGTGATCCCGCGCTCCTTTTCCAGATCGTTGGAATCCATCGCGCGTTCTTCCACGCGCTGGTTGTCGCGGAAGGTGCCGGACTGGCGGAACAACTGGTCGACCAGGGTGGTCTTGCCGTGGTCAACGTGCGCAATGATGGCGATATTGCGCAGGGGAAGGGGTGCGGACATGGGAATGGGTTCTCGAATTCTGGAGGTAGGGGCGGTGCCTGTTGCACCGCAACATTGCGCGCGCCCCTAGCGGATCAGGCGGATTTGAGCAAGCGTTGCGCACTGCCGCTACGGCACGCTGGATCGGCCAATTCCGGCTGGGATCGACGAACGGCGTTGCCGCGGGACTGACGCATACTTATGGGACGGTGCATTGGGCACGGGTGCGCAAGGCTTTACGCGAGCTTGCGCCGCCCGCGCAGGCCCGCGTTATGTTATGAGGATTCCACGATGAAATTGCCCGCTTCCGCCGCTTCCGCACCCTTGCGCCGCGCCCTGCTGCTGGGGATTGCGGCATCCGCGCTGGCGCTGCCCGCCGCCGCGTGGGCACAGGATGGTGAACTGCCGGAAGAAGAAGCGCTGCCGGCCCCCGACATGGAAGAGGCCGCGCCAACTTACGAGGATGGCAACGAAATCATCGTTACCGCGACCAAGCGCGAACAGAGCCTGCAGGACGTGCCGGTGGCCGTGTCGGTCGCCACGGGCGAACTGATCGAGCGTGCCCAGGTTCGCGACCTGAAGGATCTGCAATCGCTGGTTCCGTCGCTGCGCGTGGCCCAGCTGCAAAGCTCGGCCAACACCAACTTCATTATTCGCGGCTTCGGCAACGGCGCGAACAATCCGGGGATCGAACCGTCGGTCGGCGTGTTCGTCGATGGCGTGTACCGTTCGCGCACCGCCGCGCAGATCGGCGACCTGCCCGATGTGGCGCGCGTGGAAGTGCTGCGCGGGCCGCAGTCCACCCTGTTCGGCAAGAACGCCAGCGCGGGCGTCATCTCGCTCGTCACGCGCGAGCCGAAGTACAAGTTCGGCGGGAACGTGGAAGCCAGCTATGGCAACTACAACGCCATGATCCTGAAGGGCTATGTCACCGGGGGGCTGACTGAAACCATCGCCGCGAGCCTGGCCGCCGGGATCAACAAGCGTGATGGCACCGCGATGGACCTGGGCTATGGCGACAAGGCGAACGAGCGCAACCGCTGGTTCGTGCGCGGGCAGGCCCTGTTCGAGCCGAACGACGCGCTGAAGGTTCGCCTGATCGCCGATTACGACAAGCTGGACGAAAACTGCTGCGCGGTGGTCAACTTGCGCCGGTCCGGCGCGACCACGGCGCTGGAGGCGCTGGGCGGGAAGGTCAACGATTTCAACACGCCGTTCGCCAACGTGGCCTGGTCCAACTTCCCGTCGACCAACAACATCGAGAACTGGGGCGTTTCGGGGCAGGCGGATTACTCGGTCGGCCCGCTGAAACTGACCTCGATCACCGCATATCGCAGCAGCCGCGCAAAAACGAACCAGGATTCGGACTTCACCAGTGCCGACCTGTTGGGCGGCAACATGGGTGACGTCGAACTGGATACCTTCACGCAGGAACTGCGCCTCTCGGCTGGGTTCATGGACGTGTTCAACGCCATGCTGGGGGCGTTCTACTTCAACGAAAACGTCCGCAACCAGAACGCGCTGACCTTTGGCACGCAGTTCCGCCCTTATGTGAACCTGCTGTCCGCCGGCGGGATCACCGCGCTGGAAACGCAGGTGCTGGGCCTGCCCGCGAATACCTTCCAGCAGGCCGGGCAGGGCATCTTTGACGATTTCCGGATGAAGAACACCGCCTGGTCGCTATTCGGCAACGTCGATGTGCAGCTGGGCCAGAAGCTGACCTTGACGCTGGGCGCGAACTACACCCAGGATCGCAAGACGGTGCGGTCGAACACCGTCAGCACCGATGCGTTCTCGGCGCTGGACCTGGTGGCGATTGGCGGCGGCGTGATCCGCAACACCGTGATCGCTCAGCAGGTCGGCACGGCGCTGGGGCAGACCACGCCCGCCGACGCGACCCAGATCGCCACGTTCGCGGGGCTGCAGCCGACGATCTATTCCGCCATCGTCAGCGGGGCGAGCGCGTTTGCCAGCGCGAACCAGACCAACCCGGCGGTCAATCCGCTGCTGGCGCTGCGCTCGCTGCAATTCATGCCGCCGTTCCTGAACATCCCCAACGCGGTCGAAAGCGGCAAGACCCGCGACAACGACTTGTCGTGGACCGCGCGGCTGGCGTGGGACGTGGCGGACAACCTCAACGCCTACATTTCGTACGCGACCGGGTTCAAGGCCAGCTCGTTCAACCTCTCGCGCGATGGCCGTCCGCTGGCGGGCGACTATGCCGCGCTGGCAGCCGCCGGGCTGGTCACGCCGAACCTGACGACGGGTTCGCGCTTTGCCGGGCCGGAAAACGCCAAGGTGCTGGAACTGGGCCTGAAAGCCAACTGGGGCATGGCCAGCGCCAACCTGACGTTGTTCAAGCAGACCATCAACGGCTTCCAGTCCAACGTCTTCACCGGCACCGGCTTTGCCCTTGCCAACGCGGGTCAGCAGACCACGCACGGGATCGAATTCGACGGCATGGTCAAGCCGGTGAAGCCGCTGACGCTGAACCTCTCGCTCGTCTGGCTCGATCCGAAGTACGTCAGCTTCCCCGGCTCGGCGCTGGGCGATGCCAGCGGCACCAAGCCGGCCGACATCCCCGGCATCTCGGCCACGCTGGGCGCGCAGTGGAACCAGGAACTGGGCAATGGCGACCGCGTGATCCTGCGCGGGGACTGGCACTATGAAAGCGAAGTGCAGGTGCTCGAAGGGCTGCCCGGCTTCATCCAGCGCAACGCGCTGGGCCAGGTGATCAGCTATCAGCCCGCGTTCGACGCGGCGCGGCCGTTCCAGCGCGAAGTGAGCGAAATCAACGCCTCGCTGACTTATGCGATGATGAACGGGCTGGAACTGTCGATCTGGGGCCGCAACCTGACCAACGACCGTCACCTGATCCAGATCTTCGATTCGGTGGTCCAGTCCGGCTCGATCTCCGGCTACCCCAACCAGCCCCGCACTTATGGCGCGACGGTGCGGTTCAAGTGGTAAGCCAGGCCACCAGCGCCTGAACAATGCGGGGACCGGGCAACCGGTCCCCGTTTTTCGTTGGTTAAAGCTCCCGCAGCGCCTGCGCCGGTTTGGCGCGTAGCAGCGGGATGGAGCCGCCCAGCGCGAACAGGATCACCAGACCCAGCCCCGCGCCCAGCACGCCCAGCACCTGGCCCCAGTTGGGCAGCCAGTCGAATTCGAACAGCTGAACGATCACCAGCCACGCCATCGCAGAGCCCAGCACCAGCGCCACGCCCGCCAGCAGCGCGGCCAGCAGCCCGTATTCGGCCAGTTGCAGCAACAGCAGCTGGCGGCGGCTGGCGCCCAGCACGCGCAGGATCACGTTGTCGTAGAGGCGGCTGGAGCGCGCCGCCGCGATGGCGCCCAGCAGCACCGCCACGCCCGCCAGCACCGCCACCGATGCAGCGGCGAGGATCGCGGTGGACACTTGCGTCAGCAGTTCGCGCGCCTGACGCAGCACGTTGCCGACCTCGATCACCGAACTCGACGGGAACTGGCGGATCAGCGCTTGCAGCAGGGCGGCCTTGGGCGCGCCGGGGGGCAGGTCGATGGTTGCGGCCAGATTGTGCGGTGCATCGGCAATCGCGTTGGGGCTGAATACCAGCACATAGTTGAAGCCCATCGTGTCCCAGTCGACCCGCCGGAACGAGGCGATCCGCGCGGTGCGCTCCACCCCCAGCAGGGCGATGGTGATCTGGTCGCCCAGTTTCAGGTCGATCGCGGCGGCCAGTTCCTCGTCCACCGACACCAGCGGCTCGCCGGTGTAACCTTTGGGCCACCACTTGCCCGCGGTCAGCGTGCTGCCATCGGGCAGGCTGTCGGCATAAGTCAGCCCGCGTTCGCCGCGCAGGGGCCAGGCATCATCGGGAATCTGCTTGAGGTCGGCCACCCGCGTCATCCGCCCTTCCGGGCCATAGGCGAGGATCGAACCGCGCATCGAGGGCACCAGCGTCAGCTTCGATCCCGGATCGGCGGCCTCCACCGTCTGGCGGAACGCGTCGGCGCGGTCCTTGGGCACGTCGAGCACGAAGTAATCGGGCGCGCGATTGGGCACCCGCGCGGCGATGTTGGCATCCAGACTGGTTTCCACCGCCGCCAGCAACACAAAGGCCGACAGGCCGAACCCCAGCGCCGTTACCAGCGCGCCGGTCTGGGCGGAGGGGCGGTGCAGGTTGGCGAGGGCGAGCCGCAGCAGCGGGCGCTGCGGGCGGGGCGCGCGGGCGGCCAGCGTGCGGATCGCCCAGCCGAGCAGGGCCAGCAGGCCCAGCACGGCCACTGCACCCGCAAGGAAGGTCGCCGTCACCAGCGGCTGCGCGGCGGTCAGCATCGCCAGCGCGGCAATCGCGGCCATGCCCAGCGCGACCGGCAGGAACGCCTCGCGCCGGACCGAGGGCAGGGGGGAGACCCGCGCCCGCATCAGCGCCATCGCCGGAAAGCGCCGCGCGGCCAGCAGCGGCGGCGCGGCGAACACCAGCACCACCAGCAGGCCATAAGTCACCGCGCGCAGCAGCGCCCAGGGATCGAGGACGAAGCCGGGCGCGACGGGTAGCAGCTTGCCCAGCGCCTGCGTGAACAGCGGCGTCACCAGCACGCCTGCCGCGAGGCCGATGGCGCTGCCGATCAGCGCCGCTGTGCCGACTTGCAGCAGGTAAATCCGCGCGATGTCACCGCTGGTCGCGCCCAGCACTTTCAATGTCGCGATGGAGCCGCGCCGCGCCTCAAGATACGACGAAACCCCGCCGCCAATCCCGATTCCCGCGATCACCAGCGCGGCAAGGCCGACCAGCACCAGAAACTCACCCATCCGCCCGACGAAGCGCTCCGCCCCCGGCGCGGCCTTGTCGCGCGTGCGATAGGTGAACCCGGCGGCGGGATACTGGGCCTTCAGCGCATCGACCACCGGCACCGGCTCCGCCCCGCCAGCCAGCAGAATGCGATACCGCGCGCGGAACATCGATCCGGGCGAGGTCAGCCCCGCGCTGGCCGGAAAACCTTCGGCCACGATCACCGCCGGGCCAAGGGTGAAGCCTTCGCTCAGCCGGTCCGGCTCATCCGCGATGACCCCGCCAACCGTCAGCCGTTGACCGCCGATCACGAAACTGTCGCCCGCCTTCACCCCCAGCCGCGCGGCGGCATCGGGGGAGACATAGGCCGTGCCCTCAGGCGGCGCGCCGGTCTGGCGGCCATCGGCCAGCTTCAGCCGCCCGACCAGCGGCCATGCGGTATCGACCGCTTTCAATTCTACAGGCGAGGCGAGCGAGCCATTCGTGGCCATCGCCTGAAGCCGCAGCCCGCCCGAAACCTGGCCCAGCGCGTCCAGCGCGGCGCGTTCCTGCGGGGTCACGGTGCGCTGCCAGACCTCAACCTGAATGTCGCCGCCAAGGATCGACTTGCCACGCGATTTGAGTTCGCTTTCGATCGCCCCGGTCAGGGTGCCGATCGCGGCGAGCGCGCCGACCCCCAGGAACAGGCAGACCAGCAGCAGCCGCAGCCCACGGAACCGCGCGGAGAGATCGCGCCGGGCAATCGCCCATGCTGTGGCCCAGGGCAGGGTGGTCATGCCGCCGTATCGCTGGCGATGCGCCCATCGGCCAGCGTAATCACCCGCTCGCACCGCTGCGCCAGCGCCGCATCGTGGGTGATGATCACCAGTGTCGCGCCGGTTTCAGCGCGGCGGGCGAACAGCAGGTCCATGATCGCTGCGCCGGTTGCGGCATCAAGATTGCCGGTCGGCTCATCCGCGAACACCAGCGGCGGGCGCGGGGCGAGCGCGCGGGCGATGGCGACGCGCTGTTGCTCGCCGCCCGACAGCTGCGCCGGATAATGGTTCAGCCGGTGGCCGAGGCCAACAGCGGCCAGTTCCTGCTCGGCCCGTTCGCGCGCGCCTTCCATGCCCGCCAGTTCCAGCGGGGTCATGACGTTTTCCAGCGCGGTCATGGTGGGGAGCAGGTGGAACGCCTGCAGCACGATCCCGATCCGCCCGCGGCGCGCGGCGGCCAGTGCGTCTTCGTCGAGTGCGGCGAAATCCGCGCCTGCGACTTCCAGCGTGCCGGACGAGGCCCGCTCCAGCCCGGACAGGACCGCCATCAGCGAGCTTTTACCTGACCCCGATGGGCCGAGCAGCGCGAGCGTCTGGCCCAGCGGCACCGACAGGTCGATTCCACGCAGAATTTCGACCGCGCTATCGCCCTGGCCGAGCGCAAGTTTGAGATTGGCGGCATGGATTGCCGTCTGGGGGCTTGTCACAGGGTCAGGAAGCCATAGCTAGAGAGGGAAATATCAAGGATTACCCGCATGAAATGGAATTGGCTGGCCCAAGTTGCAACCCCCGTGGCGTTAGCCTTTGTACTGGGGGCCTGCGGGCAGGGGGCAGGCACCCCCACGGCCAGCGAATCCGCGGCCGCAGAGGCTCCGCCGGAAATCCCGGTGATGGGGCCGCCGGTGCCGGTGCTGGCGCTGGGCGACAGCCTGTTTGCCGGTTACGGGCTGGAGCCGGGGCAAAGCTATCCCGCCCGGCTGGAAGCGGCCCTGCGCGCGCGCGGGATCAATGCGCAGATCACGAACGCGGGCGTTTCGGGCGATACTACGGCGGGCGGTTTGCAGCGGCTGGACTTTGCCCTGTCAGGCATGAAGGAGCCGCCCGCGCTGGCAATCATCAGCCTGGGCGGCAACGACATGCTGCGCGCGCTGCCGCCGGAAGAGACCCGCCAGAACCTCGACGCGATCCTGACCACGCTGACCGAGCGCAAGGTCAAGGTGGTGCTATTGGGAATGCTGTCCCCGCCTAACCTGGGCGCGGATTATCGCAAACAGTTTGATCCGATCTATCCCGCGCTGGCGAAGAAGCATGGCGCGACGCTGGTGCCGTTTTTCCTGCAGCCGCTGATCGGCCGTGCGGACCTGTTGCAGGCGGACAATATCCACCCGACCCTGTCGGGGATCGACAAACTGGTTGAAGCGACGGTGGACGACGTGGCGAAGGCGGTGCCGAAGCCGAAGGGCTAGACCCGCTCCGCCACCCCGTCGCTGACGCGCCAGACGGCGGCTTCGCCCGCAATTGCATCGAACGGGGGCAGTTCGGTGCCGGTCAGCCAGACTTGCGCGCTGCCCTGCCGCAGCCGGTCGAACAGCGCGGCGCGGCGGACCGGGTCGAGGTGGGCGGCCACTTCGTCGAGCAGCAGCAGGCCGGGGCGATCCGGGCCGAGCAGCCCTGCATGGGCCAGCGTGATCGCGATCAGCATCGCCTTCTGCTCACCGGTCGAACATTCGGCGGCGGGCTGGTCCTTGCCGCTCATCGTCACGACCAGCTCGTCGCGGTGCGGGCCGGTCAGGGTGCGCTGAGCGGCGCGGTCGCGGCGGCGGGTCATGGCGAGTTCGGCGGCGAGTTCGCCTGCGTCCAGCGGCCCGCCCGGCTGATAGTGTAGCATGGGCCGCGCGAACGGGGCTTCGGGCAGCGTTTCGAGCGCGCCCGCCAGCCGCGCGACCAGCCGCGCGCGGGCCTGTGCGACGGCGGCCCCGGCTTCGGCCAGTTGCAGTTCCAGTGCGTCGAGCCAGTGCGGGTCGGGTTCTTGCGGCTCGCCCAGCAGCCGGTTGCGTTCGCGCAGCGCCCCTTCCAGCTTGGCGGCGCTCCGGGCATGGCCGGGTTCCAGCGCCAGCACCAGCCGGTCCAGAAACCGCCGCCGCACGCCCGCACCTTCGGCAAACAGGCGGTCCATGGCCGGGGTCAGCCAGCCGATGCTGAGCCACTCGCCCAGTCGCACCGCCGGGGCGTCGGCGCCATTCACTTGCACCACGCGTCGTCCCGGCTTGTCGGCACGCGCGCCGGTGCCGATCTGCACACCATCCGCCAGTTCGGCATTGACGGCGAACCCGCCCGCGCCGTCCTTGGCCGGAATGTCGACCAGTGCCGCGCGGCGCAGACCCCGCCCCGGTGCAAGCAGCGACAGCGCCTCCAGCACGTTGGTCTTGCCCGCGCCGTTCTCACCCACCAGCAGGTTGAACTGCGCCGCACCGTCCAGCCGCGTGGCGCGGTGGTTGCGAAAATCGGTGAGGGTGATGCGGGTCAGCGCCATGGGCGCGCGATAGTCTGCCGCGCCCCGCGCTGTCACGCAAAAGTCCAATCCTGAACGTTGGTGAAAATTACTAACTATTTGAAGTGGCGGGGTGGCGCTTGTCTATGGTCTTATGCAGGAATGGCAGATTTCCGTCATTTTTTCAGTTTGGCACGGCCCCTGCAAAACCTCTTGCATCGCGGCACACGCCGCCAAACAGTTCAGATAGAGGGAAATTCGTATGACCACTTTTGCCCAGATCGGCCGCTCCATCGCCGCTGCCACCACCGCCCTGACGCTTTCGCTGGTGCTGATCAGCGGCACCGTTTCCGTCCCGTCCACTGCCCAGGCGCACGGCGCTTCGGCTTATGTGAGTGTAGTTGCATGACCCAGCTTGACCATTCCCGCAGCGCCCCCGTCGGCAAGTCGTTCCGCCTCAACAAGGCCAACGCCAAGTTCATGGGCGTGAGCGCCGGGATTGCCGATTACTTCGGTGTCGATGTGACGCTGGTTCGGCTGGCCTGGGTGGTCGGCACGCTGGTCGGCTTCGGTTCGCTGCTGCTGATCTACCTCGCCATCGGCCTGATCGCCGACTGATGAACCGCCAAGGCCTCGCCCGAAAGGGCGGGGCCAAAGCGTTTTTGCATCACACCGAATCAGTTTTCGCGAAGGGTGAGAAATCGATGCCTTCATCGAATACGTCCACGCCCTCGCGCGCCTTGAACCAGCCGACCACGGCGTAAGTCACCGGCGTCAGCAGCGCTTCCCACAGCACTTTCAGCAGCCAGTTGGTGGCCATTACCGTCAGCACCTGTTCGGTCGACCAGATGCCCAGGAACGCGATCGGGTAAAAGATCAGGCTGTCCACCGCCTGTCCGAAGAACGTCGAACCGATGGTGCGCGCCCACAGCTTGCTGCCGCCGGTCCAGATCTTCATCTTGGCCATCACGAAGCTGTTGACGAATTCGCCCGCCCAAAACGCGAAGATGGACGCCGCGACGATCCGCCAGGTGCTGCCGAACACGCTTTCATAGGCGGCTTGCCCGTCCCAGTCGGCAGCGGGCGGCATGGCGACCACGACATAGCTCATCACCGCCATGAAGATCAGCGCGGCAAAGCCCATCCACACACAGCGCCGCGCGTTGGCATAGCCGTACACTTCGGTCAGCACGTCGCCCAGCACGTAGGACAGCGGGAAAAACAGGATGCCCGCGCCGAAGGTAAAGCCCTCGATCGTGGCCAGTTTGCTCGCCCCGATCAGGTTCGACAGCAGCAGGATCGCGACGAACGCCGCCATCAGATAGTCGAAATATCGGAAATGGCGGCGCGCGCCGGTGGTGCCATCGATGCGGGAAAGCTGGGTGCTCATGGGCCTGCACGCTAGCGCTGTTTGCACCCGGTGCAATCCCCGACTATGAGCACCCCCGCACGCGCCCGTAGCTCAACTGGATAGAGTCCCCGCCTTCTAAGCGGGTTGTTGCAGGTTCGAACCCTGCCGGGCGCGCCAACTCTTCAGCGTCATCACCCAAAGGATCGTGCCGAATCATGCACTGCGTGATGGCCGTCACGGCGGATTCGCCGATTCACCGTTATTTCACCAACGCGACCCGACCGGTGGCCCTTCTGTCCACCGGCACCTGACCCCCGTGCAACTTATTGCGCGGGGGTTCCTTTTCTTCAGCCGCGCGCGGCCGTTTCCAGCTTTTCCCCGGTGATCGGATAGCCGGCGTCGGCGTCGATCTTCAGCCAGGGTTCGCCGTTTTCCAGTTCCATGAACGGGGTGATCATCCGCACCGGATATTCGGCGACGTGGCTGACCGCCTCGTCAAAGTTGCTGAACAGCGCCAGCCGTTCCAGGTTGCGGCGGGTGGGAAAAATGATCTTGATCTCACCCTGTTCGGCCAGGTCCAGCGCGCCGGCGGCGCTGGCCCAGAACAGGTGCGTATTTTCCGTATCGTCGACCAGCAGTTCGACCGCCCCCGTCCCCAGATCAGCCAGATAGAAACGGGTGTCGAACACGCGCACTTCGCGGTGCTTGGGCCGCCAGCGGGCGAAGGGGACCAGCCGGTCCAGATCGAGCGTCCAGCCCATGGCGTCCAGCACCGGGGCCAATGTGCCCTGTTCCAGCAGCAGCGCGCGGGCGCGCAGCGCGTCTTCCAGGCTGGGGCGCTGGTGGACGCCCACGGCGAGGCCCGTTTCCTCCAGCGTTTCGCGCACGGCCGCGATCCGCGCGGCCAGTTCGTCGCGGTGGTCCGCATCCGCCGCGCCCAGCGCCTCGGCCAGGGTGAAGTCGGCATCGTCGACCCGGCCACCCGGAAAGACCGCCGCGCCGCCGGCAAAGCTCATCGCCTTGGAACGCTGGACCATCAGCAATTCCGGCGGGCCGCCATCGGGCGCGTTACGGAAAATGACCAGCGTGGCCGCGGGGGTTGCGGGGGGAATTTCACCGCCCGTGTCAAATATGTCTTTCAGATCCATCTCACCCACCATCGTGCAGGGGGCGGGGCGCTTTGCCAAGGGGCATTTGCAGCAATCTTTGCGCTCCGGTGTCGGCAGGATTTACAGATCGGGATCGCCCCGTGGGCCGTTAGCGGTTTAACGCATTGTAAAAAAAGGATTCAGGTGATTTGGCACGGTTGGTGCATTGTGTGTGGGACCCAAGCAGTCTCGACTGAGGCGGGGCCGCTTCTGGTCTCCGCGGCCCCGCCTCCCCGAGAACTCTGGTTTTCCTGCAATCGCTGATCACGTTGGCTATCCCACCTTCAGGGGAGAGGGGCTGAGGCACTGCCCCGCTCAACTGCGGCTCGTCAGCGCGCGATCGCGTCCTGGAAACGAAAAAGGCCCCCCGTGCGGGCGGGAGGCCTTGATCTCGTGCCGGGTGGGCCCGCTCAGCTGGCGGAAGCGACGCCCGCGTCGGCGACCAGCTGTTGCAGTTCACCGGCTTCGAACATTTCCATCATGATGTCGCTGCCGCCCACGAATTCGCCCTTCACATAGAGCTGGGGAATCGTTGGCCAGTCGGAAAACGACTTGATGCCCTGGCGGATTTCCATGTCCTGCAACACATCTACGCTCTCGTACTGAACGCCCAGATGGTCCAGAATGGCAATGGCCTTGCTGGAAAAACCGCACTGCGGGAACAGCGGGGTGCCCTTCATGAACAGCACCACGTCGTTGGTGTTCACGATGTCGGCAATGCGCTGGTTGGTATCGGACATGGGGTAAGCTCCTTCGCCGCTCAATTGGGAACGGCGGTGGTCAGTTGCAAGGCATGGAGTTCACCGCCCATGCGCCCGCCCAGCGCGGCATAGACCAGCTTGTGCTGGGCGATGCGCGGCTTGCCGACGAAGGCGGCGGACACGACATGCGCGGCGTAGTGATCGCCATCGCCGCGCAAGTCGGTGATGGTGACGTCCGCATCGGGCAGGGCGGCCTTGATCATGGCTTCGATCTCGGCAGCGGCCATCGCCATGGCTCAGGCCTCGCCCATCAGCGCGCGGCGGGCTTCGACGGCCTTGGCGTCCAGCGCGGCGCGAACGTCGGCCTCGCTCACCTCGACTCCGGCCGAAACCAGATCGCCCAGCAGCTTGCGGATCACGTCCTCGTCCCCGGCTTCCTCGAAGTCGGCCTGGACGACGGCCTTGGCATAGCTGTCGGCCTCGACGGCGGAGAGGCCCATCTTTTCAGCTGCCCATGCGCCCAGCAGGCGGTTGCGGCGCGCGGTTATGCGGAAGAGCATTTCCTCATCGTGCGCAAACTTGGCTTCTTCGGCGCGTTCGCGGTCTTTGAAATCGGTCATGTCTGCTCCTGCTCGAATGTCTGGCGCGGCCGCCTTGCGCTTGCGGCGCAAGACGTCGCCTGAAGGAATCACGAAACGCCTTACACTCCGCGCAAGCAGAGGCAAGCGCGCTGGTCAGTTCATCGTCACCACGACTTTGCCGATGGCCTTGCGGTCGGCCAGCAGCTGAATCGCTTCGCCCCCGCGTTCCAGCGGGAAGGTGGCGGAAACCTTGGGGTTGATCTTGCCGGCCTTGAGCAACTCGAACAAGGTCGCGATGTGCTTGGCATTCGCCTGCGGATCGCGCGCGGCGAACGCGCCCCAGAACACGCCGCAGACGTCGCAGCTTTTCAGCAGGGTCAGGTTGAGCGGCAGCTTGGCGATGCCCGCCGTGAAGCCGACCACGCAGAAGCGGCCTTCCCATGCGATCGAGCGTACCGCTGGTTCGGAATAATCGCCGCCGATGATGTCATAGATCACGTCCGCGCCATTCGGGCCGCAGGCGGCCTTGAACGCTTCGGCCAGTGCCTTGGACTGGTCCTTGTCCAGCGGCGCGCGGGGATAGACCACCACTTCGTCGGCCCCATGTTCACGCGCGACAGCGGCCTTTTCCTCGCTGGAAACGGCCGCGACGACTTTCGCGCCGTAAGCCTTGCCCAGCTCAACCGCCGCCAGCCCGACGCCGCCCGCCGCGCCCAGCACCAGCAGGGTATCGCCCGCCTTCAGGTGCCCGCGATCGAGCAGACCGTGCATGTTGGTGCCATAAGTCATCAGCAGCGACGCGCCAGTTTCAAAGCTGGCGTCAGCGGGCAGCGGCCAGATCCGCGCGGCATCGGCCAGCACTTCCTCTGCCAGACCGCCATTGCCCATCATCGCGATCACGCGGTCGCCCACGGCGCAATTGGTCACGCCTTCGCCCAGCGCATCGACGATCCCGGCCACTTCACCGCCCGGCGAATAGGGGCGCTGCGGCTTGAACTGGTAAAGGTCCTGAATCATCAGCACGTCGGGGTAGTTGATCGAACAGGCCTTGACCTTGATCCGCACCTGGCCGGGGCCGGGCACGGGGCTGTCCAGCGTGTCCACAGTCAGGGTATCCGGTCCACCGACCGCGTGTGTCCTCAAGGCCTTCATGCAGCTACTCCCTTTGCCAGCCAGGGTGTTTCCCCTGCGCTCTTGTTTTCATACTGCGCGATCTCGTCGTCGCGCGCCAGTGTCAGGCCCACTTCGTCGAGGCCGTTGAGCAGGCAGTGCTTGCGGAACGGATCGATTTCGAACGTGAAGCGGTCCTGAAACGGCGTGGTCACGGTCTGGCTGTCCAGATCGATGCTGACCGGATCGGTCTGCGCCACTTCCATCAGCCGGTCGATCGCTTCCTGCGGCAGGACGACGGTCAGGATGCCGTTCTTGAAGGCGTTGCCCGAAAAGATGTCGGAAAAGCTGGGGGCGATCACGGCGGTGATGCCCAGGTCCAGCAGCGCCCAGGCGGCGTGCTCGCGGCTGGAGCCGCAACCGAAATTGTCGCCCGCGATCAGGATCGGCGATCCCTTGAACTCAGGCGAATCGAACAGGTTGTCCGGATCCTGCCGCAAGGCTTCGAACGCGCCGCGGCCCAGCCCGTCGCGGGTGATGGTCTTCAGCCAGTGGGCGGGAATGATGACGTCGGTGTCAACGTTCTTGCGGCCGAACGGGATCGCGCGGCCCGCAACTTCCTTCACCGGCTCCATCAATCGGTCTCCGGCAGGTCTTCGGACAGGGGTTTGGACGATGCCTTCTCCGTCCGCTCCTTGCGGCGCGAGGCATAGAGCAGCGCGGCGGCGAGCGCGGCGGAGCCGATAGCGGCCCCGGCGAGAGCGGCCTTGCCGGTCCAGCCGGATTTCTCGGAAGCGGGCTTGTCGGAATTGTCGGTCATGACTTGTCCTATGGTGACCGCTGACGCGGCGTTCAAGCATCAGGTGGCAATTTGCCTCAGGCGGCGGTCAGCTTGCGCACGTCGGTCAGCTTGCCGGTCACCGCCGCCGCCGCCGCCATCGCGGGCGAGACGAGGTGGGTGCGCGCGCCCGGACCCTGCCGGCCCACGAAGTTGCGGTTGCTGGTGGAGGCGCAGCGTTCCCCGGCGGGAACCTTGTCGGGGTTCATGGCGAGACAGGCCGAACAGCCCGGTTCGCGCCATTCGATTCCCGCCTCGATGAAGATCCGGTCCAGTCCCTCGGCCTCGGCTTGGCGCTTCACCAGCCCGGAACCGGGGACGACGATCGCCCAGCGCACGTTGTCGGCCTTCTTGCGGCCCTTCACCACGGCGGCGGCGGCGCGCAGGTCCTCGATTCGGCTGTTGGTGCACGAACCGATGAACACGTTCTGCACTTCGACATCTTCCATCCGCTGACCGGGGGTCAGGCCCATGTAGTCCAGCGACTTCTGCGCGGCTTCCTGCTTCGACGGATCGGCAAAGCTGGCGGGGGCGGGGACGACGCCAGTGATCGGCACGACGTCTTCGGGCGAAGTACCCCAGGTGACACTGGGAACGATGTCGGCGGCGTCGATCACCACGACCTTGTCATACTTCGCGCCCGCATCGGTGGCGAGGCTGCGCCACCAGGCGACGGCCTTGTCCCATTCTTCGCCCTTCGGCGCGAACGGACGGCCCTTGAGATAGGCGAACGTCGTATCGTCCGGCGCGATCAGGCCCGCGCGGGCGCCGTGCTCGATCGCCATGTTGGATACGGTCAGCCGACCTTCCAGCGACAGGCTGCGGATCGCGGAGCCGGTATATTCGATGACATAGCCCGTGCCGCCCGACGCGCCCAACACGCCGCAGATGTGCAGGACGACGTCCTTGGCGGTCACGCCCGCGCCCAGTTCACCTTCGATCCGGACTTCCATGTTCTTCGACTGCTTGAGCAGCAGGGTCTGCGTGGCGAGCACGTGCTCCACCTCGCTGGTGCCGATACCAAAGGCCAGCGCGCCCAGCCCGCCGTGGCAGGCGGTGTGGCTATCGCCGCAGACGATGGTCGCGCCGGGCAGGGAAAAGCCCTGTTCCGGGCCGACCACGTGGACGATGCCCTGTTCCGCGTCGGCGTCCCCGATCAGGCGGATGCCGAATTCGGGCGCGTTGCGTTCCAGCGCGGCGAGCTGCTGCGCGCTTTCGGGGTCAGCAATGGGAATGCGCTGCCCGGCGGCGTCGCGGCGTGCGGTGGTGGGCAGGTTGTGGTCCGGTACGGCCAGCGTCAGGTCCGGTCGGCGCACCTTGCGGCCCGCTGCGCGCAGCGACTCGAACGCCTGCGGGCTGGTGACTTCGTGGACGAGGTGGCGGTCGATATAGATCAGGCAGGTGCCATCATCGCGGCGTTCCACCACATGGGCGTCCCAGATCTTGTCGTACAGCGTGCGCGGAGTGTGTGCCATATGGGCCGATAGCCACAGCGCGGCGCAATTGGCAAGCCACTGGCCGATTTCCGCGCTTGCTTGCATTGTTGTTAATAGCAATGTCACATTGAACCGGCTATGGGGCAGACATGACTGCACCTGCGCACTATTTCCCGATCAAGATTCTTCCCGCCGACATTGATTTCATGGGCCACGTGAACAACGCGCGCTATCTTGGTTGGGTCCAGGACGCGGTGCTGTCGCACTGGCACAAGCTGGCCCCGGCCGAGGCCGTGGCAGAGCGGGCGTGGGTCGCGCTGAAGCACGAGATTACCTATCGCAAGCCCGCGTTCCTCGACGATGAAGTGATCGCGCAAGTCGTGCTGGAAAGCATCCACGGCGCGCGCGCGTTCTATCAGACCATCGTCAAGCGGGGTGAGGACGTGCTGGCCGAGGTCAAGTCCAGCTGGTGCTGCATCGATACTGCCACCTTGCGCCCGGCGCGGATCGGCGCGGACGTTGCCGCGTTCTTCTTCCCGCGCACCCCGGCGACCGAGGGCTGAGTCGATGGGCTTCCTGGCCGCCAGTGCCATCGTGATCGCAACCGTGCTGGCGATGGAATGGGTCGCCTGGGCGAGCCACAAGTACATCATGCACGGCTGGGGCTGGGGCTGGCACCGCGACCACCACGAGCCGCACGACAACTTCTTCGAAAAGAACGACCAGTACGCCATCGTCGGCGCGGTGATGAGCATTTCGATGTTCGCCATCGGTAGCCCGATGATCCGGGGCGATGCCGCCTGGGCGCCGGGCACGTGGATCGGGCTTGGCATCCTGTTCTACGGGATCATCTACACGGCGGTGCATGACGGGCTGGTCCACCAGCGCTGGTTCCGCTGGGTGCCCAAGCGCGGCTATGCCAAGCGACTGGTGCAGGCGCACAAGCTGCACCATGCGACCATCGGCAAGGAAGGTGGGGTCAGCTTTGGCTTCGTGTTCGCGCGCGATCCGGCCGTGCTGAAGCAGGAACTGAAAGCCCAGCGCGCGGCCGGCATTGCCGTGCTGCGCGAGGCGGTCGAGGACTGAACTTGCTTAGCTCCTCCCCGGCGGGGAGGGGGTGGGGGATCATTCGGCGCGGGTCCAGATCCAAGGGCCGACGGTAACCAGCACCGCCACGGAAATCAGCACCCACGGCCAGCCAACTGTAAACCACGTAAACCCCACACCCGCCGTCATCGCCGCCACGGCGGACACTTTCGCACGGTGCGGGATCGCGCGGCGGTCGCGCCATTCGATCATCGCCGGGCCATATTGCGGGTGATCATACAGCCGCTGCGCCCATTCCGGCTTGCCCCGCGCAAAGCAGAACGCGGCGAGCAGCAGGAACGGCACGGTCGGGATGATCGGCAGGAACGCGCCGACCACGCCAAGCCCCAACGCGGAGAGGCCCGCGCCCAGCCACAGCGGTTTAGCCAGCGGCATAGCGGGCTGCGGTCTCGCGGATCAGCGCGATCATGTTCGGCACGCCCTGGGTGCGGTTGGAGGACAACTGGTTCTTGAGGTCGAACGGGGCGAGCAGCGCGGCGATGTCGGTATCGGCAACGGTCGCGGCGGGCTGGTCCTGCACGGCGGAGACGACCAGCGCGACGATCCCCTTGGTGATCGCGGCGTTGCTGTCGGCGAGGAAGTGCAGGGTGCCATCATCGCGGCGCATCGGATAGACCCAGACGCTGGCCGAGCAGCCGCGCACCAGCGTGGCGTCGGTCTTCAGCGGATCGGGCATGGCTTCCAGCTCGCGCCCCAGTTCGATCAGCAGGCGATAGCGTTCGTCCCCGTCGAGGAACTCGTATTCTTCCAGAATGTCGGTCAGGCTGCGCATGGGCCTGCCTCTACCACGGGCGCGGTCCGGCGCAATGGGGCTGAAAGGCGTGGTGCTTCGACACGCTCGGCATCAGCGGGATTGGGGGCAGGGGGCAGAGTAGGAGCGCGCTACTCAACACCCGCTCAGCCTGAGCCTGTCGAAGGCCCTGCCATCCTTGCGCTGGGCCTAAAGGTCCACGCCGGCGGCGATGGCTTCCAGTTTTCGGATGCGTTCCTTCAGGTCGGCGATCTCGATCCGGGCCATGCCGGACCCGGCTTCGGGTTCGCTACGGTGCGCGTCGAGTTCGCGCAGCTTCAACGTCAGCCAGCCCTGCCAGCCTCTCAGCATGGCGACGGCGACGATGCCGATCGCGGCCAGGGTGGCGGCGGAAACGACGAGATATTCGCTGATCATGGCGGTTACTCCCCGTGGATGGGCCTACTTGTCGCGCAGGCTTTCGATTTCGGCGGCGATGGAGCGGGACTGGCGATCATCGGTGGCGATGCGTTCCAGCACGTGCAGGCGGTCTTTCAGCTCGGCCAGCTCGCGTTCCAGTTCCAGTTCGCGGGGCGATGTCTTGGGAGCGTCGATCGCGCCCTTGGCGGTGCCCTGGTAGCGATATTTGGTCATTACGATGTTGGCGACGGCAGAGATCGCGACGATCAGCACCACGGCATTCCAGAAATTCATGTTCCCCTCCCTCAGATCCGGTCAGTTGCGCGGCAACTCGCGCAAGGCTTCGATCTGGCTGGTCAGGCCATAGCCGCTGTCCGTGACGATTCGTTCGACATTGCCCAGCCGGTCCTTGATCGAGCCAAGCTCGGCGCGCAGCTGGGCGTTTTCCTGGCTGAGCAGCTTGATCCGTTCCAGCTCCTCGGAACTGGTCTTGGGATAGATTGCCTTGCCCCACGAACTTTCCAGCGGATAGCCGTGCTTGACCCGCAACCAGGTGGTGACGACCCAGCCGATCACGCCGACCACGGCAAAGATCGATGCGGCGGGGGCGAGGGCTTCCAGGACTTCAGGGCTCACGGGCGTACCTCCGGTTCGCGGGCATCCAGCAGGGCCTCGACCTTGCGGGCATCGCGCAGCGCTTCGATCTGGGTGGCGATGTCATAGCCGCGGTCGGTGACGATGCGTTCCAGCACGCGCACGCGCTCTTCCAGTTCGGTGTTCTGGGTGGCGTATTGTGCGGCCTTTTCGGCGGTGGATTTCACTTCCAGCTCGGCCATCTTGCGCTGGTGCCGGGTCCAGATCGCGATGATCGGGATCGACAGGGCCAGGATCGGGATCAGGATCGGATCCATGATGGTATTTCCCCCAGTTACGCCGCGCTTAGCGCAGGCGTTCGATTTCTTCGGACAGGCGCGGGTTGGCGCTGACGTAATAGTGTTCGACGTCGGCCAGACGGCGGTCGATGTCGCGGAAGCTGGCGCGCACATCACGGGCGGTGCGGGCCGGCGACTGGCGCACGCGCTGCCAGAACTTCTGTTCCTGGCTATCGACGTAGAGGTGCGGCGGCTTCTTGTTCGCCAGGAACCCGGCGATGAAATAGAACGGGATGATCCCGCCGCCGGTCATGAAGACCAGGCCGATCGCGGCCAGCCGAACCCAGATCGCGTTGACCCCGGTATAATCGGCAATGCCAGAGCAGATCCCCATCAATTTGGCGTTCTGCTTGTCGCGGTAAAAGCTGGTGCGCGGGCTGTTCATGTCACTTCCCCCCCTTCTGGGCCATCATGCGGTCCAATTCCCGCAGCGGCTGGTTGTCGACTTCGCGGTTATGGACCAGGCGGGCCGGGCTGAAATCCGGATGGTCGGCGGCGACCAGGCGTTCGACCGTGTCCATCCGGTCATCCAGTCGGCGGGCCAGCTGGTAGAGTTCCTCCAGCATCGCTTCGTCATCCACGGTCAGCGTCGCGGCGGTCTTCCACTTGGTCACATAGTGCAGGATGATCCACGGCAGGCCGATGAACAGCGATCCGAACAGGGCGATTTCTTCCATGGGTTCAGCCCTCCTTGCTGGTGTCGGTGCCGCCCGAGAGGGCACGCTTCATGGCTTCGAGTTCTTCGTCGATCTTGTCCTGCCCGGCGAGCGCCGAGATCTGGTCGGCCAGGCTGGGCTGGCCGGTGCCGTCCGCCAGGCTCAGCGCGTCGGCGCGGCCTTCGGCGTAATCGACGCGGCGTTCCAGCTGGTCGAACCGGGCCATCGCCTCGTCCACCCGCTCGCTGGCCAGCAGCGTGCGCAGCTTGACGCGGTTTTCGGCGCTTTCCAGCCGGGCGGCAATCGCGGTCTGGCGGCTGCGGGCTTCGCGCAGGCGGGTCTGGAGCTTTTCGATGTCCAGTTCATAAGCGCGCAGGGCATCGTCCAGCACGGCGATTTCCGCCTTCAGCTGGTCGGCCATGTCGGCGGCCTTCTTCTTTTCGACCAGCGCCGCGCGGGCCAGGTCTTCGCGGTCCTTGCTCAGCGCCAGCTGGGCCTTTTCCGCCCAGTCGGCCTGCAGCCGGTCCAGCTTGACGGTGTGGCGGTGCATTTCCTTTTGGTCGGCGATGGTGCGGGCCGCGCTGGCGCGCACTTCGACCAGGGTTTCCTCCATCTCCAGGATGATCATGCGGATCATCTTCGACGGGTCATCCGCCTTGTCGAGCAGCTCGTTGAAGTTCGCGGCGATGATGTCACGGGTGCGGCTGAAAATGCCCATCAAGGGTACTCCGATACTGGAAAGCGAAGAGGCGGCGGGGGTGGGCGATTTGCGCAGGCGTTCCACTTCGTCATCGAAGCGGGAAGCCTTGCGCGCGGAGCCACTGGTCCCGCTGGAGAGGGCCGAGTCATTGGCAGAAAGGGTTTGGGCCGGAACGTCGGTGTGGCGGGGGGACTGGGTGCCGCCAGCGGGGGGCTCGTCGCGTTCCGGCCCAAGGGGGTTGAAGGGATCGTTGACCATGATCGCGCCCATCAGGCCTGCTGCGCCGCAGCGACTTGCGACGAAGTTGGCTGCGAAGATTGGGCAACCACCGGGGCCGCGTCCAGCTGATTGCTCAGCACGATCACGTTCATCGCCAGCATCGCGGTGATCGACAGCATGATCGCCTTGTCGAGCTTGGAAGCGGCGGAGAGAGGCTTGGTGAACATGGCGTTCCTCGTGGTAAAGCGTTTGGCCATCCATTCGCAAAGGGTGTGCCAAATTGCGGCCGGGCCGATTTTCCGGGTTTTCGCGGATTAATCGACGAACGACATATTGGGGTCTGTTCCCAATGTTGGGAAATTTTGCTACATATTGGGAATGGATCGGGACGTTCAGTTCATTGGCCAGTCCACGGCCTTCCTCGACGCGGTGGAGCGCGCCAGCCGCGCTGCGCCGATGCGCCGTCCGGTGCTGGTGATTGGAGAGCGCGGGACCGGCAAGGAACTGATCGTCGAACGCCTGCACCGCCTGTCGCCGCGCTGGGGTGAGCCGCTTGTCACGCTGAACTGCGCGGCTTTGCCGGATACGCTGATCGAGGCGGAGCTGTTCGGTCATGAGCAAGGGGCCTTTACCGGTGCTACCAGAGCGCGGGCCGGGCGGTTCGAGGAAGCCGACAAAGGCACGTTGTTCCTCGACGAACTGGCCACGCTTTCGATGGGCGCGCAGGAACGCCTGCTGCGCGCGGTCGAATATGGCGAGGTGACGCGGATCGGTTCCTCGCGCCCGATCCGGGTCGACGTGCGGATCGTCGCTGCCACCAACGAGGACTTGCCGCGAATGGCTGATCAGGGCCGGTTCCGCGCCGACCTGCTCGACCGGCTGAGTTTCGAGGTTATCACCCTGCCGCCGCTGCGGGTGCGTGAAGGCGACATTCACGTGCTGGCCGAATACTTTGGCCGCCGCATGGCGACCGAACTGGACTGGGACCGCTGGCCCGGCTTTTCCGATCACGCCTTGCGCGCGCTGGAGAACTACCAGTGGCCGGGCAACGTGCGTGAACTGCGCAACGTGGTCGAACGCGCGGTCTATCGCTGGGGCGATGCCGAAACGCCGATCGCGCATATCCAGTTCAACCCGTTCGAAAGCCCGTGGAAGCCCGAACCGATGGCGCAGGCCCCAATGTCGCTGCGCAGTGAGGATCATCCGGTGTTCCAGCCTGCCCCTGCCGGAACCCCTGCGTTTCCGCCGCTCGATTCGATTGACGATCTGCGCGCGGCGGTGGACGCGCACGAAAAGGCGATCCTGGAACAGGCGCTAGGGCGCAACCGCTACAACCAGCGTCAGACTGCCAAAGCGCTCAACCTCAGCTATGACCAGTTGCGCCATGCGATGAAGAAGCATGGCCTGATGGAGCGGGGATAACCCCCGCAGACTCTGCTTGCGTTTCGCCGGAAATGGGCCTAACGGACCGCTCATCCCGACATTGTGAAGCAAGGTCAGGGCTGGCGCCGCAAGGGGCCGGCGCAGACGGGCTTTTCGTTATCCGGGCAAAATGGAGCAGGCATGGCGGATATCGCGCGGATTATCGAGGTTGTTGAGCCAGAGGCGAAAGCGCTCGGCTTCGATCTCGTGCGCGTGATCGTGTTCGGCAAAAGCGAAGTGGGGGACGAGGAAGTCACCCTGCAGATCATGGCCGAACGCCCCGACACCGGCCAGCTGGTGATCGAGGATTGCGCCGAACTGTCGCGCCGCGTCTCCGATGCGATGGACGCGCTGGAAGAAGCCGGGGAAGTGCTGATCGAGGAGGCGTACCGCCTTGAAGTCAGCTCGCCGGGGATCGACCGCCCGCTGACCCGTCCGCAGGATTTCGCCAACTGGGCCGGGCACGAAGCGCGCGTTGCGCTGAAAAATCCGGTCGATGGCAACCGCAAGGCCGTGCAGGGTGACCTGATCGGCATCGATGGCGACATCGTGACGCTGGACGACAAGAAGTCTGGCCGCGTCACGTTCCCGCTGTCTGACATTCATTCCGCCAAGCTGGTCCTGACCGACCGGTTGATTGCCGCGACCCGCCCGCTGGATGCGAGTGGGGCCGACGAATTGCTTGAAGAACAGGAAGACTGATTATGGCCAGTCCGATTTCTGCCAACCGCGCCGAACTGCTTGCGATCGCGACCTCCGTCGCGACGGAGAAGATGATCGACAAGGCGATCGTCATCGAGGCGATGGAAGAAGCGATCCAGAAGTCCGCGCGCAACCGTTACGGCGCGGAAAACGACATTCGTGCCAAGCTGGACCCGCGCACCGGCGACCTGCGCCTGTGGCGCGTCGTCGAAGTGGTCGAAGAGGTTGAGGATTACTTCAAGCAGGTCGATCTGAAGGCCGCGCAGAAGCTGGACCCGAACGCGAAGCTGGGCGACTTCATCGTCGATCCGCTGCCGCCGGTCGATCTGGGCCGCATCGACGCGCAGTCGGCCAAGCAGGTGATCTTCCAGAAGGTCCGCGATGCCGAACGTGACCGTCAGTATGACGAATTCAAGGACCGTGCCGGCGAAGTCGTCACCGGCGTGATCAAGTCGGTCGAATTCGGCCACGTGATCGTCAACCTGGGCCGCGCCGAAGGCGTGATCCGCCGCGACCAGCAGATCCCGCGCGAAGTCGCCCGCGTCGGCGAACGCGTCCGCGCGCTGATCCTGAAGGTGGAGCGCCAGAACCGCGGTCCGCAAATCTTCCTGAGCCGGGCGCACCCGGAATTCATGAAGAAGCTGTTCGCGCAGGAAGTACCCGAAATCTACGACAACATCATCGAAATCAAGGCCGCCGCCCGCGATCCGGGCAGCCGCGCCAAGATCGGCGTGATCAGCCGCGATTCGAGCATCGATCCGGTCGGTGCCTGCGTCGGCATGAAGGGCAGCCGCGTGCAGGCCGTCGTGCAGGAACTGCAGGGCGAAAAGATCGACATCATCCCGTGGAGCGAAGACACCGCGACCTTCGTCGTCAACGCGCTCCAGCCGGCCACTGTCAGCCGCGTGGTGATCGACGAGGAAGAAAGCCGCATCGAAGTGGTCGTCCCCGATGACCAGCTCTCGCTCGCCATTGGTCGCCGCGGCCAGAACGTGCGTCTGGCCAGCCAGCTGACCGGCTCGCAGATCGACATCATGACCGAGGCGGAAGCATCGGAAAAGCGCCAGAAGGAATTCGCCGAGCGCTCCAAGATGTTCGAGGAAGAACTCGACGTCGACGAAACCCTGTCGCAACTGCTGGTCGCCGAAGGCTTCAGCGAGCTGGAAGAAGTGGCTTATATCGACGTGAGCGAACTTGCCGCGATCGAGGGCTTCGACGAGGAACTGGCCGAGGAACTGCAAAGCCGCGCCACCGAAGCGCTGGAGCGCCGCGAGGAAGCCAGCCGCGAGGAACGCCGCGCGCTGGGCGTCGAGGATGCGCTGGCCGAGCTGCCGCACCTGACCGAAGCGATGCTGGTCACGCTGGGCAAGGCCGGGATCAAGACGCTGGACGACCTGGCCGATCTCGCCACCGACGAACTCATTGCCAAGAAGCGCGCCGAACAGCGCCGCCGCGATAATTCGCTCAAGTCGGCTGGCGCCCCGCGCCGGGGTGACCGGGTTGAAGACAAGGGCGGCGTGCTGGGCGAATATGGCCTGAACGAAGAGCAGGGCAACGAGATCATCATGGCCGCGCGTGCACACTGGTTCGACGATGAACCGGCTACCGAGGAGGCCGCCAATGCGGATTCCTCACAATGATGCGCTAGGTTCCGACAACCTGAAAGCGCCCGAACGGCGCTGCATCCTCACCGGGAGCCACGGCTCGCGGGATGAGCTGATCCGGCTTGCCATTTCGCCCGACGGCGACGTGCTGCCTGATGCGCTGGCGCGTGCGCCGGGGCGCGGGGCGTGGATCGGCGTGTCGCGCGGCGAGCTGGAAACGGCGCTGGCCAAGGGCAAGCTGAAAGGCGCGCTGGCGCGGGCCTACAAGGGCGCCGCGCTGACCATTCCCGCCGACCTGCCGCAGCGGATCGAAGTGGCGCTGACCCGCGCCTTTACCGACCGGCTGGGGCTGGAAATGAAAAGCGGCAAGCTGCTGGTGGGGTCCGACCGGATCGCGGAGAATGCCCGGATGGGCAAAGTCCGCTGGCTGGCGCACGCCGCAGATGCCGGGACGGACGGTTCGCGCAAGCTGGACCAGGCCTGGCGCGTGGGCGAAGATGAAGAAGGGTCCGGCAAGCAGGGCATTACCTTGCCACTGGACCGGACAACGCTGTCTGTGGCATTGGGCCGCGACAACGTCGTCCACATGGCGCTGACCGACAAGGCAGCGGCGAAACGGCTGGCCATCCCGCTACAGCGCTTGCTGCGCTATCTGGGGCATGGCGCGGCGACCGGACATAGTGAAGGCGAAGGGCCAGCGGAATCCGCTGCGCCTGTTGCCGCGACGACGAATTGAGACGTGAAGGGCCTATTTGAGCATGACCGACAGCAACGATAAACCGACTCTGGGCCGCAAGCCGCTTGGGCTGAAGCGCTCGGTCGAAGCGGGCGAGGTCAAGCAGACCTTCAGCCACGGCCGCACCAACAAGGTGGTGGTCGAGGTGAAGCGCCGCAAGCTGATCGGCAAGCCCGGTGAAGCCCCGGTTGCCGCTGCGGCCGCGCCTGAACCCGCTCCGCCGCCGCCGCCGCCGGCCCCGGTGGCTGCCGCGCCCAAGCCCGCGCCGCGCCCGGTCGCGTCTGACGAAACCCCGCAGGAACGCGTCGCCCGCCTTCAGCGCGAGGCCGAGGAAGCCCGTCTCGCCGTGCTGGAAGAGCAGACCCGCCGCGAAATGGAAGCCCGCCAGCGCGCGCTGGAGGAAGAACGCCGCCGGGCCGAGGAAAAGCGCAAGGCCGAAGCCGAAGCGGCTGCCGCTGCGGCAGCACCCGTGCCTATGCCCGCGCCCGCTGCGGAACCGGCAGCGCCGGTCGCTGCCGCGCCCGCGCCTGAAGCGGCCCAGGCCCAGGCAGCGGAAGCCGCCGCCGCGCCCGCCGCTGCGCCTGCTGAAGCCAAGCCCGCCGCCCCGGCCGCACCCGCGCCGCGCCGCTTTACGCCGGTCGCACCGGTCAAGCGGCCCGAACCCGTGGTCAAGAAGCCCGCGAACAATCCGCGCGACAAGGCCGGCGACAACCGCCGCCAGGCCGGCAAGCTGACCGTGACCAAGGCCCTGAACGAGGACGAGGGCGCCCGCGCCCGCAGCCTCGCCGCGCTGAAGCGCGCCCGCGAAAAGGAACGCCGCGCCCACTTTGGTGGCCAGCATCAGCAGCGTGAAAAGCAGGTTCGCGACGTGGTCGTACCCGAAGCGATCACCGTGCAGGAGCTGGCCAACCGCATGGCCGAAAAGGGCGCGGACCTGGTCAAGGCGCTGTTCAAGATGGGCATGATGGTCACCGTCAACCAGACGATCGACCAGGATACCGCCGAACTGCTCGTCACCGAATTCGGCCACAACATCGAGCGCGTGTCCGAAGCCGACGTCGACATCGACACCGCTGCCGACGTGGACTCGGAAGACACCCTGAAGGCGCGTCCGCCGGTCGTGACGATCATGGGCCACGTCGACCACGGCAAGACCAGCCTGCTCGACGCTCTGCGCGGCACCGACGTGGTGCGCGGCGAAGCGGGCGGGATCACGCAGCATATCGGCGCGTACCAGATCAAGACCAAGGGCGGTGACCTGATCACCTTCCTGGATACGCCGGGCCACGAAGCCTTCACCGAAATGCGCATGCGCGGGGCGAACGTCACCGACATCGTCATTCTGGTGGTCGCTGCCGATGACGGGATCATGCCGCAGACGATCGAGGCGATCAATCACACCAAGGCCGCAGGCGTGCCGATGATCGTGGCGATCACCAAGTCGGACAAGCACGAAGCCAACCCGAAGAAGATCCGCGAACGTCTGCTTGAACACGAAGTCGTGGTCGAAGCGATGTCGGGCGATGTGCAGGACGTCGAAGTATCGGCCAAGACCGGCGCCGGTCTGGACGAGCTGATCGAGAAGATCCTGCTGCAGGCCGAACTGATGGAACTGAAGGCCAACCCCGACCGCGCCGCCGAAGCGACCGTGATCGAGGCCAAGCTGGACAAGGGCAAGGGGCCGCTGGCGACCGTGCTGATCACGCGCGGCACGCTGAAGGTGGGCGACATCCTGGTCGTTGGCACCCATTCGGGCCGTGTCCGCGCGATGCTGGATGACAAGGGCCGCCAGATCAAGGCCGCGCCGCCGTCGCTGCCGGTCGAAGTGCTGGGGATCGGCGGGGTGCCGATGGCCGGCGATACGCTGACCGTGGTCGACAGCGAAGCGCGCGCCCGCGAAGTGGCGGCTTTCCGTCAGGAACGGGCCACCGCCAAGCGCACCACCACCGCGCCGACCAGCCTGGAAAACATGTTCTCCGCGCTGTCGGCCAAGCAGGCGGTCATCGAATATCCGGTGGTCGTGAAGGCCGACGTGCAGGGTTCGACCGAAGCCATCGTCAACGCGCTCAACCGCCTGTCGAACGACGAGATCAAGGTCCGCATCCTGCAATCGGGCGTGGGCGCGATCACCGAAAGCGATGTGAGCCTTGCCCAGGCATCGGGCGCGCCGATCATCGGCTTCAACGTTCGTCCCAACGCCAAGGCGCGCGAGCTGATCGAACGCCAGAAGGTGCGGCTGAAGTACTTCGACGTGATCTATCACCTGACCGAGGACGTCGCCAAGGAAATGGCCGGCCAGTGGGGTCCGGAAATCATCGAACACGTCGTCGGCCGTGCCGAGGTCAAGGAAGTGTTCCCTGCGGGCAAGAAGGACAAGGCAGCCGGTCTGCTGGTGCTGGAAGGCTATATCAAGAAGGGCATCTTCGCGCGCCTTACCCGCAACGACGTTATCGTTTCGAAGACGGTCATCGCCTCGCTGCGACGCTTCAAGGACGACGTGGCCGAAGTCCGCGCCGGTCTGGAATGCGGCGTCGTGTTGCAGGACACCAACGACATCAAGCCGGGCGACATGCTCGAAGTGTTTGAGGTCGAGGAACGCGAACGCACGCTGTGAGCGGTCCGGTGAATGGTATCGACACCAGCCAGGGGGCGCATGTCGCGCTGATCGGGGCGGAGTTCGTGGACTTCGACCCGGTCACCGAGACGATCACGATGCGCTTCAACGCGCCCGACAGCTTCATCACACCGCGCGGCGGTGTGCAGGGCGGGCTGGTCGCCGGGTTCCTGGACGAGGCGATGGGCTGGGCTCATGTCCACGCCACCAAGGGCGAGGAGGCGCCGCTCAACCTGGAAATCAGCATGACGCTGCTCAGCCTGATTCCGCCCGGCCCGCTCATGGGCAAGGGCCGGGTGATCCGGCGCGGGCGGCGCGTGATCTTTCTGGAAGCGGAACTGTTCAGCCTGGACGGCAAGCCGCTGGCGCGCGCCACCTCCACCGCGATTCCCACCCCCAAGCCAACCGCATGATGGCCGGAAGGCGGCGCTGACATGGCCCGCTATGTCGCCCTGTTCGGCAGCATCAACGTCGGCGGCAACCGCCTGACGATGGCGGAACTGCGCGCCGCGTTCGAGGCGGAAGGGCTGACCAACGTGGAGACCGTGGTGGCCAGCGGCAACGTGCTGTTCGACCATGAACAGCGCCCGACGCAGGGCCTTGAGGAAAAGCTGGAACTGATGATGCGCCAGCGGTTCGGCATGCGCAGCCTGGCCGCCGTGCGCAGCCGGGATGAACTGGCCGCCGCGATTGCGGACAACCCGTTTGCCGCCGATGGGGAGCCGAACCTGGTCCACACGCTGTTTCTGGATCAGGATCCCGATCCCGATCAGTTTGCGGTGCTGGTGGCGGACCACGAAGGGCGCGGGCCGGAGCGGCTCGCCATGGGGCCGCGTGCGCTGTACATTGATTACGCCGGCGGGGCCGGAAACAGCCGGTTGACGATGCCGTTTATCGAGCGGCGGCTGCAATGCCGGGGAACGGCGCGCAATGTGCGCTCGCTCGCCCGGATCGTCGCCAAGCTTGATGCAAACCAAGACGATTGAAAGTAGAGTTCGGCCCATGGTCAAGCCCAATGCAACCCCGGAAACCCGCTCGGTCCGCCTGCTCAAGGTGGGCGAACAGGTGCGCCACGTGATCAGCGAATTGCTGACGCGGCAGATGGTCCACGACGAAGTGCTGACCGCACACGCGATCAGCGTGACCGAAGTGCGCATGTCGCCCGATCTGCGCCACGCGACCGTGTTCGTGAAGCCGCTGCTGGGCAGTGACGAGGACGTGGTGCTGAAAGCGCTGCGCACCCACACCGCTTATTTCCAGAAGGAAGTCGCGGGCAAACTACGGCTCAAATACGCGGCGAAAATCAAGTTCCTGCCGGACGAAAGCTTTGACGAGGCGAGCCGGATCGAGGCACTGCTGTCCAGCCCGCAAGTCCGCCGCGACGTGGAAGGCGAACCGGGCGAGGAATAAGCGCGTCACTGGCCGAGTGGGCATACCTTTGCCCCAAACCCGGCCATCCTGAGCCTGGCGAAGGAATGCTCTCCCTTCGTGCGCCCGTGCACGGCCATACGCAGAATCCATACGCAGAATAAGGACAGTGCTTCGACCAGCTCAGCACGAGCGGGGTAGGTTGATAGTGCAAGTGTTGCGGGCGCCCCCTCAGCCCGGCACCATCCGGGCGTTGATGGTAATCGTCACTTTCTTGCCCACCACCACACTATAGGCGGTCATCCCGAAATCGTGCCGGTTGATCGTCGTCTGCGCGCTCAGCTTGATCGGCTCCTGGCCGGTGGCGCTGACGGGCGGCTGGGCGAAGGTGACCGCCAGCGTGGCCGGGCGGGTAATCCCGCGCGCGGTGATCTGCCCTTCCACCCGCGCGGTGGTGCGCCCGGTCATAGTCATGCGGTTACCGGCAAAGCGAATCGCGGGATAGCGTTCCACGTCGAAGAAGTCCTTGCCGCGCAGCCGTTCCAGCGTGGTCTTGTCCCCGGCGGTCAGGGCGCGGGCATCCAGCGTGACGTCCAGGTCGATGGCGTCCAGCCGGTCCGGCGTCAGGTGGATGCCGCCGCTCATCCGAGGGAAGCGGGCGGACTTGCTGGCCAGCCCCATGAACGCCACTTTCGCGTCCACCGAACTGCGCGGCGCGTCGATCTGATAGCGATAAGTCGGCGTCGCCGCGCCCAGCAGCATCGGGGCGAACAAGGCCAGCAAAAACAAGCGCAAATGAAACTCCCCGGCAATCGCGTCGCCCGGCGCCCTGATTGCCTCGTCCACAAGTGGGCTGTCAATCGCTCTGGCCCGGATGCGCGCAACCGCCTATCGCTGCGCGGGTATGGCTAAGCTCTATTTCTATTACGCCAGCATGAACGCCGGCAAATCGACCACCTTGCTCCAGGCCGATTTCAATTACCGCGAGCGCGGCATGCAGACGATGCTATGGACCGCCGATCTGGACCATCGCGGCGGCGACCGGGCGATTGAAAGCCGGATCGGGCTGCACGCCGAGGCCCACCGCTTCGCGTCCGATACCGACTTGTGGGGCCGGATCACCGGCGCACACCGGGTGGAGCCGCTGGCCTGCGTGCTGGTGGACGAGGCGCAGTTCCTGACCGAAGCCCAGGTCTGGCAACTGGCGCGCGTGGCCGATGAAGGCGGCATCCCGGTGCTGTGTTATGGCCTGCGCACCGATTTTCAGGGGGAATTGTTCCCCGGCGCCAAGGTCCTGCTGGGGATCGCGGATTCGCTGGTGGAGCTGAAAGCGGTGTGCCACTGCGGCCGCAAGTCGACGATGAACCTGCGGGTCGATGCCAGCGGCGCGGCGGTGAAGCAGGGCGCGCAGACTGAAATTGGCGGAAACGACCGCTATGTGGCGCTGTGCCGCAAGCATTTTACCGAGGCGCTGGGACGATGAGCGATACCATCTACCAGGCCGCCGCGCTGATCATCCCGCTGGTGCTGGCCATCGTGTTCCACGAAGTCGCCCACGGGTGGACCGCGCGGGCGCTGGGCGATCCGACGGCGGCGGAACTCAACCGGCTCAGCCTGAACCCGCTGCGCCATGTCGATCCGGTGGGGACGATCATCCTGCCTGGCATGCTCAAGCTGGCGGGCCTGCCGGTGTTCGGCTGGGCCAAGCCGGTGCCGGTCGTGCCGGAGCGGCTGCGCAATCCGCGCGTCGGCATGATGCTGGTCGCGGTGGCGGGGCCGGGGATGAACCTGCTGATGGCGCTGGCGGGTGCGGTGGCGCTGGGCCTGCTGGTCGCGCCCTACCGCGATGCCGAACCGACCGGGGTGACGGCGTTCCTGATGCTCAATCTGGTCAATTTCCTGGCGATCAACGTGTTCCTGGCGCTGTTCAACCTGCTGCCGATCCCGCCGTTCGATGGCTCGCACGTGGTCGAAGGGCTGCTCCCGCGCCGGGCCGCAGCTGCCTATGCGGCGACGCGGCCTTATGCCTTCTTCCTGATGATCGGCCTGCTGGTGGTGCTGCCGACCATCGCGCCGGAACTGGACGTGGTGCGCCGGTTCCTGCTGCCGCCGGTGGACTGGGCGATGGACCAGTATCTGGCCGTGGTGAAGGTGGTGGCCGGTGCCTGATCCGGCGCGCGTTAACGGCTGGATCATTCTCGACAAGCCGCTGGAACTCGGCTCGACCCAGGCGGTCGGCGCGGTGAAGCGCAACTTGCGCGAGGCGGGGCTGGGCAAGATCAAGGTTGGTCATGGCGGCACGCTCGATCCGCTGGCGACCGGCGTCTTGCCGATCGCGCTGGGCGAGGCGACCAAGCTGTGCGGGCGGATGCTGGACGCCAGCAAGGAATATGCCTTCACCATCGCGTTCGGGACGGAGACGGACACGCTCGATCTGGAAGGCAAGGTGATGGCGGAAAGTTCCGTGCGGCCAACCCGCGCGCAGCTGGAAGCGGTGCTGCCGCAGTTCACCGGGCCGATCGAGCAGGTCCCGCCGGCCTATTCTGCGCTGATGGTTGATGGCCAGCGGGCCTATGACCTCGCGCGCAAGGGCGAGGCGGTGGACCTGAAGAGCCGTAGCGTGACGATTTACACGCTGACAATCCTCCCCGATGCGGGGAGGGGGACCAGCGCAGCTGGTGGAGGGGCACAGGCGGTTCGCGCAGCGTCGGAATTGGGGCACGTGCCCCTCCACCATCCTGCGGATGGTCCCCCTCCCCGTGCCGGGGAGGAGCTGGGGGGGATCACCCTGATCGCCCATGTCTCCAAGGGCACCTATATCCGCAGCCTTGCACGTGACATCGCGCGCGCGCTTGGCACGGTGGGCCATGTCACCATGCTGCGGCGGCTGCGGGCCGGGCCGTTCGGGCTGGACCGGGCGATTTCGCTGGACAATCTCAACGAAGTCGGTAAGGGCGCACCCCTTGAGAACGTACTCTTGCCGCTGGAGGCAGGGCTGGTCGACATCCCGGCTCTCAACCTCGACCCGGAACAGGCAAGGGCGGTCCGACAGGGCCGGGTTCTGACCGGGTTGCCCCAAGGCGATGGGCTCTACTGGGCGCGGCTGGAGGATACTCCGGTTGCACTGGTTGAGCTTTCCGGCGGAAACGTCCGGGTCGTCAGGGGTTTCAATCTTTCGGATGTCGCGGAGTAAATGATATGTCGATCTCGGCAGACAAGAAGCAGGAAGTCATCACCAGCAACGCCCGCGCCGCGGGTGACACGGGTTCGCCGGAAGTTCAGGTCGCGATCCTGACCAGCCGCATCCAGACGCTGACGGAGCACTTCAAGGCTCACCACAAGGACAACCATTCGCGTCGCGGCCTGTTGATGATGGTCAACAAGCGCCGCTCGCTGCTCGATTACCTGAAGCGCAAGGATGTCGATCGCTATAATGCGCTCATCGCAAAGCTCGGCCTGCGCAAGTAAGGTAAAGCAGAAGCGGCCCCAAGCGGGCCGCTTCTTGCATTTGGGTACCTCGCAATTCGGCGGGGGCCCAACCGGGGCCAAAAGTGCCTCATACCGGACCGGGACGGATTTACCCCGGCAGCAAAACCCGCACGCAATAGGGCCTGCGGGCTGAAGGAAACGAAATGTTCGACGTCAAAACCGTATCCATGGAGTGGGGCGGAAAGACCCTCACGCTGGAAACCGGCCGCATTGCCCGTCAGGCTGACGGCGCGGTCCTCGCCACTTATGGCGAAACTGTCGTGCTGTGCGCTGTCACGGCCGCCAAGTCGGTGAAGGAAGGGCAGGATTTCTTCCCGCTCACCGTTCACTATCAGGAAAAGTTCTTCGCCGCCGGGCGCATTCCGGGTGGCTTCTTCAAGCGTGAACGCGGCGCGACGGAAAAGGAAACGCTGGTTTCCCGCCTGATCGACCGTCCGGTCCGCCCGCTGTTCCCCGAAGGTTTCTACAACGAAATCAACGTCATCGCCCAGGTTCTGAGCTATGATGGCGAAATCGAGCCGGACGTGCTGGCGATGATCGCCGCTTCGGCCGCGCTGACCATTTCGGGCGTGCCGTTCATGGGTCCGATCGGCGCGGTGCGCGTCGGTTACGAAGACGGTGCCTACACGCTGAACCCGCGTCAGGACGTCGCCGCCGCCGGCGCGCTCGACCTGGTCGTGGCCGCCACCGGCAACGCCGTGATGATGGTCGAATCGCAGGCCCGCGAACTGTCAGAAGACGTGATGCTCGGCGCCGTGATGTTCGCGCATGACGAATGCCGCAAGGTCGTGAACCTGATCATCGATCTGGCTGAAAAGGCTGCCAAGGAACCTTGGGATGTGGCCGTTTCGGACAACACCGCGATCAAGGACCAGCTGAAGAAGCTGATCGGCAAGGACATTGCCGCCGCTTACAAGCTGACCGACAAGTCGGCTCGCTCGAACGCGCTCAACGCGGCGCGTGACAAGGCCAAGGCCGCCTTTGCCGATCAGGATGCGCAGACCCAGATGGTCGCGATCAAGTCGGTCAAGAAGGTTGAAGCCGACATCGTGCGCGGCGCGATCCTGAAGGACGGCACCCGCATCGACGGGCGCAAGGTCAATCAGGTTCGCCCGATCGAAGCGATGGTCGGCTTCCTGCCGCGCACCCACGGTTCGGCGCTGTTCACCCGCGGTGAAACGCAGGCGATCTGCACCACCACGCTGGGCACCAAGGATGCGGAACAGATGATCGACGGGCTGGAAGGCCTGTCGTATTCGAACTTCATGCTGCACTACAACTTCCCGCCCTATTCGGTTGGTGAAGTTGGCCGGTTCGGCGCTCCCAGCCGCCGCGACACCGGTCACGGCAAGCTGGCCTGGCGCGCGCTGCAGGCCGTGCTGCCCAGCAAGGAAGAGTTCCCCTACACGATCCGCGTTGTCTCGGACATTACCGAGTCCAACGGTTCGTCGTCGATGGCCACTGTCTGCGGCGGCGCGCTGTCGATGATGGATGCCGGTGTGCCGCTGGCGCGTCCGGTTTCGGGCATCGCCATGGGCCTGATCCTGGAAGGTGACGAATTCACTGTGCTGTCCGACATCCTGGGTGACGAAGATCACCTGGGCGACATGGACTTCAAGGTGGCCGGTACGTCCGAAGGCATCACCACGATGCAGATGGACATTAAGGTGGCCGGCATCACGAAGGAAATCTTCGCCGCCGCGCTGAACCAGGCCAAGGAAGGCCGCGCGCACATCCTGGGCGAAATGACCAAGGCGCTGGGTTCGGCCCGCACCGAACTGTCGGCCCATGCCCCGCGCATCGAAACGCTGCAGATCGACAAATCGAAGATCCGCGACGTGATCGGCACCGGCGGCAAGGTGATCCGCGAGATCGTTGCCACCACCGGCGCCAAGGTGGACATCGACGACGAAGGCCTGATCAAGATCAGCTCGTCCGACCTGTCGCAGATCGAAGCCGCGAAGAACTGGATCCTGGGCATCGTCGAGGAAGCCGAAGTCGGCAAGATCTATGACGGCAAGGTCGTCACGATCGTTGATTTCGGTGCGTTCGTGAACTTCATGGGCGGCAAGGACGGTCTGGTCCACGTCTCCGAAATGAAGAACGAGCGCGTCGAAAAGCCGACCGATGTCGTGACCGAAGGCCAGGCCGTGAAGGTCAAGGTCCTCGAAATCGACCCGCGCGGCAAGGTGCGCCTGTCGATGCGCGTCGTCGATCAGGAAACCGGTGCAGAGCTGGAAGACACCCGTCCGGCCCGCGAACCGCGCGGCGACCGGGGTGATCGCGGCGACCGTGGTGGCGATCGTCGCCCGCGCCGTGATGGTGATCGCGGTGGCCGTGGTGGCGATCGTGGTCCGCGCCGTGAAGGCGGTCCGCGCCGTGAAGAGGGTGGTAACCCGGATCACATTCCGGCGTTCCTCAAGTCGGACGACTGAGCTTCAATCTAAACGGTTGAAAAACGGGAAGGGGGTCGCGCTGCGGCCCCCTTTTCGCTTGCACATTCCCACTTCGCTCTGGAATCTGTCGCCAGTTCGCGCGCGTCTGGTTCCGGAGTGATTTGAATGAAGCGGAATGTCTTGTGGTCGGCCGTCGGGGCGGGCTTGCTGGCGGCGTCTGGCGTGGCCTGGGCCTGTGCGGATACCAGTTGTTCCCCCAGCTGGAAGCTGGGTTCGACCGATCTGGACTGCGCCAGCAACGCGATCCTCTCTCCCGGCAATGACAGCCGCGTCAACCTGCTGTTCCTGCTGCGCGGTCAGGCGGGGCTGGGCGTCAATCCGGCCAGCTATCCGGCGCTCGAATACCAGTCGTCCGGCTATGGCCGCAACTTCGTCGACTGGCAGCTGCTGAACGAGGGGCTGTTCCCCAAGCCGCCCCGCGCCGAGGATGACTATGGCCCGGACTTCGCCGGATCGCGCTGCATCAGCCTGAACAGCGGCACGCCTGCGTTTCTGGCTGCCGTCGCGGCCAGCCCGGCGCTGTCCGCCAGCGAGCGGGAGGGGCTCACCGCCGCACGCCAGCGGCTGGAACAGACCTGCCGGGGCAGCGACGAGGCCGACAAGACCGTATGGCCCACGGGCCTGTCCAGCCCGGCGGCGAAGGCGTTCCTCGGCTACCTTCAGGCGTCGGAAGCGTTTTATGGCGAGCGCTGGGACGAGGCGCGGCAGGGCTATGCCACGCTGGCGCAGGCACCGGACCCGTGGCTGCGTGAAACGGGTGTCTACATGCTCGCGCGCGTCGCGCTGAACGCCGCGCAGGCCAAGGCGTTCGATGAATACGGCTGGTATGAAGGGCTGAAAACGATCGACCAGGCGGCGGTCAAGCAGGCCCATGCCGATCTGGCCGCCTATCTGAAGGCTTGGCCGAACGGGCGCTATGCCGCGTCGGCCATCGGCTTGCAGCGCCGCGCGCTGTGGCTGGCGGGCGATACCGGCGCGCTGGCGACGGAATATGCGCGGCTGCTGGGCGCCGTCCCTGCCGGGAGCGAGGAGGCAGCCCGGCTGATCGAGGAAATCGACAACAAGCTGCTGTTCGCAGGCGATCGTCCGGCCGCGGCCAGCGGCCCGCTGCTGCTCGCCGCGCTCGATCTGGTGCAGATGCGCGACGCCCATGCTGATGACGAGGACGGCGAACCGCAGGCGGGCAAGCCCGCGCTGACCGAGGCCGATCTCGCCGCGCAGGCCCCGGCGTTTGCCGGTGAGCCGGAGCTGTACGGCTTCGTGCAGGCCAGCCACGCGTTCTATGTTCAGAAGGACTATCGCAAGGTCCTGACCCTGATCCCCGATGACGCGCGGCGGCCGGACTATTTCCCGGTGGCGTTCAGCCGTCAGGTGCTGCGCGGGATGGCGCTGGCGGCGCTGGGTGACCGCAACGAGGGCGGGTTCTGGCGTGAGCTGCTGGGCGGATCGAACGCGCTGTGGCAGCGCCCGACGGTCGAGCTGGGGCTGGCCCTGCACCTGGAGCGGCATGGTCAGGTGGCGCAGGTCTTTGCCAAGGATTCGCCGGTGCGGGACACCACGATCCGCAAGATTCTGCTGACCCATTCCGCCGGTCCCGCCGTGCTGCGCGGCGTGGCGCAGGACACCGCCCGCCCGCAGGCGGAACGCGACGCGGCGCTGTTCACGCTGCTGTACAAGCAGCTGACCCGCGGCGATTACGCCGGGTTCGCCGCCACCCGTGCGCTGGTGCCGGCCAACGCCAGCAAGGATGCCGGACTGTGGAACTTTACCGAGCAGGAATCGATTCCGGTCGGGCTGTTTACCAAGGGGCGCTGGTCGGATGGCTATCCGTGCCAGTCGATCACGGTGACCGCGCAGAAGTTGGCAAAGAACCCGCAGGATACCGCCGCGCGGCTGTGCCTGGGCGATTTCCTGCGCCTGAATGCCTTCGACGGCTGGAACGAGCTGGATGACAGCCCCGGCAAGGATGAGCTGGGCGGCCACGCACGCGATTTCGCGGGCCAGCGGCTGACCCGCGAATCGATCTATGCCGGGATCATCGCTAACCGCGCCGCGCCCGCGAATGACCGGGCCTATGCGCTGTACCGCATGGTCCATTGCTATGCCCCTTCGGGCTATAACGGCTGCGGCGGCGCGGATGTGGAGATCGACCAGCGCAAGGCGTGGTTCGCCCAGCTGAAGCGCGAATACCCGGCCAGCCCCTGGGCCAAGAAGCTGCGGTTCTATTGGTAAGCGGGCGCTGGACCGTAACCCTGCTGGCGGCGCTGGCGCTGCTGGCGGGGTGTTCCGACCGATCCGGCGCGCCGGGGGCGGAGCAGCGCGTCGATCCGGCGGATTACACGTCGTTCTTCCTGTGGGCCGGGGTGAAACCGCCGCCGGAGCTGAGCCGCGCGACCGAGCTTTATATCCTCGGCGGCGAAGTGAAGGCGGAGGACGCCGACACTTATGTGCCAATGCGCGCGGGCGTGCCGCGGCTGGCGGACAAGCAGGTCTGGCTGGTGGTGCGCGCGGCGCGGCTGGACTGGGGCGTGGGCGTCCACCGCGCGGTGCTGACCGATCTGGCGCGCTGGGAACGCGCGGGCAACGCCGTGGCGGGCCTGCAAGTGGACTTCGACGCGGCGACGCGCGGGCTGGATGGCTATGCCGATTTTCTCAGCGCACTGCGCGAGCGCCTGCCGCAGCGCTACCGGCTGTCGGTCACCGGGCTGATGGACTGGAGCGCGCATGGCGATCCCGCCGCGCTCGCCCGGCTGGCGGGGATCGTCGATGAAGTGGTGGTGCAATCCTATCAGGGGCGCAGCACGATTCCGGGCTATGCGGACTATCTGAACCGGCTGGCGCGGGTGCCGATTCCGCACAAGGTCGCGCTGGTGCAGGGCGGCGAATGGCAGGAACCGGCGGCGCTGCGCAGCGATCCGGGCTTTCGCGGCTATGTCGTGTTCCTGGTCAACCCGGCGCATTGAGCGCCCGCTGATCCTACCCACCCGTCGGTTTCTGTCGCGCTATTCGGCGGGCGGGGCCAGATCTTCCGGCCGGGCGACCTCGATCCGGTTGCGGCCATCCTGCTTGGCGCGATAGAGCGCGGCATCGGCGGCTTTCAGCGCCGCGCGGCGGTCATGGAAGGCGAATACGTCGGCAATTCCGGCGGAAAAGGTGATCTGCCCGAACGGCACGTCGGTCGCGCGGTTGACCAGGCGCCGTTCCGCCAGGCTGGCGCGCAACTGGTCCAGCCTGGCGAAGGCATCGGTCACGGTGGTATCGCGCAGCAGGATGACGAATTCCTCGCCGCCGTGGCGGGCGACGTGGCAGCGGTCATCGGAAATCCGGCTGAGTCTTTCCGCCACCAGTTTCAGCACCCGGTCCCCCGCATCGTGGCCGTGATGATCGTTGATCCGCTTGAAGTTGTCGATGTCGCAGAACGCCACGCACAGCGGTTCCGCCGCCGCAAAGGCCTGGCGGTATTCCTCTTCATAGCGGACCTCGAACGCGCGGCGGTTGGGCAGGCCGGTCAGGTGGTCTTCCTCGGCACTGCGGCGCGTTTCGGCCAGGCGGCGCTTGAGCGCGCGGGTCTGCGCTTCGCTGCGCACCATCTGGCGTTCGATGTCGCGGGTGCGTTTCAGCATGACCTTGGCAATGGTCGTCAATTCAGAAATCACCGCGCCGGCGGCGGTCACCTGTTCCAGTTCGGTGACGTGTTCGGCCAGGGCGGAGTTGTAATCGCTGGTGGCCTGCTGGGCGTCGTGGCTGGTCTTGCTGAATTCCTCGATGCTGGTTTCAAGGCGCTGCATCAGTTGGGTCAGCGCGGCCAGTTCGTCAGAGCGTTCGTTGCGGGACAGGACATCGTCGATCCAGTCCAGCGTCACCGGCTGGCGCGCCTGCACCTGCCGGTCGATCAGCCGGGCAAGATGCGGATCGGCGCCGGACAGGTAATTGTGCGCGATCGTCAGCGTCTGCGCCGTAACTTCCAGCTGGTGATAGGACAGGAACGAGGCGATCTCATCCAGCGTGCGCTGCCGCAGGGCATCGCGGCGTTCCGGGCGCACTGCGGGCGCGGTTTCGGCGGCGGCAGTGCCGGCGCGGTCCGGGCGCTGGCCCAGGCCAAGCCAGGTGAGAATCCCGCTGACGGGGCGATGAAGCGATGGATCGTGGGCGGTCATGCCATGGTTAACGGCAGCCTGCCGGGATTGTTAAGCCCGGCCCGGCCGATTGACCGCCACGATGCGAAAAATCAGCGGACGCGCGGGCCGCCGAACGGCAGGGGCGGCGGCGGGCGGCGGTGGCCGCGCGGCAGCTGCGCCTGGAAGGCCCGGCCACAATGTTCCACGCAGTACGGGAAGCCGGGGTTCACCTTTTCACCGCAGAAGTGGAAGTCCGCTTCACCGGGGTGGCCCATCGGCCAGCGGCAGATGCGGTCGTTCAGGTCCAGCAGGCTGGTCTTGTCCGCGATTTCCGGGCTGGGCTTGGCCGGGACCAGACGGCGCGGCGGCGCGGGCGGGATCGGGGCCTGCTGATCGCCGGGGCCCTGGCGCAGGAACCCGCCGGGACCGACCGAAACGATGCGCGGCTGCGGCGCGGCAGGGGGCGTGTCGGCCGCCGGGGCAGCCGCAACTGCCGCCGCCGGAGCGGCGGCGCGCGGGGCCGGAGCGGCGGGGGCAGCGGCTGGAGCAGCCGGAGCCGCAGCGCGCGGGGCCGGGGCAGCCGGCGCGGCGGCACGCGGCGCGGCCGGTTCAGGTGCGGGCTTGGCCGCCTTGACCGGGGCCGGCGCGGCTTCGGTCTTGTCGTTGGCCTTCACGGGGGAGGGGCGGGCCTTCAGCCCCAGACGGTGCGCCTTGCCGATCACGGCGTTGCGGCTGACGCCGCCAAGCTCTTCCGCGATCTGGCTGGCGGTGGAGCCGCCTTCCCACATCTTGGTCAGCTTTTCGATCCGTTCGTCGGTCCAGCTCATTCCCTGTCCACTTCCTTAGCGGGCCAAACCACGCCCCGCGCTTGCCAGTCTGTCGGCAAGGCGATAGTCGCAGCGGCATGGCCGATCAACCTGTTCCTGCCTCCGCAGCTTCGTCCGACCACACGCCCGAACCGGGTGTGGGGCAACGCAACTTTCCGGCGCAGGGAGTGCCCGTCATCCACCGGATCAACCGGTTGGGGCTCTGGACGCTCTATATGAAGGAAGTGCGCCGATTTTTCAAGGTGCAGACCCAGACGATCTGGGCACCCGCCGTTACCACCCTGCTGTTCCTGGTGATCTTCACTGTGGCGCTGGGCCGCGAAGGGCGGATGGTGCTGGGCGTGAACTTCGCCACGTTCGTCGCGCCGGGGCTGATCGTGATGGGCATGATGCAGAACGCCTTCGCCAATGCCAGCTTCAGTTTTCTGGCGGGCAAGATCCAGGGGACGATCATCGATTACCTGATGCCGCCGCTGTCCGAGGGCGAACTGATGCTGGCGATGATCGGCGCCGCCGTGACCCGCGCGGTGCTGGTGGGGCTGGCGCTGACGGGGGCGATGCTATTGTGGCCGGGCGTCCACCTGACCATGGCGCACCCCTGGGCGGTGGCGTGGTTCGGCCTGATGGGGTCGATCATGCTGGCGCTGGTGGGCCTGATGACGTCGCTGTGGGCGGAAAAGTTCGACCATAACGCCGCCGTCACCAACTTCGTGATCGCGCCGCTGTCGCTGCTGTCGGGCACGTTCTATGTGATCGACAACCTGGCACCGCTGTTCCAGACGATCAGCCGCCTGAACCCGTTCTTCTATGTCATTTCGGGGTTCCGGTTTGGCTTCCTGGGGCAAAGCGACATCGGCGATACCAACACGGCGGTGCTGAACGGCGCGATCGGGCTGGGGGTGCTGAACGTGGTGCTGGCGCTGGTGCTGTACCGCCTGCTGCGCAGCGGCTGGAAACTGAAAAGCTGATCGGCTTGCCTCCTCTCTAACAATCGGTAAGATTGTCCGTGAAGCATACAAAGCCATAATGGCAATGCCGCACTGGAGAGGCTCATGGAAACCGCCACGGTTTACGACCCCATCGAGGACGATGCCCGCATCGCGCCCGCGCTGATCCGTTACCTGGGGGATGGGGATTACGTGACCCGGCGCTATGTCAGCCGGGGCGCGGAAATGAACACCGGGGACTATGTCGATCACCCCATGCCAGTGCGCGACGGGATGCCGATCCGCGATCACTTCACGCTGGAAACCCATGGCTTCATGCTGGGCAAGTCGGCCCCGCCGCTTGAGGATTTCAGCAATACCGATGCGATCAACGCGCTGTACAACGCCGATGTCGAACGTACGGTCGCGGCGCTTACGGGCGCGAGCTTTGTCGCGGCGCAGGGCTGGATGATCCGCACGTCGGCCGACCTGTCGGCCCGCGCGCAGGAGCAGGTGGAGAATTACCAGCACGTCGGCGGCATTCAGCCCCCGGCGGGCGAGGCGCACATCGATTACAACCCGCTGACCGGTGAGCGCGCGGGCGCGCGCGTCTATGCCGAGCGCCGGCCGGATGGCCCCGGCTATCGCCGCCACTGCTGCTTTTCGTTCTGGCGCACGTTCTCGCCGGGGCCGCAGGACTGGCCGCTGGCGGTCATGGACGGACGCTCCGTGGTGGGCGACGAAACCGCCAGCAACACCCTGTTCGTGGTCGACCGCTTCCCCGAAGGCGACGCGCTGACCGCGCCGGTCGCGGGCGAGGACCAGATGATCGCCGCGTCGATCTTTCGCCATCGCGCTGCGCACCGCTGGTGGTATTTTTCCAACATGGCGGCGGACGACGTGTTGCTGTTCAAGTTCTATGACAGCGATCATTCGGTCACCTGGCGCTGCCCGCACACCGCGTTTCACGACACCAGCCTGCCGGATGCGCAGACCCGCACCTCGATCGAGGTGCGCTGCATTGCCTATTGGGAATAGGTCCGGCGGCTGAACGGGATCGGGCAGGCAACGGGATCGGGTACAAGCGCTGCAACTTCACTTGGCGTTCAGGCTGGGGGTGGTTATAGGCCATCCCCATGCACGCCCGTTCTCCGCTGAAGCTCGCCGTTCTTGCCGCCGCCACGGTGGCCATTTCGCTTACCGCCGGTTGCGGCGGACGGGGCGGTAAGCCCAAGGATACCGCGTTCGTCGCGCGGGACGTCGATACGCTGTACCGCGCGGCGAAGGACCGGCTGGACAGCGGTGACACCCGCGTCGCCGCCGCCCTGTTCGACGAGGTGGAGCGCCAGCACCCCTATTCGCCGTGGGCGCGCCGGGCGCAGTTGATGAGCTCGTTTTCCTATTACGTGGCCAAGGATTACAACAAGTCCGTCCAGGCCGCGCAGCGGTTTCTGGAAATCCACCCAGGCAACCGCGACGCGCCCTATGCCTATTACCTGATCGCGCTGTGCTATTATGAACAGATCAGCGACGTTTCGCGCGACCAGAAGAACACCCTGCTGGCGCTGAACGCGCTTAACGAAGTGGTGCGCCGCTATCCCGGCACCCGCTATGCCGCCGATGCCCGCCTGAAGATCGACCTGGTGAACGACCATCTGGCCGGCAAGGAAATGGAAATCGGCCGGTTCTATGAACGTTCGGGCCGCTGGCTGGCGGCATCGCTGCGGTTCCGCAACGTGGTCGACCAGTACCAGACCACCAGCCACACGCCCGAAGCGCTGTATCGCCTGGTCGAAGCGAACCTGGCGATGGGCATTCCGGAAGAAGCGCAAAAGGCCGCCGCCGTGCTGGGATCGAACTATCCCGGCAGCGAATGGTATCAAAAGGCGTTCGACCTGATGCAGAAGCACGCGCCCGGCACCACGGTATCCTGACGCGCCGCACTGCGGCAAACGCGCCACAGCCGAAAACTTTCTACCCGGCAGGTTGACAATCCGGCGGCGGGGGCGCTGATAGGCGGCGCCCATGCTTTCGCAGAAAACCCGCTATACGATCCGCGCCTTGCAGCATCTGGCCGACACCTGGCGGCAGGGACCGGTGCGGCTGGACGTGATTGCCGAAGCGCAGAACATCCCGCGCAAGTTCCTGACCGTGATCCTGGCGGAAATGGTGCGCGAAGGGCTGGTCATCTCGCACCGGGGGCGGGATGGCGGCTATGAGCTGGCGCTCGATCCCATCGACATCCGTTATGGCGATATCATCCGCCTGACGCGCGGCAGCCTGGCGCTGGTGCCGTGTGCCAGCCGCAACGCCCACGAAACCTGCCAGAACTGCCTGCCAGAGGCGGAATGCCGGCTGCGCGGACTGATGCTGACGTTGCGCGATGAAATGGCGGCCATGCTGGACCGGGTCAGCCTGGCCGACCAGATCAAGCTGGAACCGCCGTTCTCGGACGTTCCGGCGCCTGAGCCGGAAGCGGCGGAATAAGCGCCGCGCGCAGGGCGGCCTCGAACTGGTCGGTCGCCCGGTCCCACCCGAACCCCGCCCCATAGACTGCCGCCGCCAGCGGATCGAGCCGCAGCGCACGCTGGATCGCGAAGGTCAGGTTGTCATGCAGCACGCCGACGGTGGCGGGCATCGTGCCGTCCGCGCCGCGCCCGTCCGCGCCGATCACGTCGAGCGGCCCCGGCACCGGGAATGCCGCGACCGGCAGCCCGCAGGCCAGCGCCTCGATCAGGACCAGCCCAAAGGTATCGGTGCGGCTGGGGAACACGAACACATCGGCCGAGCAATAGGCGCGGGCCAGCGTCTCGCCGCTCAGCGCGCCCAGGAAGCGCGCTTCCGGGTAACGCTGGCGCAGCCGCTCCAGCTCTGGCCCGTCGCCGACCACCACCTTGGTGCCGATAACCGGCGCGTCGAGGAACGCGGGCAGGTTCTTTTCCGCCGAAACGCGCCCGACATACAGCATGATCGGCCCCGGCAGCGCGGCAAGGTCGGGTAGCGGGGCAAGGCCGGGGCGGAACAGCTCGCGGTCGATCCCCCGGCTCCACAGCCGGGCCTGCGGCAGGCCCCGCTCGGCCAGTTCCGCGCCCAGCGCGGGCGTGGAAACCAGCACGGCGCGGCTGGCCGCATGGAACCGGCGCATCACCGGCCAGAACCGTTCCGCGTCCAGCCCGGTGCGCAGCGCGGCGTAATCGGGAAAGCGGGTGTGGAAGGCCGTGGTGAACGGCACATCGTTCGCCAGGCACCAGCGCCGCGCACTCCAGCCGATCGGCCCTTCGGTGGCGATGTGGACGATGTCCGGCGCGAACGCCGACAGGGATCGCCGCGTGCCGAAGCGCGGGGCCAGCGCCAGCCGGATCTCGCTATAGCCGGGCAGGGGCAGGGTGCGGAACTGGTCGGGCGTGATCAGTTCCACCGCGTGGCCGCGCTGGGTCAACTGGTGGACGGTCATCGCCAGCGAACGGACCACGCCGTTGACTTGCGGGTGCCAGGCATCGGTGCAGATGGCGATCCTCATGCGTATTCCTTCTCTTCGGATGGGGCGGCGGCCGGGGGAGTCTTCGCGGCGCGCAGACGGCATTCCTCGGCCCAGTCGACCAGGCTGATCGTGCCGTCGGCGGCCTCGACCAGCGCGGTGCAGCTTTCGACCCAGTCGCCGTCGTTGTAATAGGTGATGTCGCCGATCTGGCGGATCTCGGCGCTGTGGATGTGGCCGCAGACCACGCCGTCGACATGGCAGTCGCGCGCGGCGTGGGCCACGGCTTCCTCGTAGGCGCCGATGAACTGGACCGCGTTCTTGACGCGTTTTTTCAGATAGGCCGACAGCGACCAGTACGGCAGCTGAAAGCGCCGCCGCACCGCGTTCAGGACCACGTTCAGCCGCAGCAGGACCGAATAGGCCTTGTCCCCCAGGAACGCGAGCCAGCGGGCATAGAGCACCACGCTGTCAAAGCTGTCGCCGTGGGTCACCAGCAGGCGGCGGCCATCGGCGGTCTGGTGGATCGCATCCAGCGCGACCTCGACCCCGCCAAAGCTCATCCCCGCATAGGGCCGCAGCATCTCGTCATGGTTGCCCGCGATCAGGATGACACGGGTGCCGCCGTGGGCCATTTTCAGGATGCGGCGCACCACTTCGTTGTGGGCATCGGGCCAGTACCAGCCTTTGCGCAGCCGCCACCCGTCCAGAATGTCGCCAACCAGATAAAGCACATCGCATTCGACCGAGCGCAGGAAGTCCAGCAGCATCACCGCGTTGCAGCCGCGCGTGCCCAGATGGATGTCGGAAATCCAGATCGTGCGATAGCGCCGCTTGGGCCGGAACGCCTGCGGTTCGGGCAGGTCCAGCCAGGCGGGCAGGTTGCTGATCGTGGTGCGTATCCGATTGGCCATGGCGCTCTCCGGTCGGGGTCAACTCGGAACCCTGCACTGCGCGCCCAAGGTTGCACTGGCGTGGCAGCGCGGTGACGGTTCGGTTACAGGCGCTGGCGTTGCGGCTTGGCGCGCAAAAGCTGCGCTTCGCCGCTGGCAAGCGAATCTGCACTTGTCTATCTAATTAGTAGAGTTGGTGTCTGCGGCGAAGGAGCTGACCGATGCCACACCCCGCCTTGCCGCCCGAAGCAACCCGCCGCCGGCACCGGCGCGGCCCAGCCGGAAGCGGAAATCCTCGTCACCGCGCGGCGCCGCCAGGAAACATCGCAGGACGTGCCGCTGGCGATCTCGGTCGTGGGCGGGGATCACATCGACAACACCGGCAGCTTCAATGTTGGCCGCCTGACGCAGCTGACCCCGTCGCTGACGTTCTATTCGTCCAACCCGCGCAACAGCGCCGCCAACATTCGCGGGCTGGGCGCGCCGTTCGGCCTGACCAACGACGGGATCGAGCAGGGCGTCGGCATCTATGTCGACGACGTCTATTATTCGCGTGCGGCGTCCTCGACCTTCGACTTCCTCGATGTGGCCCAGATCGAAGTGCTGCGCGGCCCGCAAGGCACGCTGTACGGCAAGAACACCACGGCCGGCGCGATCAACATCGCCACGCGCCAGCCGACGTTCGATTTCGAAGGCCGTGCCGAAGTGACCGTGGGCAACCTGGGCTTCAAGCAGGCCAAGGCGGCGGTTTCCGGCCCGCTGTCGGACACGCTGGCCGCGCGCATCGCGCTGTCGTCCACCAGTCGCCGGGGCACGATCTTCAACGTCACCAGTGGCAACTGGATCAACGAACAGGACAACCTGGGCCTGCGCGCGCAGCTGCTGTTCCGCCCGAACGACACGCTCGATATCACGCTGGCGGGCGATTACAGCGCGCAGAACCCGGAATGCTGCGGCACGGTCTATGTCCGCACCGGATCGACCCAGCGTCCGCTCAACCGCCAATATGCCGCGCTCGCCGCCGCGCAGGGTTACGCCGTGGTCAGCACCAATCCGTTTGACCGGCTGACCGACATCGACGCCAACCTCAACGCAGGCAACAAGATCGGCGGGGCTTCGCTGCGGATCACATGGGATCTGGGCGCGGGTGAGTTCACCTCCGTCACCGCCTGGCGGTTCTGGGACTGGAAGCCGGAGAATGACCGCGACTTCACCGGGCTGCCGATCGTCACCCGCTCGCAGAACCTGTCGCAACAGAACCAGTACACACAGGAACTGCGCTATTCGCAAAGCGGTGACCGGCTGGACTTCGTGCTGGGCGCGTTCCTCTATCATCAGCGGATCGACACGCAGGGGACCGAACAGCACGGGCCGGCCTCCAGCCGCTGGAACATCAACCCCACCAATGTGCTGGCGAACGATCCCTCGGTCCTGAACGGGCTGACCGCGCTGAACATGCAAGACCTGCTCAACACCAGCGCGGCGCTGTTCGGGCAGGCCAGCTGGAAAGTGACCGATGCCTTCACCATCCAGCCGGGCGTGCGGCTCAACTATGACAAGAAGAATGGCTTCTATGACCGCAAGGTGTTCGACGGGTTGGGGAACCCCGTGCTGCTGGGCCAGACCGGGGCGGTGAAAGCCGCGCAGCTGGCGATCTTTGCGCCGCAGTCCTACGCCCCCGAAGGCAGCGACTGGAACTTCAGCTACGAGTTGACGCTGAGCTACGAGTTGGCGCGCGATGTGCTGGCCTATGCGACTTATGCCAAGACGTTCAAGTCGTTCGGGATCAACCAGAACGGCGTGCCCAATGATGCCACCGGCGTCCCCGCGCTGGCCGCGCAGACGATCCTGCCGGAATCGCTGAACCACTATGAAGCCGGGATCAAGGCGCAGTTCTGGGACCGCAACGCCACCTTCAACCTCTCGATCTTCCGCACCGACATCAAGAACTATCAGGCGCAGGTCACCAACGGCAACCTGGGGCTGGTGCGCGGCTATCTCGCCAATGCGCAGCAGGTTCGCTCGCAAGGGGTAGAGGCTGATTTCTCGCTGCGCCCCAGCGACCGGTTCAACGTCTACGTCAACGCCGCCTACAACGATGCGAAGTACCGCAAGTTCGTCGACGCGCCGTGCCCGCCGGAACTGTCGGGCGGGGGCAGCGGCGCGGTGATCGAGGTACCGGGCGCGCCGGGCACCAACAGTCCGGCCAACTGCAACATTGCCGGCCAGCGCCTGCCGGGCGTGTCGGAATGGAGCTTCGGCTACGGCGCGGAATACAACGTTCCGGTCAGGCTGCTGGGGCAGGATGGGCAGGCCTATCTGGGCTTTGACGGCAATTATCGCTCCAGCTTTTCGTCCAATCCCTCGCCCTCGGCGTACACCTGGGTGGATGGCTATTCGCTCAATAACTTCCGGGTGGGTCTGCGCACCGATGCCGGGTTCGACCTCTACGGCTGGGTCCGCAACGCGTTTGACGCCCGCTATTTCGAGGCGCTCAACGTGCCGGGCGGCAACACCGGGCTGATCACCGGCCAGCCGGGCGATCCGCGCACGTTTGGCGCGACGATCAAGGGGACGTTCTGAATTCGGAGTATCCCCCTGCCAATCGCGGCAGGGGGATTTGCGCGCGCGTGCTTGTTCGCTAGAACGAGTCGCGAACATGCTGACCAGATTATCCATCCGCAACATCGTGCTGATCGAGGCGCTGGACCTCGATTTCAGTGCCGGGCTGGGCGTGCTGACCGGGGAAACCGGGGCGGGCAAGTCGATCCTGCTCGACGCGCTGGGGCTGGTGCTGGGCAACCGCGCCGACAGCGGACTGGTGCGCGGGGGTGAGGAACAGGCCAGCGTCACCGCCAGCTTTGAATTCAGCCAGCTGCCCGCCGGTATTCGCGCCGTGCTGACCGAAGCGGAAGTGGACGTCGAACCGGGCGAGCCGCTGCTGATCAAGCGCCGCCTGAAAGCGGACGGCGGATCGAAGGCCTTCGTCAACGACCAGCCGGTGAGCGCTGCCTTCCTGCGCGAACTGGCGCCGTTTCTGGTCGAACTGCACGGCCAGCACGACGACCGCGGCCTGGTCAATCCGCGCGGCCATCGGCAATTGCTGGACCGCTATGCCCGCGCCGATGTGGCGGGCGTGGAAGCGGCGTGGAAGGCATGGCGCACTGCGGCGGATGCGCTGAACGAACGCCGCGCGGCGATTGCGCAGGCGGCGACGGACCGTGACCTGCTGCTGGCGCATCTGGCCGAACTGACCGCACTGGCCCCGGTGGAGGGCGAGGAGGAAGAGCTCGCCTCGGCCCGCGCCGACATGCAGAAGGGGGAGCGCCTGTCGGGTGATCTTGCCGAATTGCAGCACTTGTGGGCGGGGTCGGATTCGGCGCTGGCGGCCCTGCGCGGCGCGGCGCGGCGGCTGGACCGGATCGCCGCCGAACACCCCTTGCTGGCCGAGGCGGTCGACGCGCTGGACCGTGCCGTGATCGAGGCGGGCGAGGCCGAGGACAAGATTTCCCGCGCGGTCGAGGCGCTGGCCCATGATCCCGCCGCGCTCGACCGGATCGAAACCCGCCTGTTCGATCTGCGCGCGCTGGCCCGCAAGCATGCCTGCCAGGTCGATGACCTGCCCGCGAAAATGCGCGTGATGCGCGAGCAGCTCGACGCGATTGAAGGCGGCGAAGCCGCGCTGGCCGGGCTGGAAGCGGCGGCACGCGCGGCTGGGGACACCTACCGCGCGCTGGCAGCCGAAGTCTCCGCACTGCGCCGCGCCGGGGCGGAGCGGCTGGACACGGCGGTCGCGGCGGAACTCGCGCCCCTGAAACTGGACGCCGCGCGGTTCCGTACCGCTGTCACGGCGCTACCGGAAGACCGCTGGGGTCCGTCGGGCAGCGACGGCGTGGAATTCCTGATCTCGACCAATCCCGGCGCGGACTTCGCGCCGCTGGGCAAGATCGCGTCGGGCGGGGAGCTGTCGCGCTTCATCCTCGCGCTCAAGGTCGCGCTGGCGGAAGAAGGCGGCGCGGCGACGGTGATCTTCGACGAGATCGACCGCGGTGTCGGCGGGGCAGTCGCCAGCGCCATCGGTGAACGGCTGGCGCGGCTGGCCAGCGGGGGCCAGTTGCTGGCCGTCACGCACAGCCCGCAAGTCGCCGCGCGCGGCAACCGCCACTACGTGATCGCGAAATCGAGCGAGGGGACGGTGACCCGCACTTCGGTGCATCTGCTCGACAGCGCCGGGCGGCAGGAAGAAATCGCCCGGATGCTCTCCGGCGCGGAAGTGACGCCGGAAGCGCGGGCGCAGGCGGATCGGTTGCTGGAGGGGGTGTGATGGACCGCCACCACCCCCCAGCCCCCTCCTCTAAAGAGGAGGAAGAGCAGACGTTCAAAGCCCCCTCCTCTTTAGAGGAGGGGGTTGGGGGTGGTGGCGTCACGCGCCAACTCCTCCTGCGCCGCGCCGCTGCCATGCGCCGCAACCTGCCCGAACCGGAGCGCAAGCTGTGGATGGAACTGCGGGGCCGCCGGTTCGCCGGATACAAGTTTCGGCGGCAGGCTGTTATCGACCACCGGATTGTCGATTTTTTCTGTCCGACCAAGGGCTTGGTGGTCGAACTTGATGGCGATACTCATGATGCCGACCGGGACCGGCTGCGCGATGCCCGGTTGTTGCGCGCGACCGGTTACCGGACTCTGCGGTTCACGAACGAGGAAGTGATGCGCAACTGTGACGGAGTGCTGATCACGCTGGCCGAAGCGCTGGCACAGCAAGGCGATCGGTGGGCGGGGGGACGACACCACCCCCCAACCCCCTCCTCTGAAGAGGAGGGGGTGCAGGCGGCATGAGCACGATCCCCGAACCCGATGCCGCCAACGAGCTGATGCGGCTGGCGCGCCAGATTGCGCGGCATAACAAGCTGTATCACGTGGAGGATTCGCCGGAGATTTCCGACGCCGCCTATGACGCGCTGGTGCGCCGCAATGCGGAGCTGGAAGCGGCCTATCCGCATCTGATTCGCCCCGATTCGCCCAGCCGTCAGGTCGGGCATGAAGTGGCCGCTTCGCCGCTGGCGAAAGTCACGCACGAAGTGCGGATGATGAGCCTCGACAACGCGTTCTCGGACGAGGACGTGGCGGAGTTCGTGGCGCGGGTGCGGCGGTTTCTGGCGCTGCCGGAGGATGAGCCGGTGGTGATGACGGCGGAGGACAAGATCGACGGGCTGTCGTGCTCCTTGCGCTATGAAAAGGGCGTGCTGGTGCGCGCGGCGACACGTGGGGACGGGCAGGTGGGCGAGGATGTGACGCCCAATGTCGCCACCATTGCCGACATTCCGCAGGCCTTGCGGGGCAACGTGCCGGACGTGTTCGAAATTCGCGGCGAAGTGTTCATGAGCAAGGCCGATTTCGCCGCGCTCAACGCCGCGCAGGTGGAGCGGGGTGACAAGCTGTTCGCCAACCCGCGCAACGCGGCTGCCGGATCGCTGCGGCAAAAGGACGCCAGCGTCACCGCCAGCCGCCCCTTGCGGTTCTGGGCGCACGGCTGGGGCGCGGCGAGCGCGGTGCCGGGGGCGACCCAGCTGGAGGTGATGCAGGCGATTGCTGCCTGGGGCGTGCCGGTTTCCCCGCTGCTGGTCCGCTGCGCTGATACCGCCGCGATGCTGGACCATTACCGCCGGATCGAGCGCGAGCGGGCAGAGCTGCCTTATGACATCGACGGGGTGGTCTATAAGGTTGACCGGCTCGACTGGCAGGAGCGGCTGGGCTTTGTCGCCAAGGCGCCGCGCTGGGGCATGGCGCACAAGTTTCCCGCCGAACGCGCCGAAACCACGCTGGAAGCGATCGACATCCAGGTTGGCCGCACCGGCAAGCTGACTCCGGTCGGGCGGCTCACTCCGGTGACGGTGGGCGGCGTGGTCGTCTCCAACGTCACGCTCCACAACCGCGACGAAATCGCGCGGCTGGGAGTGCGGATCGGCGACCGGGTGGTGATCCAGCGCGCGGGCGATGTGATCCCGCAAGTGGTCGAAAACCTGACCCGCGACGAACCGCGCGCGGCCTTTGCCTTTCCCGATCATTGCCCGCAATGCGGCAGCGAAGCGGTGGCCGAGGAGGGCGAAGTCGATGTGCGCTGCACGGGCGGGCTGGTCTGCCCGGCGCAGCGGACCGAGCGGCTGAAGCACTTCGTCAGCCGGGGCGCGCTCGATATCGAGGGGCTGGGCGAAAAAACCATCGACGAGTTCTTCGGCCTCGGCTGGCTGGAAAGCCCGGCGGATATTTTCCGCCTGAAGGCCCGTCGTGATGACATCGTCGGGCGCGAGGGGTGGAAGGACAAGTCGGTCGACAACCTGCTCGCCGCGATCGAGGCCAAGCGCAGTCCGGATGCCGCGCGGCTGCTGTTTGGCCTTGGCATCCGCCATGTTGGCGCGGTGACGGCGCGCGATCTGCTCAAGCGATTTGTGACGATGCAGCGGCTGCGCGAAGTGGCCGAGTTGGCGGCAAAAGCCCCCCCT
>JAYRDH010000013.1:59465-62168 GCA_041909515.1 Novosphingobium sp. | reverse complement strand
GGGCCCTTGACGGGGGGCGGCGGTTCCGTTCCCAACCCACCCGCCGCCCGTAATCTTTTGAAATTTTGATATTTTACAGGATACAGGGGATACACGCGATGGAAGGCAGCCTGGAAGCGCCCACCCGCCACCCGATTCCGTGGCAGGACGAATCATGGTACGACGAAGCCGCGCTCGAAGCCGAGCTGCGCCGCGTCTATGACATTTGCCACGGCTGCCGCCGCTGCTTTAACTTGTGCGACAGCTTCCCGATCCTGTTCGATGCCATCGACGAAGCCCCCAACGAGGAAGTCGATGACCTCACCCCGGTGCAGCTGAAGGCCGTCGTGGACGCCTGCACGCTGTGCGACATGTGCTTCATGACGAAGTGCCCGTACGTTCCGCCGCACAGCTTCGACCTCGATTTCCCGCACCTTATGCTGCGCCACCGCGCGGTCGAGCATCGCAAGGGGCAGACCTCGTTCGCCGATACCCAGCTGGCCGAAATGGGCCGCAACGGGAAATTGGGCACCGCGCTGGCGGGCCTTGCCAACTGGGCGACCGATCAGGACAACGGGCTGACCCGTCCGCTGATGGAAAAAGTCGCCGGGATCGACCGGCGCGCGCATCTGCCGCCGTTCCTGGAAACGCCGCTGGTCAATCAGGCCGCCGGGATCATCCCCGCGCCGAACCCGGATGGCCCCGCATTTGGCAAGAAAGTGGCGGTCTATGCTGGCTGCCATGACAATTTCAACGATGGCACCCCCGGCATCGCGCTGATCAAGGTACTGGCGCACAACGGTGTGCGCGTGCGGATCGAACATCCTGATTGCTGCGCCATGCCCAAGCTGGAAAACGGCGACATGGCCGCCGTTGCCAGCGCCGCCCAGCGCATTTCCGCGCATTTCGCGCCGCTGATTGCCGACGGCTGGGATGTCGTGCCGCTGACGACCAGCTGCGCGCTGATGCTGAAGTTTGAATGGCCGCTGATCGAGGTCGGCAACGATGCCGTCACGCAGCTGTCGAAGCACACGTTTGACGTGTCGGAATATATCGTGGCGCTGTCGAAGGAGACCGGCCTGGCCCCGATCGAGGCCATGCCCGCGTCGATCGCGGTGCACTTTGCCTGCCACGCCCGCGCCCAGAACATGGGGCCGAAGGCGATGGAAATGCTGCGCCTGATCCCCGAAGCCAAGCCCGCGCTGACCGAGCGCTGCTCTGGCCACGGCGGCAAGTGGGGCATCTTCAAGGAAAACTTCGACCGTGCGGTCAAGGTCGGCAAGCCTGCCGCGCGCAACCTGGTGAAGGGCAACCCGGACCTGATCGTGTCTGAATGCCCGCTGGCCGGTCCGCACCTGAAGCAGGTGATTGCCGCCAACGGCGGTGAAGCGCCGGAACGTATCGGCCATCCGATTGAAATCATGGCGAAAGCCTACGGCCTGTAAAGAAATTTACTCAACCGATTGAACTTGTAAGGATAATTGCAATGCCCCGCGATCAGCGTAGCATCACCGCTGCCGACATCATGCCGCTGGACCAGTACGAGCTGATCCGCGCCGACAAGAAGCAGGAAGCGATCGAGCGCAAGAAGCTCACGCGGCTGGCGGTCGGCCCTTATGCCACGGTCCTGTTCGAGAACTGGGATTCGATGTGGCTCCAGATTCAGGAAATGCTCCGGATCGAGAAGGGCGGCGACGAGCAGCTGGCGGACGAGCTGGCGGCTTATGATCCGATGGTGCCCAAGGGAAGCGAGCTGACCGCGACGGTGTTCTTCGAAATCGGGGATCCCGACCGGCGTGATGCATTCCTGCGCACGATTGGCGGGGTGGAAGATCACATCTCCATCCAGGTCGGCGGCCACGTGATTCCGGCCCGCGCCGAAGGTGACACCGAACGCACCCGCGCCAGCGACAACAAGGCCAGTGCGGTCCACTTCTTCCACTTCGATTTCACGCCCGAAGCCATCGCCGCGTGGAAATCGGGCGAAGGCAACGCACTGCTGGTGATCGATCACCCGAATTATGGCCACGCCGCACTGATTAGCGCGGATGCGCGGGCGTTCCTGGCGCGGGAATGTTTCTGACCGCCTAGTCCCCGTCGCCGGAACTGCCGGAGCGCGCCTGCGACGATTGTAGCAGCACTGCGGCCTGCTCGGCGGTTGGGCTGGTCGGTTCGGCGGGCGTGTCGCGGGCTGCTTCCGCGTCTTCGCCGTGCGGCAAGTCGCGGTTCGTGGCACCGGGCGCTGGAACCACGAAGCGCGGTTGTCCGCGCATCGTTCCGATCTGCGACCGCCAAGCCAGTCCTGGCGATGGATCAGGGTCGGTCGAGCCCCCGCTGAAACCCGCGCTGGCCGGCCCATCGCTGCCCCAGCTGCCCTGGGTGCGTCCGGTATCTGGCTGGCCCAGTTCGCGCGGGCCGATCACTTCGGCTTCGGTCTGCGCCAGCTGGTTGCGGGCCTCGCGCTCAGCCAGTTCCTGCGCCACCTGCGATTGCTCTCCACCCGCGAACAGCGCAATGAGCGCGGTCAGCGCTGCCGTGGCTGCGGCGAAGTGTTTCAGCAGCCTGGGGGAAATCGGCAGGGGCGGAACCGGGCGTTGCATGGGCCACCTTATCGGCCCGGAAAGTTAACCACGCGCCGCGCGCAGATGGTTAGCAACGAATTGACGGCCGCCGGCGCGAAAGGGGCGCCCCGACGGCCGTCGTTACTCCACCCCAGGAGTATGG
>JAYRDH010000013.1:40694-59455 GCA_041909515.1 Novosphingobium sp. | reverse complement strand
TGATCCGCGCGAGTTCTTCGGGTTCCTCGGTGGAGCGGGCGTGGCTGGCGAGGGCCTGGCGAAGCAGGCGGAAGTCGTTGTTGGAGAGCAGCGCGCGGGCCCGGCTCGGCTCGCGGATTTCGGTCATCTGCGCGGTTTCCATTGGGGTATTCCTTTGTTGCTGCGGAGCGAACCCTCTTGTTCGCCTCGTCATCCTGATAGGCTGGCACGCCTGCGGATGAGTAGTGAAAATTACAATTCGTGTTGTGAATATGGTGCAAAATATCCGATCCGTCTTGTCATATTGTAAATAATATGACAAAGGGTGTGCATGAGTGATCCTACCATTCTGGCCGGACCGAGCGTTCGCCGCCTGCGCCGCCGCGAAGGGCTGACCCAGGCCGCCATGGCGTCGCGACTGGGAATTTCCCCCAGCTATCTCAACCTGATAGAGCGCAATCAGCGCCCGCTGTCGGCGCGCCTGGTCGTGGTGCTGGCAGAGCAGTTCGACTTCGATCCGCGCAGCCTGCGGCAGGATGAAGCAGTGGGCGGGGTGGACGGTCTGCGCCGCCGCCTGGCCGACGAACGCTTTGCCGATCTGGCGATCGACCGCGATGAAATCGCCGAATGGCTCGCCGCCGCGCCGCAAGCCGCGCTGGCCTTTGCCCGGCTGTTCGATGCCAGCGGCAAGGACGTGGCCGCCGCCTCGACCGATCCGATGGACCTTGTCCGGCGCGAAATCGAACGCTGGCGCAACCACTTTGCCGATCTGGACGCCGCCGCAGAGGCACTGGCTGATGAATTGCGCCTGTCGAATGCCGACATCGGCGCCGCGCTGGCCGAGCGGCTGCGCCAGAAGCACCAGCTGTCGGTGCGGATCCTGCCGGCTGACGTCATGCCGGATGCCCTCCGGCGGCTGGACCTCCACGCCCGGCAGTTGCAGCTGTCGGAAGTGCTGGACGGCCCGTCGCGCAATTTCCAGATCGCGGTGCAACTGGCGCTGCTGGAACAGCGCGACGAGATCGCCGCCATTTCCAATGGCGCCCAGTTCACCGACCGGGCGGCCTGGCGGCTGTTCCGGCGCCATCTGGCGGCCTATTTCGGGGCTGCGCTGCTGATGCCCTATGGCCGGTTCATGCGCGCCTGCGAGGCGACGGGCTATGACCTCGACTTGCTCCAGCGCCGGTTTGGCGTGGGGTTTGAACAGCTGGCCCACCGCTTGACGACGTTGCAACGGGTCGGCCAGCGGGGCCTGCCGTTCTTCATGGCCCGGATCGATCGCGCCGGGCAGTTTTCCAAGCGCTATGCCGGGGCCAGCGGGACGCTGCTGCTGGAAAGCGACACCAGCTGCCCGCTGTGGGTGGTGCACGAGGCGTTCGAGCGGGCGGGGCGCACCTGTGTGCAGCTGGTCGAGGTACCCGACGGGGCGGGCCAGCCATCGCGCTGGCTGACGCTGGCGCAGACCGTGGAGCGGAGCGGGACGCTTGGCGCCAGCGCGGCGCGCTTTGCCGTTGTGCTGGGGCTGGAAGCGCGGCTGGCCGGGCAACTGGCGCAGGCGCGCGCGCTGTCACTCGATCCGGTCCAGGCCGTGCCGATCGGGCCGGGCTGTGCGCAGTGTCATCGCGCGACATGCCTGCAACGCGCCCTGCCGCCGCGCGGTGCCGCACTGGCGTTTGATGAGCGGACGCGCGCCCTGACGCCGTTCAGCTTTGGCGGATAGATTTCGGCAACCAAGACCTGTAAAGTTTACCGACATTTCACCCTTGGGCGTTAGTCCGGGCGGACCACTCACTCCGAAGGCCGCCCAAGGGACGATGATCCGCCTGTTCAAACACTATATCCCGCATGCGGTGATCCTGCTGGGGCTGATCGATCTGGTGCTGCTGTGCCTGGCCGGAGAAATCGCCTGGCGGGTCCGCGCGGAGCAGATCGGCATCGATGCGGGCGAAACGCTGGGCCGCCTGTGGCAACTGTCCGCCTTTGCCGCGATCATTCTGACCGCGATGATCGCGGTGGGGGTCTATGGCTCGGACGCGCTGCGTTCCATGCGGTTTGCGACGGCGCGGCTGCTGGTCGCGATTTCGTTGGGGGTCATTGGCCTGGCATTCATCGATTTCCTGCTGGGCGAGCACAACTTCTGGCGCTCCACGCTGGCCTATACGATGGGCATCGCGATTGTCCTGCTGGTGCTCAACCGGCTGGTGATCGGTGGGCTGCTGGGCACGGCCGCGTTCCGTCGGCGGGTGCTGGTGCTGGGCGCGGGCGCGCGGGCGGACCGGCTGCGCAAGCTGGCGGAACGGCCGGAAACCGGCTTCGTCATCGTCGGCTATGTCGCGATGACCGATAGCCCGCCCGTGGTCGAGGAATCGATTGCGCGCGGGGCGATCCACAACCTGACCCGCCATGTCGAGAACCTGGACGTCAGCGAAGTGGTGCTGGCGCTGGAAGAGCGCCGCAACGCCCTGCCGCTGGCGGACCTGCTGCGGATCAAGACCACCGGCGTGCACGTCAACGACTTTTCCAGCTTTATCGAGCGCGAGACGGGCCGCGTCGATCTGGATACCGTCAATCCCAGCTGGCTGATCTTTTCGGACGGGTTCTCGTCCGGGCGGGCGCTGTCGAGCGCGGCCAAGCGGCTGTTCGACATCGCCGCCAGCGCGCTGGTGCTGGTGCTGACCGGGCCGGTGATTGCGCTGTTCGCGCTGCTGGTAAAGCTGGACAGCAAGGGGCCGGCGTTCTTCCGGCAGACCCGCGTTGGGCTGTACGGGCAGCACTTCGACCTGATCAAGCTGCGCTCGATGCGCACCGACGCGGAGGCGAATGGCGCACAGTGGGCGCAAAAGGATGATCCGCGTGTCACCCGGCTGGGCAAGTTCATCCGCAAGGTCCGGATCGACGAGCTGCCGCAGGCCTGGGCGGTGCTGAAAGGCGAGATGAGCTTTGTCGGCCCACGGCCCGAACGGCCGGAATTCGTCGCCGATCTGGAAGAGAAGCTGCCCTATTACGCCGAACGCCACATGGTGAAGCCCGGCATCACCGGCTGGGCGCAGATCAACTATCCCTATGGCGCCTCGATCGAGGATTCGCGGCACAAGCTGGAATACGACCTCTATTACGCCAAGAACTATACGCCTTTCCTGGACCTGCTGATCCTGCTGCAAACACTGCGCGTGGTGCTGTGGCACGAAGGCGCGCGCTGAAATGACGCTGGCGGCCTCTCTCTGGCCGGGCCTGGCGGCGCTGCTGTGGCTGATCGGCGCGGCGGCCTGCGGGGTGGTGGCGACCTGGCTGTGGCGGCTGGTCGACCGGTTTGGCCGGGCCTGCACCGCGTTGGCTGCGGCCATGGCGCTGACGGCGATCTGGGCGCTGAGCAGCGGATTGCTGGGCCAGACGGCGATTGCCACGGCGCTGGCCGAAGCGGGTCGCAATCTGGGCTGGCTGTTCGCCCTGTACCGGTTGTTCGCCGTGGATGGGCGGATCCGGAGCGTCCAGCCGGTTCGGCCGATGCTGTTCGCGCTGGGGTTTGTCGAACTGGTGCAGGCGTTCGTCCATGCCATGTTCGGCGCAGCCAGTGCGGCGCCGGCGTCGCTTGCGGCTTATGCCTTTCAATCGCTGACCTTGCTGCACCTGCTGTTGCAGATTGGCGGGCTGGTGCTGGTCCACAACCTGTATGTTGGCGCGCGGGCGGAAACGCGGTTGCTGCTGCGCTGGCCGGCCGGGGCGCTGCTGGTGCTGTGGGGCTATGACCTCAATTACTACACCGTCGCCTATCTCTCGCACGGGATGCCGGAAGTGCTGGGCGCGCTGCGATCGGTCCCGGCGCTGGCGGCGGCGGCCTTGCTGGCGGTGGGCGCGCTGACCGGGCGGGCGCAAGTCAGCCTGCGCCCCTCGCGCACGGTCACGTTTCAGTCGCTGTCGCTGATGCTGATCGGCGGCTACCTGATCGGGATGGTGGCGCTGGCGCAGTGGCTGTCGTGGTCGGGTGGAAACCTGGCGGCATCGCTGCAACTGGGCGTGCTGGCGGCAGCGACCGGGCTGGGTGTGGCGGTGATCGCGTCGGCCCGGATGCGCGGGTGGATGCGGGTGATGCTGGCCAAGCACCTGTTCCAGCATCGCTATGATTACCGCAGCGAATGGCTGCGCTTTACCCGGACCATCGCCCAGACTGGCACCACGCAGACCAGCCTGAACGAGCGGGTGATCCGCGCCGTGGCCGACATGACCGACAGTCCGGCCGGCCTGCTGCTGGCGCTGGGAGAGGGTGGCCAGCTGGAACTGGCGGCCCGGTGGCAATGGCCCACCGCCGAAGTTCCGGCCCTGGCCCTGCCAGCGCCCCAGTGCCGCTTTTTTGAACACAGCGGATATGTCGCCGACCTGGACGAGTTGCGCGCCGGACGGGCCAGCGCCGCAGCGGCGGCAGCGGTGCCGCAATGGCTGTGCGATGAGCCGCGCGCCTGGGCGCTGGTGCCGCTGCTGCACTTTGAACAACTGGTGGGGATGATCGTGCTGGCCCGCCCGCCGCATGCCCGTAAACTGGACTGGGAGGACTTCGATCTGCTGCGCGTCGCCGGGCAACAGCTGGCCAGCTATCTGGCCGAGCACGCCGGACAGGCAGCACTGGCCGAAGCGGGGCGGTTCGAGGACTTCAACCGCCGTATCGCCTTTGTCATGCACGACATCAAGAATCTGGCCAGCCAGCTCAGCCTGCTTGCAAGGAATGCGGAGCAACATTCTGATAATCCTGAATTCCAGCGGGACATGATGATCACGCTGCGCAATTCGTCGGACAAGCTGCACGCGTTGCTGTCGCGCCTCTCGCGCTATGGTTCCAGTGCCATCGAAACGCTCCAGCCGGTCGCCGCCGATCAGGTTGCGGCGCGGGTCGCGGCGCAGTTCCAGGCGCTGCACAACGTTCAGCTGGTGGAAGCCGCGCCGTGCCGGGTGGCCGCACAGGCGGATTCGCTGGAACAGGTGTTGGCCCATCTGGTCCAGAATGCGGTCGATGCCAGCCCTGTCGGCGCGCCGGTGTTCGTGCGGGTGGCCTGCGAAGGGCTGGGCGGGGTGATCGAAGTGCTCGATTCCGGCACCGGGATGAGCCCCGAATTCATCCGCACCCGCCTGTTCAAGCCGTTCGACAGCACCAAGTCCGGCGGGTTCGGGATCGGCGCCTATGAAGCGCGCGAACTGATCCGGGCGATGCGCGGGCGGCTGGACGTGGAAAGCTGCGAAGGGCTGGGCAGCCGCTTCACCATTCACCTGCCGCTCTACGATGCCGCCGAACTGATCGATACCCTTGCCGCGAAACGAGTTGCCTGAAATGTCCGATGCCAAGTCCAAGGTGCTGCCCAAGCTGCTGATCGTCGAGGACGATCCGGGTCTGCAGGCGCAGCTGAAATGGGCCTATCCCGAATTCGACGTGGTGATCGCGGGCGACCGCGCCAGCGCGCTGGCGGCGCTGCGCGCGGACGAACCGCCGGTGGTGACGCTGGACCTGGGCCTGCCGCCCGATGCCGATGGCACCAGCGAGGGCTTTGCGGTGCTCGATGAAATCATGGCGCTGAAACCGGACACCAAGGTGATTGTGGCCAGCGGCCACGGCGCGCGGGAATCCGCGCTGCGGGCCATCGCCAAGGGGGCCTATGACTTTTACCAGAAGCCGGTCGATATCGAGGCGCTGGGCCTGATCGTCCGCCGGGCGCTGGAACTGCACCGGATCGAGGCAGAAAACCGCCAGCTTGCCGCGCGATCGGGCGAGGACAACCGCGTGCTCGGCCGGATGATCACGGGTGCGCCGGAAATGGTCAAGGTGGCCCGCACGATCGAGCGGGTGGCCAACACCAACGTCTCGGTCATGCTGCTGGGGGCCAGCGGCACCGGCAAGGAATTGCTGGCGCGCGGACTGCATGACGCCAGCGACCGCGCGGGCGGCGCGTTCGTGGCGATCAACTGCGCGGCGATCCCTGAAAACCTGCTGGAAAGCGAGCTGTTCGGGCATGAGAAGGGCGCGTTCACCGGTGCGGTCAAGACCACCGAGGGCAAGATCGAGCTGGCCCACGGCGGCACGCTGTTCCTTGACGAAGTGGGCGATATTCCACTGCCCTTGCAGGTCAAGCTGCTGCGCTTTCTGCAGGAACGGGTGATCGAGCGGATCGGTTCGCGCAAGTCCATCGCGGTGGACACCCGGATCGTCTGCGCCACGCACCAGGACCTCGAAGCGATGATCGGCGATGGCCGGTTCCGCGAGGACCTCTTCTATCGCCTGGCCGAAATCGTCATCAAGATCCCCAGCCTGGCCGAGCGGCCCGGCGATGCGGGGCTGCTGGCCCGCGCGTTCCTGACCCGCTTTGCGCGGGACATGAACCCGGCGGTCAAGGGCTTTGCCGCCGATGCACTGGCCGCGATTGACGCCTGGCATTGGCCCGGCAACGTGCGCGAACTGGAAAACCGGGTGAAGCGCGCGGTCATCATGGCCGATGGCAAGCTGATCTCCGCCGCCGACCTCGACCTTGCCGAACCGGACGAGGCGGGCGAGGCGGCGCTGAACCTGAAGGCCGCGCGCGAGGCGGCGGACCGGCGGGTGATCCGCCATGCGCTGGCCCGCAGCGAGGGCAACATCTCGCAGACGGCCAAGCTGCTGGGGATCAGCCGCCCGACGCTGTACGACCTGCTCAAGCAATACGACCTGCAGGCCTGAACCGATGCGCCTGGCCCGCTTCCTGACCGTGCTGGGCCTGGCGGCGGTGCTGATCGCGGCGCCGCTGGCGGCCCTGCCGGATGTGCAGCAGGGGCCGATCAACGCCGCGCGGGCAGCGCTGCACAAGGGTGACGGGATCGCGGCGGAGGCCGCGCTGCGCAACGCGATCAAGGCCGGCGCCCCGCGCGCGGCCATCGCGGCGTGGATGGGCGAGGCGTTCCTCTATCAGGGCGATCTCCTGAAAGCGCGCGAGTGGCTGGGGCCGGGGCAGTTCACGCCCGAATCAGCCGGGCGCGGCTGGCGCGCGCTGGGCAGGCTGGAGCGGCTGGAAGGGAACCTGCCCGCAGCGGGGAAGGCCTATGACCGGGCTTTGACGATTACGCCCCGCGATGCGCAGCTGTGGGTCGACATCGGCCGCCTGCGCTATCTTGGCGGAGAGCAGATCCAGGCCGTCGACGCAGCGGAGCGTGCGCTGGCGGCCGAGCCGGACAATGTCCGCGCACTCGAATTTCGCGCCCAGTTGCTGCGCGATCAGTCAGGCTGGGCCGCCGCGCTGCCCCTGTTCGAACGGGCGCTGGAACTAGCCCCGGACGACCTGTCGCTGCTGAGCGGCTATGCCGCGACGCTGGGCGAACTGGGCCGCACGACCGATATGCTGGCAGTGACCCGCAAGATGATCGAGGTGGCCCCCAAGCACCCCTATGCCTTCTACCTCCAGGCCGTGCTGGCCGCGCGCGCGGGCAAGATCGACCTCGCCCGCAATCTGCTGGCTCGCACGGGCGACCGCTTGCAGACGATGCCCGCCGGGCTGGAACTGCAAGGGCTGCTGGAACTGGAAGCCGGCAACGCCAACGTTGCGGCGGGCTTGCTGGAGCCATTGGCCCAGCGGCAGGGCGCGAACCAGAAGCTGCAACTGCTGCTGGCCCGCGCGCTCTATGAAGCGGGTGATTACGGCAAGCTGCACGAACGCTTTGACGCGCTGGCCGCGCGGCCCGATGCGCCGGCCTATCTGCTGGTGCTGCTGGCCCGCGCGCATGAGGAGCAGGGGAATCGCGCCGCTGCCGCGCCGCTGCTGGACCGCGCCGCCGCCGCGACGATCCCGGCGCTGATGCCAATCCCGGAGCGCGATCCCATCGGCGTGCTGGCGCTGCGCTGGAACGGCGCGCCTGGCGTGCCCGAAACGGCGGTGCCCTATGCCCGCAGCCTGCTGGCCGCGCGCGACATGCGCGGCGCGGTGGCCGTGGCGGAGCGGTTCCGGCAACTGCACCCCGGCTCGTCCGAGGCGCTGGCGCTGTGGGGGGACGTGGCGCTGGCCAGCGGACAGGCGGACGCGGCGCTGAAAGCCTATGACCAGTCGGCGCAAGTCCGCTTTCCCGAAACGCTGCTGCTGCGCATGGGCGAGGCGTTCGACAAGGCCGGGCGCGGGCAGGATGCGATGATCGTGACCGCCAATTACCTCGCGGCCTTCCCCGGCAGCCGCCTGGCCGCGCGCATGGCGGCCAGCCACCGGGCGTTTACCGGCGATTGGGCCGGGGCGCGTGCGCTGCTGGAAAACCTGCGCCAGCGCGGCGGCAACCGCGACGTGCGGCTGCTGGCCGACCTCAGCCTCGCCCAATTGCGCACCGACGATGTCAAGGCCGCGCGGGAGACGGCTGCGCGCGCCTATGCCCTGCAGCGCGGCAGCGGCGTGGCGGCGCAGGCGCTGGGCATGGCGCTGGCCGCCGCAGGAGAAGAGCCGCAGCGCGCCCGCGACCTGCTGGACAAGGCGCGGCGGATCGGCGGCGACAACCCGTTGCTGGCCGAAGCGCGTGCGCAGCTGGCCAAGCAGGCCCGTACCTCACCGGAATAGCCTGACCGGAATTGCCTGACTGGAATTGTTACTCTTAAGTCTCGACAGCGCTGCAAAGGCGATTTAATCGAATGATTAAATTCTGGATCAACAGACAAAAGGCGAGGCTGCGATGGCGGGTGTTCTGCAAGGGGTGACGGTAATCGAACTGGCGGGGATCGGACCCGGCCCGTTCTGCGGGATGATGCTGGCCGACCACGGCGCGCGCGTGATCCGGGTGGAGCGGCCATCCAAGGCCGGGCGGTTCGGCGATGGCGGCAACCGCGACATCCTCAACCGTAACCGCGAACGGATCGAACTGGACCTGAAGGACCCGGCCGCGATCGAACAGATCAAGGAACTGGCCAAGACTGCCGACGCCCTGATCGAAGGCTATCGCCCCGGCGTGCTGGAACGGCTGGGGCTGGGGCCTGACGTGCTGCTGGCGGTCAATCCCAAACTGGTAATCGGCCGCATGACCGGCTGGGGCCAGGACGGGCCGATGGCGCCGCTGGCGGGGCATGACATCAACTATATCGCGCTGTCGGGCGCGCTTCATTCCTATGGCCGCAAGGGTGAGAAGCCCAGCTTCCCGGTCAACGCGGTGGGTGATTTCGGCGGCGGCGGCATGATGCTGGCGTTCGGCGTGGTTTCCGCGATCCTCCACGCGCGTAGCGGCGGGCAGGGCCAGGTGGTCGATTGCGCAATGGTCGACGGCGCGGCGATCCTCTCGGCAATGACCTACACCTTCCTCGGCAATGGCCAGTGGAAGGATGAACGCGGGGTCAACCTGCTCGATTCGGGCACGCACTTCTATGACACCTACGAAACCAGCGACGGCAAGTGGATCTCGCTCGGCTCGATCGAGCCGCAGTTCTATGCGCTGCTGCTGGAAAAGACCGGGCTGGCGGGCGATCCCGATTTCGCCCAGCAGATGAACCCGGCCAAGTGGGACGAGCTGAAAGAGCGCATGACCGCGCTGATCCTGACCAAGACCCGCGACGAGTGGTGCGCGATCATGGACGGGACCGACATCTGCTTTGCCCCGGTGCTGAGCCTGAAGGAAGCGCCCAGCCATGCGCACAACGTGGCGCGTGGGACGTTCGTGGAAGACGGCGGCATGGTCCAGCCCGCACCCGCACCGCGCTTTTCCGCCACGCCCGCGCCGGCGGTGTCGCTGGCGGGTCGCTGAGCGGGACCGATAACGCGCAAAGCCCCTTTTCAAACGCTGTCATTCCCGCGAAAGCGGGGATGACAGACGGGGGGCGAAGTTGTGAATTTCTTTACAGGGCTTGATCCGCTGGTGCGGCTTTTGCTGGCGGCGATTACGCTGGCGATGCTGTTGCCGGTGGCCGGCACCGCGCGCGATGTGGCGCAGTTTATCGCCAACGCGGCGGTGTTCCTGCTGTTTTTCCTGAACGGCCTGCGCCTGCCGCGCCATGAAGTGCGCGCCGGGCTTTCCAATCATCGTCTGCTCTGGCCGCTGACCGTATGGGTGTTTGGCGCCATGCCGCTGGCGGGCTGGGGGATGTGGCAACTGGGGCAGGGCTGGATCCCGCCGATGATTGCGCTGGGTTTTCTCTATCTGGGGTGTCTCCCGTCCACGGTGCAGTCGGCCACGGCCTACAGCTCGCTGGGGGGGGGCAATGTCGCCAGCTCGGTAATCGCGGCGGCTTTGCTCAATATTCTGGGCGTATTCGTATCCGCGCCGCTGTTCTCGCTGCTGGGTGGCGGCGGCGCTGCGGAGTTTCATGCTGACGGGCTGGTCAAGGTGATCGTGATCCTGCTGGTGCCGTTCGTGATCGGCCAGGCGTTGCAGGACCGCCTTGGGGATTGGGTGAAAGGGCACCGGTCCTTGGTGACGCGGATGGATCGGGCGGCAATTGCCATCGCCGTCTATGTCGCGTTCTCCGGTGCGGTGGAGCAGCGCTTCTGGACCCGGATCGATGCATCGGGCTGGCTATGGCTGGCGGGCGGTACGGCGGTGTTGCTGGTGATCGGCCACCTCGGCGCGTGGCTGCTGGGCGGTGCGGTCGGCCTGGACCGGCCCAACCGCATCTCCATGCTGTTCGCGGGCGCACAAAAGAGCATCGCCATGGGGGCGCCACTGGCGACCGTGCTGTTTCCGCCCGCCGTGGCGGGGGTGATCCTGCTGCCGATCCTGTTGTACCATCTGGTCCAGCTGATCATCGCCGCCCCGATGGCGGTGCGGTTGCGCGGCGGTTGATCAGTCCGCGCGGACCGCGTTCTCGATCTCTCCATCGGGGAACTTGCGCTTGTGGCGGACCGACCACCACAGCGACAGCCCGATCAGCACCGCGCCAATCAGCCCGGTGACCGTTTCGGGGATATGGAACTTGGCCGACACCAGCATGATCCCGCCCAGCGCAATGATCGCCCAGAATGCGCCGTGTTCGAGATAGCGGTATTCCGCCAGCGTCCCCTTTTGCACCAGCATGATCGTCATCGAACGCACGAACATCGCGCCGATCGACAGGCCGAGCGCAATCACGACCATGTTGTTCGACAGCGCGAACGCGCCGATCACGCCGTCAAAGCTGAAGCTGGCGTCCAGAATGTTGAGGTAGAGGAACCCGCCGAGGCCCGACCGCACGACCGCGCCCTGCGCCGCCAAGGCCTGCTCGCGCATTTCCAGCAGCGTGCCCAGCGCCTCGACCGCGATGAACGTGACAATGCCCAGCGTGCCGGAAACCATGAAGGTCAGCGCGTCGGCCGGGTCCAGCAGGCCCGAAATCAGGTAGATCACGACCAGCAGGATGGCGATTTCCGCCGCCTTGACGTTGGAAAAGACGCTCAGCTTTTCCTCGATCCAGGCGATCCAGTGGACGTCTTTTTCCCCGTCGAAGAAGAACGACAGGCCGACCATCGCCAGGAAGGCGCCGCCGAACCCGGCAATGCCGACATGGGCGCTGGACACGATTTCCTCGTACCGCTTCGGATCGTTGAGCGAGAGGTCCAGTGCCTCCATCGGCCCCAGTCCGGCGGCAATCGCGACGATGGCGAGCGGGAACACGATGCGCATCCCGAACACCGCGATCAGCATCCCCCAGGTCAGGAACCGGCGCTGCCAGATCTCGTCCATCTCATCGAGCACCGAAGCGTTGACCACCGCGTTGTCGAACGACAGCGACACTTCCAGGATCGACAGCACAACCACGATCCACAGCAGGCCCAGCGTGCCCGCGATGGTGCCGGTCTGCATCCAGCCGTACCAGACGGCAATCGCCAGACAGATGAGGGTGAACAGGATCGAACCCTTGTAATAACGCAGCACGGTGTATTCCCTGATTGGTAGCCCGGAGACATCCGGGAAGAGCCGCGGCCCTTACTTGGGTTGATAGGTTTGTTCCACCCCCGGAAACGTGCGCGCGCGCACTTCGGCGGCATAGCGCTCGGCCGCGCCGGAAATCGTCTCGGCAATCGCCTCGTACCGCTTCACGAAGCGGGGGACGCGCTCGAACATGCCCAGCATGTCTTCGGTCACCAGCACTTGCCCGTCGCACTGGGCGGAGGCACCGATGCCAATGGTCGGGCACTTGATGGCCTGCGTAACCGCGATGGCAATGGGTTCGACCACGCCTTCGACCACCACGGCAAACGCGCCGGCTTCATCCAGCGCCTGCGCGTCGGTGACGATCTTGGCGGCTTCGGCTTCGCTGCGCCCGCGCGCGTTGTAACCGCCCAGCACGTTGACTGCCTGCGGGGTCAGCCCGACATGGCCCATCACCGGGATGCCGCGCGCGGTCAGGAAGGCGACCGTTTCGGCCATCGCCGCGCCGCCTTCCAGCTTGACCGCCGCGCAGCCGGTTTCCTTGAGCAGCCGTGCCGCGCTGTCGAAGGCCTGCTGCGGTGACGCCTCGTATGCGCCGAACGGCATGTCGACCACGACCGCCGCGTGATAGCTGCCGCGCACCACCGCCGCGCCGTGGGCGGCCATCATGTCGAGCGTGACCGGCACGCTGGAGGGCAGGCCATAGATCACCTGTCCCAGCGAATCCCCCACCAGCAGCAAATCGCAATGCGCATCAAGCAGTTGCGCCTGCCGCGCGGTATAGGCAGTGAGCATCACCACCGGATCGGCAGTGACGCCGTCCACCTTGCGGCGGCGGATCGCGGGGATGGTCAGGCGCTTCATCGGCGCGGGTGTGGGGTTGGCGCGGCTGGTCGCGGTGTCGAGCTGGAAGGTCGTGGACATCCCGCCTGTCTAGCCCGTCCCGCAAAGCTGGGGAAGGGGCACGAGTTACCCCTTGCCAATGCTTCGCTTCACGCTAGCTTCCGCCGCAATGTAAGGACATCGGTCGCCCGACGGGGCAGGCCGACGTGAATCTAGGGGAACCGCATGTTCGGTCGCGTCAAATCACTCGACGCCATTCTGGCAACTGCCGAAAAGAAATCACTCCATCGTTCGCTGGGGGCATTCCAGCTGACCATGCTGGGCGTCGGCGCCATCATCGGCACCGGCATCTTCGTGCTGACCGCCGAAGCCGCGCAAAAGGCCGGTCCGGGGATGATGATCAGCTTCATCATCGCCGGCTTCGTCTGCGCCGTAGCTGCGCTGTGTTACGCTGAAATGGCATCGATGGTGCCGGTATCTGGCTCGGCTTATACCTACAGCTATGCCTCGATGGGCGAAATCGTCGCCTGGATCGTGGGCTGGGCGCTGATCCTGGAATACGCCATCGCCGCGTCGGCGGTGTCGGTCGGCTGGTCCAACTATTTTGTCGGGCTGGTCCAGTCCGGCCTGGGGATAGAACTGCCAACGTTCTTCACCAAGGGCGCGTTCGCGGCCGTGGGCGGCGGGATCAACCTGCCGGCGGTGGTGATCGCGCTGCTCGTTACCGGCCTGCTGGTGCTGGGCACCAAGGAATCGGCGATGTTCAACGCCGTGCTGGTGGTGATCAAGGTGGTGGCGCTGACCGCGTTCGTCATCCTGGCCGTGCCGGTGATGAAGATGGAAAACTTCGAACCCTTCGCGCCGCTGGGCTTTGCGGGGATTTCGGCGGCTGCGGCCTCGATCTTCTTTGCCTATGTCGGCTTCGACGCGGTGTCCACCGCGGCGGAGGAAACCAAGAACCCCCAGCGCAACATGCCGATCGGCCTGATCGGCAGCTTGGTGATCTGCACCGTCTTCTACCTGCTGGTGGCGTCTGGCGCGATTGGCGCGGTCGGCGCGCAGCCGGTGTTCGGCGCGGCGGGCGAAGCGCTGGCCACGGGCAGCAAGGAACTGCAACAGCAGTGCGCCGCGCTGACCGGGTCGGGCAATGTGCCGCTGGTCTGCTCGGACGAGGCGCTGGCCCACGTCCTGCGTGAAATCGGCTATGTCAATGTCGGCAACCTGATCGGCCTCGCCGCGTTCCTCGCGCTGCCCTCGGTCGTGCTGATGATGCTGTTCGGCCAGACCCGTATCTTCTTCGTGATGGCGCGTGATGGCCTGCTGCCGGAAGGCCTGGCCAAGGTGCACCCGAAGTTCCACACCCCGCACATCGTGACGATGATCACCGGCGTGTTCGTGACCATGGCGGCCGCGTTCTTCCCGGTTGGCCAGCTGGCCGACATCTCGAACTCCGGCACGCTGTTCGCGTTCATGACGGTGGCCATCGGCGTGCTGATCCTGCGCCGCACTGCGCCGGATCGTCACCGGCCGTTCCGCACCCCGATCATCTGGCTGGTCGGCCCGGCGGCGATCCTGGGTTGCGCCTATCTGTTCTTCAACCTGTCGGGTTACACGGAACTGATGTTCCTGGGCTGGGCGGCGGTGGGCCTGGTGGTCTACTTCTCGTACGGCCGCCGCAAGAGCCACGTGGGCCGCGGGCTGGTGGAAGTGCATGAGCGCGATGCCGACGTGCCGCCGCAGCCGGTGGCACCGCTGCCGGGCGGGATCGATCTGAACGACTGATCCCGGCCGCAGGGCTGGCGCACAAGAGGGCCGCTTCCCACCGGGAGGCGGCCCATTTTGCTGGCGGGCATTGGCGTGGAATGCGTGCCGCGCACACACGCCAAAGCGCCAGCCGTGGTCGGCAGACGCAAATAGAACAGCGCTGTGGTGGAGAGTGGTGGTGACCCCTACGGGACTCGAACCCGTGTTTCAGCCGTGAAAGGGCCGCGTCCTAGACCGCTAGACGAAGGGGCCAAAAGCCAGTTCGCCACAGTGCCAGATGGTGACCCCTACGGGACTCGAACCCGTGTTTCAGCCGTGAAAGGGCCGCGTCCTAGACCGCTAGACGAAGGGGCCAAACCGGTTGGCACCGGAGGCGAGCCGCGCGTTTAGGCAAGGGTTTCGAGAGGGTCAAGCCCCCCGCGCATGATTCTTTCGCATCCCGGCCGATCAGTCGGCCCAGGCCGCGTCCTCCACATGAAGCTCGGCCTGCGGGCGGTTGGACCAGTCGTCGATCTTGGCCCGGCCCGCCAGCCACAGCCGCCGGTCGCGTGAGCGGTGGAGCAGGGCCTGCCCCAGGTCCGTGCTGGCGGCGCGAAAGGCGATCGCCTTGAAGCTGCCGCCATCCTCGCCCCGCACGATCAGGCGGACGTGGTCCGTGCCGACCAGATCGGCCTTCACCAGCCGCACCGGCCCAACCGCGATTCGCGGCCCCGGCCAGCCCATCCCGAACGGCCCGGCGGTTTCCATTGCTTCCACCAGCGACGGCGCCAGGCCGCGCGGGGCCAGCGCGAGGTCGAGCAGCATGGCCTGATTCGCCATCGCCGCCATCACCGTCGCCCCCAGCCGCTCATCCAACCAGTCGGCCAGCGCATCCAGCCGGTCCGGGGCGATGGTCAGCCCAGCGGCCATCGCATGCCCGCCGCCCGCCACCAGCAGCCCGGCTTCGCGCGCGGCGATGATCGCGGCGCCCAGGTCCACCCCGGCGATCGAGCGACCGGACCCCTTGCCGTGGCCCGCCTCGTCGGCGTCGAGCGCGATCACCAGCGTCGGCTTGCCGGTCTTTTCCTTGATCCGTCCGGCGACGATCCCGATGACGCCCGGATGCCAGCCCGACCCCGCAACGCAAATGACAGCGCGGTTGTGCTGCGCGGCGAGCTGCGCCTCGGCGGCTTCCTGCACGGCGGCCTCGATCGCGCGGCGTTCCTCGTTGAGGGCAGAGAGCTGCGCGGCGATCATCTGCGCTTCGTCCGGGTCCTCGGTGGTCAGCAGTCGCACGCCCAGCGTCGATTCGCCCACGCGCCCGCCCGCGTTGATGCGCGGACCCAGCGCAAAGCCCAGGTCCGAACAGGTCGGCGCGCGGCTGAGGCGGCTGGCGTCAATCAGCGCGGCCATGCCGATATTCTCGCGCCGGGCCATCACTTTCAGCCCTTGCGCCACCAATGCGCGGTTCAGCCCGTGGAGCGCGGCGACATCGGCCACCGTGCCCAGCGCGACGAGGTCCAGCAGCGAGAACAGGTCCGGTTCTGTCCGACCTTTGAAAAAGCCGCGCGCGCGCAATGTGCGCACCGTTGCTACCGCCAGCAGGAACGCGACGCCAACGGCGGCCAGGTGGCCATGCGCCGCGCCGGTGTCGCTTTCATCCAGCCGGTTGGGGTTCACCAGCGCCATCGCAGCGGGGAGCACCGCAGCGCATTTGTGGTGATCGACCACCACCACGTCCACGCCCGCACCTTGCGCCATGTCGAGCGCTTCGTAAGCCATCGCGCCGCAATCGACCGTGACGATCAGGCTGGAGCCTTCCTCTGCCAGCCGGACCAGCGCCGCGCCGGATGGGCCGTACCCTTCCAGCAGGCGGTCGGGGATGTAATAGCGCGCCGCGTGGCCCAGATCGCGCAGCAGTCGCACCAGCAGCGCCGCACTGGTCGCGCCATCGACGTCATAGTCGCCATAGATCGTCACCTGCTCGCCCGTCAGCACGGCCTGCGCCAGCCGCTCTGCCGCCGCGTCCATGTCGCGGAACACGGATGGATCGGGCAGGAACGCGCGCAGCGATGGGTTGCGGTGCCGTTCCAGGTCTTCGGGCGGGACCCCGCGCGACAGCAGCAGCTGGGTGACCAGATCGTGTTCCAGCGTGGCGGGATTGGCGCCCTGGCCCAAGTCCATGTTGCCGCCACGCCAGCGCCAGATCCGGCCGGAAAGCGAACGGTCGATACCAAGGATCGATGGGGATGCGGTGGACATGGCCCCCGGCTAGCCCATCGCGGCGGGGAACGGAAGTTTCGCGCGCACCCTTTCGACAATTGACAAGCGCGGCGGCGAAGGCTCGGTTAGGGGCCAAGCGAAAGGACCCCGCCATTGCCCGCAGCCCTGCTGATCGTCTGGCACAGCCGCACCGGCGCGGCCCGCGCGCTGGCCCATGCGGCCCACGCGGCGGCGGGCACGGGCGCGCGCCTGCTGGCGGCTGAGGCGGTGACCCCGGCCGACCTGCTGGGGGCCAGCGCCTATCTGTTCGTCGGCCCGGAAAACCTGGGCGCGCTGTCCGGGCAGATGAAAGAGATGTTCGACCGCTGCTATTACCCGTTGCTGGGACAGGTGGAGGGGCGGCCCTATGCCACGTTGATCGCGGCGGGCAGCGCGGGGCAGGGGGCAGAGGCGCAGCTCGACCGGATCGTCACCGGCTGGCGGCTGAAGCGGGTTGCCGCAGGCGTGATCGTCAACCTGGGCGCGCAGACCCCGGAAGCGATTCTGGCCGCCAAGGCCGTACCCACCACGGCGCTGGCGCAGGCGGCGGAACTGGGGGCGGCACTGGCCGAGGGAGTGGCGCTGGGAGTATTTTGACCGGATGGCTCCGTTATGGCGGCATTTACCCTGTCCGGACTCGACTTGTTTGTTCAAAAAATGCCAGTGGTTAAAGGGTATTAGGGCGCGTGGGGGGCTATCATCGTTGCAACGCATGACATTGCGGGCGGACCCGGCGTAGCAGGTTTCGGCGGCGATGCGATCCTGTCGCTGGTGTTCGCCGCTGGCCAGCGGCCGGATGCCGCCGCGCTTGACGCGCTGGCTGCCGCCAGCGTGGATGATGATGCGCGCTTCCCGGTTGCGTTCCACATCACCGCGCACGGGGCGGAGGAAGAAGGCTGGGTGGAATTGCTGGCCATGGGGCTGGCGTTCGATTGTCTTGAACTCGCCCCGCGCCGGGCAATCCGTCATGCCGGTCCCGGCCAACTGCTGGGGCTGGACAGCGTGCCGGAAGGCGAAGTGATCGTGCTGCAACCGGGGCCGCACCTGATGGACGGGGCGGGCTTGCTGCCGGTGGTCCGGATGCTGGCGGGGCTGGGGGTGGCGCTCAGCACGCTGCCGGGCGCGCTGGCGGTGTGCTGGGGACCGGCGGGCACCTGCATGGCGCCTGATTATTATCAGCGGGTGGTCGGCAACTGGCTGGCCGGCGGGGCCTTCCCGGCGCTGGGGCTGACGATGCTGCACCGCACGGCGGATGGCGCGATGGAATCGCGCGGGCTGGCCTTCATGACCGGGCAGGAACTGCGGTTCGAACCGGCGGCGGGGATCTCACCGCAACAGGCCGGGCAGATTGCGCTGCGGCTGGTGCACCTGCTGGTTGAACACGGGCCGGTGACAACCCCGCTGGACTTGTCCGGCCCCGCCGGTGAAACGCTGTTGGCCCAGCCGGATGGACCGGTGCTGCGGGTGCGGATGTGAGCATTCGTGCCGTTTCGGGCGCACGGGCGGCGCTGTCGTTTCGCGCGGTGAACCGGCGCGATGCGCCCGGTTATGATCCCGGCTTGCAGCGCCACCACATCCTGCCGCGCCAGGTGCTGACCCGGCCCAGCCTGACCCCGCTGTTCCATGAACTGGGCACGGACCGGATCGGCTTTGACGATTTTCGCCGCAATGGCCTGCTGCTGCCCGCGAGCGACCGGGCGGCGGTGCGGATTGGCTTGCCACTGCATCGCGGGCCGCACCGGACGTACAACGAACTGGTGCTGGAACGGATCGGCCAGATCGAGGCGGGCTGGGCTATGCAGCGCCGCCGTGCCCCGGAACTCGCGCTGGGCGACGCGCTGATACGGCTGGAACTGTTGCAGCGCGCGCTGCGCCGTCGCCTGCTGGACCAGCGTCGCCGCCTGCGGCTGAACACGCGCGATCCGCTGGCACAAGGTCCGCTGGGTCAGGGCGTGGACTTTACCGAGCTGGATGCGATGGCCGCGCTGCTCTGGCCGGATACCGCCGTGGAATAGCTGGCTTGATAAGACAGCTCCCTCCCCTTCAGGGGCGGGTTGGGGAGGGGGCGGGCGGGCGCAGCTGATGACGCGGGGGCCCCCCCCCCCCCCCCCCCCCCCCGG
>JAYRDH010000013.1:0-40684 GCA_041909515.1 Novosphingobium sp. | reverse complement strand
AGATATTGAAAAAGCAGCCCCTCCCCTGAAGGGGGAGGATATTGAACAAGCAACCCCTCCCCTGAAGGGGGGGAACGACTAGGCTTACCCCAGCGTGAGGCGGGCCTTGTCGGCCAGTTCCTTGCGGGCGTGGTTGTATTCGGTCTCAAGCCGGTCGACGCGCTGGGCGACGGTTTCCACCGCCTTGACCGCGCCGATGCCCTGGCCTGAACCCCAGATGTCCTTCCACGCCTTGGCTTCGGTGTTGCCGCCAGAGCCGAAGTTCATCTTGCTGGGGTCGCTCTGCGGCAGGTTGTCGGGATCGAGGCCAGCGGCGACGATCGACGGGCGCAGGTAGTTGCCGTGAACCCCGGTGAACAGGTTGGAATAGACGATGTCCGAAGCGCTGCCCGCGACGATGGCGTCCTTGTAACCCTGCGCGGCGTTGGCCTCAGCCGTAGCGATCCAGGCCGAGCCGATGTAGCCGAAATCCGCCCCCATCGCCTGCGCGGCGAGGATCGAGCGGCCACACGCGATCGAGCCGGACAGCGCGATCAGCCCGCTGAACCATTCGCGGATTTCCTGCATCAAGGCGAAGGGCGAGAGCGTGCCGGCATGGCCGCCAGCCCCGGCGGCGACCGGGATCAGCCCGTCCGCACCCTTTTCGATGGCCTTGCGGGCAAAGCGGTTGTCGATCACGTCGTGCATCACGATCCCGCCCCACTTGTGGACGGCGGCATTGATGTCTTCCCGCGCGCCGAGTGAGGTGATCGTCAGCGGCACCTGCCACTTGGCGCAGACTTCCATGTCTTCCTCAAGCCGGTTGTTGGACTTGTGGACGATCTGATTGACCGCGAAGGGCGCGGCCGGGCGATCCGGGTTGTCGCGGTTGTGGGCGGCCAGTTCCTCGGTGATCCGGTGCAGCCATTCGTCCAGCACGCCAGAGGGGCGGGCGTTCAGCGCCGGAAAGCTGCCGATGATCCCGGCCTTGCACTGCGCGATCACCAGATCGGGCGTGGAAATGATGAACAGCGGCGATGCGATGACGGGCAGGCGCAGGCGATCAAACGGAGCGGGCAGGGCCATGAAGTTCCTCTCAAAACACGATTTTGATTTTCTTATGAGACGCAATGCGCCGTGTCGAGCGGACTTTGGCCCAGCCGCTGCCGCTCAATCCCACGCCTGCGCATAGAGCGCCGCGATCTCTTCCGCATCCGGCACGCGCGGATTGTTGGCGGGGGAGCCGGAGGCGAGCGCCTGCGCCGCCATCAGCGGCACGAGATCGGCCCAGCGGGCTTTGTCGATGCCATAGGCGGCGGGGGTAGGGACGGACAGGTCGGCGTTGATCCGGTGCAGCGCCTCCACCAGTCGGCCGACGGCGGACTGGTCGCTTTCGGTGTCGTCGGCGATCCCCATCGCGCGGGCGCAAGTGGCATAGCGCGGCAGCGCGGCGGGCGCGGACCACTGCGTCACCACCGGCATCAGCATCGCGTTGGACAGGCCGTGGCTGACATGGAAATGCGCGCCGATGGGCCGGCTCATCCCGTGGACCAGTGCAACCGAGGCGTTGGAAAAGGCAATGCCCCCTTGCAGCGCGCCCAGCATCAGCGCCTCACGCGCCGGACGGTTGCCGGGATCGGCACAGGCCAGCGGCAGGTTCGGCCAGATCAGGCGCATGGCCGAGAGGGCGGCGGCGTCCGAGAACGGATTGGCGCGTACAGAGACATAGGCCTCGACCGCGTGGACCAGACTATCGATCCCGGTATCGGCAGTCAGCCGCGCGGGCTTGGTCAGGGTCAGCTCGTAGTCGAGGATCGCCAGCGTGGGCAGATAGGCGAGGCCCATGCACAGCATCTTCTCGTCCGTCTCGGCATCGGTGATGACCGTCACGCGGGTCGCTTCCGACCCGGTCCCGGCGGTGGTCGGGATCGCGATGATGGGCAGGGCGGGTGCGTCTTCCTGATGCGGGGCTTTCAGCGCGGTGATGGGCACATCGCGCGCCGCCTTCACCGCGACGACTTTGGCGGTGTCGATCGAACTGCCCCCGCCCAGGCCAATCACGCAGTCATGGTCGCCGTCCCGCAGGAACGCCGTCGCCGCCTCGACCGAGGTGACGGTGGGGTCCGGCACGACGCCGGAAAAGGCGCGGGCAGCCATCCCGGCGGCGGTCAGGATCGCCTCCACCCGATCCAGCACGCCGGATGCCGCCATCCAGCTGTCGGTCACGATCAGTGGGCGCGACAGGCCAAACTGGGCGAGTGCCTGCGGCAACTCGTCCAGCGTCCCGGCGCCGATCCGCATCGCGCGCGGCAGGTGAATGGCGGCCATACCGATCAGTCCAGCAGGTCTTCGATGCCATAGAACGTAGCGGCGGTTCCGGCATAGAGCGCGCGCTTTTCATCAGCCGACGCACCCAGTGTCAGGCGCTTGAACGCGTTCCACAGGACGGGATAGCTCGCGCCCCACTTGTCGACCGGATAGTTGCTTTCGAACATCGCGCGGGTCGGGCCGAAGGCTTCGATGCAGGTTTCGATATAGGGCCGCCACATCGCCGCCAGCGTTTCGGACGAGAGGCCCGCTTCGGGGCCGTGATCGGGCATCCCCGCGAACGACATGGCGAGGCCGCCCAGTTTGATCGAAACGTTGGGGCAGGCGGCGAGTTCGTGGATGGCGGTGCGCCAGCCGTCGAAGCGTTCGTGCAGCTTGCCGTGATATGGCCCCATGCCCAGCGGGGTGCCGCAGTGGTCCACCACGATCGGCTGGTTGGGAAATGCGCGGGCGAGGTCGATGACGTCGCCCAGTTGCGGTTCCAGCACCCACGCGTCAAAGGTCAGGCCCAGTTCGCCCAGATGCTTGAACCCTTCGCGGAACGTGGCGTCGCGGTAGAGACCCGGCGGGGCATGGAACGGCGGGCCGAGCGTGTCCGGGTTGGCATCCCACGCGCCCTGATGGCGGATACCCTTGAACCGGGCGGTCGTGGCCATCAGCGTTTCCAGCACCCCCCGCGCGTCGTCGCCCAGCCGCAAGTCGGCATGGCCGATGATCGCGGCGCAGAGCCGCTGGTTGCCGTAAAGGCCGCTGGCGCTCTGCGCGGCAACGCCGTTGACGTATTCCACCTCGCCCACGACTTTCAGCGCGTCGCTGGCACCATTGCGATAGAATGCGCCGCATTCCATGAACACGGTGCCGATTACGTTGTGGCCGCTGGTGGTGTCGGCGTGGAGTTCGTTGAACGTGTAATAGGCCGACCGCGCGATGGCGGCGATGAACGGGTGCACCGGCTCCGGAAAGGCGCCCATCATCGGTCGCAGGTCCCACAAGTGGTGGTGCGGATCGATGATCGGCAGGTCGGGTTCCAGGATCGCTTCGGTCATCAGGGGCTTCCTCTCCATGGGACTTTGGTCGATTGGCCTCTTCACGGGCCGGATTTGGTTCAGCTTATGGCGCTCAGGCGTCCCACTCAAGCATTGCGGCGAGCGCGCAGGAAATACGGGTCAGCGTGGTGTCGCTGCTCCACATCGGGTGCGGGCGCGACTGGTCGGCCAGTTCGCTTTCGCGGCTGGCCAGAATGCCGCCCAGCGCCGCGCCCATGAACAGCAGGCGCTGGTTGAGCAGCTGGCGCGAGACGCCCGGTTTCAGCCGGCGAATATGCTCAAAACAGCGCAAGTAGCCAGAGTTCCAGCGCCCTTCCAGCGCATCCATGAACAGCGCGCGGTGGGACAGGTCCAGCACCACGACAAAGCGGTTGTAGCATTCGCCCCATGGCGGCGGATCGGGATTGAGCGAGGTGCGCACCAGCCCTTCGACCACTTCCAGCACACTGCGGGGACCGCCGCGCGCCTCGGCCGCGTCCAGCCAGCGGTTGCGCTGGTCATCGATCAGGCGCGCGCCATCGACGATCAATTCGCGGACCAGCTCTTCCTTCGATCCGAAATAGTATCCCACCGCCGCGTGGTTCTTTTGCCCGGCGGCCTCGGCAATCTGGCGGACCGTCACGCCATCGATCCCGCGTTCCGCGAACAGCTTCAGCGCCACCGCTTTCAGGTGTTCGGCGGCATCGGAGCGGAGGGGCGGGGCGGGCGTGGCCATGCCCGATTCATAGTTTGACTCAGGGATACGTCAAATGCATTATCCATTTGGATAAACAAATAAGACGAGAGGATGAGCGGTGGAGCTGGGCGTCGACCTTACCGCGCTGGAGCGTTGGATGGACGGGCAGGGGCTTGGCTCCGGTCCGCTGGAACGCGCGGAGCGTCTGTCGGGCGGCACCCAGAACATTCTGCTGCGTTTTACCCGTGCAGGCCGGGACTATGTGCTGCGCCGTCCGCCGCCCGTGCTGCGCGCCAATTCGAACGAGACGATGCGGCGCGAGGCGCGCGTGCTGGCCGCCCTTGCCGGAACCGCCGTGCCGCATCCGGGCCTGATTGCGGCTTGCCCGGATGAGGCTGTGATCGGCGCGGCGTTTTATCTGATGGAACCGATTGACGGGTTCAATGCGACGCAGGGGCTGCCCCCGCTCCACGCCGGGGAGGCCGCTGTGCGCCACCGGATGGGACTGGCCATGGTGGAAGCCATCGCGGCGCTGAGCAGGGTCGATTACCGCGCGGTCGGACTGGCTGATTTCGGCAAGCTGGACGGCTGGCTCGAACGGCAGGTCGGGCGCTGGGCCGCGCAGCTTGCCAGCTATGCCGAACTGCCGGGCTGGACCGGGCCGGAGGCGATTCCGGGCGTGGACAAGGTCGCCCGCTGGCTCGATGCCCACCGCCCGGCCGCGATCCAGCCGGGGATCATTCACGGCGACTTCCACTTTGCCAACGTGCTGTTCCGGCCTGACAGCGGGGAACTCGCCGCCGTCGTCGATTGGGAACTGTGCACGCTGGGCGATCCGCTGCTCGATCTGGGCTGGTTGATCGCGACCTGGCCCGAAGGCGATGCACCCCACGCGACCGATGTGGCCATCACGCCGTGGGAGGGCTTTGCGACGCCGGACGAACTGACCGCGCACTACGCTGCGCAGACCGGCCGCGATCTGGCCCACCTTGATTGGTTCGCGGTGTTGGCCTGCTACAAACTGGGGATCATTCTGGAGGGCACCCATGCCCGCGCCTGCGCTGGCAAGGCTCCGCGCGAGGTGGGCGACCGGCTCCACGCCCACACCATCTATTTGTTCGAACGCGCGCTGCGGCGCATCGCGTGAAGGGAGAATCCATGGACAGCGATACTGATTTTACTGGCCAGAAGGTGCTGGTCGTCGGCGGGTCCAGCGGGATCGGCAACGGCATTGCCCACGGTTTCCGGGAACGCGGCGGCGACGTCCATGTCTGGGGCACGCGGGCCGATCCGGCGGACTATGACGCAGCAGACGGGTCGGACCTGACCGGGCTGGGCTATACTTGCGTCGATGTCGGCGACCCGGATGCCATCGAAGCTGCGCCGCTGCCGTTTGATAAGCTGGACGTGCTGGTCTTGTGCCAGGGCACCGTGGTCTATCGGCGCGGTGAGTTTGAGCGGCCCGGCTGGGACCGGGTGATGGCGGTCAACCTCGACAGCCTGATGCACATCGCGCGAAAATTCAAACCGCAGCTGCTGGAAAGCAAAGGCAGTGTGATCATCGTCAGTTCGATTTCCGGGCTGAAAGCCAACATTGGCAACCCGGCCTATGCCGCGTCAAAGGCCGGGGCGATCAGCCTGACCAAGACGCTGGGGCAGGCCTGGGCGCCCGAAGGCATCCGCGTGAATGGCCTCGCCCCCGGCCTGGTCGATACCAAGCTGACCAAGGTCACCACCCAGAACCCTGAACGCATGGCTGGGGCGCTGGCCACTATCCCCCAGCGCCGCATGGGCACGCCCGCCGACATGGCCGGGGCCGCCATTTTCCTCGCCTCTCCGCTCGCCTCCTATGTCACCGGTCACACGCTGATAGTCGACGGCGGGCTTTCGCTTTAAATAAGGGACACCGATCACATGAACTTCGAACATACTGACAAGGTGAAGGGCCTGCTGGCCCAGATTCAGGCCTTCATGGACGAGCATATCTATCCGAATGAACAGGCCTATCACGACTTCGTCACCGATCCCGCCAACTTGTGGCAGGAATGGCCGGGGATGGAGCCGCTGAAGGAAAAGGCCCGCGCGCTGGGGCTGTGGAACTTGTTCCTGCCGCACGAATATGGCGAATTTTCACCGGGCCTGACCAATCTGGAATATGCTCCGCTGGCCGAGTTGATGGGCCGCGTGCCGTGGTCCAGTCAGGTGTTCAACTGCTCCGCGCCCGATACCGGCAACATGGAAGTGCTGGCCAAGTTCGGCAGCCCTGAACAACAGGAAAAGTGGCTGAAGCCGCTGCTGAACGGCACGATCCGCTCCGCCTATGTGATGACCGAACCGCAAGTCGCCTCGTCCGATGCGACCAATCTGGAACTGTCGATCACGCCCGACGGCGATGAATATGTGCTCAACGGGCGCAAGTGGTGGATTTCCAACGCAATGCATCCGCGCTGCGATATCTGGATAGTGATGGGCAAGACCGATTTCGATGCCCCGCGCCACGCCCAGCATTCGCAGATTCTGGTCGAGCCGAACACGCCTGGCATCACCATCGTGCGCCACCTGACCGTGTTCGGCAGCCACAATTCGCCCGGCGGCGAATGCGAGCTGCGGTTCGATAACGTCCGCGTGCCCAAGGGCAACCTGATCCTGGGCGAAGGGCGCGGGTTCGAGATCGCGCAAGGGCGGCTTGGGCCGGGCCGCATCCATCACTGCATGCGCTCGATCGGGCAGGCCCAGCGTGCGCTGGAAATCATGGCCCGCCGCGCGGAAAGCCGCGTCGCGTTCGGCAAGAAGCTGTCGGACCAGTCGAGCATCCGGCAGGACGTCGCCAAGAGCTTCTGCGAGGTCGAAATGACCCGTCTGCTGACGCTCAAGGCCGCCGATGCGATGGACCGCTATGGCAACAAGGTCGCCAAGGACCTGATCGCCGCGATCAAGGTCGTCGCCCCGCAAATGGCCCAGACCGTCTGCGACCGCGCGATTCAGGTCCACGGCGGGATGGGTGTTTCGGATGACACGCCGGTGGCGCGGTTCTTCACGCTCAACCGGTTCGTGCGCATCGCTGATGGCCCGGATGAAGTGCACATGAGCCAGCTCGGCAAGCAGAAGATCAAGGAATATGTCGCGATGAACGAGCGCTAGGGAAGGGAACCGGCGATGAAAGCCCTGCGGTACTACGGCGCGCGCGATGTGCGGTATGAAGCGATGGATGATCCCGATCCGCAATCGGTCCGCGATGCGGTGGTCAAGGTAACGGCCTGCTCGATCTGCGGGTCCGACCTGCATATCTACCACGGTCACGGCTTTTCCGAGGATGTCGGCTTCTGCGTCGGGCATGAAGCGGTGGGCGAAGTGGTCGAGGTGGGCAGCGGCGTTCACCAGCTGAAAGTGGGCGACAAGGTGATGATCCCCGCTGCCGTGGGCTGCGGATCGTGCCGCGCCTGCCTGGCGGGGGTCGTCAACTTGTGCGAGTTCGGCCAGGGCTCGTGCTATGGCCTGTCGGCCAAGCTGCAAGGCTCACAGGCTGAGGCTGTGCGCGTACCCGCCGCCGATGCCAATGCGGTGAAAGTGCCGGACGGCGTCAGCATGGAACAGGCGCTGATGATGACCGACGCGCTGGCGACGGCCTGGTACGGCGTGCGCAACGCCGATGTCGCGCCGGGTTCCAGCGTGGCCGTGATCGGGCTTGGTCCGATTGGCCTGATGGCCGTCGACAGCGCCTTCGTGATGGGTGCGCACGTGGTCTATGCGATCGACCCGATCCCCGAACGCCGCGCGCTGGCCGAGGCTGCCGGCGCGATTGCGCTCCACCCGGACGAGGCGCTGGAGCGGATCAAGCAGGATACCAAGGGCCGCAAGCTTGATTGCGCGGTCGAAGTGGTGGGCGCCGATGCCACGGTCGATTTCGCGCTGCGGCTGGTTCGCCCGCGCGGGACGGTTTCGGTGATCGGCGTGCAGCAATCGCGCCGGTTCCCGTTCCCGCTGGAACGCGCCTTCGCGGCGGGGCTGACGTTCCGGACCGGCACTTGTTCCGTGCCGGAAGAACTGCCCGCGCTGTTCCCGCTGGTGCAGTCGGGCCGCCTCAAGCCCGAAAAGTATATCAGCCACCGCATGCCGCTGAGCGAGGGGGCCGAAGCCTATCGCCTGTTCGAGGCGCGCGAGGCGGGCGCGCTGAAAATGGTGCTGGTGCCGGATTGACCGGGCTTCCCCTCCCGCGCCGGCGGGAGGGGCCACCGTTGTTGTCATCTAGCCACCGCGTTCGCGGCGCTCAGCACGGCGCGAACGCTGGCGGTGGCGACGTCTTCATCGATGCCGACGCCCCAGATGGTCTTGCCATCCGCCGTCACGCATTCGACATAAGCCGCCGCACGAGCATCCGATCCGGCGCCCATCGCGTGTTCCGAATAGTCGCGCACTTCCAGCGCCACGCCAAAGCTGTCGGCGATGGTCGACACGACCGAGGAAATCAGGCCGTTGCCCCGGCCCGACACGCTGCGTTCCTTGCCGTCCAGCTCGATCTTGCCGGCGAAGACGCGGGTGCCGTCGGCAGCGCGCTTTTCGTCGAAATCGACCAGCTGGAAATGCTGCGGGGTGTTCAGGCGATAGACCCGCTGGAACACGTCCCAGATGTCTTCCGCCACCAGTTCGCGGCCCAGCTCGTCGGCCAGTTCCTGCACATGCTTGGAGAAGTGCGCCTGCATCTTCTTGGGCAGCTTCAGCCCCTGATCCTGTTCGATCACCCAGGCGAACCCGCCCTTGCCGGACTGCGAATTGACGCGGATCACCGCTTCATAGCTGCGCCCCAAGTCCGCCGGGTCGATCGGCAGATAGGGCACCGACCAGACCTGATCGTTGCGGGTTTCCTGCGCGGCAAAGCCCTTTTTGATGGCGTCCTGATGGCTGCCGGAAAAGGCCGTGAACACCAGTTCGCCGCCATAAGGATGGCGTTCGGGCACTTTCAGCTGGTTGCAGTATTCGACCGTCTGGATCACTTCGTCGATGTTCGAGAAGTCCAGCTGCGGGTTGAGGCCCTGCGTGTACATGTTCAGCGCAACCGTGACGAGGCAGCAGTTGCCGGTGCGTTCACCGTTGCCGAACAGGCAGCCTTCGACGCGGTCCGCGCCCGCCATCAGCCCCAGTTCCGCCGCCGCAACGCCGGTGCCCCGGTCGTTGTGGGTGTGCAGGCTGATCACCGCACGGTCGCGGTTGGGCAGGTTGCGGCAGAAATACTCGATCTGGTCGGCATAGATGTTGGGCGTTGCCGCTTCCACCGTGGCCGGCAGGTTGAGGATGATCGGATGTTCCACCGTGGGCTGGAGCACTTCCATCACCGCTTCGCAGCATTCGATGCTGAAATCGACTTCGGCGGTGGAGAAGGTTTCCGGGCTGTATTCGAAGTGCCAGTCCGTCTGCGGGAAGCGGGCCGCCTGATCGCGCAGGAACATCGCGCCTTGCCGGGCGATTTCCTTGATCTGCGGCTTTTCCAGCCCGAACACGACCTGCCGCCACAGCGGCGAGACGGCGTTGTAGACGTGGACGATGGCCGATTTCGCGCCCGCCAGACTTTCGAACGAGGTCTTGATCAGGTCTTCACGCGACTGGGTGAGGACTTGCACCATCACGTCGTCGGGAATGCGCCCGGAATCGACCAGCCCGCGAATGAAATCGAACTCGGTCGCGCCTGCGCTGGGGAAGCCGACTTCGATTTCCTTGAGCCCGACCTTGACCAGCAGGTCGAAGAAGCGCGTCTTCTTTTCCGCGCCCATCGGATCGATCAGCGCCTGATTGCCATCGCGCAAGTCGGTGGAGAGCCAGCGCGGCGCCTGCGTGATGACGCGGCTGGGCCACTGCCGGTCAGGCAGGTTGATTTGCGGAAAGGGCCGATACTTGGCCGAGGGGTTTTGCAGCATGGTCATAGCGGTGTCTCGGTAACTGGCATTGCGACTGTCAGGCGGTGGGGAGTCCCTTGGGTGCCGCAAAGCGCGTCACCGGGACACGCCAGCTCACGCCCAAGGGCGGATAAGTCGCAGGGTAAGGCCGGTCCGGAGGATCATGCCCTTGCCTATGGTGAATCAGCGCGGGCTTGTAAAGAGGGAGAGCGCCGTGCCACCATGTCTGCGACAACTGGATAAATCCGGACGGGAGAGATGATGAGCAACGCAGATGCCGCGCAGGATGCGCTGTATGAAACGATGGGGCTGGTGCAGATTGTGACGATGGACCCGGCGGGCCGGGCGGTGCTGGAATACGAAGCGCGCCCCGGCATGTGCCATTCGGGCGGCGTGGTGCAGGGCGGGTTCGTCTCCGGCTGGATCGACGCGGCGATGGCCCATGCGGCGATCGCGCTGAACGGCCCGGACCTAACCCCGATGACCTTGGAACTGAAAGTCAGCTTCTTTGCGCCCGCGCGCCCCGGCCGGGTGTTTGCCGAAGGCTGGGTTGAGCGGAATGGCCGCCGCACCTGCTTTTACGAAGGCTGCCTGAAAGACAGCGCCGGAACCGTGCTGGCCAAAGCCACGACCACGATGCTGCTGATGGACAAGGCGCGCGTCGAACGCGCCTCTGCCGCCGCGCTGGAGAAAGCCTGATGACTGAGGTTCGTCCCTTCACGCTGGATATTCCGCAAAGCCAGCTCGATGACCTGAACGCCCGGATCGACCTTGCCCGCTGGCCGGAACGGGAAACCGTCAGCGACTGGTCGCAAGGCACGCCGCTGGCGGCGCTTCAGGATTTTGTCGGCTATTGGCGCCATCACTATGACTGGCGGCGGTGCGAGGCGCGGCTGAACGGGCTGGGGCAGTTCATGACCGAGATAGACGGGCTGGATATTCACTTCCTGCACGTCCGCTCGCCCCATCCGCAGGCCATGCCGCTGATCATGACGCATGGCTGGCCGGGATCGGTGATCGAGTTCATGGGCGTGATCGAGCAGCTGACCGACCCGGTGAAGTTCGGCGGCAGGGCCGAGGACGCGTTCCACGTGGTCGCGCCATCGCTGCCGGGGTTCGGCTTTTCGGGCAAGCCCACGGCGACCGGCTGGGGCGTGGAAAAGATCGGGCGCGCGTGGGGCACGCTGATGGCGCGGCTGGGTTATGACCGCTGGTTCGCGCAAGGCGGGGACTGGGGCAGTGCGGTGACCACCGCGATTGGCGTGCAGCAGGTGGCGGGGTGTGCCGGCATCCACCTCAACATGCCGATTGGACGGCCGGAGCCGGATGATCTGGCCAATCCCAGCCCGGCGGAGCTGAAGGCGCTGGGCGCGCTCAAGCATTATCAGGACTGGGATTCGGGCTATTCCACCCAGCAGCGCACCCGGCCGCAGTCGGTTGGCTATGGGCTGGTGGATTCGCCGGTGGGCCTCGCGGGGTGGATTTACGAGAAGATGTGGGCCTGGACCGACAACGCGGGCGCGCCGGAAGACGCGCTGACCCGCGATGCGATGCTCGATAACCTGATGCTCTACTGGCTGCCCGCGACGGGGGCGTCGTCAGCGCGGCTCTACTGGGAAAGCTTCGGGGCCTTCGCGCCGCAGCGGATCGAACTGCCGGTCGCGGTCAGCGCGTTCCCCAAGGAAATCCTGCCAACCCCGCGCAAATGGGCGGAGCGGAACTTTCCGAAGCTCGTCCACTGGGGCGATATGGACAAGGGCGGGCATTTCGCTGCGTGGGAACAGCCCGATGCCTTCGTGGGCGAACTGCGCCGGGCCTTCGCGCTGATGCGATAACAGCCAACCGGAGTCCCCGCGCAGGCGGGGACCTCAGGCGGTAAGGGATTCTCCCGTACCCGGCGGGGAAGGGGCGGGGGTGGGGGTTCGGCGCCCCCCCCAAACCCCTCCCCACTGGGGAGGGGCTTCATGGGGCCACATCACTGCCCGGCAGGCCTGAGGCCCCCGCCTGCGCGGGGGCGCCGCCTGGCCGTTTACTTTACAAACGCCGCGGCGATTTCCAGTTCGACCGCATCCGACACCAGCGGCACGGCATAGGTGATGCCGAATTCGCTGCGCTTGATCGTCGTGCGGGCGGTGAATCCGACGTTTTCCTTGCCGCCCATCATCGCCGGAGCCTTGCCCGCGCCATAGAACGCGGCGTCCAGCACGACCGGGCGGGTGACGCCGTTCATCGTCAGGTTACCGGCGATCTTGGCCTTCAGTTTGCCCTGCGGGGTGACCTTGGTGGAGACGAACCGGGCCGGGGCGGGGTTCGATCCGAAGAAGTCGGGCTTGCCGCCCGCGTCCTTGGCATCGCGCAGCATATGCGCGGTGAGGCCAGCGCTGGCGGTGGCCAGCTTTGACAGCGGAATGGTGACATCGACGCTGGAGGCGGCAGGCTTTTTGGGGTCGAGGTTCAGCGTGCCGGTGATGTCACCGAACAGCCCGGTGTAGGGCGAGAAGCCGAAGTGATCGACTTTCCAGGCGATCAGGGTGTGACCGGGATCGGCCTGATAAGTCCCGCCGGAAATCGCGGCGACCGACTTCGATCCGGGCAGGGTGGGGGCGGGCTGAGCGCCAATCGGCAGGGCAGCGGCGGCCAGCGCGGTGGCGGCAAGGCCGAGAATCAGGTGCTTTTTCATGAATGCTCCGGGGGAAGTTTGCGAATGGTTCGCAATCTTCCCCCAAAGCGGGCGTCAGGTCAATTCTTGGTCTGGTCGACCAGCTTGTTCGCGCCGATCCACGGCATCATCGCGCGCAGCTGGGAGCCGGTCTTTTCGATCGGGTGCGCTTCGGCGATCTTGCGGGCGGCCTTCAGTTCCGGCTGGCCGGCGCGGTTGTCGAGCACGAAGTTCTTCACGAAGCGGCCCGACTGGATGTCGGCCAGCACGCGCTTCATTTCGGCCTTGGTTTCGGCGGTGATGATGCGCGGACCGGTGGTGATGTCGCCATATTCGGCTGTGTTCGAGATCGAATAGCGCATGTTGGCGATGCCGCCTTCATAGAGCAGGTCGACGATCAGCTTGGTTTCGTGAAGGCATTCGAAATAGGCCATTTCCGGTGCGTAACCGGCTTCGACCAGCGTTTCGAACCCGGCCTGGATCAGGTGGGTGATCCCGCCGCACAGCACGGCCTGCTCACCGAACAGGTCGGTTTCGCATTCTTCCTTGAAGTTGGTTTCGATGATCCCGCTGCGGCCACCGCCAACGCCCGAAGCATAGGCCAGTGCGACGTCATGGGCGTTGCCCGATGCGTCATGATGGACCGCGATCAGGCACGGCACGCCGCCGCCCTTGAGGTATTCGCCGCGCACGGTGTGGCCCGGACCCTTGGGTGCGATCATGATCACGTCGATGTCGGCGGGGGCTTCGATCAGGCCGAAGTGGATGTTCAGGCCGTGCGCGAAGGCCAGCGCCGAACCGGGGCGCATGTTGCCCTTCAGGTCGTTTTCCCAGATTGCGGCCTGATGTTCGTCGGGCGCCAGGATCATCACGATGTCGGCCCACTTGGCAGCATCGGCGTTGGCGAGGACCTTGAAGCCGGCGGCTTCGGCCTTCTTGGCGCTGGCCGAACCCGGACGCAGCGCGATGGCCACTTCCTTCACGCCGCTGTCGCGCAGGTTCTGCGCGTGGGCGTGGCCTTGGCTGCCATAGCCAACGATGGCGATCTTCTTGCCAGTGACCAGATTGAGGTCGCAATCGGCGTCGTAGTAAACCTTCATGTCAGTCCCGTTCTCTTGCAATGTGGCCCCGTTGGACAGGGCAAGATTTCAGTTCAAAAATCGGTCAGGCGGCCTCTGCGCCGCGCATCATGCCGACCACGCCGGTGCGGCCCACTTCGACCAGCCCCAGCTCGCGCATCAGGCTGACGAAGCGGTCGATCTTGTCCGGCGTTCCGGTCAGCTCGAACACGAAGCTGCTGGTCGTGGTGTCGACCACCTTGGCGCGGAACACGTCGGCCAGCCGTAGTGCTTCAACCCGCGCGTCGCCGGTGCCGGCCACTTTGACGAGCGCCATTTCACGTTCCACGTGCGCGCCCATCTCGGTCAGGTCGACGACCTTGTGAACCGGCACGAGGCGGTCCAGCTGGGCGTGGATCTGGTCAATCACCGCGGGCGGGCCGTGGGTGACAATGGTGATCCGGCTGATCGAGTGGTTTTCCGAAATGTCGGCCACGGTCAGGCTGTCGATGTTATAGCCGCGCGCGGTGAACAGCCCGGCGATCTTGGCCAGAATCCCTGCTTCGTTATCGACGGTAATGGTCAGAACGTGGCGTTCCGACTGCTCTTGCTTGATCTTCATCATGGCTCTCGGAATCCCTTACACCAGCGCCTTGGCTTCATCGTCCATGGTCCCGGCAACGCTGTCGCCGTAAAGGATCATGTCCGTATGCGCCGCGCCCGACGGGATCATCGGGAAGCAGTTGGCTTCCTTGGCGACCAGACAATCGACGATCACCGGGCCGGGATGGTCGATCATCGCCTGAATGCCCGCGTCCAGCTGGCTTTCATCCTCGATGCGGATGCCCTTCCAGCCATAGGCTTCGGCCAGCTTGACGAAATCGGGCAGGCTGTCGGAATAGCTCTCCGAATAGCGGCTTTCATAAGTCAGTTCCTGCCACTGGCGGACCATCCCCATCCATTCGTTGTTGAGGATGAAGACCTTCACCGGCAGGCGGTATTGCGTGGCGGTGCCCAGTTCCTGGATGTTCATCTGGATCGAGGCATCGCCCGCGATATCGATGACCAGGCTGTCCGGATTGCCCAGCTGCGCGCCGATGGCGGCGGGCAGGCCATAGCCCATCGTGCCAAGCCCGCCCGACGTCAGCCACTTGTTCGGGCCAAAGAAGTGGAAATACTGCGCCGCCCACATCTGGTGCTGGCCGACTTCGGTGGAAATCACCGGATCGCGGTCCTTGGTCAGCTGGAACAGGCGCTCGATTGCCAGCTGCGGCATGATCGCCTTGGGATCGCGCGGATAGGCCAGGCTCTTGCGGGTGCGCCAGCCGTCGATCCGGGCTTTCCAGTCCGACAGGTCCTGCGCCTTGCGGGTGCCCCATGCTGCAAGCAGCTGTTCCAGCACTTCGGCGCAGTCGCCGATGATCGGCAGATCGACCGTGACGGTCTTGTTGATCGAGCTGCGGTCGATGTCGATGTGGATCTTGGTCGAATTGGGCGAGAACGCATCCAGCCGCCCGGTCACCCGGTCATCAAAGCGGGCGCCGATGCAGACCATCAGGTCGGTCTGGTTCATCGCCATGTTGGCTTCGAACGTGCCGTGCATCCCCAGCATGCCCAGCCAGTCGGCATGGTCGGCCGGAAACGCGCCCAGCCCCATCAGGGTGGAGGTAACCGGCGCGCCGGTCAGGGCCTGCAACTGGCGCAGCAGCTCTGCCGCGCGCGGGCCGGAATTGATCACGCCGCCGCCGGTATAGAAGATCGGCGCGCGGGCATTGGCCAGCAGTTCGATCGCGCGGGCGATGTCCTTGTCGGACCCGCGCGTCTGCGGGTTATAGCGCTGCGGCTTTTGCGACGGCGCGGCGTCCCAGCGGGTCGAGGCGATCTGGACGTCCTTGGGAATGTCGATCACGACCGGACCGGGGCGGCCCGTGGTAGCAATGCGGAACGCTTCCTCGATGATCCCGGCCAGTTCCGCCGGGTCCTTCACCAGATAGTTGTGCTTGGTGCAGTGGCGGGTGATGCCGATGGTGTCGGCTTCCTGAAACGCGTCAGAGCCGATCAGCCCGGTCGGAACCTGCCCGGTGATGACCACCAGCGGAATCGAATCCATGAACGCATCGGCAATGCCCGTGACGGCATTGGTCGCGCCGGGACCAGAGGTGACCAGCACGACGCCGGGCTTGCCGGTTGAGCGCGCATAGCCTTCGGCCGCGTGCGCCGCGCCCGCTTCGTGGCGGACCAGAATGTGGCGAATGCGGGCATCGTTGAACAAGGCGTCGTAAATCGGCAGCACCGCGCCGCCGGGATAGCCGAACACGAATTCGACGCCCTGCCGTGCCAGGCTTTCAACCAGGATACCGGCGCCGCTGCGCTCCTCGCTCACGTTCATTCCCTTTCGAATTTCGGGTGCGGTCCCCAGAAAGGATCAACCCGGCACAGGGGGCTGTGCCGGGTCTCCCTCTCCAACTCGCGCAAAAACCGCAAGAGCGGTTGTTGAATTTGCCTCTAAGCGACGAAAAATAACGTGTCAACCATCAACTGCGTAATAAAGAAACAAACGCATCCTCGATTGCGTAATTATCTCCATCGGTGCGCGGCCATTCCGGCGGGGGCTGGCGGCGAAACCAGGTGAACTGGCGCTTGGCGTAGTTGCGCGTGGCCTGCGCAGCCTGTGACTCCGCCTCGTCCAGCGAAATTTCACCGCGCAGGAAGGCGGCGATTTCGGGCACGCCGATGGCGCGCATGACGGGCAGGGCGGGGTCCAGTTCGCGCGCCAGCAGTCGGCGCACTTCCTCAATCGCGCCGTCCGCCAGCATCGCGGCGAAGCGCGCATCGCAGCGGGCATAGAGCTCGGCCCGGTTAGGCAGCAGGATCAACGGGTGCAGGGCAATCGCGTGGCCGATCCCGCCCACCTTGTCGGCCTGCCAAACGGCGAGCGGACGGCCCGTGGAGCGCACGACTTCAAGCGCGCGGGCGATCCGCGTCACGTCCGCCGGGGCCAGCAGTGCGGCGCGGGCCGGGTCTTCGGCCAGCAGCGCGGCATAGGCCTCGGCAACGGGCAGAGCGCGCACGGCCTCGCGCACTTCGGCGCTGATGGGCGGGACCGGGGCGATCCCGTCGAGCAAGGTCCTGATATAAAGGCCAGTCCCGCCGACGAGAATCGGCACACCGCCCGCGGCATGGACTTCGGCCACCACGGTGCGGGCGCGCACCGCCCAATCCGCAGCGGAACAGGCCTCTGCCCCATCCCACTCCCCGAACAGGCGATGCGGCACGCCCTGCATCTCCTCTGCCGAGGGCCGTGCGGACAGGACCGCCAGATCGGCATAGACTTGCGCGCTGTCGGCGTTGATGACGGTGGCGGCGCGGCCTTGGGCCGCCAGCGCAAGGGCCAGCCGCACCGCGCAATCGCTCTTGCCGCTGGCGGTCGGCCCTGCGATGAGCGCGACCGGCGGAAGGCCAGCAACCGATACCGATTCAGGGAATTCAGACGTGTTCATTGCCCGCTTGATAGCAGAACCCGCGCGGCTTGCCGCAAATTGTGACACGGCGATCCACGCGCTCGAAGCGGCGGGCCTGAAAGTCCACCGGGCCGAACCGCTGAAGGTCCATGATGATGTGCTGGAAATTACCGCCGACCACGGTACCGCCGCGACCTTGCGCGGTGTGCTGGACGCGCAGTTTTCGCCGGTCGACCTGCTGGTTAGCGATCACGCGCCGGGCGTGCCGGGGGTGTTCGTGTCCGATATGGATTCGACCATGATTTCCGCCGAATGCATCGATGAACTGGCCGATTTCGCGGGCCTGAAGGACCAGATTGCCGACATTACCGAGCGCGCGATGCAGGGCGAGCTCGACTTTGCCGAGGCGCTGACCGAGCGGGTGCGGCTGCTGGGCGGGCTGGGCGAGGACGCGATCCAGCAATGCCTGAATGAGCGCATCTTCGACATGCCCGGCGCGCGCACGCTGGTCGCGACGCTCAAGGCGCACGGCACGCAGACGGTGCTGGTCACCGGCGGCTTTCACCAGTTTGCCGATCCGGTGGCGGAGCGGCTGGGGTTTGAGCGCGTGGTCGGCAACCGGCTGGCGGTGGCGCATGGCAAGCTGACCGGCGGGCTGGTCGGCGACATCGTCGACAGCTCGGTGAAAGAGGCGGTGCTGCGCGCAGAAGTCGCCCGCCGTGACGGTGCGGCCAGCCTGGCCACCGGCGACGGCGCGAACGACATTCCGATGCTGATCGCGGCCAGTTACGGCATTGCCTATCACGCCAAGCCCAAGGCCCGCGCCGCTGCCCACGGCTGGGTGGAGCAGGGCGACCTGACCTCTGTGCTGAAACTGCTGGGCGTGGCGCGGGGGGACTGGGCGTCCGTTTAGGCGGCGACCTTGCGCCGGGCCGCGATCCGCAGGCCCAGCGCGCCCAGTGCCAGCGCAGTGCCGACCACGCCTTCGATTTGCGTTTCGGGATCGAGCGTCCGCACCGCATAAGCCAGCGTAAAGATCAGCCACAGGTAATGGATGCCCACGCTGTGCAGCCGCTTCCAGTTGCGCCCCAGCTTGCGCATCGCGGCGTCGGTTGAGGTAGCGGCCATCGCATAGAGCAGCGCATAGGCGAGCGCGCCGGGAATGATCGCCGCCAGCGGTCGGGTTTCGTCCCCCAGCTTCAGGAAGACCGCCAGCGCGAACAGGTGCACCGTGTGACACGCGGCGAAGCCCAGGCCCCAGAAGCGGCGGTCGCGCAGCATGGTCCGGCGCCAGCCGCCCGGCCAGAGCCGGGTCAGCGACGAGGCCAGATAGACCAGCAGGAACAGCGGAAAGCCCACGCGCGCCGTCCAGCGCGCGGCCAGTTCCCACCCGTCGACCGGCAGAAACGCCGTTGCCATGCCGGCCAGCATTGCGGTGAGGCCGATGATCAGGCCGACCATCAACGGCCAGTGATTTTTCGGTTCAGGCATGGATGGATACGTCATTGTTGAAGGTGCGGCCCGCTAGCAAATTCGCTGCCCGCTTGTCACTATCCGCGAGAATATTGACACGGGTGTCAGTAGTTCGCATATTCGCAAGATGGATGCCCTCGACCCTGCCAGCTCTGCTGTCTTCGACCTTGCCGCGGCCACAGCGCCGTCTGCCGCCGACCTGCCGGTGATGGACCCGGCCCGGCCCGCAATGCGCTATGACTTTGCGAAGGCCTGGCGGCATTTCAAGGAACTGGTGAAGGACAAGGAAAACACCGCCGAAGTCGCCCCGATCTTCGAGGCACTGCCCTGGCGGCAGGGTTATGATGCAGCCAAGGCGTTCCTGGCGACCGAACAGGGCCAGCGCCTGCGCGCGACGGAGCCGTTCCTGCCGACGCTGCTGGATGATCACGAAACCCTGCGCAAGCTGCCCAAGGGCAGTCTGGCCCACGTCTATTGCGACTTCATGGAGCGGGAAGGGCTGACCGCGCACGGGCTGGTCGAGGACCTCGACAAGTATCGCCGCCCGGATCAGCGCTATGCCGATCAGGTCGAATGGTACTTCAACCGGATGCGCGACACGCACGATTTGCAGCACGTGCTGTCCGGCTATGGCCGCGATGCGCTGGGCGAACAGTGCGTACTGGCGTTCACGTATGGCCAGCAACCCGCGCTGGCACATCTGTTCCTGGGCTATGCCGGGGCGCTGGAAATCCGCAAGCGGATCAAGAGCAAGGCGCCGATTCTGCGCGCCGTGCGCGAGGCGCAGCGGATGGGCAATGCCTGCCGCCGGATCGTCGAGCAGCCGATCCGGGACCTGCTGGCGATGCCGTATGAGGACGCGCGCAAGGCGGTGGGGATCACCACGCCGCACTATTATCAGGCGGTGCATCGCCAATGGCAGAGCGAGGGCATTGATCCCTATGACCTGTTGGCGGCGGTGAAGAAGGCGGCCTGATTTAAGACCCCTCCGTCAGCCCTGACGGGCTGCCACCTCCCCATTTGCGCTTCGCGAAAATAGGGAGGAGCTTGCCCGCGATCCTCCCCGTTTTTGCGAAGCACAAAGGGGGAGGGGGACCGTTCCCGCGAACGCGGGAATGGTGGAGGGGCTGCTACCCTTCCATCCAATCCCGGAAAAACGCGTCGTTGGCTTCGCGCAGCGCGCTGAGTTCCACCGCAAAGCCCGGCCCGGCCACGGCGCTGCCGCCAGTAGTGCCAACGCGCAGCATCGGAATGCCCGCCGCCTGGATCTGGTCTGCGACCGCGCTGGTCACGACATAGCGGGCCTGATCTTCGCCGAACGCGGTGAAGTGGTCGCCGATTTCCTCAAGGGTGCAGCCGATCCCGCCCGCCAGCGCCATTTCGGCCAGCGCGACGAGCAAGCCGCCGTCCGACACGTCATGCACGGCCGAAACCTTGCCGTCCGCAATCAGCGCGCGGACGAATTCGGCGTGGGCGCGTTCCTTGGCCAGATCGACCGGCGGCGGCGCGCCGTCTTCGCGGCCGTGCACTTCGCGCAGCCACAGCGACTGACCCAGGTGGCCGTTCGACTGGCCGATCACGAAGATCGCTTCACCTTCGGCCTTGAAGCCAATGGTCGTCATCGTGGCGTAATCCGCCATCAGGCCGACGCCGCCGATGGCCGGGGTCGGCAGGATCGCGGAGCCGCCGCCGGTGGCCTTGCTTTCGTTGTAGAGGCTGACGTTGCCTGACACGATGGGATAATCCAGCGCGCGGCAGGCATCGCCCATGCCTTCAAGGCAGCCGACGATCTGCGCCATGATTTCGGGGCGCTGCGGGTTGGCGAAGTTCAGGCAGTTGGTGATCGCCAGCGGGGTCGCGCCGACCGCGCTGATGTTGCGATAGGTTTCGGCGACCGCTTGCTTGCCGCCTTCGTACGGGTCGGCATAGCAATAGCGCGGGGTGCAGTCGGTGCTCATCGCCAGCGCCTTGCGGCTGCCGTGGATGCGCACGACGGCAGCGTCGCCGCCGCTCTTTTGCAGGGTGTCGGCCCCGACCTGGCTGTCATACTGCTGCCAGATCCAGCTGCGGCTGGCGAGGTCCGCGCCGCCCATCAGCTTGAGCAGGTCCGCGCCCAGATCGGCGGACGGCGGCACATCGCCCAGCGGCGCGACATTGGCCCATTTGGCATAGTCCGCGCGGCTGGCGGCGGGCCGGTCATAGAGCGGTGCGTCTTCGGCCAGCGGCCCCAGCGGAATGTCGCACACCACTTCGCCCTGCCAGGTCAGCACCATGTGGCCGGTGTCGGTCACTTCGCCGATCACGGCAAAGTCCAGTTCCCACTTCTTGAAGATTGCCTCGGCCATGGCTTCCTTGCCGGGCTTCAGCACCATCAGCATGCGTTCCTGCGATTCGGACAGCATCATTTCGTAGGGCGTCATGCCTTCTTCGCGGCACGGCACCTTGTCCATGTCGAGAATGATCCCGGCCTTGCCGTTGGTTGCCATTTCGACCGAGCTGGAGGTCAGCCCCGCCGCGCCCATGTCCTGAATCGCGACGATCGCGTCGGTCGCCATCAGTTCCAGGCACGCCTCGATCAGCAGCTTTTCGGTGAAGGGATCGCCCACCTGCACGGTCGGGCGCTTTTCGTCCGACTTTTCGTCAAAGTCGGCGCTGGCCATGGTCGCGCCGTGGATCCCGTCGCGCCCGGTCTTCGACCCGACATAGACGATCGGATTGCCGATGCCGGTGGCGGCGGAATAGAAGATCTTGTCAGTATCGGCGACGCCCACGGTCATCGCGTTGACCAGGATGTTGCCGTCATAGGCCTTGTGGAAATTGGTTTCCCCGCCGACCGTCGGCACGCCCACGCAGTTGCCATAGCCGCCGATGCCCGCGACCACGCCTTGCACCAGATGCTTCATCTTGGGGTGATCGGGCCGGCCAAAGCGCAGCGCGTTCATGTTGGCCACGGGCCGCGCGCCCATCGTGAACACGTCGCGCAGGATGCCGCCAACGCCCGTTGCCGCGCCCTGATAGGGTTCGATGTAGCTGGGGTGGTTGTGGCTTTCCATCTTGAAGATCGCGGCCTGACCATCGCCAATGTCGATCACGCCAGCGTTTTCGCCCGGTCCGCAGATCACCCACGGCGCCTCGGTCGGCAGCTTCTTCAGGTGAATGCGGCTGGACTTGTACGAGCAATGCTCTGACCACATCACCGAAAAGATGCCGAGCTCCACCATGTTCGGCGCACGCCCCAGCGCGTGCAGCACGCGGGCGTATTCTTCCTCGGACAGCCCGTGGGCGGCGACAACTTCGGGAGTGATTTCGGCCATGCGCGGCCCTTAGCGCCGCTGGGCGAGTCCCGCTAGCCCGTTCTGGCCGAATTTGCGGCGCTTTTCCCCATCCACCACGCCGCCAGCGTGGCCGCGCCATAGGCGAAGAATGCCAGCAGGCTGGTGCCGGTGGTGACGTGCGGCTCCACCGGGCCGAACCAGTTGACCGCTTGCAGCGCCAACAGGACCACTGCCAGCACGCCGACGCGCAGCGGGGCAGGGCGCCGCGCCCGGACATAGAGCCACAGCGCGCCGAAAGTCAGCCCCAGTTCCAGCGGCATTTCGATGGCGGGGTAATTCCACAAACCCAGCCCCAGCTTGGGCGGGCTGCCCGCCAGCGTCAGGTCCGGTACGTGGACGAGGAGATCCATGAACCAGTGCGACAGCACCACCAGTGCGGCGATTCCCGCAGCAGCGCGGCTTTTGGTCAGGCCCAGCACCAGCGCACCGAACGCGGCGGCGAACACCGCGCTGCCCAGCAGGCTGTGGGTATAGGGCATGTGATAGAGGTCCATCGGGTTCATCACGCTGATCCCCGGCGTCACCCGCATCGCCTCGGTCCCGGTCAGCAGCAGGCCGAAAAACGCCCAGTCGACCAACTGCCCGGCCACGAACAGCGTGCCGATCCCCGGCGCTTTGGGCCGGGCGGCGAGGGCGAGGGCGGGGGCCCAGTGACCGATGAACACGGCGCCCCTCAGCCCAGCTGCCGGACCGCGAAGGCCGCAATCCCGCAGGCCAGCGCTGTGGCGGAGGCGCCCCATGCGATGTCCACCAGCGTGACGTGCACCGGCCAGACTTTCAGCGTCGCCTGATTGGTCAGGTCATAAGTCGCATAGGCAATTCCGCCCAGCAGTGCGCCGTTCAGCACCGCATGCGGCACCCCCAGCGCAATCCCCGGACGCACCGCGAACCACACCATCGCGGCGACATAGAGCAGATAGAACACCAGCGCCGGTCCCATCCGGAACTGCTCTGCCAGCAGATCGCCCAGCGCGGGACGGTAAAAATTCGGTCCGGCCCAGCGCAGCCACAGCGCGTCAAGGATGCCGAATGAAATTCCGGCGGCCAGATAGGCGATAATCCACTGCATCAAGCACTCCCATGGTTGCAGGCAGCTTGACCCTTGGCCGCTGCACGGTCAATGCTTGATCCCATGAGCGAGACAGCTGCCGATATCGCCGCGATGAGCTTCGAAGATGCGCTGCGCGCGTTGGAAGATGTGGTGCGCAAACTGGAAAGCGGGGAAGTACCGCTGGACGATTCCATCACGCTGTACGAACGGGGAGAAGCGCTGCGCAAGCACTGCCAGGCCCGGCTTGACGCGGCGCAGGCCCGGATCGAGAAGATCGTGGCCGGACCCGATGGGCAGGCCGCTGGCACCCAGCCGTTCGATGGCGAGCAGGGCCGTTAGGCGATGAGTGCCAGCCCCCTGCTGAAAGCCGCGATGGAGCGGATTGCCGCTGATGTCGCGGCGATGTTCGATGCCCTGCTGCCCGTGCCGACCGATCCGCGCGCGCGGCTGGTGGAGGCGATGCGCTATGCCGTGCTGGGCGGGGGCAAGCGGCTGCGCCCGCTGCTGCTGACGGCGGTGGCCGACATGTACCGGGTGGACCGCGCCGCCGCGCTGCGCGCCGGAATCGCGATCGAATCGATCCACGTCTATTCGCTGGTGCACGACGATCTGCCCTGCATGGACAACGACGCCATGCGCCATGGCAAGCCGACCGCGCATCTGGTCTATGACGAGGCGACCGCCGTGCTGGCGGGCGATGCGCTGCACGATTTCGCGTTCGAAGTGCTGGCCGATACCGCCACCAGCAGCGATCCCTTCACCCGCGCCGAACTGATCCTGACGCTGGCGACGGCAAGTGGGTCTAACGGGATGGCGGGCGGGCAGATGATGGATATCGTCGCGGAAACCAGCCAGTTCGATCTGCCGACGATCACCCGGCTGCAACAGCTGAAAACCGGCGCGCTGTTGGGCGCATCGGTGGAAATGGGGGCGATCCTGGGCAAAGTCCCGGCCGAGGGGCGCGGCCACTTGCGCGGCTATGCCCGCGACATCGGCCTGGCGTTCCAGATCGCCGATGACCTGCTCGATTACGAAGGCGATGAAGCCGCCGCGGGCAAGGCGCTGCGCAAGGATGCGGCAGCGGGCAAGCAGACGTTTGTGTCGCTGCTGGGTCCGGACCGCGCGCGCGAACAGGCGCGGATGCTGGTCGAACAGGCCGTGTCGCACCTGGGATCGCATGGCCAGGAGGCCGAACTGCTGCGCGATATCGCGCGCTATATCGTGGAGAGGGACCACTAAATGGCAACGCGCATCGGGGTCTATCCCGGCACTTTCGACCCCATCACGCTGGGCCACGCCGACATCATCCGGCGCGGGGCCAAGCTGGTGGACAAGCTGATCATCGGCGTCACCACCAACCCGTCGAAGAACCCGATGTTCACGCCGGAAGAGCGCATGGCGATGGTCACGCGCGAAGTTGCCGCGATGGGGATCGAGAATGTCGAAGTGGTCGGCTTCAACGCGCTCTTGATGAAGTTCGCGCAAAAGCAGGGCGCCAACGTGATCGTGCGCGGTCTGCGCGCCGTGGCGGACTTTGAATACGAGTACCAGATGGCGGGGATGAACCAGCAGCTCAATTCCCGGATCGAAACCGTGTTCCTGATGGCCGACGTCAGCCTGCAACCGATCGCGTCGAAGCTGGTCAAGGAAATCGCGCTGTTCGGGGGAGAGATCAACCGCTTCGTCAGCCCGGCGGTGCGCGATGACGTGCTGGCACGAATTGCCAAGACAGGGACGCTGGGCGACTATTAAGCGTTCCGTTCATTGCCACGACAGCGTTGCGGGCGTATCCGCCCATCCAGCGCATTTGCCGCCTTTCAGTTCGAGTATGCACCGCATGATCCGTCGTACCTTCGTTTCACTTGCTCTGGGCCTCTCGCTGGCAGCCTTTCCCGCTCTGGCCAAGGACAAGCCCGCGCCGGCACCAGCCGCCCCGGTGCTGAGCCCCGCGATCAATCCCGACCCCACGGTTGAGCCGGAAAATATCCTGGCGCTCGACCTCTCGAACGGCGGGCGCGTGCTGATCCGGCTGGTCCCGGCCTGGGCCCCCGGCCATGTGGAGCGGATCAAGACGCTGACCGCGCAGGGGTTCTATAACGGCGTGGTGTTCCACCGCGTGATCGATGGCTTCATGGCGCAGACCGGCGATCCCACGGGGACCGGCGGCGGCGGCTCGCCGCTGCCCGACCTCAAGGCTGAATTCAACAAGCTGCCCCACGTGCGCGGCACCGTGTCGATGGCGCGTACCGATGAGCCCGACAGCGCCAACAGCCAGTTCTTCATCGTGTTCTACCCGCGTTTCGCGCTGGACAACCGCTATACCAACTTTGGCCGCGTGATCGCGGGCATGGACGTGGTCGACACGATCGAACGCGGCGAACCGCCGGTGAACCCGACCAGGATCCTGCAAGCCTCGCTGCTGTCGGAAAACAAGCCGCGCCCGGTGATTTCCGCGCCGGTGGCCGCGCCGGACATGCTCGCGCCGGGGGCTACCGCGCCCGGCACGACGGGGAACTAGCGCCCACTGCCATCCAAAAACGTCATGCTGAACTTGTTTCAGCATCCAACGTGCCGCATGCGCTGCGTTGTGTTGATTTGAGGCATGCTGAGCCGCTTGGCAATCCTGCCGGGTTCCGCTCTCGCTGAAAGACGGATGCTGAGCCGTAGTCCAGCGAAGCTAAACAAGTTCAGCATGACGGAGTTTTTAGGGGCGGAGGCAGGAATGCAGGCGTAAGCCCGCGCTTGTCCAACCGCCCATGCACCCGCTAGGGGCAGTCCCCATGCGCGTTGACCTGTTCGATTTCGACCTTCCGCCCGAAAACATCGCCCTGCGCCCCGCGCGCCCGCGCGATGCAGCGCGAATGCTGCTCGTGCCAGGCAGCACCGGGCCGCTGGCCGATCATCACGTGCGCGATCTGCCCGGCTTGCTGCGCGCGGGCGATGTGCTGGTGTTCAACGACACCCGCGTCATTCCCGCCCAGCTCGAAGGCCGCCGGGGCGAGGCGAGGATCGGGGCGACCCTGCACAAGCGGATCGACCTGCGCCGCTGGCAGGCCTTCATCCGCAATGGCAAGCGGTTGCACGTGGGCGATGAAATCCAGTTCCCTGCCGACGTCACCGCTCTGGCCGAAACCCGCCATGACGACGGCAGCTGGACGTTGGCATTCGGCGGGGATGAGCCGGTCGAAGTCCTGCTGGAACGCGCCGGACGGATGCCGCTGCCGCCCTATATCGCGGGCAAGCGCGATACGGACGAGGCCGACAAGCAGGATTACCAGACGATGTTCGCCGCTCGCGACGGCGCGGTCGCCGCGCCCACCGCGGCGCTGCACTTCACGCCGGAGCTGATGGCGGCGCTGGCCGAGGCCGGGATCGGCCACGAAACGCTGACCCTGCACGTGGGCGCGGGTACGTTCCTGCCGGTCAAGGCCGACGATACGGCCGATCACCAGATGCACGCCGAATGGGGCCGGATCGATGCCGCCACCGCCGACCGTCTCAACGCGGCGCGCGCGCGCGGCGGCCGGATCATCGCGGTCGGCACTACATCGCTGCGCCTGCTGGAAAGCGCGGCGGGCGATGACAAGATGATCCGCCCGTTTGAAGGCGACACCGCGATCTTCATCACCCCGGGCTATCGCTTCAAGGGCATTGACGGGTTGATGACCAACTTCCACCTGCCGAAATCGACGCTGTTCATGCTGGTCAGCGCGCTGATGGGGCTGGAGCGGATGCGGCACGTCTATGCCCACGCGATTGCGACGGGCTACCGCTTTTACAGCTACGGCGATTCCAGCCTGTTGTTGCCGGAGGCGGATTGAACGGGAATGGACGCGCCGGGATCCAGGGAACCAGTCCCGGACCTTGATCCGGGCGGCGGGCTTGTGCTGCAATCCCTGTCCAAGCGGATTGGCCGGCGGCAAGTGCTGAACGAAGTATCGTTGCACGTCGCGCGGGGTGAAATCGTCGGCCTGTTCGGGGGCGATGGGGCGGGCAAGACGATGTGCTTCGAAGCGATCATGGGCCTGACCAGCATCGACAGCGGCCAGGTGCTGCTGGACGGGCGCGATATTACCGGGTTGACGATTGATCGCCGCGCGCCGCTCGGCCTCAGCTTCCTGTCGCAGGAAACCTCGATCTTCCGGGGGATGACCACGGCGCAGAACATCGCCGCCGTGCTGGAACTGCTGGAACCAGATGCCGCCCGGCGCGAGCTGCGGCTGGACGCGCTGCTGGACCAGTTCGACATCGCCTATGTCCGCGATACCCCCGCGATGCGCCTGTCGGGCGGTGAACGCCGCCGCTGCGAAGTGGCGCGGGCGATGGCGCAGACGCCGTCTATCATGCTGTTTGACGAACCATTTGCCGGGATCGATCCGATGACGGTTAACAGCATCATCAGCGTCATTCGCGACTTGCGCCAGCACGATGTCGGCGTGCTGATTTCCGACCAGAACGTGCACGCGATGGTCGAACTGATCGACCGGGCCTATGTGCTGCACCGGGGCGAAGTGGTGTTCAGCGGATCGCCCGCCGCCATGCTGGCCGATGCGACGGTCCACCGCGTCTATCTGGGCAACCGCACGGCATAGGCAGATGCCCCAGGCAGCGGTTTACTGTCCCGGCTGAACCGTCTTCAGCTTGATCTGCTGGCTGTCCAGCTTGTGCTGGTCGCTCTTGAACTTGCCCTGCACGGAATCCAGCTTTTCCTGCCGGCTTTCGGTCTTGTGTTGCAGGCTGTCGTGCTTGTGCTGCACGCTGTCCACATCACCTTCCGCTGTTTCCAGCTTTACCTTCTTGTGCTGCGCGCTGCTCATCTTTTGCTGATGGCTGGCGGCGGTGTCGTTACCGTGGATCGTCGGGCCGGGCGTGGGCGGGGCGGCTTCGGCGCTCATCCCCAGCGAGGCGCTGAGCAGGGTGATTGCCGACGCGATGGTCGTGCCGGTACCGGATGCGCCGCGTGTGCTGTCGGTCTTCGCCATGCCACTCACTCCTGCGGAACTAGTTTATCAAGCTGAGCATACAGCAAGGCGATGTGCATGTCCAAGCGCTTCGCCGGATCGGCCGGCTGCACCACCCCGGCCTGCGCGCAGTGCGCCGCGACTGCCGCGTCGAGGTCGAGCAGATCGAATACTGCCGCCCCCCCGGCATCGCCGTCAGGCAGTCGCCCGATCATCTCGCGCGCGACGTTGACCCATTCGGCATAGGCATCCGCCGCGTCGATAAACGGCTGTGCGCCTTGCGCCGCTATATAGTCCGCAATCGTGCCGACCCCGCCGAACATCCCGCCTGACAGCGGATGCGGATCAAGCCGCAGCCAGTGCTCGGTCCCGTCGCCCGCCCGCCGCCGCCCCAGCGGATAGAGCCGGCAGACCAGCGGCCGCGCCGGGTGAACCGTGCAGCCCTGATCCCCCAGAAACACACAGACATCCGCCTCCGTCCGCGCCAGCGCCGTCCCCGCGCCTGCTTCGGTCCAGCGCGCGCGGAACTCGGCCGCCGAAACGCCCTTGAGTGCTGCGAGCTGCGCGATTTCAAAGGGGTTGGTCTGGATCACCTTGTGATGACAACACCGCGAACAGGCAGCGCAATGAAACGCGAACGGTTCCGTCCGTGCGGCGGCGTGCTGGGCGGGCAGGGTGGTCAACTAACCCTCATCCGCGAAAAAATCCTCATCCACGCGCTTCACTTCGACGGTACGGTTGATGCGCACGCCGACACCGAATTCCACCATGAGTTCAGTCAGTCGCGCCCCATCGATGAGGATTACTCTTTGTTGCAACGCCTTTGCGTAGTCCAAGGCCTGCTTACTGAACGTCGAAGTCGTGACGAAAACGCCCTTGCTGGCTCCCAATCCAACTAGGCTGCCGACGAAGCCTTGAATCTCCGGGCGCCCAACTGCGCCGGTGGAATAGCGCTTTGCTTGAACATAAATCCGATCAAGCCCCAGCCGATCTTCGTCGATGACGCCATCAATTCCGCCATCACCTGATTTTCCTAACTGGCGGGCCGCATCTTCATGCGATCCACCATAGCCCATCGCCACCAGCAGATCGACGATCAGTCGCTCAAAGAATGCAGGTGATTGTTCCAGAACCCGTTGGAGGAGTTCTGCCTTTAGTGCCGTCGTCAGAACGCTATGTGCTGCATCGATTTGCTCTTCAGGGGTGGAGGTCGAACTCGCGGTTTCGGTCGTATCCGTGAGCTTTTCGCCAGACGAGTTCGCACCGAACTGACTGTAATATTCTGCGAAAGCGGGGAGGCCTTTAAGCAACTCGACGTCTATGCGCTTTGGCTGTTGCGCCAGAAGGGCCATGCCGGCCTTGGAAGCAACAAAGATTCCCCGCTTGGGGCTGTCGATGAGGCCTGCCTTGGTCATGTAGAACTTGGCCCAATGGACACGATTGTGAAGCAGTCGTTGCTTTCCACTCGGCAAAAGTTCTTCGCGTTCTTCGTCCGTCAGTTGCAGCCGGTCTGCGATTTTTTCAGCCGCAGCAGGAACGCGAATTTCGCCTTCGGCTGCAATTTCAAGCACGGGCAACATCAGTGATTGGTAGTCAGGGATAGCCATAGCCTGTGTGCTTACCAGCAGGAAAACCAACGGGATAGAGACGCTATGCGCTCTTCCGCCCAAACAGGGTTGCCGGGTCGATCACCTGGTCGATCAGCGCGTCGTCGGGGGGCAGCTGGCCATCCAGCATCAGCATGGCGAGGCCGTGGACCACGGCCCAGGCCTGAACCATCAGGCGGCGGGTTTCTTCCGCGTTGCCGCCGGTTGCGGCGGCGGCCTTGTCGTGCAGCAGGCGGGCGGCGAGGGATTCGCCGAACACGGTTTCGCCTGCCGGGGGCAGATGGGTGAAGATCAGGCGGAACAGGGCCGGGTGGGCGAGGGCGAAGCGGACATAGGCGCGGCCCGTCGCGCTGAACGCACTGGTATCGCTGGCCGACCCGGCGGCCTTCGCCTGCGCTTCGCCCAGTTTCTCGATCCCGGCATGGGCCAGCGCGACCAGCAGCGCGCGCTTGTCGGGGAAGTGGCGATAGACCGCGGTGGCCGAAACACCGACGTCACGCGCGATCTGGCGCAGTGAAATATCGCCGATTTCCGTCGTTTCCAGCGCCCGCAACCCCGCGTCGACCAGCGCGCTGCGCAAGTCGCCATGGTGATAGGTGCGGACTGCTTCGAGGGATGTTGACACTGTTACCATTCGCGCTATGTTTACGGCATAAACATTAAAGGGAGATAGCCGGTATGGCAAGCCAGGTGGAAAGCGTCATCCGCGCCGTCGTGACCAAGGGGATCGAGAAAGTCGCCACCTTCAACCGCGCCCGCATGGACGAAACCCGCCAGCATCCGTTCCTGACCGGCATCCACACGCCGATGACCGAGGAACGCACGCTGACCGACCTGGCGGTAACCGGCACGATCCCGCCAGAGCTGTCGGGTCGCTATGTCCGGATCGGGCCGAACCCGTTCAAGCCCGACCCGCGCGGGCATCACTGGTTCATCGGCGATGGCATGGTGCACGGGGTGCGGATCGAAGGCGGCAAGGCGCTGTGGTATCGCAATCGCTATATCCGCTCGCAGATGCTGGAGGCCAAGGGCGGCCCCGCTGCGGCCCCCGGACCCCGGCGCGGACGGCGCGATCTGGTCAACACCAACGTCATCCAGCATCGCGGTCAGACGCTGGCGATTGTCGAGGCCGGATCATTCCCGGCGCAGCTGAATGATGATCTGGAAACGGTCGCCTACACCGATTTCGGCGGCACGCTGCAAACCTCGTTCAGCGCGCATCCGCATGAAGACCCACTGACCGGGGAGCTCCACGCGATCTGCTATGACGGCATGACGCAGGATACCGTGTGGCACGTGGTCGTCTCGCCCGAAGGCAAAGTCGTGCGGCAGGAGCCGATCCCGGTCGAGCATGGGCCGTCGATCCACGAATGCAGCATCACGCAGAAGTATGTGCTGGTGTTCGACCTGCCGGTGACGTTCTCGATGAAGGCGCTGATCGCGGGTGAGCAGTTCCCCTATCACTGGAACCCGGACCACAAGGCCCGCGTCGGCCTGCTGCCGCGTCATGGCACGGCGGATGACGTCATCTGGTGCGATGTCGATCCGTGCTATGTCTTCCACGTGGCTAACAGCTTTGACACGGCGGACGGCAGGGTGATCGTTGATCTGTCGGCCTATCAAACGATGTTTGCAGGCGGGCCGGACGGGCCGAACGGCAAGTCGCTGGGGATGGAGCGCTGGGAAATCGATCCCGCAGCGGGCAAAGTCACGCGCACCACGGTGGACGCCGCGCCGCAGGAATTCCACCGGCCGGATGAGCGCTTCTTCGGCCAGCCCTATCGCTATGCCTGGTCGCTGGGCCTGCCTGAACACGCCGAACAGGCGTTCCTGGGGACGACGCCGATCTATCGCTATGACCTGCACACGGGCGAACGGCAGGCGCATGACTTCGGGCCGAACCGCATTCCCGGCGAATTCGTGTTCGTCCCCCGCAGTGCCGATGCGCCCGAAGGCGACGGCTGGGTGATGGGCTATGTAATCGACGCCGCGAACGAGACGACCGACCTCATCATCCTGAACGCAGGCGACATGGCCGCCCCCCCGGTGGTCAGCATCCATATCCCGCACCGCATCCCGCCGGGCTTCCACGGCAACTGGCTGCCCGATACGGTTTGATCGCGCGCAAGACAGACCCCTTCCGCCCGTGCTAGCCCGTCACCGGGAAAATGGATGAGAGGAGGGGCCATGTCGCGTGAACGGCAGGCGGCAGTCGATGCAGCACTGGAACGCGCGGCGGAGCGGCTGGGCGATGTGGTGCCTCTGGTCATGGCCGAATTCTATGCCCATCACCCCGATGCCCGCGCCGCGTTCGACCAGCATTCGCCGCACGGCAATCCGCACCGGCTGGAAGCGGAAATGGTCGATAACGCGCTTTACTTCGTGATGACCTGGTTTGAACGGCGCGCGGAGATAGAGATCATCGCCTACACCTCGGTCCCGCATCATCGCCATACGCTGCACGTGCCGGCGGAATGGTATGCCGGTCTGCTGGGAGCGTGCATCGACGTGCTGCGCCGCGCGACCCCGCCGGAGGACACCGCCGAGCTGGCCCTGTGGGATGAGCTGCGCGAGAAGCTGTGCGGGCTGGTTCTTTCCGCGCAAGACGGCTAACCGCTGCGCGCATGACTGCCCCCCGCTTCCAGTTCACCATCCACGCCACCGACGGCAAGGCCCGCACCGGCACGATTGCCATGCGCCGGGGCGAAATCCGCACCCCCGCGTTCATGCCGGTCGGCACGGCGGCGACGGTCAAGGCGATGAAGCCCGAAACCGTCCGCGCGACGGGCGCGGATATTCTGCTGGGCAACACCTATCATCTGATGCTGCGCCCCGGCGCGGAGCGGGTGGCGCGGCTGGGGGGCCTCCACAAGTTCATGAACTGGGATCGCCCGATCCTGACCGACAGTGGCGGCTATCAGGTGATGAGCCTGTCGGACCTGCGCAAGATCACCGAAGAGGGCGTGACTTTCAAAAGCCACCTCGACGGATCGAAGCATTTGCTCACGCCCGAACGTTCGATGGAAATCCAGCGCCTGCTGGGCAGCGATATCGTGATGGCGTTCGATGAATGCCCGCGCGCCGATGCGCCCTATGACGTGATCGCCGCCTCCATGCGGATGTCGATGCGCTGGGCGCAGCGCAGCCGCGACGGGTTCGACCGCGGCGAGGAACACGCGACACGCTCCGCCCTGTTCGGCATCCAGCAGGGCGCGCTCGACCAGACGCTGCGCGGCGAAAGCGCCGCCGCGCTGCGCGAGATCGGGTTCGATGGCTATGCCATCGGCGGGCTGGCGGTGGGCGAGGGGCAGGAGGCGATGTTCGCCACGCTCGACTTCGCGCCGGGCCAGCTGCCCGAAGACCGCCCGCGCTATCTGATGGGGGTGGGCAAGCCCGACGATCTGGTCGGCGCGGTAGAGCGCGGGGTCGACATGTTCGATTGCGTGCTGCCCAGCCGCTCTGGCCGCAACGGGCAGGGCTTTACGTGGAACGGCCCGGTCAACTTGCGCAACGCCCGCCATGCCGAAGACACCAGCCCGCTGGACGAGCGCTGCCCCGGCGATTGCTGCACCAAATACAGCCGCGCCTATCTCCACCACCTGCACAAAAGCGGCGAGATCCTGGGCGCGATGCTGCTGACCGAACACAACCTGACGTTCTATCAGCAACTGATGCAGGCGATGCGCGATGCGATCGCGACGGGCACGTTCGCCGTCTTCGCGGCGGAGTTCCGGCGGGGGTATCTCAAGGGTTAGGCGGTTTGGGCGGATTTTGGCCGGGAATGGCAGAGGTAACCAACCCTCCTAAAACCCCCTAGCCGCTGCGCTGGAGCTGCTGGAAAACGCCGAGCCGATCCGTGATCTGCCAATGGCCGGTCAGGCGATCATCGCTGTCGAAGGCATAGACGGTCGCGCCCGACATGCGGATCGTTTGGCCGGTTGCCGGGAAGCCGGGCAGGTCGCCGAGATGCGTGCCGGTCCAGAGCCAGGTCATCACGACACTCTCGCCATCGGCGAACAGGCCCTGAATGGCGAACCGCTGGTCGGGGAACGCCGCGCGCGATTTTCGAACCCGGTCCTTGAAGCCGGCGCGGTCCAGCGTCTGGCCCTCCCACGGATCACCGGGATCGTGGTGGATCGTGTAGGCCTCCGCAATGTAGCCATCCGCCGCGTCGGCCTCGCCGTCGTCCCAGATCTGCCGGATGAATGCGGTAAGCCGCTGCTTGCGCTGGTTCAGGGTCGTCATGATCGTTCCTCGTTGGACTGGGGCTGGGGCTGGGACTGGGACTGGGCGAGCGCCAGCGCATGATCGCGAATGTCCGCGGGCCACGCGGCCATCCGTCCGGCGAAGGCTTCAGCCTCACCCGCGAACAGCGCGCGGATCACGTCTTCGTAATCGGGCAGATCACCGGCCAGTGCGTGCAGGAACCGATACGCGCGCTCCTGCGCGGCCTTGCGATCGGTTTGCCCCCCATCCGCGCGCCGCGCTTCGTCAACGAGGCGGCGCAAGGCTTGCGATGCGCCGCCCGGTTGCCGTGCCAGCCATTCCCAATGCCGGGGCAGCAGGGTCACCTCGCGCGCAACGACGCCCAGCTTGGGCCGTCCTCTCGCTCGACTGGACTTGCCCAGCAACTCGCCGCGCGTCCTGGCCGCCAACTCGGTAAGCTCGCCATGCTCGGTCAGCCGGGTGACGATTTCCGCCGTGGTGCCGCGCAGATCGAGATCGATCGCGGCACCGGACGCGTCATCGAACACAAACACCGCGCCCGGTTCGGCGGCGTCCTGTGCCTTGATTGCGAGCGCGACGTCGATCAGCGCTCCGCTCGCGATGCGCCGGGTGCCGACAAACGCGGTACAGGGTGTGGACAGATATTGAGTCATGACTCTTTTATAACCGGGTAAAAATATCTGTCAATTTACCGGGGTAATATTGCTTTGCCCGACCGGCCATAGTAGGAAGGCGTGCACCAGCAAGGGGACGATGCATGCAAAAGGAAGGGCGAAAGGCGGCGATTGCGGCCTACCGGGACCGCAAGGTTGAATCCGGCGTCTATGCTGTTCGATGCGTGCCGTCCGGTCAGGTGTGGGTGGGCAGTGCGCCTGATCTGTCGACCATTCAGAACCGCCTGTGGTTCACGCTGCGGCAGGGCAGCAACACCCATCGCACTCTGCAAGCGGCGTGGGCCGATCATGGGGCCGATCATGGGGCCGATCATGGGGCCGATGCCTTCACGTTCGAGGTGATCGAACGACTGACCGACGATGACAATCCCGGCCATGACCGCGCCGCCGCGCTCAAGCGTGCGCACACCCATTGGCTGGCGAAACTGGACGGCATCCGCATCTAGTATTTGCAGGCCTTGCCGATCTGTCCCGGCGTGACTGGCTGACCTGCCAGCCGGTTGTTCTCCAAAATAGTCCAGCATTGACTTGCACTTGCGCGCGCGGGCTGCATGATCTTCGCACGATTGCAGGCAGGGGCATGGAATGAAGCGCAGAATATTGGGTGTGGTGGCGATGTGAACGACGCCGGGCGTTGGCTGGTGGCGCAGGGCATCGCCGCGCCGGACAAGCTGGCGATCGTCAGCTGGTCCTATGGCGGCTATGCCGCGCTGCAAAGCCAGGTGCTGGATCCCGATCTGTACAAGGCGGTCGTCGCAATCGCGCCCGTCACCGACCTTGAACGGCTGCGGGCGGAATCGCGTGGTTGGTCGAATTATTATCTGATGGATCGTTACATCGGGCGCGGGCCGCACGTGCGCGATGGCTCGCCCGCCCAGAATGTCGCGGCGATCCGGGCGCCCGTCTTGCTGTTCCACGGCGATCGCGACCAGAACGTCAATATCGACCACGCTCGCATGATGGCCGAGCGCCTGCGCGGTGCGGGCAAGCCGGTCGAACTGGTGGAGTTTCCGGGCCTCGCCCACAGCCTCACCGATGCCGCCGCGCGCACCCGCTTGCTCAGCGAAAGCGACGCCTTCCTGCGCAAGACGCTGGGCCTGCCCGCGAACTGAACTTTCCTACACGGCGCGCGGCTGTCATGCTGGGCTTCGCTCCTTGACCGCGTGAACCCCGTTCCCCTCAGGCCGCATCCCCCCGGATGCGGCCTGAGCCGCAGCTGCGTGACCAGAAAACTTTTCCGCAAGTGCACCCCGCGGTTGCACTTCATCAACTTGCTCTGCGGCCATGCCCGAAAACGGGCACATCGCCGTAGTGCGTCACCCTGAACTTGTTTCAGGGTCCATCTCTCGAAACACCCTGTGGTCGCGCTGACACACAATCTAGCGGCCAAGCGGCTCACCATTGCCAGCGTTGACTTGGCGGCATGATGGACCCTGAAACAAGTTCAGGGTGACGGTTTTGGTGTCAGTCCAAACCGAGGACACCCAAACGAAAAGGGCGGCCCCGCAGGACCGCCCTTTGCAAATTTTGGTATGAAAACCGGAAACTTAGCGCGAATAGAATTCGACGACCAGGTTCGGTTCCATCTTCACCGGGTAAGGCACTTCGTCCAGCGTCGGAACGCGAACGAAGGTGATCTTGTCGGTGCCGTCCTGCGCGACATAGTCGGGCACTTCGCGTTCCGGCAGACCCTGTGCTTCGGCGATCAGGGCCATTTCCTTGGCCTTCTTGCCCAGCGAGACGACGTCGCCCGGACGCACGCGGCGGCTGGCGATGTTGCACTTCACGCCGTTCACATAGATGTGGCCGTGCGAAACGATCTGGCGGGCCGAGAAGATGGTCGGCGCGAACTTGGCGCGGTACACGACCATGTCGAGGCGCTGTTCGAGCAGACCGATCAGGTTCTGACCGGTGTCGCCCTTCATGCTCGACGCTTCCTGATAGGTGCGCTTGAACTGCTTTTCGGTGACGTCGCCGTAATAGCCCTTCAGCTTCTGCTTGGCGCGCAGCTGGATGCCGAAGTCCGACACCTTGCTCTTGCGGCGCTGGCCGTGCTGACCGGGGCCATAGCTGCGACGGTTGACCGAGCTCTTGGGACGACCCCAGATGTTTTCGCCCATGCGGCGGTCAATTTTGTACTTCGATGACTTGCGCTTCGACATGCGAGTCGCTCCTTCAATTTGCTGGGGGCTGGCGACGACCGCCTGCCCTACTGGCCCGGAACCGCACCATCCTACTCATTTGCAGAATGCGACCACCGCTTCACCGGAGTGCGAGGTCAATTGCGAAGGCGCGCCCTTGGCCGGGAATCGCCCTTAAGTCAAGCTTTGGTCACGCTTGGTGGTGATGGATTTTGAGGGCACCGTTAGGGAAACTGTCGGTGCGAATCATTCCCGTGCCACGACCGTATCGTAGAGACCGTAGTGGGTCAGCCCCTCATGGCTCTCGATGCCGGTATAGCGCAGGGAGGCATCCTCGTAGCGACGAAACGCGAACACGGCCTCGTTCATCCGCTCTGTGTTGAAGACCTTGAGGCGGACGAGCAGGTGGAAATCGGCCACCGTCAAGCCCGTCACCGTTAGGAACAGGTCCGGCTCCAGCTTCGTGATGACGTCCTGCAAGGTGTTTTCGCGGAAGTCCGTCAGATACATGAAGGCAGGGATGCGCGTGGCGAACTTGATCAGCTTTTCCTGAACCAGCTTGCGCTTGGATTTGTATTCCTTTTCCTCCTCGGTCAGCTCCTTCTTTTCCTTCGCGGTCAACTCGCCGCCCTTGGCCTTGTTCTTGAGGTCCTTGACCGTCTCGCTCTTGTTGATGATCGTTTCGATGATGTTGTCGCCGAGGGAACGCCAGCCCTCGATCCGCTCAACGGCAGCCATAGCTTCGGGATTGTCGAGAACGCGGCGCAATGTGTCGTTGTCCACGTTGACTAGCATCGCGGATTCCCATTTGCGGGCGAGCAGCGTTGCTGATGTCCCGGCCATCGCTATGTCGAGAATCCCGCCCGCGTCGATCTGGGTCATGTTCGCGCCGTCGTAGGCTAGCACCGGCAGGAACGAGACCAGCTCGCGCACCGCATTTTCCGGGTTCGCCTCGCCGGGCGACAAGCCGATGCCGTATTCCGACAATTGCCTGAGCGCGCGGGTCGGCGCGAAATCGAACACGAAGCAAACGGGTTTGAGGATTTCCTCCTCGTTGGGATTATCGCCGTTAGGATTCTTGATCGACCAAGGCGACTGCACCCGGAACGCCGCCTGAAAGTAGGTCTCAGGCGATTTCAGGTTGCGGAGCATCAGGATCGACGACCATTGCGCCACCGTCACGCCGGTTGTCAGCTTGCCGCAGGACAGCGTGATGGTCTTGGTATCGAAGCCACTGCCGACGGCCTTGCGGACGGGAGGCAAGGCATCGAGCCCAATCCCCGCCGATGTGCCTGCCGCCACGATCACCTTGTAATCGTGCCAGTAGGTATTGTGCTTCTCGGCCAGCAGGTTCGCCATTGCGTGGCAGGCGGCGACATTGGGTAGGAACCAGAAGGAATGTTGCAGGTAGGGCAGCAGACGCACGTCTGAATAGGGAAACGGCGGCCGGGTGCCGGTTTTCAGGCTCTCGATCGTTTGCGGCGCATATCCGCCCCGGATAATGTCGAGCCACTTCTGCACATCGTTCTTGTGCTTGAACTCGGCCGCCTCGCCGGTGCCAGTTGCGGCAAAAAAGGCGTTGAGATCGAACTCGTCAAACTCGCCGGCGCTGGCAATGGCCAGCAGTTCGTCGGGCATTTGATAGGTCAGCAGGCGCATTTGCGGCAACGCGCCATAGGGGTTGCGCTTATCGGGATGCTTGGCGGCAAATTCGGCCTTGGCGCGCTGTTCGTCCGTATAGGTCCAGTTGAAAATCTGCTCTTCGATGAACTCGCCGGTGGCGAGCGCCTTGAACGGGGTGCCGGACAGATAGAGGTAAGCCCGCGTGGTGATGGGCAGGAACTCGGCCTCGCTTTCCGAAAGCACCCCCAAGTCTTCGTTCACGACTTCAAGGGCAGGGGCGTATTCTTGGCTGGTTTCCTTCTTGGCGACAGCGGTGTCCTCGCCCTCGAACAGCTCCTTGGCCGTCTCGCGCCATGCGCCGAAATGGTATTCGTCGAACACGACCAAATCCCAGTTGATCGTGTGAATCCACTCGTTGCGCGGCTTAATATTGCCTGCCGGATCGCGCCCCAACAGGTCCTGGAATGAGCCGAAATAGACCAGCGGCGTTTCTGCCGGGACTTCACGCGGATCGCCATCGACATTCCGCGACTGGTAACGCCAGCCGTCGAAATCGACGTGGGATTCAAGATCGGTCTGCCAAGCATCCTCGACGGCGGGCTTGAAGGTCAGCACCAGCACCCGCTTCGCGCCGAGCTTCTTGGCGAGCTGGTAGCTGGTGAAGGTTTTGCCGAACCGCATCTTCGCGTTCCAGAGGAAGCGCGGGACGGCGTTGGGGTCTTCCTGCCAGCGCGATTGGTAATAGGCGTGGGTCTGCTCAACGGCCCGCACCTGTTCTTCGCGCGGCGGAAAATCCTCGTGGTGAGTGCCGGTGAACTGCTGGCCAGAGCGTAATTCGGCCAGCACGGTCTTCACGTCGGCGGCGGTGCATTGCATCCATTCGAGCTGCGGGTTGGCAAAGCCCTTGCGCTTCAAGGCATCGCGCACGGCATGATCGGTGATGATGCCGCCATCATCACGCTCGGCGCTTTCGTCCAGCTCGATGGTGTAGTTGGTAATGGCGGCCGTTTTGAGCTGTTCGGCCACCCGCTGCTTCACGTCGCGGGTGGTCTGGCCCACCTTCAACTGCCCGGCATGGGTATCGGCAGCGATGCTATACGCGTAGATGTGCGGGCGCGCTTCCGGCTTCGGGGTGAGGATTTCCTCGATGGTCGGTTTATTCACCATCGGTCTCCAACGGGCGCACTAATGTCTCGATAAAGGCTATTTCGTCATCTGTTATTCCGTATTTCTTGTAGAGTTCTGCGTCAGTCCAGCGTTGCGTCCATTTCTGGGTCGGAACGAAAGTATACACTTTGCGCGTGGTGTCTTGGGACGGCTTATGCAGCAAGATCAGGAGCCGGGTCAGGCGGCAGGAAAGGTATGACAACGCACTTTCAGCTTCGGCTTTGGTGTCGAATGGGCCGATGCACAAATAGGTTTCCGACGAAATGGAATCCGGTTCGCCAAGGAACGGCGTGCTGATTATCCGATGCGGGTAGGTGTCGCGGTTACCGGTTCCCGGCGCAGCGCGGCCCGTAAAGATTTTCCACTTATCGATATACTGCTTGCCGGTAGTGATGGAATTGCGGGCGACATACCCCGTCCCGCCATTCTGATATATCAGCAAATCGTCATCTTCGCTCTTGGCAGATTTGCCCTTAAAGGTGGTTTCCAGCCCGAACGGCTTTCTCGAACTGACCAGCCGAGCAAACCGCTGATTGTCGGGGAGCATGAGCGACTGTGTTTGTCCTGTTTCGACCGCGACGACCTTCTTGAGAATCGAAAGGCCCTGATTGAATCGGATGAATACGTCCACTCCGCCTTCAAGCAATTCACGGCTGGCCGTGGACGGCTGTTCGTCGTTGAAGTGGGTAGTGACGGAACACGGTCCGCGATTGTCGCGATCCCACAGGAATACGCAGATACCGCCTTTCAGGCCGACGCCCGGAAACACGTCTGACGCACTTAGATAGTCGTCAATCGACCGCAGGCGATCATCCGTAAGCATCGATTCCCGAAACTCGTCCAGACCTTTGCCGCCGGCAAACCAGCGAGCAGGAATAACCATCGACAGAAAACGCGGCTCCAATGCCTTCGCCTGCGTCACGAAGTGCTGATAGATAGGAGCGGCACTCGTTCCGAAGCCGTCATCGGCAAGCTGATACGGCGGATTGCCGATGATAACGTCAAACTGCATATCGGCTCCGAATAGCTCGCCCATGCGAGCCTTAATGTCGTTGGTGTGGATGAACGCATAGGCGTGGGTTTCAAGCTCCTCGCCGCGATCAAACGCCTGCTGGGCGCCGCCACAATAGGTGCAGCGCCCATCTTTCCATGTGTGGTTGATGCGCTCGAACCAGATGTTGCCGCCATCACTGGCGAACCCTCGCGCCACAGAATTGAGGTGGTGCCGGTTTTCTGGACAGGATGCTAAGCTAATCCCGACCTGATGGATTGGTACGGGAATGAAGACGACGAGAAAGCGCTACAGCGCCGATTTCAAAGCCAAGGTGGC
>JAYRDH010000012.1:0-64230 GCA_041909515.1 Novosphingobium sp. | reverse complement strand
TGGTGTCGCGGGCCATGACTTCGAATTCCTCGATGTGGATCGAGGTGAACACGTCGTCCTTGACGATGCGTTCGCTGATCAGGATCGAGTCTTCGTAGTTGTAGCCGTTCCAGGGCATGAACGCGACGAGCACGTTCCGGCCCAGCGCCAGTTCGCCCAGCTCCGTCGAGGGACCGTCGGCCAGAATGTCACCGGCTTCGACCAGTTCGCCCACCTTCACCAGCGGACGCTGGTTGATGCAGGTCGACTGGTTCGAACGCTGGAACTTCTGCAGGGTGTAGATGTCCACGCCCGACTGCCCGGCTTCGATGTCCCCGCTGGCGCGGATCACGATACGGGTCGCGTCGACCTGGTCAACGATGCCGCTGCGCAGGGCCGAAATCGCCGCGCCCGAATCGCGCGCCACGGTTTCTTCCATGCCGGTGCCGACGAACGGCGCTTCGGCGCGCACCAGCGGCACGGCCTGACGCTGCATGTTCGAGCCCATCAGCGCGCGGTTGGCGTCGTCGTTTTCCAGGAACGGAATGAGCGAGGCGGCGACCGACACCAGCTGCTTGGGCGAAACGTCCATCAGCGTGACGGTGGCGCGCGGCGCCATCACGAATTCGCCGGCTTCACGGGCCGAAACGAGTTCTTCCACGAAGCTGCCGTCGGCGTTCAGTTCGGCCGAAGCCTGCGCCACGGTGTGCTTCGATTCTTCCATCGCCGACAGATAGACGACCTCGCCGGTCACCTTGCCGTCGATCACCTTGCGGTACGGGGTTTCGATGAAGCCGTACTTGTTGACGCGGGCGAAGGTCGACAGCGAGTTGATCAGACCGATGTTCGGGCCTTCCGGCGTTTCAATCGGGCAGATGCGGCCATAGTGGGTCGGGTGAACGTCGCGGACTTCGAAGCCGGCGCGTTCACGGGTCAGACCGCCCGGCCCAAGCGCCGACACGCGGCGCTTGTGCGTCACTTCCGACAGCGGGTTGGTCTGGTCCATGAACTGCGACAGCTGCGACGAGCCGAAGAATTCACGCACCGCGGCCACCGCCGGCTTGGCGTTGATCAGGTCGTTCGGCATGACGGTCGACACATCGACGCTGCTCATGCGCTCCTTGACCGCGCGTTCCATGCGCAACAGGCCGACGCGGTACTGGTTTTCCAGCAGTTCGCCAACCGAGCGGACGCGGCGGTTGCCCAGGTTGTCGATGTCGTCGACTTCGCCCTTGCCGTCCTTCAGGTTCACCAGTTCCTTGACGACCGCGAGAATGTCTTCGGTGCGCAGGGTGGTGACGGTGTCTTCGCATTCCAGCGCCAGGCGCATGTTCAGCTTCACGCGGCCCACGGCCGAAAGGTCATAACGGTCCGGATCGAAGAACAGGCCGTCGAACAGCGCTTCGGCGGTTTCGCGCGTCGGCGGCTCGCCGGGGCGCATGACGCGATAGATGTCGGCCAGCGCGTGATCGCGGTCCGGGGCCTTGTCGGCCTTCAGCGTGTTGCGGATCCACGGGCCGGTGTTGACGTGGTCGATGTCGAGCAGTTCGATCTGGTCGATCCCGGCCTTGTCCAGCGCATCGAGGTTTTCCGGCGTCACTTCATCGCCGGATTCGATGTAGATGCGACCCGTCGATTCATTGATCAGGTCGCGCGCGGAATAGCGGCCAAAGATTTCCTCGGTCGGGATCAGCAGTTCGGCCAGGCCGTCCTTTTCCGCCTTGTTGGCAGCACGCGGGCTGATCTTGGTGCCGGCGGCGAAGATCACTTCGCCCGACTTCGCATCAACGATGTCGAACGACGGCTTCTGGCCGCGCCACTGCTCGGCGACGTAAGGCAGGCACCAGCCGCCCGAACCGCGCTTCCACGTCACGGTCTGGTAGAAGTGACCGAGGATCTGCTCGTCATCCAGGCCCAGCGCGTGCAGCAGCGCGGTGACCGGCAGCTTGCGCTTGCGGTCGATGCGGACGTTGACGATGTCCTTGGCGTCGAATTCGAAGTCCAGCCACGACCCGCGATAGGGGATCACGCGCGCGGCGAACAGGTACTTGCCCGAAGAGTGGGTCTTGCCCCGGTCATGGTCGAACAGCACACCCGGCGAACGGTGCATCTGCGACACGATCACGCGTTCCGTACCGTTGATGAAGAACGTGCCGTTCTCCGTCATCAGGGGCATGTCGCCCATGTAGACGTCCTGCTCCTTGATATCGAGCACCGAACGGGTTTCGGTTTCGGCGTCCACTTCGAACACGATCAGGCGCAGCGTGACCTTCATCGGCGCGGCATAGGTGATCCCGCGCTGGCGGCATTCCGTCACGTCGTACTTCGGGTCTTCCAGCTCGTAATGGACAAAGTCCAGTTCGCTGGTGCCGGCAAAGTCGCGGACCGGGAAAACCGAGCGCAGGGTCTTTTCCAGGCCGGAGACATAGCCGGTCGCCGGATCGGAGCGCAGGAACTGCTCATACGATTCGCGCTGAACCTCGATGAGGTTCGGCATCTTCACGACTTCGTGAATGTCGCCAAAGATCTTGCGGATCCGCTTCTTGGTGGAAGCGCGACCGCCCGCCTTGACCGGAGTGAGAGCATTGCTCGCCATGAGGGTATTGCCTCTTTGCTATGTGCCGGAAAACCGGCGAAAAAATCGTTGCCACACGCAGTGATGGCACCATCAAACGCGAAAAGGCCGCACGGCAAATGGCACCCCGATGGGGAGCCGCAGCCAGCAGCCTTCGCGTCAGTTGGAAACCCGGATCGCTTCCTTCCCGGCACGGCCCCTGCGCATGGGCCGCACTTGCTCGAAGCGCCGAGCGAACCGCGCCTATAGGACGCCCCCCCGGACCTGTCAAACAACCCTGCCCGGTTCCGTTCTGGCCCGACCCGCCATGCAATTTCCGTAAAACGATCAGGGTTATATCGTTTTCCAATATTATTGATTGACGATAAGGCCGACTCGTATTATTGACTGTCGATATTGAAGACATCGGAGAACGATCAATGACCCAACCCCGTACCCCCCTCGCCATGATCCTGGCCGCTGCTGCGGTCTTTGCCCTGTGGGTGCCGACCCTGACCCCCGGCACGATCAACCTGTCCCGCCCGGCCCCCACCGCCGTGCTGGTCGCCCCGCTCGCCTGAGCGCAACGAGAAGGAATGAAGGCCATGCCCAAATCCCCCCGTGACCCCCTGCTGACCGCCGCGCGCATCCTGACCGGGATCGCCATGGGGCTGGCCATCTTCATCGGCGTGCTGATGCTGGTGCTGCTGCCGGTTATGATCTTCGGCCAGGAAGAGATCCTGAAGGAGCTTGGCTCGAAGACTGGCAAAGCACTGGACTGGAAAACCACCGCCGCAATCCAGTCGATCCTGGTCCTGATCGCGATCATGGCCGGCATGGCCTATCAATGGCTGCGCGATCTGCGCCGGGTGATCGACAGCGTCGGACTGGGCGATCCGTTCGTACCCGAAAACGCGGACCGGCTGGCTCACATGGGCTGGCTGACCGTGAGTATCGAGTTACTCGCAATCCCCGTCGGCGGCATTGGCCAGTGGCTGGCCGCGACGATCAAGGACGCAACCTCGGACTTCGGCCTGTCGATGGGCGGCATCCTGCTGGCGCTGGTCCTGTTCATCCTGGCCCGCGTGTTCCGCGAAGGCGCAGCGATGCGCTCTGAACTGGAAGGAACCGTGTGATGCCGATTTCCGTCAAGCTCGACGAGCTGCTCTACCAGCGCCGCATGACGCTAACCGAACTGGCCGAGAAAGTGGACATCACCCTCGCCAACCTTTCCATCCTCAAGACCGGCAAGGCCAAGGCCGTGCGCTTCTCCACCCTGGAAGCGATCTGCCGGGAACTGGATTGCCAGCCGGGCGACCTGCTGGGTTACGACGCCGAATAAGCGCCAGTTAGCCAGAACAAGCAAAAGCGGGCGGTGACTTACCAGCGAAGGCGCCGCCCTTTGCATTTGCAAATCAGGAAAATCAGCGCGAGGCGGTGCGGCGGACGCTGGATGCTTCGGTCTGATAGCCGTCATAGACGACGCGGGCGATGCTGGCGATGCGGGCGTCGCGCTGGGGCTTGCCGCCCTGCCCGGTGGCATAGACCGCGATCGCAATCGCGCGGCCATCGGGGGTCTGGATGATCCCGACATCGCTGGAGGTGTTGAACAGCGTGCCGGTCTTGTGCGCGATGTCCGCGCCTTCGGGCAGCTGCGCGCGCAGCCGCCGCTTGCCCGTGACCGTGCGGCCCATCGCGCCGAGCAGCACGCTGCGGCTTTGCGGGCTGAGCCACTGGCCCTGATAAAGCCCGCCCAGCAGTTCAACCATCGCCAGCGGCGTCGCGCTGTCGCGCTGGTCGATCGTGGTGGCGGGGTTATGCTCTCCATCGTCGCGCACCAGCGTGGCGATGTCGCGGTCCATCCGCATGCCGGAAATCCCGGCCCGGCGCAGCCAGGCGTTGACCATCTGCGGGCCGCCAACCACCGCCAGCAAGGCGTCGGTCGCGGGATTGCTGCTGCGGGAAATGGCCAGGTCGATCAGTTGCTGGGCCGACATCATCGTCCCGGCGCGAACCGGAGCGACCGAAGTCGAGAACTTCGCTGACGGCTGCGGCAGCATCAGCGGGAACTGGTCGGTCAACTTCCAGCGGCCCTGGTCGACCCCTTCCAGGAACGTGGCCACAACCGCGATCTTGCTGGTGCTGGCCATCGGGAACGGCTGGTCGCCCAGCACCGACACGGTCCGCCCGGTCGCAAGGTCGAGCGCGGCCACGCCGATCCGGCCCTGCTCCGCACTGGCGAGCGAGGCCAGCTGCGCTTCGAGCGCGCCAGCATAGGCGCGCGGCGCGGTGCTGGCCGGAACGAACGGCTGCGTGGTGGCGGGAACGTCGCGTGGGGTACGCGGCTGGCTGCCCAGCACGCGGTCAAAGTCCAGCTCCAGCGCATCGCTGCTGGCCCGCGCGGCAGCCGGCACGGCCAACGCACCGGCAAACGCCAGCCCGGTTATCAGCTTGGAGATCAGACCCGTTTTCACAGCCTATGCATTAACCCTGATATGCTTGCGATTTGTCTAACGCGGCTGAGACCGCACTCAATCCACTGCGCGACGAACCGCCCTGCCGGTGCGGGCAGCCGAACCGCCGCTGTGCCGCCCCGCCGCAACGAAAATGGGCCGGAGGATCGCTCCTCCGGCCCACTAATCGTGCAAGTGCCTGAATAGGCAGCAGTATGGACTTTAGAAGCCCATGTCACCCATGCCGCCCATGCCGCCACCCATCGGGGGCATCGCGGGCTTGTCGTCCGGACGCTCCGCAATGGCGGCTTCGGTGGTGATCAGCAGGCCCGACACCGAAGCGGCGTCCTGCAGGGCAGTGCGCACAACCTTGGTCGGGTCGATCACGCCGGCAGCCTTGAGGTTTTCATAGGTGTCGGTCGCGGCGTTGAAGCCCATGTTCTGATCGCCTTCGCGCAGCAGGTTGCCCGAAACGACCGCACCGTCGTGGCCGGCGTTGGTGGCGATCTGACGCAGCGGGGCCAGAATCGCCTTGCGGACGATGTCGATGCCCTTGGTCTGGTCGTCGTTCGCGCCCTTCATGCCTTCCAGCGCCTTGGTCGCATAGAGCAGCGCGGTGCCGCCGCCGGGGACGATGCCTTCTTCAACGGCCGCACGGGTGGCGTGCAGCGCGTCGTCGACGCGGTCCTTGCGTTCCTTCACTTCGACTTCGGTCGCACCGCCAACCTTGATCACGGCCACGCCGCCAGCCAGCTTGGCCAGGCGTTCCTGGAGCTTTTCACGGTCGTAGTCGCTGGTGGTGGTTTCGATCTGGGCGCGGATCTGTTCGACGCGGGCCTTGATGTCGTCTGCGGCGCCAGCGCCGTCGACGATGGTGGTGTTGTCCTTGTCGATCGACACCTTCTTGGCCTGGCCGAGCATGCCGAGCGTGACGGTTTCCAGCTTGATGCCCAGGTCTTCGCTGATCATTTCACCGGCGGTGAGGATCGCGATGTCCTGCAGCATGGCCTTGCGGCGATCGCCGAAGCCCGGAGCCTTGACCGCAGCAACCTTGAGGCCGCCGCGCAGCTTGTTGACCACCAGGGTGGCCAGCGCTTCGCCTTCGATGTCTTCAGCGATGATCAGCAGCGGACGGCCCGACTGCACCACGGCTTCCAGCACCGGCAGCATCGACTGCAGGTTCGACAGCTTCTTTTCGTGGATCAGGATGTACGGGTTTTCCAGTTCAACCGTCATCTTTTCCGGGTTGGTCACGAAGTACGGCGACAGGTAACCACGGTCGAACTGCATGCCTTCGACGACATCGAGTTCGAATTCGAGGCCCTTGGCCTCTTCCACGGTGATCACGCCTTCCTTGCCGACCTTTTCCATGGCTTCGGCGATCTTTTCGCCGACTTCACGGTCGCCGTTGGCCGAAATGATGCCGACCTGGGCAATTTCGGACGAACCGGCCACCGGGGTCGAGCGTGCCTTGAGGTCTTCGACCACCTTGGTCACGGCCAGATCGATGCCGCGCTTCAGGTCCATCGGGTTCATGCCGGCGGCGACCGAGGTCATGCCTTCACGCACGATGGCCTGGGCCAGCACGGTGGCGGTGGTGGTGCCGTCACCAGCAGCGTCGTTGGCCTTCGAGGCCACTTCGCGCAGCATCTGGGCGCCCATGTTTTCGAACTTGTCCTTCAGTTCGATTTCCTTGGCGACCGAAACACCGTCCTTGGTGATGCGCGGCGCGCCGAAGCTCTTGTCGATCACGACGTTGCGGCCCTTGGGGCCCAGCGTAACCTTCACCGCATTGGCGAGGATGTCGACACCAGCGAGAATGCGTTCGCGCGCGTCGCGCCCGAATTTCACGTCCTTGGCAGCCATTTCAAATTCCTTGAATGTCTAGAATGGGATTGTCGAGGTCAGCGCCCGCTCAGCCGATGATGCCGAGGATGTCGCTTTCCTTCATGATCAGCAGGTCTTCACCGCCAACCTTGACTTCGGTGCCGGACCACTTGCCGAACAGCACGCGGTCGCCAACCTTGACGTCCAGCGGAATACGGTCGCCGTCGTCGTCGCGGGTGCCTTCGCCCACGGCGACCACTTCACCCTCGGCGGGCTTTTCCTTGGCGCTGTCGGGGATGATGATCCCGCCGGCGGTCTTTTCTTCAGCCTCAACGCGGCGCACGAGCACGCGGTCGTGCAACGGACGGAATGACATGGGTTGGTTCCCTCTCTTTTACCTACAAACAGGATGTGGGTTGGCACTCTCACCCGGAGAGTGCCAGCACGGCGCATATGGGTGCGCCGCAGAGGGGCGTCAAGCGGACTCGGCGCGAAAAATTTTCGGAATTATGAGGGCAGCAGTCCCAGCCGGGCGCGGTGCTGCCAGCGGCGTGCCAGCAGGATCGACACCACGACCAGACCCGCCGCCAGCCCCAGCCAGATGCCATTGCCCGCCAGCGGCGTGAAAAAGCCCAGCATGACCGAGGTGGTGAACCCGATCAGCCAGTACCCGATCAGCGCCAGGATCAGCGGCATCCGCGTGTCCTGAAGCCCGCGCAGCGTGCCGGCCAGCACGGCCTGCAACCCGTCGAACAGCTGGAACGCGGCGGCAATCGCCAGGAAGCCGACCGCGTGGCCGACCATCGCCGCGTTGGCGGGCGCGGCGGGATCGACATAGAGCGACAGGACGAAGCGCGGGGCGAGGATCATCAGCGCGGCGGGGATAATCATGTAACTGACCGCCACCAGCAACGCCGCCTTGCCCGCCGCCGCAATCGCCGCGACGTTGCCCGCGCCGTAATGATAGCCGACCCGGATCGTCGCGGCCTGCCCCACGCCGAACGGGATCTGGAACGCCAGCGCGGCAACTTGCAGCGCCACCGTATGCCCGGCCAGTTCCGCCTGCCCCAGCAGCCCCATCAGGAACGCCGCGCTGGAAAACAGCCCGCCTTCGGCCATGATGATCAGCGAAATCGGCAGGCCGATCCGCAGCAGATCGCGCAGCCGCGTCCATTCGGGCCGCCACCAGCGCCCGAACAGCGCATAGCGCCGCAGCCGCCGGTCCGCGCGGATTGCCAGCACGTAAGCCCCAAGCATCGCGCAGGCGGTGATCACGCTGGAAATGGCCGAGCCATCCAGCCCCAACGCCGGGGCGCCCCAGTTGCCGAACACCAGCACGTAATTGCCCAGCGCATTGACCAGGATCGCCAGGCCCGTGATCGCGGTCGCAAACACCGGGCGGCCCAGCGCCGAGACGAAATTGCGCAGCACCCCGGCCATGATGTTCGGGATCGTCGCCCACAGCAGGATCGCCAGAAAATCGCCCGCCAGCCGCGACACTTCGGCGTCCTGCCCGCTCAGCAGCAACAACGCCTCACCCTTGGCGGACACCAGCATCGCCAGCAGCCCCGTGCCCACCGCCAGCCACAGCGCCATCCGGACCGAGCGGCGCACTTCGCGCACGGCATGGGCGCGGCGGCCGAGTTCCGCAGCAATCAGCGGCGCGCAGGCACCCGTCAGGCCGATCAGGCACCACATCATCAGCCCGAACAGCGTGGTCGCCAGCGAGGATGCGGCCAGCGCCGTCTCCCCCAGCCGCGCCACGAAAATGACGTCAATGGCATAGACCAGCATCTGCAGCAGGTTGGCCGCCGCCAGCGGCGCCGCAAGCCGCAGCGTCGCGCCCAGTTCGGTGCGCCAGAGTGTCGGGGCGGCAGGTGCGGTCATCAGGCGGCTGCGGATAGGCGGGCGCGGGCGCGAGGGGAAGGATTATCACCGCCCAGCGGGCATTTGGCGGCCATACCGTGCGCTTCGTGCAACGGCTGGCGTAACAAACACACTTTCCCGCCGCGCGATGCGGCGCTAACGCTCGCGGTCAAAGGTTCAAGGAGAGTTTGGATGCGCGTTTCCGCCAAAATGATTCTGGTTTCGGCTCTGGCACTTGGGCTGACTGCCTGCGGCTCCCCGGCAGAGGAGCAGCCCGCCGCTGACAGCGCGGCCACCACCGCTGACGCGGCGCCCGCCGCAGCACCGGCAGCAGCTCCGGCCGTCGCCGACGCGGGCGGCAAGCCCGCCGCCTTTGCCCAGTGCGCCGCGTGCCACGCGGTCGAACCCGGCAAGCACGGCATCGGCCCCAGCCTGGCCGGCGTCTATGGCACCAAGGCGGGCGAACTTGCCGGGTACGCCTTTTCCGACAAGCTCAAGGCGTCGGGCCTGACCTGGGACGACGCCACGCTGGACCAGTGGTTGGCCGGGCCGATGAAAATGGTCCCCGGCACCAAGATGACTTACGCCGGTCTGTCCGACGCCGCGAAGCGCAAGGAACTGATCGAATACATGAAGACGCTGAAGTAACCCTTCACCGTCTTCGGGTCGCGCGGCAGGGCTGGAAGGGGCAACCTTTCCGGCCCTGTTTGTTTGAGCGCGGCCGCCCGCTTCACATCGCCGCCGCCCAAACGAAAAGGGCGGCCCCGAAGGACCGCCCTTTCCTGAAATCCCGTAGGCTTCTGTGAAGAAGCTTACTTGATTTCGACCTTGCCGCCAGCGGCTTCGACCTTGGCCTTGATGTCTTCGGCTTCAGCCTTCGACACGCCTTCCTTGATCGCCTTCGGAGCGGCTTCGACCAGCGCCTTGGCTTCGGTCAGGCCCAGCGAGGTGATCGCGCGGACTTCCTTGATGACGGCGATCTTGTTGCCGCCGTCCGAGGTCAGGATGGCGTCGAATTCGGTCTTTTCTTCAGCAGCTTCAGCAGCGGCGGCCGGGGCAGCAGCCACGGCAACAGCGGCAGCAGCCGACACGCCCCAGGCTTCTTCCAGAGCCTTGGCGAGGTCAGCGGCTTCGAGGACGGTCAGCTTCGAAAGTTCTTCAACGAGCTTGGCGATATCAGCCATGATGTTTCACTCCACAATTTGATGGCTGCCGGACGCTTCGGATCGAAGGGTCTTGTCCGGCAAAACGTTTGATCAGTCTTATGCGGCTTCCTTGGCGTAGGCGCCAAAGACGCGGGCCAGCTTGCCTGCCGGTGCCGTGACAACCTGAGCGATCTTGGTCGCCGGTGCCTGGACAAGGCCGATAAGCTTGGCGCGCAGTTCGTCGAGCGAAGGCATCGAGGCGAGCGCCTTGATCCCGTCGGCATCGAGCACCTGCGAACCCATCGCGCCGCCAACGATTTCCAACTTGTCGTTGGTCTTGGCGAATTCGACAGCGATCTTTGCTGCGGTGACCGGGTCGACCGAAGTCGCCAGGGCAACCGGACCGGTGAGCATGTCACCGATGCCAGCATAGTCCGTGTCCGCGATGGCCAGCTTGGCAAGACTGTTCTTGGAAACCTTGAACGATGCACCTGCATCCCGCATCTTCACGCGCAGGGCCGTGGTCTGAGCCACGGACATGCCGAGGTTGCGGGTGATCACCACCACGCCGACCTCGTTGAAGGTTGCGTTCAGAGCTGCGACCGCATCGGCTTTCTGCGAACGATCCATGCTTACTCCTTCACGATGGCCGTGTGCACGAAGCACAAGGCCGGGCTGCGTTGTCCGCCCCGGCAAAAACCGGAACGGGCGAGTCCGTTGAAGGGGAAGGAGGGGCGTGAAACACGCCTGAAGCGCGGCGGCACAGGGCCGAAGCGCGAAATCTCTTTTCCCCGTCTAGGCTGGAAATTAAGTGCGGCAGATTCCGCACACCAACTGTCTCGGACGGATGAACGGCGCGGACGAATCCCTGCCGGTCAGGGCGCGCATCTACCAGTGCGCGCCCCGAAGTCAAGCAATCAGGCCTATTTCTGGAACATCGCCTTGCGCGGCCCCAGATAGCCGAACAGGTACGCGCCGACCTTACGCATCTGGATTTCTTCCGCCCCCTCGGTGATCCGATAGCGGCGGTGGTGGCGATAGATGTGCTCGAACGGCTTGTGCCGCGAATAGCCGATCCCGCCGTGCACCTGCATCGCCCGGTCGGCCGCTTCGCAGACCAGCCGGTTGGCGTAGTAGTTGCACATCGAGATCTTGTCAGACAGCTTATGCTCGATCTCCTTATGCTCCATCTGGTCCATTTCCCAGGCGGTCTTGTAGATCAGCGTGCGCAGCATTTCGCACTGGGTGGCCAGTTCCACCAGCGGGAACTGGATGCCCTGATTGCGCGCGAGTTCCGCCCCGAACGGCTTGCGTTCGCGCGCATAGCGGACCGATTCCTCGACGCAGAACGTCGCCGCGCCGAGCGAGCTGGCGGCCTGGCGGATGCGGTTCTGGTGGACGAACGACTGGGCAATCGACAGCCCGCCATCGACCGGGCCCAGGATCGCGCTGTCCGGCACCCAGACATTGGTAAAGCTGATGCGCGGGTGGTCGGTCGGCATGTTGAAGGTCCAGAGGTATTCCTCGATCACCAGTCCCTCGGTCGGGTTGGGCACCAGGAAGCAGGTGATCCCCTTGGCATCGCCGTCCTTGCCGCTGGTCCGCGCAAACGTGGCGCAGTGCGTGGCGACGTGCATGCCGGTGGTCCACATCTTTTCGCCGTCGATCCGCCAGCCCGGCACCCCATCGCGGGTTTCACGCACGGCGCGGGTTTCCATGTGGGTGGCGTCGGAGCCGTGGTTCGGCTCGGTCAGGCCAAAGGCGGTGCGGCGTTCGCGCGCAAAGCCGCCCAGAATGAACTCCTTCTGCTGCTCTTCCGTCCCGAAGTGTTCGAACATCGCCACGAAGGGAAAGTTGCCGACAATCGAGTGTTCATTCTGCAGATCGTTGTGCAGGCCCAGCCCCTTGGCGGCAAAGCGGTCGCGGATCACCGCCATCCACAAGTTGGCCCCATCCTTGCCGCCGTACTTCTTGGGCGCGGAAAAGCGCCAGTGGCCCGCGGCATCGGCGCGCTTGCTGGCTTCGACCAGCAGCTGTTCCCATTCGTGCCGGGGCAGGCCGCCATTTTCGAAATCGGTCCGCGCCCATTCGCGGCGGTGATCGAAAAAGCGGATGTTGTCGTCCTGCTCCTCCAGCGGCTTGATCTCGGCCGCGATGAACGCGTCAAGTTCGGCCAGATAGGCCACGAGGTCTTCAGGCAGCGAAAAATCCATGTCAGTTTCCTTCCCAGCGGGCCCGCGCATTGGCCAGCGCGGGGTATTTCGGCACATCTGCGGCCAGCTTGTCGAGCGCCATCCGGCGCAGCCGCGCCAGCACGCCGGGCGTCGCCAGATCGGCCCGGCCCGCCATCAGGTCGGCGGCCAGCGCCGCATCGGTCGCCACCGGGCGCTGATTGAGTTCGCGCGCGACGATCCCCAGCGCGTTGCGCGCCACGGCCAGATCGAACCGCCCCCGCCCGCTGACCAGCGGCTTGATGTCGTTCGTCAGCCATTCGGAAATGGCGGTCAGGATTTCGGCCCCGCTCGGCTCACCCGTACCGGGTTGCAGCGGCGCCTGCGCCGGCGGCAACGGACGCTGACGCTCCGCCTCCGGCGCAAGGTCCTCCAGCAGCAGCAACAGGTCAAGCTCCTGCTCAGACGTGCGCCGCGCCACGACCACCCGCTCGATCGAGCGGTCATGCCCGTCACGCCAGTAACCGCCCATTTGCAAGCAGCCGAGCGCCCACCAGAAGGTGCGATAGACCGTCCAGAACCGGAACCGGTCATAATCGAACGCCTGCCCGCCAGCCTCTTCATAGGCCTGCACCAGTTCCGCGATCGAGGTCAGCCCGTACCCCGGCCGGTCGGGGCGCGAAAAACGCCATACGGTCATGCAGCCGAACGCGATGTCCTCATGCGGGTCGCCCAGATGGGCCAGTTCCCAGTCGAGCACGCCCGACAGCCGCCCATCCTCCACCAGCAGGTTGCCCAGCCTGAAATCGCCGTGAACCAGCCGGGGCGGCACCGGCGCGGGCAGGTTCTGTTCCAGCCACCGCACCGCCAGCGCGAGGATCGGGCGATCCGCACCATAGCTGATGAAGCGCGCCTTCAGTTCAGCCAGCGCCTGCGCGGTGTCCATCACCGGCACCGGTATCCCGGCGGGATCGGTGCGGTGCGTGGCGGCCAGTTCGCGGGCAATGTCGCGGATCAGCACTTGCGGATCGGCCACGGCCAGAATCGCGTTCGGATCGGGCGTGCCGGGAATGGCGCGCATGATGAAGCCGGACCCGATCCCGTCTTCCGGTTCCAGTTCAGCCAGGATTTCGGGGGCCAGCACCCCGGCGGCGCGCGCGGCACGGATCAGCGCGGCTTCGCCCGCATGGTCCATCGGCCGGCCCACCATCATTTCCAGCGATGGTGCGCGGCGCAGGATACAGGTTTCAGGGCCAGCGGTGAAGCGCCAGCTTTCCATGTTCGCCCCGCCAGACAGCCGTTCCAGCGCCGCTGGCGCGGGCAGTCCGGCGCGGGCCAGTGCGCGGCTCAATCCCGCGTGCAGGGGATGATCTGATGATCCGGTCAAGTCCGCCGCTCTCCTTCGGCCTGTTCTTTCCCGAAAGGTTTAATCGTGCGATTAAAAAGATCAAGCGGCGCGCGCGGAAAATCGGAACGGCGCTGGCGGCAGGCAAAAGAAAAGGGCGCGGAAGGTTTCCCTTCCGCGCCCCAATTCTTGTGCCGTGCGGCGAAGATTACATCTTCTTGGCAGCGTCCGCAGCAGCGTCAGCAGCAGCGTCGGCAGCGCCTTCAACGGCAGCAGCGCCTTCAGCGGCGGCAGCGCCAGCAGCGGCAGCAGCGTCGGTCGCGGCAGCAGCAGCGTCGGTGGCAGCAGCCGAAGCGTCAGCAGCGGCTTCGGTGGCGGCGTCGGTGGCGACAGCAGCGGCGTCTTCAGCCTTTTCACCGCAGGCCGAGAGAGCGAGAGCGGCGCCGGCAGCGGCAGCAGCGAGAACGATCTTGCGCATGAATGTATTCCTTGAACAGCGAGTGGACCCCGTCCGGCTTGCTGCCAACCCGTTGAAACGGATGAACATTGGACCGACCGGAAAGCCAACCATATCGGTAGACTTCACGCGTCAGATAGTCGCGTTCTTTGAGCGATGCAAGCACTTGTCGCGCTGCATCCTGTTCCTTGCGGTGAACCGTTGCGCAAGGGTCTGGCGGCAGAATGTGGCAAGGGCGTGACCAGTCGCGCCGGAACCGGCCGCCGGCCGCACTTGCAACGCGCCGGTTGATACTGCCGCGCACTCGCTACCGCTGCGGCGCATGCGCTGCTAGGCTGGCTGCCATGGAATCCAAGCAGCACCTCTATCTCGTTGACGGTTCGGCCTATATCTTCCGCGCCTATCACCGCCTGCCGCCGCTCACCAACCCGCTGGGGGTGCCGGTTGGCGCGGTCTATGGCTATACCACCATGCTGTGGCGGCTGGCCGACGATCTCAACAAGGCCGAGGGGCCGACTCACCTGGCCGTGATCCTCGATGCGTCGGGCAAATCGTTCCGCAATGACATCTACCCCGAATACAAGGCGAATCGCCCGCCCCCGCCCGAAGACCTGAAGCCCCAGTTCCCGCTGATCCGCGATGCCACCCGCGCGTTCAGCCTGCCCTGCATCGAGGAACAGGGGCTGGAAGCCGACGACCTGATCGCCAGCTATGCCCGCGCCGCCTGCGAACGCGGCTGGGACGTGACGATCGTGTCGTCCGACAAGGACCTGATGCAGCTGGTCGGCCCCCACGCTGGCGGGCGGATCGAAATGCTGGACACGATGAAGAACCAGCGGATCGAAGAACCGGAGGTCCAGGAAAAGTTCGGCGTGCCGCCCACGCTCGTCGGCGATGTGCTGGCGCTGATGGGCGATGCGGTGGACAACGTGCCGGGCATTCGGGGGATCGGCCCGAAGACCGCGACCAAGCTGATCCAGGAACACGGCAGCCTGGAAGCCGCGCTGGCCGCCGCGCCAGGCATGAAGCCATCGAAGCTGCGCGACAACCTGATCGAACACACCGAAATGGCGCGGCTCAGCCGCGTGCTGGTCGCGCTCAAGGAAGATTGCGCCCTGCCGGTGCCGCTTGATGACTTCAAGCTGGGCGAGATTCCCCCCGCACCACTTGTGGCCTTCCTTGAGGAGCATGGCTTTACCAGCCTGCTCAAGCGCCTCGACGGCGGGCGCGGCAGCCCGGAGCGCAAGACCCAGCTCAACCCCGCCAAGCCCGTCACCGCCAGCGCCGCTCCCGCCGCCGATGGTGCGCGCCAGCCCTTGCCCGATATGCCGGTGATCGACCGCACCGCCTACCCCTGCGTGCAGACGCTCGAAGCGCTGGACCAGTGGATCGAACGCGCCTTTGCCGCGCGGGTGGTGGCGTTCGATACCGAAACCAGCGCGCTCGACGCGATGCGCGCCGATCTGGTGGGCATCAGTCTCGCCACCGGCCCCAATCAGGCCTGCTATATCCCGCTAGCCCACGGCGGGACCGACATGTTCGCGGAAAAACCCACGCAGATTGACCGCGCCGCCGCCCTCGCCCGGCTGAAGCCGCTGCTGGAAAGCGAAGCAGTGCTGAAAATCGGCCAGAACGCGAAGTATGACCTCAACGTCATGGCCCGCTATGGCATCGCGGTCGGCCCGCTCGACGATACGATGGTGATGAGCTTCGACCTCGACGCCGGACGCGGCGAGGATGGCATCGGCGGCGGCCACGGGATGGACGAACTCGCCGCCCGCCACCTTGGCCACACCACGCTGGCATTCAAGGACGTCTGCGGCACTGGCAAGAAGGCGATCCCGTTCGGCGAAGTCCCGCTGGACCGCGCGACCGAATATGCCGCCGAAGATGCCGACGTCACCTGGCGTCTCCACGCCTTGCTCAAGCCTCGGCTTTCCTCAGAGGGCGCGACGCGGGTCTATGAGCGGGTTGACCGCCCCTTGGTGCCGGTCGTCGCACAAATGGAGCGTCACGGGATCAAGGTCGACCGCGAACGGCTGGCCAGCCTGTCCGCCACATTCGCCACCGAAATCGCCAAGCTGGAAGGCGAAATTCACGCCCTCGCCGGGCAGGACTTCACCATCGGCAGCCCCAAGCAACTAGGTGAAATCCTGTTCGACAAGCTGGGCTACAAGGGCGGCAAAAAGGGCAAGACCGGGCAGTATTCCACCGACCAGAGCGTGCTGGAGCGGCTGGCGGGCGAAGGCGCGGAAATGCCCACCAAAGTTCTGGAATGGCGGCAACTTTCCAAGCTGCGCAGCACTTATACCGAAGCGCTGCAAGCGGCGATCAACCCTGATACCGGCCGCGTCCACACCAGCTACAGCCTCGTCGGCGCGCAGACCGGGCGCTTGTCCTCGACCGAGCCAAACCTCCAGAACATCCCGATCCGCACCGAACTCGGCCGTCAGATCCGCGATGCCTTCGTCGCGGAACCGGGCAACGTCATCCTCGCGGCGGACTACAGCCAGATCGAACTGCGCCTTGCCGCGCACATGGCCGATGTTCCCGCCCTGAAGGAAGCCTTTGCGCAAGGCCAGGACATCCACGCCCGCACCGCGCAGGAAATGTTCGGCGAGGTCAACCGCGACACGCGCGGACGGGCCAAGACAATCAACTTCGCAATCCTCTATGGCATCAGTCGATGGGGTCTGGCCGGACGGCTGGGGGTGTCATCGGACGAAGCGCAGGCGATGATCGACCGCTATTTTGAACGCTTTCCCGGCATCCGCGCTTACATTCACAGCACCTTGGAAAGCGTGCGGACCAATGGCTATTCGGAAACGTTGTTTGGCCGAAAATGCTGGTTCCCGCGCATTGGTTCCAGCAATCCGAACGAGCGCATGGGCAGCGAGCGCGCCGCAATCAACGCGCCAATTCAGGGCACCAGCGCCGATATCATCAAGCGCGCGATGGTGCGGATGATGCCCGCGCTGGAGGAGGCTGGCCTCGGTCACGTGCGGATGCTGCTGCAGGTCCACGACGAACTGGTGTTCGAATTGCCCGAAAGTGATGTCACCGCCGCATCCGACGTGATCCGCAGCGTGATGGCCGGGGCGGCGCAGCCGGCGGTGACGCTCTCCATTCCGCTGGGAGTCGAAATCGGCACCGGGCCAAGCTGGGGGGCGGCGCACTGATGCAGGCCAAGCTACCTTCCAGTGACCAGGTGCTGAGCTGGTCCGAGGCCCTGACGCTGTCAGGCATCCACCTTGGCATTGCCGTCGGCGCGGCACTGGCGCTGCATCTGGCGCTGTTCTTCCTGCTCGACCGGGCGGCGCGGCTCTCCGTCTCGACCGCCGATGAACTGGTGTTCGGCCGCCTGCGGCATCCCCTGCGCTGGGCGATGGTGGCGGTGGCGATTTCCATCGCCGCAGAGGGCGACACGCTGATCGCGCGGGTGTGGGACATGGCGGGGCGATTCATCGTTCCGGCGCTGCTGGGGTGGACCGCCTTTGCGCTGGTCAAGGCCTTCGCGGGCGTGCTGGAAACCCATGCCGCCGCCGGGGAAAACGCGCTGGCCGCGCGCAGCCGCCGCACCCGGATCGCAATCTTTTCCCGTTCGGCCGGGTTCCTGGTGGTCTTCGTCACCGTGGCCCTGATGCTGTTCGCCATCCCCAGCGTCCGCAATGTCGGCGTCACCCTGATGGCCTCGGCCGGTTTTGCCACGCTCGCCTTTGGCATGGCCGCCCAGCCCGCGCTGAAATCGCTGATCGCAGGCATCCAGATCGCGCTGACCGAACCGATCCGCATCGGCGATTTCGTAGTGATCGATGGCGAAAGCGGCCGGGTGGAGGATATCCGCCTGAGCTATGTCGTGATCCGCACTGCGGATGAGCGCCGGATCATTGTGCCGACCGCCAAGTTCCTCGATTCGAGCTTTCAGAACTGGACCCGCGTCGGCCTTGGCATCACCGGTTCAGTCGTCCTGCCGGTACGCCCCGGCAGCGAGATCGCGCCGATCCGCGCCGCCTATGAAGCGGCCCTCGCCGCCAACCCCGACTGGGACAAGCGCACTGCCGCACTGCAAGTGTCGGAAGCGCGGGTCGGCTCGGTCGAACTCAAACTGGTGATGAGCGCCGACGGCCCGACCGAACTCGCCCGCCTTCGCCACGCCATGCGCGAGACGATGCTGGAATGGCTGCGCGAGCACATGCCCGACGCGCTGTGCACCGAAACCTGACCCGCGCAGCCCCGAACGGCCTTAGCCGTGCTTCTTCTCCCGCGTTGAACTGACCATCCCCGGCACGAGGAAGCCGATCTGCGTGGCGGTGACTTGCGCCGCGCGCTTTTTCAGCTCGCCCTTCAGCTTGAGGTACTCGCTTTCCATCTCCGCGCTGACCGTGGCGCGCGAATCCGCCAGCGCGGCAACAAAGTCGGCCCCGGTCACTTCGTGCGCGTCTGCGCCGCCGCGCCGGATCGCGTTCAGGCCTGCGCGGCGAACGACGTCCTCCAGATCGGCACCGGTGAAACGCTCCGCCTCATGCGCGATCCGCGCCAGATCGACGTCAGCGGCCAGCGGCATCTTGGCGGTATGGATCTTCAGGATATGTTCCCGCCCCTTTGCATCGGGCGTGCCGACATAGACCAGCTCATCCAGTCGTCCGGGGCGCAGCAGCGCCGGATCGACCAGCCCCGGCCGGTTGGTCGCGCCGACCAGCACCACGCTCGACAGTTCCTCCATCCCGTCCATCTCGGCCAAAATGGTGTTGACGACACGGGCCGTCACTTGCGGCTCGTTTCCGCTGCTGCCGCGTGCGGGCACCAGACTGTCGATCTCGTCGATGAAGATCACGCACGGCGCAACCTGCCGCGCGCGGGCGAACAGGCGGCTGATCTGTTGCTCGCTCTCGCCAAACCACTTGGACAAGAGGTCGGACGACTTGATCGAGATGAAGTTAGCCTCGCTCTCCTTGGCGACCGCCTTGGCCAGCAAGGTCTTGCCGGTTCCGGGCGGGCCATAGAGCAGGAAGCCCTTGGCCGGACGGATGCCCAGCCGCCGGAACGCTTCCGGGTTCTTGAGCGGCAGTTCGATCCCTTCGCGCAGCTTGTCTTGCGCGTCGCCCGCGCCGCCGATATCGGCCCAGCCAACGTTGGGGACTTGCACCATCACTTCGCGCATGGCGGATGGCTGGACGCGCTTCAACGCGGCTAGAAAGTCATCGCGGGTGACGTTCAGCGCTTCCAGCACTTCCGGCGGGATCGTCTGCGCTTCCAGGTCCAGTTGCGGCATGATCCGGCGCACTGCCTCAATCGCGGCCTCGCGCGCCAGTGCGCCCAAGTCCGCCCCGACAAAACCGTGCGTGGTGCGCGCCAGTTCGTCCAGATCGACGCCTTCGGCCAGCGGCATCCCGCGCGTATGAATGCCCAGAATTTCGCGCCGCCCGCCTTCGTCCGGCACGCCGATCACGATTTCACGGTCGAACCGGCCGGGACGGCGCAGCGCCTCGTCCAACGCGTCAGGCCGGTTGGTGGCGGCGATCACGACGATGTTGGAGCGCGCATGCAGCCCGTCCATCAGCGTCAGCAACTGCGCGACCAGCCGCTTTTCGGCCTCGCCCGGCGTGCCGGAGCGCTTGGGCGCGATCGAATCGATCTCGTCCATGAAGATGATCGACGGCGCGGCCTTGGCGGCTTCCTCGAACACTTCGCGCAGGCGGCGTTCGCTTTCGCCATAGGCCGAGCCCATGATTTCCGGGCCGTTGATGGTGAAGAAGCTGGCGTCGCTCTCGTTCGCCACGGCCTTGGCCAGCCGGGTCTTGCCGGTGCCCGGCGGGCCGTGCAGCAGCACGCCCTTGGGCGGATCGACGCCAAGCCGCGTGAACAGTTCGGGATAGCGCAGCGGCAGTTCGACCATTTCGCGCAGCTGGCGGATCGTGTCGCCCATGCCCCCTACGTCGTCATAGTTGACGTCGCCGCGCCCGGTGCGGGCTTCCTCGAACTCCTCGCGCAGTTCGACTTCGGTCTGTTCATCGATGTGGACCACGCCCTTGGGTACGGTCGCCACCACGGTCAGGCGGATCTGGGTCAGCGCGAAGGCGGGGGCGTTGAGCATCCGGGCCACCTGGGGCGGCATGTCGCGCACCTGCGTCTGCCCGGTGGTGGCCACCAGGTCACCAGCGGTAAGCGGGCGCCCAAAGAAATTGCGCTTCAGCGCCTCGCCCGGCCCCTGCAGGCGCATTTCGCGCTGGGCGGGGGCAAATACCACGCGCTGGGCGGGGCGCGATTCGCCCTTGCTGACTTGCACGTGATCGCCTGAGCCCACTTCGGCATTGGCGCGCTGAAGGCCATCCAGCCGGATCACGTCCAGCCCTTCATCCTCGGCATAGGCGACGACCGCGCGGGCCGCCGTGTTGCGCTTGCCCGCGATTTCCACGACATCGCCCTCGGTGATGCCCAGCGCGGAAAACGTCGATTTGGGCAGACGGGCAATGCCCTGCCCGCTTTCTTCCTGGCGCGCGGCGGCAACCTGGAGCTTGATGGCGGTGTTCGCCGGGGTGCCTGCTTCGGCCATGTGAACCATCCTGCATCGGTCCGTGATGGACCGTGTGCAGCGAAGCTAGGAACTGCCTGACCGGTTTGCAAATGCTCGCCCGGCAGCCTGCCCGAATCGCAGGCAAAAAAAAGGCCCGATCGTTGCCGACCGGGCCTTGGAAGTTTTGGGAGAGGATGCCTGAAAGGCAGGATCTAAGTGCCTCCAGACCCCATTTTGTGCAAGTGCGAAAAGATCATTCCATGTTGCAGATTTCGCAACAGTCATTCACTTCCACGCAAGAATGCCAGAAAATCAATGAAAAAGGGCGGATCACTCCGCCCTTTCCCACCGGGGATTAATTACTACCACTTAGGTAATGATGCGGTGCACCACGCCCTTCCGGTGATTCGGCTGTGCGTCAGTGCGTCAGTGCGTCAGCAGCAACGGCGGCGCGCCCGGCTCTTCCAGGAAGTAGCGAGTCACCCCGCCGAACAGGAATTCGCGTACCCGGCTGTGACCATAAGCCCCCATGACCATCAGTTGCGCTCCCAGTTGTCCCGCCGCAGCGGCCAGGGTTTCCTCGATCGAGTTGCCTCGCGGTAACTCGTGCAATTCCGCCTTGATATCGTGCCGCGCCAGATAACGCAGCGCATCGGTCGGCGGAAATCCCTCCGCCTTTTCGGTCAGCACTGTCAGGACATGCACCGCCGCGCCGCCTTGCAGCAACGGCACGGCCGCCCGCAGGGCATTGGCAGCTTCGTCCCCGCCGTCCCAGGCAATGCAGACAACCCCCAACGGCATCGCAAGAACCGCCGAATCGGACAGCGCCAGCACCGGGGTGCGCGATACCATGGCCAGGTCGCCCGCAAGCCCGCTGCTGCGCGACACCACAGTCACATCCGCCAGTCGCGCGCCGCTGGCCAAGGCATCGACCGGCGGCAATTCGTACTGCGCGATGTCGAACGGAACATCATCGTTCTGCAGACGCCCGGCAAAAGCATCGGCCAGGGCATCGTCTTCCTTGAGCGCGGCTTCAAGCGCTTCGCGCGCCACATACGTACCACCATAGGGATCGACGGTGACATAGCGATCGATCGGTGTGTCGAGCAGCAGCGTGACATGACCTTCACAGGCACGGGCAATATTCATTGCGCTATCCAGCCGAACGGACATGCCCGTATCGCGGCCAGCGTGAACTAGAATGGAACGCATGACAGTGTCTCCCTCTTACCCCCGCGACCATCGCCAGTCATACCATCATGCACCATGACTTGCGTCAATTATCTCGATCGGCCACTGCGCGAGGCAACTATACGAACAGAGCAGAGAGAGGATTGCGATAATGCAGCGCCGGTTCGAGGCTGTGATTTTCGATTTTGGCGGGGTCATCACCGCCTCCCCGTTCGAGGCGTTCAACCGGCTTGAAGCGGAACGCGGGCTGCCGCAGGACTTTGTCCGGCGGGTCAACGCGACCAATCCCGATACCAACGCGTGGGCGCTGTTCGAGCGGGCGGAGATCGACGCCGCCACTTTCGACGCGCGCTTCGCTGCCGAAGCTGCCGCGCTGGGCCATGCGCTCGAAGGCAGCGCGGTGCTGGCCGTGCTGTCGGGCAGCATCCGCCCGGCCATGGTCCGCGCGCTCGATACGCTGGCGGGCGCTGGTTACCGGCTGGGCTGCATCACCAACAACGTGCCGGCCGGACACGGCGCGGGCATGGCCCGCAGCGGCGACAAGGCCGATGCCTATGAACAGGTGTTCGCGCGGTTCGAACATGTAATCGAAAGCAGCAAGGCCGGGGTGCGCAAGCCCGATCCGCGCATTTACCTGATGATGTGCGAAACGCTGGGACTGGACCCGGCGGCGTGCGTGTACCTCGATGACCTGGGGATCAACTGCAAGCCCGCCGCCGGGCTGGGGATGCACGCGATCAAGGTGACCAGCGGCGAGCAGGCCCTGGCCGACCTGTCGGCAGCGGTGGGCCTGACGCTGGACTAGTCCGCAAACGCATCAACGGCGCTATTCGATCCGCAGATGGCCTGCGCGGCGGAACAGTTCCAGGATCACCGGATCGCGCTCACCCGCGCGAATCGCCACTTCGAACTGCAACTGCGCATCCGGGGCGGGCAGCACTTCGGCCAGTTCGCCCGCCGCGATCTGCTGGCGCACCATGGTTTCCGGAAAGATCGCCGCGCCTTGCCCCTGCGCGACGATCCGGATCATAGTCTGAACGTTGTTGCAGGTGTTGATCGAGCGCCAGGACGCGCCGCTGTTCGCCAGCGATTGCCGCATGACGCGGTGGATTGGGGAATGTTCGCCCACTGACCAGACCGGCAGCGCATGCGCGAATCCGCCCGCTGCAACCGTCGCGGCACTGGCCAGCCAGACCAGCCTGACCGCGCCGATCGGGGCCGTTTGCAACCCAGGGCTGGCCACTGGCCCGGCCAGAAACACCATGTCGCGCGTGCCGCCCAGCAAGTGCTGGAGCATGCGAGCGGTCAGATCGAGATCGATTTCCAGCGTCACCCCCGGCAAGTCCCGCTCCAGTGCGTGCACGAAACCCGGCAGGCAGCTGGCCGCCGCAATCTCGCCCGCGCCGATCCGCACCACCCCGGTTGCCCCGGCAGCGCCCCCTGCACCCATCAGCGCGCGTTCGAACCCGGCGAGCAGCGGCTCGCAATCCTGCACCAGCTGGCGCCCCCGCGCGGTCAACACCACGCCGCGCCCTTCGCGGCGGAAAATCTCGATCCCCAACTGGCTCTCAATCTCGCGGACGCGCGCGGAAATCGCCGGCTGGGTCGTGTTCAGGCGCTCCGCCGCCGCCCGGAACGTCCCCAGCCGCGCGATCCAGGCCAGCGTTTCCAGATGATAGATGGCCAGCTTTCGCATCAGCAATCCTTATCAATTTAGCAAACAAACAATCATTAGTCCGGATTGATAAGCAGCGCTAGGCAAGCCAGTGGAACCTTGGGAGGAATCATGGCCCGGAAAATATATCCCGACGCCGCAGCCGCACTGGATGGCCTGCTGCGCAACGACATGCTGATCGCCTGCGGCGGCTTTGGCCTGTGCGGCATTCCCGAACGCCTGCTGGATGCGGTGCGCGATGCGGGTGTCACCGGCCTGACCTTTGCCAGCAACAACGCCGGGATCGATAACGAAGGCATCGGCAAGCTGCTGCGCACGCGGCAAGTGAAGAAGATGATCTCATCCTATGTGGGCGAGAACAAGGAGTTCGAGCGGCAGTACCTTTCGGGTGAGCTGGAAGTGGAATTCTGCCCGCAAGGCACCCTGGCCGAACGCATGCGCGCCGGCGGCGCGGGCATTCCGGGCTTCTACACCAGGACCGGGGTCGGCACGCTGGTGGCCGAGGGCAAGGAAGTGAAGGAATTCGACGGTCAGGAATACATCCTCGAACGCGGCATTTTCGCTGACGTCAGCCTGGTCAAGGCGTGGAAGGCCGACACCACCGGAAATGTCGTGTTCCGCAAGACCGCCCGCAACTTCAACGTCCCCGCCGCCCAGTGCGGCAAGGTCTGCGTGGTCGAGGTGGAGGAAATCGTCGAGCCGGGCCAGCTGGATCCCGATGCGATCCACCTGCCGGGGGTCTATGTCCAGCGCCTGGTCTGCGGCGCCCCCTATCACAAGAAAATCGAATTCCGCACCGTGAGGGAGGCCGTCTGATGCCCTGGAGCCGCGATGAAATGGCCGCCCGTGCCGCGCAGGAACTGCAGGACGGGTACTACGTCAACCTGGGGATCGGCATCCCGACGCTGGTGGCCAACCACGTGCCCACGGGCATGACGGTGACGCTGCAATCGGAAAACGGAATGCTGGGCATCGGACCCTTCCCGACCGAGGACGCGGTCGACCCCGACCTGATCAATGCCGGCAAGCAGACGATCAGCGAATTGCCCCACTCCGCCTATTTCGACAGCGCCGCCAGCTTTGCGATGATTCGCGGCGGCAAGATCGACCTGACGGTGCTGGGCGGCATGGAAGTGTCCGAAGGCGGCGACATCGCCAACTGGATGGTGCCGGGCAAGATGATCAAGGGCATGGGCGGCGCGATGGACCTTGTCGCCGGGGTCAAGAAGATCATCGTCGTGATGGAACATTGCGCCAAGGACGGCAGCCCCAAGTTCATCCCCAGCTGCACCCTGCCGCTGACGGGCTGCAACGTGGTCGACATGCTGATTACCGATCTGGCGGTGTTCAAGCGTCCGGATCACGCCTCGCCGTTCCAGCTGATCGAGCTGGCCCCCGGCGTGACGGCAGACGAAGTCGCGGCCAAGACCACGGCGCACTACATGGCCTGACACCGGGCTGGTCCAGGTTGCGGCAATCCCCGAAAGGTGGCTTGCCGCAACCTATCCGGCACGCCATGATCGCTCCCAAACTGGGAGAGACAAATGGATAATGCCCTGTGCCGGATGACCGGCTGTGATTTTCCGCTATTCGCCTTCAGCCATTGCCGCGATGTGGTGGTGGCCGTCAGCAAGGCGGGCGGCTTTGGCGTGTTCGGCGCCGCCGCCTACACCCCTGAGCAGTTCGAACAGGAACTGGCGTGGATCGACGCGCATATCGACGGCCGCCCCTATGGTGTCGATGTGCTGGTCCCCGAAACGGTCGACCCGCGCGTCACCGAATTTACCAGCAACGCCCAGCGCGCCGCCGCGATTTCGGAGGAGCACAAGCGCTTCACTGCCAACCTGCTGGGCCAGTACGGCGTCAAGATCGCCCCGGATGAGGCCACCCGGATGCGCGAAGGCGCCGGGATCACCCCCGAAAACGGTGCCGCCTTGATGGAAGTCGCCTTCCGCCACCCGATCAAGCTGATCGCCAACGCGCTGGGCATCGCTCCGCCGCAGATGATCGCGGAAGGCAAGCGGCGCGGCATCCCGGTTGCGGCGCTGGTCGGGGCCAAGGAACACGCGCTGCGGCAGGCGGCGGCAGGGGTCGACATCATCGTCGCGCAAGGCGGTGAAGCGGGCGGACACTGCGGCGAGGTATCGACGCTGGTGCTGGTTCCCGAAGTCGTCCGCGCGTTGAAACAGGGCGGGCACGACATCCCGGTGCTGGCCGCCGGCGGGATCATGACCGGCGGACAGATGGCCGCGATGATGACGGCGGGCGCGCAAGGGGCGTGGTGCGGATCGGTCTGGCTGTCCACGCCCGAAGCCGAAACCAGCGAAACCTTCCGCGCCAAGATGGTTGCCGCGCGCAGCCGCGACACCGTGCGGTCCAAGGCTCGCACCGGCAAGCCCGCCCGTCAGCTGAAAACCGCCTGGCACGAGGCGTGGGACGGGCCGGACAGCCCCGGAACCCTGCCGATGCCGCTGATGGGCATGGTGTCCGAACCCAGCTTTGCCCACATCGAAAAGGCGGTGGTCAACGGCAATGCGCAGGCCAGCGACCTGGTCAGCTACTTCGTCGGCCAGGGCGTCGGCCTGATCGAGGCGGAACGCAGCTGCCGCCAGGTCGTGCAGGACTTCCGCGAGGAATTTGCGGAAGCCGTCATGGGCCTCAACGCCATGCTGGGCGACTGATGGCCTATACCCTGATCACCGCGAACCGGAACTATTCCAGCTGGAGCCTGCGCCCGTGGCTGCTGATGAAGGCCCTGGGCATCCCCTTTACCGACCGGCTGGAACCGTTCACCAAGCCTGACAATTACGAGGATTTCCGCCAGTTCTCGCCCACAGGCCAAGTCCCGCTGCTGATCGACGGCGAACGGCGCCTTCCGGATTCGCTGGGCATCACGCTCTATCTGGCCGAACGCCACGCCGGAGTCTGGCCGGTAGACGAGGAAGCGCGGATCTTCGCGATGGGCGCGGTTTGCGAAATGCACGGCGGGTTTGGTGCGCTGCGCAACGACTGCACCATGAACGTCGGTGTTCGCGTCTCGCCCAAGCCGATGAGCGAGGGCCTGCGCCGCGATGTGGAGCGGGTGCGGGAACTGTTCGAAACCGGGCTGGACCGGTTCGGCGGGCCGTGGCTGGCGGGCGCGGCGTTCACCGCGGTCGATGCGTTTTATGCGCCGGTGGCCTTCCGGGTACGCACTTATGGCCTGGACGTCGGTCGCGGCCAGGCCTGGGTGGAACACATCCTGACCCACCCGGCCATGCGCGAATGGGAAGCCGCCGCGCTGGCCGAGGATTGGCGGGAAGCCAGCCATGAAGAAGAACTGGCCGCCGCCGGGGTCATCACGGCCGACTTCCGTCAGTAACCCAAACAGAACAGGGCGGCGCAACGGCCGCTCTGTTCAATATTGCGCTGCCGTGCGGCAATCAGCCCAGCGCGGCCTTCAGGTCATCGACCAGATCGAGCCGCTCCCACGGGAACAGGTCGCCCTCGGCCTTGCGGCCGAAGTGGCCATAGGCGGCGGTAGGGCGATAGATCGGCTTGTTGAGGCCCAGATGGGTGCGGATGCTGCGCGGGGTCAATCCGCCCAGCTTTTCAAGGCCGAGGATCGCCTGTTCGATCCTGTCGTCACCGACGGTCCCGGTTTCGTGCGTGTCGACATAGAGCGACAGCGGTTTCGAAACGCCGATGGCATAGGCCAGCTGGATGGTGCAGCGCGTTGCGAGTCCGGCCGCGACCACATTCTTGGCAAGGTAGCGGCTGATATAGGCCGCGCTGCGGTCCACCTTGGTCGGGTCCTTACCCGAAAACGCGCCGCCGCCATGCGGAGCCGCGCCGCCGTAGGTATCGACAATGATCTTGCGCCCGGTCAGGCCCGCGTCGCCATCGGGGCCGCCGATCTCGAAGCTGCCAGTCGGGTTGATGAAGTATTCCGTCTCGCGCAGCAGAACCGGCGGGATCACCTCGGCAATCACGCGCTTCACATAGGCATGCAGTTCGGCTTCCTGCTTGCCCTCGTCATAACCCGGCGCGTGCTGGGTGCTGACGACCACAGCGGTCGCCGCCACGGGCAGGCTGCCTTCATAGCGCAGCGTCACCTGGCTCTTGGCGTCAGGCTCCAGAAACGGAGCGGCGCCGGAATGGCGGTCCGCCGCCATCTTTTCCAAAATCTTGTGGCTGTAATACAGCGTGGCCGGCATCAGGTCAGGCGTTTCATCGGTCGCATAGCCGAACATGATGCCCTGGTCGCCCGCGCCTTCATCCTTGTTGTCACCCGCATCAACGCCTTGCGCGATATGGGCGGACTGGCCGTGCAGGCGGTTGATGAACTCGAACTTCTCCCAATGGAAGCCGTCCTGCTCATACCCGATTTCCTTGACCGTCCGGCGCACAGTAGCCTCGATCTCTTCCTTCGCGCCCGGCGCCCACTGCCCGTTTTCGAACACGCCCTTGCAGCGGATTTCACCAGCCAGAACGACCAGTTGCGTGGTTGTCAGCGTTTCACAGGCAATGCGCGCTTCCGGGTCCTTGGACAGGAACAAATCGACAATCGAATCCGAAATCTGATCCGCGACCTTGTCGGGATGGCCTTCGGAAACGCTTTCGGACGTGAACAGGTAATCGGTGCGCATGGCTCTCTCGATATAAAGCTATCTTTATGTCCAACCCTAGCCCGCCCGGCGGCGGCTGGCAACCAGCGCGAGCACAAGAAGAAGTGCCCCCCAGCCAAGCGGTAATGCATTGCCCGTGCGCGAGAACGGCGTCGGCGCCCGCGCCGAAGGCAGGACGCCGTCAATCCGCCCGGCCGTCTGGTGCGCAATGTGCTGGCGGATCGTGCCATCCGCCGCGATCACCGCGCTGATTCCGGTGGTCGTCGCGCGCAGCACTGGCAGGCCTTCCTCGATCGCGCGCAACCGGGCCTGGGCCAGGTGCTGGGGCGGCCCCCACGCGCCGAACCAGCCGTCATTCGACGGATTGAACAGGAATTGCGGACGATTGGCCGGATCGACGACCTGCCCGGAAAAGATGATCTCGTAGCAGATCTGCACGCCCACCCGGCCCCAGTCGCCCAGGTCCAGGGTGCGCGGCCCCGGTCCCGGCCAGAAGTCCAGCGCCCCCGGCACCAGCCGCGACAGGCCCAGCGGAGTGAGGATTTCGCGCAGCGGCAGGTATTCGCCATAAGGAACCAGATGCGCCTTGGCATAGCTGGCGCGGATCGTGCCGCTGCCATCCAGCGCCGTGACCGAATTGCGCGCGCCAAGCGCCCGGCCGCCGCGCACTTCCAGATCGGTCGTACCGCTGAGCAGCATGGTTTCCGGCCCGGCGAGACGGCCCAGCCGCTGGCGGGCGAGCACCGGATCGGCGCCGTAATTGTCAAGGTAATAGCGGTCCGGATAGCCTTCGCGCAGGTAATCGGGGACGCCGGATTCGGGCCATAGCAACAAGCGCCTGCCCTGCCCCGGCCGCGCCGGAGAGAGGCGGGCGAGGCGCTGGTAGTTCGCCTCGAACATCCGGTAATCGTTGAGTTCTTCCTGCGGGATATTGGGCTGGACCAGCGTGAAATGCCGCCCCGGCGCATCGTGGCCGCGACCGGCACCAACCGGCACCAACAGCGCCGCGACCGGCAGCAGCAGCAGGCCAAGCCCCCGCCAGTCAGCCCTGCCCCGCACAGCCGCGAACCACCAGCACGCCGCCAGCAGCACGACCAGCGCCGACAGCGCATATGTCCCCAGCCACGGGGCCAGCCCGGCTAGCCCCGGCCGCTCGAACGGACCCAGCGCGACGACGCCCAGCGGGTTCCAGGCAAAGCCGGTGAAGACCCAGCTGCGCAGCCATTCGCTGATCGTCCAGCAGCCGGCGAAGGCCAGCGCGAAGGCCGCCGCGCTCCGCCGCCCGATCAACCACGCCCCCAGCGCACCCAGCGCCGGATAGACGGCGAGGTAGAGCGAGAGCAACACGACCGCGATCACCCCCAGCCAGCCGGGCATCGCTGCCTGATAGGTAAAGGCGGTGGCGATCCAGAAGTTGCCGACGGTGAAGTGGCCAACCCCGAACACCCATGCGATCAGGCCGGCCTGCCGCCAATCGGCGGCGCGGCGAACCAGCGCCATCAGTCCGGCCAGACCCAGCAGCGCCAGCGGCCAGAGCGTCAGCGGCTGAAAGCCGCAAGCGGCACCGGCCCCCAGCACCAGGGCACCAAGGCGCGGGTAACGGGTCGCGAGAGTTACCAGGCGGCCCAAGCAGCGGCTCAGCCTACCGATTCAAGCGCTTCACCGGCATCGTCCGCGGCGGGCTTGCGCCGGGCGCGGGTGCGCTTGGGCTTGGCGTCCGCATCGGCGGCCGGGGCTTCATCCGCCGGTTCCTCGCGCCGGGTGCTGATCGCGGGCGGCAGTGACGCCGGGTCCAGTCCGACCGGCTCGCCAGCCTCGGCCACGGGGCGTTCCTCGCGGCGGGGGCGGCGATCCTCGCGCCGGGGACGCAGCCCGCGCGCCGGACGATCGGCCCGCACAAAGGGGTTTTCCGCCGGCTCGTAGGGATTCGCCTCGGTCGCTTCCCCGGCGGGGGCGTCGGCGGCTTCCTCGCTGCGCGGTGCCTGTTCTTCGCGCTCTTCGCGGCGGGGCCGCTCCTCGCGCTCCTCGCGCCGGGGCCGGTTGGAAACCGGCTGGTCGAAGGCGGGGAAATCGTTGTCGACCGTGAAATCGCCGCTGTCGTCGCCATCCTCGGCGCCGTCCTGCCAGCGTTCGTCACGCGGTTTGCGCTGTTCTTCCTGCCGCAGGCGCGTATCGGCGATCACCCGGAAATAATGGTCCGCGAATTGCAGGTAGTATTCGGCCTGCACGCGGTCGCCGTTCAGATGGGCATCCTGCGCCAGCTTGCGATACTTTTCGAGCAGCTGGGGGGCATTGCCCCGCGCGCGGCTGTCGATCCGGTTCTGCTGCTGGCCACTGCCACCACCACCACCGCCGCCCTGGCGATTGTTCCGGCCACGCCGGCGGTTGTTGTTGCTGTTGTTGCCACGGCTAATGTTGTTCAAGGGTAACGGTCCCTAATCGAGCCTCCGGCTGTAGCCTTGCCGCCCGGTTATCCCGGAAGTTTCGGCTACGCACGGTTGCATGACCCATCGCCACGGACACCCAATGTGCCAGCGCGGCCCCGCCATCTGCGCGCTTGCGGGGCGGATGAGCCACGCGGTTCGCAAATGTTGGAATTAGACCCGCGCCGCGCCCCGTTTGGGCCAGCCTGCACCGGTCTGATCGAGCGCTTACGCGGTGGCCGTGCCCTTGCCAAGCGGAATCTTGCGTTCCGGCCCGCGCTATTCCAGCACGCGCAACTCCAGAACTCTGGCCCGCCCGCCCAGATCGCGGTGGAGCATCGCGGCCATTCCCGCCTGTACGGCCAGCGCCGTCACCGCATCGGCCTGGGTATGGCCAATCTCCACCAGCGCCGCCCCGCCGGGGGCCAGCAGCGCGGGCAGCTGCGGCACCAGCACGCGGTAATCGTCCAGCCCCTCCGCCCCGGCAAACAGCGCGCCCGCCGGTTCGTGCGCGCGCACCGACGGGGCAAGGTCAGCGTCGTCCTCGACATAAGGCGGATTGGCCAGCACGAGGTCGAACGGCCCGCCCAGTGCATCGGCCCAGCCCGGCTGATGCCAGTTCGCCAGTGCAAAGGTTGCGCGTTCCGCCAGTTCCAGCCGCGCAGCATTGTCCTTGGCCACGGCGAGCGCATCGGCGCTGCGGTCGATCCCCACGCCGCTGGCATCCGGCAATCCGTGCAGCACCGCCAGCAGCAGCGCGCCGGAACCCGTGCCGCAATCGAGCACGCGCTTCGCATCAGGCCCCACCGCCGGATGGGCCGCCAGCGCCGCCTCGACCAGCACCTCGCTGTCCCCGCGCGGGATCAGCACGGCGGGCGAGACGCGCAGCGGCAGACCGAAAAACTCCTGCTCGCCAACGATATAGGCCACCGGCTCATGCCCCTGCCGCCGTGCGATCAGCGCAGCGAAAGTGTCCGGAACGGCATCGCGCGTGTGCCGCAGCAGCAGTTCCGAGCGGGATACCCCCAGCGCGTGCGCCATCAGCACTTCGGCATCCAGCCGCGCGGTATCGCTGGTTTGCGCCAGCGCGGCGGTGGCTGTGCGGATTGCTTCGGCGACGGTGGTGTATGCGGCGGCACCACCCCCAACCCCCTCCTCTGAAGAGGAGGGGGCTTTGGCGCGGCGCTGTTGGCTCCCCCTCCTCTTCAGAGGAGGGGGCTGGGGGGTGGTGGCCCCGCTCACGCCGCGCGGTCCTTACTCACCCATCGCCGCCAGCCGCTTGGCCTGATCCTCGGCAATCAGCGCGTCAACCAGTTCGCCCAGCCCCGGCCCTTCCAGAATTTCCGGCAGGCGGTGCAGCGTCAGGTTGATGCGGTGATCGGTGACGCGCCCCTGCGGGAAGTTGTAGGTGCGGATCCGTTCGGAGCGGTCGCCCGATCCCACCATCGCCTTGCGCGCCTCAGCCTCGGCGCCGTGGGCGGCCTCGCGCATCTGCTCATAGATCCGGGCGCGCAGGACCTGCATCGCCTTTTCCTTGTTCTTGTGCTGGCTGCGCGCGTCCTGACAGGTGACGACGGTGTTGGTCGGCAAGTGGGTGATGCGCACGGCGGAATCGGTGGTGTTGACGTGCTGCCCGCCCGCGCCGGATGCGCGATAGACGTCGATCTTGAGGTCCTTGTCCTCGATCTGCACGTCCACTTCGTCCGGCTGGGGCAGCACCGCCACCGTCGCCGCGCTGGTGTGGATGCGCCCGCCGCTTTCGGTCACCGGCACACGCTGGACGCGGTGAACCCCGCTTTCGAACTTCAGCTTGGCGAACACGCCATTGCCAGTCACTTGCGCGACCACTTCCTTGAAGCCGCCGACTTCGGACGCGCTCATGCTGACAGGCTCAATCCGCCAACCCTGCTCGGCGGCAAAGCGTTCGTACATCCGGTACAAATCGCCCGCGAACAGCGCGGCTTCATCGCCGCCGGTTCCGGCACGGATTTCCAGCATGGCCGAACGCGCATCGGCGCTGTCGCGCGGCAGCATGGCCACGGCCAGCTGGTGCTCGGCGGCGGGCAATTCGTCCTTCAGCCGGGCGATTTCCTCCTCGGCCAGCTCGCGCATTTCGGGGTCGTCCAGCTCGGCCAGACTGGCCAGCTCGCCGCGCATCGCGGTGACTTCGGCGGCGATGCGGGCAACCGGCTCCAGCTCGGAATAATCCCGGCTCGCCGCCACAAACTCCGCCCCCTCCAGCGTGCCAGACGCCAGCCGCGCCTCAAGCTGCGCAAACCGCGCAGCCAGCTGGGCCAGACGGGCGTCACTTACCGACATGATACCGCCTTCCCTGCATCGTCACCCTGAACTTGTTTCAGGGTCCATCGTGCCGCAAAGTCTGCCCCATGCCTGCCGACCGCAACCCCTGCGTCTACATTTTGGCCAGCCAGCCGCGCGGCACGCTGTACATCGGCATGACGTCCGACCTGTCGGCGCGGCTGTGGCAGCACCGCGAGGGCGCGTTGCCGGGTTTCACCAGCGCGCACGGTGTTACCCGGCTGGTCTGGTTTGAACTGCACGGCGACATGATCGCGGCGATCACGCGCGAAAAACAGCTGAAGAACTGGCAGCGGCAATGGAAAATCAGTCTGATCGAGGAGGCGAACCCGCACTGGGCCGATCTGGCCATCGGGCTGGGTTTTGAACCACTGCCACCGCGTCAGCCGAGGGATGGACCCTGAAACAAGTTCAGGGTGACGGGATTGGTGGCGGTGCGGATTCCCGGCGCGATTCACCCCCAAACCCCCGTCATGCTGAACTTGCTTCAGCATCCATCGCGCCCCGGCAACTGAAGGTGCAGGACGAGAGATGGCCCCCGGATCAAGTCCGGGGTGACGAAAGTCTAAGAATGCGAGGGTCTTCATTCAGCTGGGCGCCAATAAATTTGGGCCGTATTCGGATCGCTAGCCATGACGATAACCTCGAATGATTGCCGCAACGCACTCCAAACAGCCTCCCGAAGCTTGATCGCTTGATCGCCATCAGAGTCGATCCGAAAGTTGGCAATTAGTGGGTCATTCTCTGCAATTTGCTGAATCGACAGCGTCTCGTTCGGTTCATAGCGCCGTAGTACCAGCCGACATGCTGCGTTCGCAGCCTTCGCTTGACTGAACTGCTTTTTCGCCTTGCCACCAAAAGGCGCAAAGACCGAATAGCCGACTTTCCGGAGGGCATGTGCGACCGGAATTATGTCATCCATGCATCGCGGATGGTCGCTGATTAGCGCGATATCCACAGCGTCAACAGGCAGAACACCCGCATCGGCCACCAGCATCGCCAGCCGCTCAATCCCCGCCGCCCAGCCGACCGCCGGCGTGGGTGCGCCGCCCAGGCTTTCCATCAGCCCGTCATAGCGCCCGCCGCCCAGCACGGTGCCTTGCGCACCCAGCCGGTCGGTGACGAATTCGAACGCGGTGTGGCGGTAATAATCCAGCCCGCGCACCAGTGCCGGGGCGCGGGTCCAGTCGACGCCCGCTGCGTCCAGCACGGACGTGACTTTGCCGAAAAAGTCCTGCGCCTCGGCGCTGAGGTAATCGTCGATCTTGGGCGCGGCGGCGGTAAAGACCTTGTCGCGCGGGTCCTTGGAATCGAGGATGCGCAGCGGGTTGCGTTCCAGCCGGTCTTGCGAATCTTCCGACAGGTCGGCCCGGTGCGCGCGGAAGTATTCAACCAGCGCGGCGCGCCATGCTTCGCGGCTGGCGCCGTCGCCCAGCGTGTTGAGTTGCAGCGTCACCCCGTCGGCAATGCCCAGCTCGTGCAGCAACTGGTCAGCCATCACCAGCAGTTCGACGTCGGCCTGCGGTTCGCCCGCGCCGATAATCTCGGCGTCGATCTGGTGGAACTGGCGATAGCGGCCCTTTTGCGGGCGTTCGTAGCGGAACAGCGGGCCATGCGTGGCCACTTTCAGCGGCGCGAACTGCTGCCAGCCGTTGGTGAGGTAGGCGCGGGCGATCCCGGCCGTGAATTCGGGCCGCAGGGTCAGCGATTCGTCGCCGCGATCCTTGAAGCTGTACATCTCTTTCGACACGACGTCGGTCGTCTCGCCGATCGAGCGGCTGAACACTTCGGTCTTTTCGAACACCGGCATTTCCGCGCGGCGGAACCGGTAGAGCTTGCGCACGCGCTCGAACGTTTCGACCACGTGGGCGAAAGCCTCGGCGTCGGGGCCGAAAATATCTTGAGTGCCGCGAATGGCCTGTGGGGTGTTGCTCATGGCGCTCGCCCCTACCCGGTTTGCACTTTGTCGAAAAGCCGTCTGGTTTATCCGTGCCGGGATTGACCGCGCGCGCGCAGGTTTTGCATGGAAGGTCGATGATCAAGACCACGACTGGCCGCCTGCTGGCCGCCCTCGCCCTGGCGACCTCGACCGCCTCCATCGCCGCCACGCTGTCCGCGCCCGTAGCCGTGCCGATCGTGGCGACGGTGCCGGACGCCGTGGACGCCCCCTATCCGGGCGGGACGATGCAACTGGACATCGACGCCAGCGATACCGTGCGCGGCGTCTATCGCGTGACGCAGACGATCCCCGTCGCCCCCGGCACGACGAAGCTGACCCTGCTGCTGCCCGAATGGCTGCCTGGCAACCACGCCCCGCGCGGGCCGATGGCCGAACTGGTCGACCTGTCGTTCACCGCGAACGGGCAGAAGCTGCAGTGGAAGCGCGACCGGGTGGAACTGCACGCGTTCCACGTGACCCTGCCCGCCGGGGCGAAGGACGTGACCGCCCGCTTCATCCACACCAGCCCGCTGCAACCCAGCGAAGGCCGCATTTCGATGACGCAGGAAATGCTCAACCTCCAGTGGGAGAAGATGAGCCTCTATCCCGCTGGCCACTACGTCCGCCAGATCAAGGTGAAGCCCAGCGTCACCCTGCCGCAGGGCTGGACCGCCGCCGTCGCGCTCGATGGGCAGAGCGTGTCTGGCAACCGCCTGTCGTGGGGTGAAACCACCTATGAAGTGCTGGTCGATTCGCCGATCTTCGCGGGTAAGCACTTCCGCAAGTGGGACCTGGGCCAGAACGTCACGCTCAACGTCGTCGCCGACAAGCCGGAGCAGCTGGCGGCGAAGCCCGAACACATCGAACTGCACCGCAACCTCGTCACCGAAGCGCGGCTGGCGTTCGGGGCGAACCATTTCGACCGCTATGAATTCCTGCTGGCCCTGACCGACCGGATGGGCGGGATCGGGCTGGAACATCACCGCTCCAGCGAGAACCAGCTGGAACCGGACGCCTTCCTGGAGTGGGACAAGAACGAGTACGACCGCAACCTGCTGCCGCATGAATATGCGCACAGCTGGTCGGGCAAGTTCCGCCGCCCGGCGCGGCTGTGGACGCCGGATTACCGCCAGCCGATGCAGGGCGACCTGCTGTGGACCTATGAAGGGCAGGACCAGTTCTGGGGCCTCGTCCTCGCCGCGCGGTCCGGCTTGCAGGGCAAGGACATGGTGTTGGGGATGCTGGCCGGGTGGGCTGGCAACTTCTCGGAACAGCCGGGCCGCCGCTGGCGCAGTGTCGAGGATACCGGGTTCGATCCGGTGTTCGGCAATCGCAAGGCCAAGCCCTATGCCTCGCTCGCCCGCAATGAGGACTATTACACCGAAGGCGCGCTCGTCTGGCTGGAAGCCGACCAGATCATCCGCGCCGGGACCGGCGGCAAGAAAAGCATCGACGATTTCGCCAAGCTGTTCTTCGGGATGCGCGACGGCGACTGGGGCCAGCTGACGTTTGAAGCCGATGAAATCATCACCAAGCTGGGGCAAGTCTATCCTTATGACTGGGCGACCTTCATCGACACCCGCCTGAACCAGCCGGGCCAGCCCGCGCCGGTCGGCGGGATCGAACAGGGCGGCTACAAGCTGGTCTGGAAAGAAGAACCCAACCCCTTCGACAAGGCCCGCATGGCCGAGGCGAAGAACCTGCCGCTGACCTGGTCGCTGGGCGTGTCGATCGACAAGGACGCGCGCGTCACCTCCACCCAGTGGGACAGCCCGGCCTTCAACGCCGGGGTCGTGACCGGGTCCAAGGTGCTGGCGGTGAACGGCATCGCCTATACCGCCGACGAGCTGAAAAAGGCGATCACGGCGGCCAAGGACGGGCGCGGGGTGGAACTGCTGTTCCAGCGCGGGGACAAGTTCCAGACGGTGAAGATCGATTACCGCGGCGGCCTGCGCTATCCCTGGCTGGAGCGCGCCGCCCCCGGCACCGCCCCCACCGGGCTGGACCTGCTGCTCAGCCCCAAGCGCCCCGGCGCGGCGGCCAAGGGGAAAAAGTGAGAATGAAAAAGTGATTCAGACCAAGGTCTGACATTGCAGTGCAACATGGTCGGGGCTAAGGCTCCGGCCATGCGTATTGACCTGATCCCCGTGGGCGATGATCCGCCCAATAGCCTGAACGTCATCATCGAAGTGCCGGTTGGTGGCGAACCCGTGAAATACGAGTTCGACAAGGCCTCTGGCGCGCTGTTCGTGGACCGCATCCTGCACACGCCGATGCGCTATCCCGCGAACTATGGCTTCGTGCCGCACACCCTGTCGGACGATGGCGACCCGCTCGACGCGCTGGTCATCGCGCGCTCGCCGTTCGTGCCCGGCTGCGTGGTGCGTGCCCGTCCGGTGGGCGTGCTGAACCTGGAAGACGAACACGGCGGCGATGAAAAGCTGATCTGCGTTCCGGTCGATTCGACCTTCCCGTACTATTCCGACATCGGCGAACAGAAAGACCTGCCCTCGATCGTGCTGCAGCAGATCGAGCACTTCTTTACCCACTACAAGGACCTGGAAGCTGAAAAGTGGGTCCGCATCGGCAAGTGGGGCGATGCCGCCGATGCCAAGCGCGTCGTGCTGGAATGCATCGACCGCTATGAGGCCGATAAAGCCAAGTAAAATCAGGGCCGCAAGGTCTGATCCGGTTCCCCCCCTCTCACCCTGCGGCGAGAGGGGGATCCCCTCAATCCCCCGCAATCATCATCCCGTCGATCCGGATGGTCGGTACGTTGACCGACCGGTGCCATTCCAGATCATTGGCACAGCGCAGCGCCGCGAACATCGGAATCAGGTTGCCGGCGACGGTGAATTCCGCAACCGGCCCTGCCAATTCGCCATTCACGATCCGAAAGCCTGACGCGCCCCGGCTGTAATCGCCGGTCACCGGGTTCAGCCCGTGGCCGATCAGTTCCGTCACATAGACCCCGTCGGCAATGTCGGCCATCAGTTCGGCTGGGGAAAGCTCGCCCGGTTCAAGGTGCAGGTTGCTGGCTGAAACGCCCGGCGATCCGCCCGCGCCGCGCACGGCATGGCCGGTCGGCTGGCCGCCCAGCTGGCGCGCGGCGGCGCTGTCCATCAGCCAGCCGGTCAGCCGCCCATCCTCCACCAGGTTGCGCCGGGCGGTAGGCAGCCCTTCCCCGTCAAACGGGCGAGACGACAGCCCGCGCGGGCGCAGCGGATCATCGACGATGGTGATGCCAGGGGCAAACACCTGCCCTTCGGCATGGTCGAGCAGGAAGCTGGCGCGCCGGGCAATCGCATTGCCCGACATGCCGCCCGCCAGATGCGCGATCAGCGATCCGCCCACGCGCGGATCGAACACCACCGGCATGGCCCCGCTCTTGACCCGGCCGGGGTTCAGCCGCGCCACCGCGCGCTGTCCGGCCAGCTGGCCGATTTCCTCTGGCGGGGGCAGGTCCGCGCCGTGGTGCGCGGTGCGCCAGGCATAGTCGCGCTGCATGTTCGCACCCTCACCCGCCAGCACGCTGGCACTGAGCGAGCGGCTGCTGCCGCCATAGGCCCCGGCGAAGCCATGGCTGGTGACCAGTGCGAACACCCGCCGCCCCGCCCCGGCGCTGCCGCCTTCGCTGTTGGTCACGCCCGCCACGGCACGCGCGGCATCCTCTGCCGCCTGCGCCAGCGCCAGCAGTTCCTGCGGGCTGGGTTCGGCCGCTTCGTTGAGGTCCAGATCGGGAAAGCCGCCGCGCAGCAACAGATCTTCCGGAGCCAGCCCGGCAAACTGGTCCTCTGGCGCGGCCCTGGCCATCGCCACCGCGCGCTCCGCCAGTTCCTTCAGTGCCGAATCGCTGAGATCGCTGGAACCGATACTGGCCGAGCGCCGCCCCACGAACACGCGCAGGTCCAGATGCTCGCTTTCGCTGCGCTCCACGTCTTCCAGCTTGCCGAGCCGGACTTGCACCCCTTCCGACAGGCCTCCAGAATAGACCGCATCGGCAGCATCGGCACCGGCGGCGCGGGCAAGGTCGATCAGCGCGGCAGCGCGATCCTGGGCTTGTTGGGCAGAAAGCATGGGGTGTCGGACGCTCCGCTAATCAGGAGCGTCCGATCTAGGGATTGATCCGCCGAAGGGCAATTGGCCCGATGGCGATCAACGGCAATCAGCCGCCGAACGTATAGGCCAGCCCCTTGAACAGGCCAGTCACGGCAAAGGGCAGGCCAATCGCCAGCGCCCACAACCAGGCGCGGTCGCGGCGGTAATCGGCGGCAAAGGCCAGGTCGGCGGCTTGCGCGTCGCTCAACCGCGCCCAGCGGCGTTCAAACCGGCGGCAGGCGGGAATGATCGCGGCGACCAGCATGACCAGCGCGAAATAGGGCAGCATCGTGGTGCCCTTGGCGTGGAGCGCGCCCATCGTCACGAAGATCTGCAAGGCGGTATAGACCAGCAGGGCATAAGCGACATGGTCGCTCATCCGCTTGCGCCAGTCGAGCGGCTTGCCCTTGGCAACGTCGCCCGTTTCAGCATCCCCGATTTGCGCAGCGTTGGCGCCGTTCCATGCCTTGATCATCGGCACTCCCCTTATCTTCCCCAGACAACGAGTAAATCACCGAAGGCGGCGCCGATCAAGCCCGGTTTACCAAAGTTTGCGCGGCCAGCCGTGCGTGACCACGCGGGCACACCCCCGCCCCCGTCATGCATGAACCCTGCCAAGTGCGCTTGCCCCGGCCCGCCCGGCTCTCTAAATGGTTCGCGACATGACCGAAACCGCACCGTCAGAACAGCCGCGCGCCAATGCCGCGCCGCCCATCCCGCAAGGCGGGCTGGAAGTGATCTCGATCGCCAAAAGCTATGACAAGCGGGCGGTGCTGACCGACATCTCGCTGTCGGTCGGCAAGGGCGAAGTGCTGGGCCTGCTGGGGCCGAACGGCGCGGGCAAGACCACCTGCTTCTATTCGATCATGGGGCTGGTCCGGCCGGATTCGGGCCGCATCCTGATGGACGGCGTCGATGTCACCAACCTGCCGATGTATCGCCGCGCGATCCTGGGGCTGGGGTATCTGCCGCAGGAAACCTCGATCTTCCGGGCGATGACGGTTGAGCAGAACATCAACTGCGTGCTGGAACTGATCGAACCGGACAAGGACGTCCGCGCTTCGGAACTGGAACGCCTGCTGGGCGAATTCGGCCTGACCCGGCTGCGCGAAAGCCCGGCGATGGCGCTGTCCGGCGGGGAACGCCGCCGCTGCGAAATCGCCCGCGCGCTGGCCGCGAAACCGTCGATCATGCTGCTCGACGAACCCTTCGCCGGGATCGATCCGCTGTCGATCAGCGACATCCGCGATCTGGTGAAAGACCTGAAGCAGCGCGGCATCGGCGTGCTGATTACCGATCACAACGTCCGCGAAACGCTGGATATCGTGGATCGCGCCTGCATCATCTATGGCGGGCAAGTGCTGTTCGCGGGCAGCCCCGAAGCACTGGTCGCCGATGAAAACGTCCGCCGCCTCTATCTGGGCGAAGGCTTCACGCTGTGACCGCTCCGGCCATCCACGGGTCCAGCCGCGGCGACTGAGCGATGGCATTGGGGCCGCGCCTCGACCTAAGGCAAAGCCAGTCGCTGGTGATGACGCCACAGCTGCAGCAGGCGATCAAGCTGCTGGCGCTGTCGAATCTTGAGATCGAGGCGTTCATCGGCGACGCGCTGGACGCCAACCCGCTGCTGGAAATCGGCGACGGTGCCCCTGCCCCGGCAGCCGAAGCGCTGCCGGACGAGGCGGACCTGCGCCGCACCACGCTCGAATCCTCGCCCGTCGATCAACTGGTCAGCGAAGGCCGCGCGGACGAGGACCGCCCGCTCGACATCGACCTCTCCGCGCTCGACCGGGACCGCGACACCGGCGACTGGAGCGCCGACACGCGCATCCAGCTGGGCGAGGCTGGCCCGGACATCGACGAGCGCGGCGCGGGCGAGCCGACGCTGGCCGAACACCTCCACGCGCAAGTCGGCCCCGCCACGCGCGATCCGCGCGCCGCGTTCATCGCCCGCCACCTGATCGGCCTGCTGGACGATGCCGGCTACCTTGCCGCGCCCTTGCGCGACATTGCCGCCGAACTGGGGGTGCCGCTGGCCGAGGTTGAGGGCGCACTGGCGCTCGTCCAGACATTCGATCCCACCGGGGTCGGCGCGCGCTCCCTTTCCGAATGCCTCGCGCTGCAAGCCAAGGAAGCCGACCGTTACGATCCGTGCATGGCCCGCCTGATCGATAACCTGGAACTGCTGGCGCGCGGCGAAATCCCCCGGCTGAAGCGGATGTGCGGGGTCGATGACGAAGACTTTGCCGACATGCTGGCCGAGCTGCGCGGCTATGAGCCCAAGCCGGGGCTGCGCTTTTCGACCGGCGGGGGCGAGCCGGTTACCCCGGACATCCTGATCACGCCGCGCGCCGATGGCGGCTGGGCGATCCAGCTCAATCAGGCCACCCTGCCGCGCCTGATCGTCAACCGCAGCTACTACGTCGAAATGCGCGGCGCCTGCGATGACAAGGCCGCGCGCGGCTGGCTGTCGGACAAGCTGGCCGATGCCAACTGGCTGGTGAAGGCGCTCGACCAGCGGCAGAAGACCATCCTGAAAGTCGCCAGTGAACTGGTGAAACAGCAGGACGGGTTCTTCCGCCACGGCGTATCGCAGCTGAAACCGCTGACCCTGCGCACCGTCGCCGAGGCCATCGGCATGCACGAATCGACCGTCAGCCGCGTGACCTCCAACAAGTACCTGCTGTGTGAACGCGGGACGTTTGAGCTGAAATACTTCTTCACCTCCGGCGTCGGCGGGGCCGATGGCGAAGGCGGCGCATCCGCCGAAGCGGTGAAAGCCGCGATCAAGCAGTTGATCGATGCCGAGGACGCCAAGGCTATCCTGTCGGACGATGCGCTGGTCGACCTGCTGAAAGCGCGCGGCTATGATCTCGCCCGCCGCACGGTGGCCAAATACCGCGAGGCGATCGGCCTTGGCAGTTCGGTCCAGCGGCGACGGCAAAAGGCACTGGCGGGGGTGCGCTGATCCGCTAAGCTAATCCGCAATAACCCAACGGGGAGAATATCCATGAAGTTCCGTCTGCTCGCCGCCGTCGCGGTGGCCGCGTTCGCCGCGCCGCTCGCCGCCAAACCGGTCGAATACCGCGTCCTCACCCAAAGCCGCGACATCGGCCACTTCAAGGTTGACCGCGAAGGCACCGCCGTCAGCATCGATTACGATTACAAGCAGAATGGCCGCGGCCCGACGATCAAGGAAACGATCAAGCTCGACAAGGACGGCACGCCGCTGGACTGGACGATCACCGGTCGCACCACCTTTGGCAACGCGGTCAGCGAAAGCTTCCGCCGCACCGGCAAGGGCGTGGAATGGAAGGACCTGGCCGGCCCCGGCAGCATCAAGGGCAAGGATGCCCCGCGTTACTACGCCACGCAGAACGGCTCCCCCTATGACGTTGCCGCGCTGGCCAAGGCGCTGCTGGCTGATGCCGACCGGACGATGCCCGTCGCCCCCGGCGGCACCGCGACGCTGACCGAGCGCGCGCGCAGCAGCTTTGACGGTCCCGATGGCAAGCTCGACGTCGTGACCTATGAGCTGTCGGGCCTCTCGCTCAACCCCACCTACATCACGCTTGATGCGCAGGGCGACCTGTTCGCGCTGGCCAGCGCCGGATTCATCATCGCCCGCGCCGGCTATGAAAAGGCGGCTGACCAGCCGCTGCGCGACCTCTCGGAAAAGCTGGCGTCAGACCGCTTTGCCATGCTGCAGAAGGACGGCGCGAAGCGCTACGCCGGGCCGGTCCGCATTCGCAATGTCCGCCTGTTCGACCCCAAGACCAAGGCGCTGACCGAACCGCGCGACGTCGTCGTGTTCGGACAGAAGATTTCGGAAGTGGTCCCCACCGGCAGCGTCGCAACGCCCGGCGAAACCACAGTGGACGGCGCGGGCGGCACGCTGGTGCCCGGCCTTTATGAAATGCACGGCCACATCGGGCAGGAAGATGCGCTGCTCAACGTGCTGGCGGGCGTCACTTCCACCCGCGACATGGGCAACGACGATGCCGTGCTGGACAAGCTGGTGACCCGGATCGAAGCCGGCGAAGTCGCCGGGCCGCGCATCGTGCGCAGCGGCTTTATCGAAGGGAAAAGCCCGTTCAGTTCGATGACCGGCTCGCTGGTTTCCACCCAGGCCGAGGCGCTGGACGCCGTGCGCAAATATGCCGCGCGCGGGTTCTGGCAGGCCAAGCTCTACAACTCGATGAACCCCGAATGGTCGGCCCCCGTCACCGCCGAGGCGCACCGGCTGGGCCTGAAGGTCGCGGGCCACGTCCCCGCCTTCTCCAGCGCCGATGCGATGATCGCCGCCGGGTTTGACGAGATTACCCACGTCAATCAGCTGATGCTGGGCTGGGTGCTCAATCCGGGCGAGGATACCCGCACCCTGTTCCGCTTCACCGCGATGCGTCGCTTCCCCTCGCTCGATGTGAAATCGGCCAAGGTTCAGGCCACGCTGGATGCGATGGTGAAGAACAAGGTCGCGCATGAGCCGACCATCGGCATCCACGAACTCGGCCTCACCGCTCTCGACGGCAAGCCCAACCCCGGCGCGATCGACTATATCGACCATATGCCCCCGGCCGAGCAGCGCCAGCTGAAGCAGGCCCTGTTCGGTGCGGACACGCCCCAGCAGCGCGCCGAATATGTCGCCGCCTATGGCAAGATCATGGAAACGCTCAGCGAAATGCACCGCAAGGGCATCCTGCTGATCCCCGGCACCGACACCGGCGGCGCGTTCACGTATCACCGCGAACTGGAACTGTTCGGCCAGCTGGGCATGACCCCTGCCGAAGTCCTCGCGCGCGCGACGCTGGAAATGGCCGCATACCTCGGTCAGGATCAGCAGCTGGGCAGCATCGAGCGCGGCAAGCTGGCCGACTTCTTCCTGATCCCCGGCGATCCGACGAAGGACCTGAAGGCGATCAAGGCGATCCGCATGGTGGTGAAGGACGGCGCGTTCTACTACCCACCGGAAATCTACCCGCGCCTGGGGATCAAGCCGTTTACCGCCGCGCCGCAGGTTAAGTAGGAGAGTAGGCCTGCTTTCCCGCCCGGCCACCCAGAGCATACAATCTCGTTGGGTGCCGGGCGGGGGAGCGGGCCGGTGCCGCAGGCTATTCGCAGATGCGAATAGCCCCCATCAAAACGGCAACCACTTCTGCTTTTTTGAGAATTTCATGTAGCCGGCATTGATACCCAGCCGCAGCCCCGCGCCCATGCGGATCGGAATCAGCACGATGTCGCCGCGCCGCAAGTAGCTGGCGTTGAACCCACCCACCAGATAGGCCTGCCCCTCACCCGCCGGGAACCGTTTGTAGAGGTCCTCGGTGTTGTAGAGGTTATAGACCAACACGAACGTGCTGCCCGCGTTGGCCCCGGCATCGAACCCGATCGACGGTCCGGTCCAGTACACCGGCTTCTGCCCTTCGACCTTGTGGTGGAGAGTGCCCGAACCATAACGCAGCCCCACGACCAGCGCCCCGCCGCCTTCGCGCCCGACGATATAGCCGTTCGGCTCGCCCTGCTTCTTCAGCAGGTCCTCGATCATCTGCGCCAATCCCTTGGCCCCCTTGCCGAACACGCCTTCGGCCGCGCCGATCAGATCGTCCTGCTTGTAGGTGCCAGGCCTGGGCGCCGAAGTTGCCGGCGGCGGCACCGTCGCCGGATCAGCGGCCACCGCCGCCCCTGCCCCGACGGGAGCCGCCTCGGCCGGCGCCGATGCGGCGGCCGGAACTGGCGCGGGCGCAGGTGCCGATACAGGTGCCGATACTGGTGCCGATACTGGTGCTGGCGTCTGTGTCAGATCGGCATCGATGGCCCGGTCAGGGTCGACTGCCTGCACCTGCGCCGCCAGCGGCGCCCCGCCGACCAGCGCCGCCGCGCCCATCACGCCCAGCAGCGCCCCGCGCATCGCCGAAATGAAGCCTGCCGTCATCCTGTTCATCCTGTTGCCTTTTGCCTGCGCGCAGCTGCCTGCACTGCTAAAGAATCGAACGCTGCCCCAGCCACAATGCACCGGCGATGAATTGAGTCGCATTTGCGGCCAGACGAGTCCCGCCCGGCCGCGCCACAAAGGCCCAAAGAATCCTTGCATCCCCCCTTGCCGCCCCGAAAACCCCCCGCTATAGCGCCGCTTCGCCGCTGCGATCCGGAGACGTGGGTGAGTGGCTGAAACCAACGGTTTGCTAAACCGTCGTACTGGTAAATCCGGTACCGAGGGTTCGAATCCCTCCGTCTCCGCCACCGGCCATTGATTTAATTGATATTTTTTCAAGATAGGGTGCTGGTTCCCATAACCGTTCCCCGATAGGTCTAGCGCTTGAGGCGAACGCCAGCGGCTGGATTCGCTCAATGGGCGCGCACCTCAACAATCCTCAACAGGAGCGGGGCAATCGTCCGCGATGCCATTCGGGCAGCCATGCCGGTGCCAGCCGTGGAAGCTGGAAACGACTATCCCCGCCCGCAATCTATGGCCTCATGTGGCAGCTTTCCAGCCGCACTCAGAAACCATCCTCATATTCGCCGGGATCGCAAAAAGCGGCCTGTCCGCTAACGACCCCATTGCGGACATCGATGCTAATCCGGGTATGGCAGACCTTCGCCCCGGTGAAATAGAATCTCCTGCCTGGCGATCGGCGTGAAACCGGTGATGTCCGCAGTCAGAAGGATGCCGCGGTCCCTCCAAGCGCACCCAAGAACTTCTGCCGCCCTTTGTTGAAGCATTTCGCTTGCGCTTGCGTCGCGCGCCACCTTTTCAAGCTCAGGTAAGGCTTCGTCGAGCGAGTCGATCATGAGAGCGGCATAATCCCGCTCCCAGTCATTCGCGTCGGGGTTCCTAAATATTTCAAGAGCCTCCTGAGGCGTCCTTGGAGCCAGCAAGCCACCCTCTCCAATCATTAGCGCGAGGTAAACTGATGTCAGCTCTAGCACCGGAGGGACTTGAAGCAAATGTCTGCTTCCCACCCTAATTCCGGGCATCGCGACCGAGCCGACGTCAGCCCGGAAGCGGACCAGGCACTAACGACCCCATTGCGGACATGAGGCTGCTCAGGCAGTTAGCCGCAAGTGGAAGCATCAAACGCCTTCGAAGCAGTGGCTGCAAGCTTGATAGGGCAGCCGATAAGTTACATCTGGCAGGGCTACGGATCAGCGGTCTTCATCGAGTTTGGAGACCTCTCACCGAGGACTGATCGGGACGGCTCTCCGGGACATCCTGAAGGTCAAATCTCGCTTGGCGTCGAATGGAGTTGGCGGGTTGAAGACGACTCCACCATCCTTAGCGGCAGCTGGAGCGAGGAGGAGTTGTGGGAGCCAACTTTTGCTCTACTTCGCGATGCGCGGGTCGGAGGCTTGACGCTGTTCGGCAGATTGCCTGAGGTTGAACTGATGACGGACGGAGGTGTCCGCTTCCTATCTTTCTCGACCACCGACGGTCATGGACATGGCCATGCCGGACAGCTTGCCGCCCTTCGCACCGGGGAACAGATATTCGCTGCCAAGCGGCTGGAGGCTTTCGAGGATGGCAACCGCGCGCGAGGACAGCGGCACGCGATGCTCTTTCGCGGCCTTCATGCGGTCGGCTGGGATCGTCCAGATAGCCTTGTCTAAATCGACCTCTGCCCAAGTCGCGCCAATCACTTCGCCAGAGCGGGCAGCGGTGAGGATCGTAAATTCCAGCGCCAACGCCGCCACGGCTTCGCGCTTGTGCAGCGAGCGGACGAATGCCGGAATTTGGTCATAGGCGATGGCCTTGTGATGGCCACGCGAAAGCCGGGTGCGAGCGGGCAGGATTTGCGCAAGGTGCCCGCGCCAGCGGGCCGGGTTTTCCCCCTGCCGATAGCCGCGCGCCTTGGCGCTATCCAGCACGGTTTCAATCCGCCCCCGAATGCGGCTCGCAGTCTCGGCTTTCCCCTTCCAGATCGGCTCAATAATTTTGAGCACATGCGCCGTTTCGACCTCGGCAACCGGCAAATCCCCGATCACCGGATAAACATAGGTGTCGAAGCCCGCCAGGACGTGTTCGATTACGTCGAGATGTTCTACAACCCGGTACGCAAGCAGGTCAGGAACGGGATGCTGTCACCCGTCGAGTTCGAACGGCAGCAGATTTTGAAAGCGGAAGGCGTCTAGAAAACTAGGGGCTACTCAGGCTACGGTATCTTGGCCGTCATCAAAGGTGATAGACGGAGCGGGCGTCCCGCCGCCGTTTGCACCCGCCTTCGTAGAAAAACATGAGATCGGCGCCGAGATGCAAGGCTTTTTCATGTGCTTGCGGTGCCACAGTGACCAGCCGGGCTTTCAGCATGTCGCCGGCATCCTTCTTCATCTGATTGCAGTTGGCCCTGAGGTCGTTGCCCGCGCAGTCGCTGGTGCCAGTAACAGGGCTGCGGCAAGGCTTGCAGCGATGGGCTTCATTTATTTTGCTCTCCTGTGCAGGGACTGCCGGAAACATCGCATTCGTGGATGCGGCAGTCATCCCCCGGTTCAGGGGATTGTGACTTGTGAGAATGCCCTGTTCAGGGGGTGGCGCGAATCCACGGCATCGCTAAGTCTTGTTTGCTAGGCAGTAATACGGGGCCGGGTAAGTTTCATGAGATCGCGATTGTCGCCGGCGACTGTAATGATCGGGCTGGTTCTGGCCGGACTTCTGGCCGGGGCTGTCCTGATACAAATGGCGATCAGTCGGCCATGGCTGGCCCTCGCGTTTACCGCAGATGATTCCGGTATCATCCATGTGACGCCTGCGTCCGGCGTTGATGGCTCTGCGATCGTTTCCGGGCCGATCGCTGCCATCCGCGGGAGCGACGGCAGAAGAGTTGCGGTCGAGGCTGGCGATCTGATCGAAGAGCCGGACACGCTGGCGACCTATGCCGAAATGCGGCGCTTCTTTGCGCGACAGTCGATGCTTGAGGGGGTGGTGAGCGGCCGGAGTGTTTCGATCGAAACGGCAGGTGCCAGGCCCGCGCAGCAGACGACCCTTGCACCGGCGCGAATGCGGCCCATCAGCGATCTTCCTGCCGCCTTCTGGGTGCAGATGCTGGTTGGACTGGCAAGTTTCCTCATCGGCGGCTGGGTCTGGGCGCTGCGGCGCAGCGATACGGCTGCCCGCCTTTTCGCCCTGGCGAGCCTTGGCATTCTTGTTTTCACCTTTCCTGCCGCGCTTTACAGCACCCGCGAACTCGCCATCGACGGCGACCTGTTCCGCGCCCTTTCGGTGATGAACCACGGCGGCGCGCTGCTGTTCGGCGCGGCGATGATTGCCCTGCTGCTGCGTTATCCAAGGCCTCTGGTTCCGGCCCGTTGGCTATGGGCGCCGTTCGCGTTGTTCGGGGCATGGTGGCTGGGTGACAGCCTGCAGGTGTTCGATGGCCCCCCTGCCGGTTCGCACCTGCCAACGATGCTGGAGATGCTAGGCATCTTTTTTGCAGCGGCGGGACAATATTGGCGCTCGCGCGGTGATCCGGCGGCGCGGGCGGTAGTGCGCTGGTTTGGCCTGTCGGTCGCGGTCGGGGCAGGGGCATTCGTCTTCACGGTCATTGCGCCCAGCCTGGTCGGGCTGACGCCGGGCTTGCCGCAGGGTTATGCCTTTGCCTTCTTCCTCCTGATCCACATCGGCATGGCCATCGGGGTCGCGCGTTACCGGCTGTTCGATCTCGATCGCTGGGCCTTCCGCATCCTGTTCTACATGACCGGCGCCGCACTGCTGATCGCGGTGGACGCGGCGCTGATTTCGTGGATCGCGCTTGAGCGTGCGCCGGCTTTCGGGCTGGCGCTTGTAATGGTCGGCTTCCTTTACCTGCCGCTGCGCGACATCATCGCGCGCAAGCTGTTCCGGCGTGACGGAGAGATCAAGGCAAGTTTTCAGGACATACTCGCCATTGCGCTTGCAGAGGGCGAGGTCGAGCGCATGGACCGCTGGCGCGGCTTGCTCGAGCGGGTGTTCCAGCCGCTGAAGATCGTAGCCGGTCAAGCGGTTGAAGCATCTACGGTGATTGAAGACGGCGCAGCTCTGGCGATCCCCGCTACCGGACCGCTGCCACCGCTGCGCCTGGAACATGCCATGCACGGCCGGCGCCTGTTCGGTTCGCGCGAACAGGCCAGGGCGAGCGAGTTGTGTGCGATGCTGTCCCAAGCCATCGCCAGCCGCTTCGCCCACGAACAAGGCGCGGCCGAAGAGCGCCAGCGCATCACCAGCGACATGCACGACAATATCGGGGTGCAACTGCTCGGCGCGCTGCACAGCCGCGACCCGGTCCGCAAGGACGAGCTGATCCGCGACACGCTCGCCGACTTGCGCGAGATCATCAACAACAGCGCTGGCGAGCGGCTGACCCTGGCCGAACTGATGGCTGATCTCAGGGTGGAGATCGCCGACCTGCTGTCATCGGTCGGTATTGGTCTGGTCTGGCAGGTGGACACCCAGGCCGAACTTCCGCCGCAATCAGTAGCCGCCATGCGCTCGATCCTGCGCGAGGCCGTGGGCAATGCCCTGCGCCATGCGGAGGCCACCACGGTCGGCATACGGCTGGGTGACGTGGCGAGCGGCCTTGTCCTGATGGTTGCCGATGACGGCAACGGCTTCGATCCCGAAACCGCGCCAGCGGGCAACGGCCTGCGCAACATGCGCTCACGGGCCACGGCGCTCCACGGCACGATGACGGTTTCGCGGGGCGCTGCCATGGGGATGCGCGGAACGGTGATCGAGGTTCGCTTTCCGCGCGAAGGCGTCGCGGCGTGAAATCCGTGCTGATCCTCGAAGATGTATCGGAAACGCTGCAGTGGCTGGGCGAGATCGCGGCCGAGGCGTTTCCAGGTTGCGGGGTGACGGGTGCCTCCACCGTGCGCGATGCGCTGGCCGCAATGGACCGGCACGTGTTTGACCTTGCCTTGATCGACCTGCGCCTACCCGACGGATCGGGGCTGGATGTGCTGCGCCAGTTACGAGTAAATTCTCCCGATACGATCTGCGTCGTCACCACCGCGATGGCCGATGACAGCTCGATCGTCGGCGCGCTTTCGGCTGGCGCATCGGGCTACCTGTTGAAGGAGCAGATGCGCGAAGGGATCATCCGCCAGTTGCAGCAGATCAAGGAAGGGGTGCCGGCGCTGTCGCCCTCGATTGCCCGGCGGATCATGGAGCATTTCCGGCGGACCGGGCCGGCAGCAGGCGAAACCGGCAACCTGACAGCGCGCGAGCTGGAAGTGCTCACCCTGATCGGACGCGGCATGCGCAATGCCGAAGTCGCCGCGCAGCTCATGCTCAGTGAGAATACGGTCTCGGGCTATATCAAGGCGATCTACCGCAAACTGGGGATTTCCAGCCGGGCCGAAGCGTCGTGGCATGCCGCGCAGCTTGGTTTGTCCTATGGCGGAAAAGAAGGGAAGTGACTGCCTCGAAGATCGCAGGTGTCATGTATTTTCAAGGAATTGTCTCCGCCGCGTTAGCCCCCTGAACAGGGGGTGCATGATGTCCCGAAGACCAGTTAGGCGGGGATCGGCTCGCGGTACTGCGCGCGCGGGCGTTTAACGGGGACAGTTTCAGAGATGACCGGCACGTTTGCGACCAACGCATTGTTGAACACCACGACCGCCATTGTGGGCACGCTAGGTTCTGTTGCCCTGCTGGCGGGATTGCCTGCACCTGCGTTCGGACAAGTCACCGGCTCGGAGCAGATCCCCGGAAGCCCAGACGGAGCCGAGAACGGGTCGAACTCCGACGGCAATTCCGTCGATTTCGTGGACATCTCCGGCGACGGTACGTCGGTCATCGGCTTTCACAACAAGGTGGTCGGCAACAAGTCTGTTCTCGAAGCCTGGGTATTCACCCCGACCGGCGCAACAAAACTTGCAGCGCCAACCGGCTACCTCCACTACGTCGGTTACGACATTTCCGATAATGCCTCGGTAATCGTGGGCGAGGCGAAGCCGACCGCACGCACGGATTTCACCGGCATGGTGGGCGTAAAATGGCTGAACGGCACGCCCACGATCCTGGCACAACCTACCGGCGCTGGAAATTACAAGGCAGTCGCCGTCAGCGGTGACGGCAATGTGATCGGCGGTCTGGCCAGTATATCGGGCTTCAACATCCCGATCCTGTGGACGGGCACCGCCGCTCCAGAGCAGCTGCTTCAGGTCGGCACGACCAGTCCAGTGCAGAATGGCGTGACCTTCAACGCCGAAATTACCGGCATCTCACGGGATGGCTCGGTCATCGCCGCTATCGGCGGGCGCGGCCAGCAGTGGGGCGCAAATGGAACCATCGTCGGGCCAAACGTCCAGGCGCTGCGGTGGACCCGCGCCACCGGCTTTGTCGAACTGGGCGTTCTTGCCAGCCATTCCGCCGCCGGCGCGAGCAGTTGGGCGAACGACATTTCGGCCGATGGCGGAACAATCGTCGGCTATTCGCAGCAGGGCGGCGTCATGGGCAACGACCTGTTCAAGAACGACAACCAGATCGCCATCAAGTGGACCCAGGCGGGCGGCATGGTCGCCTTGCCAAAGCTGACCAATCAGGTCGCATCCATTGCCTCTGGGGTGAATGCCGATGGCAGCGTCATCGTCGGTGAAGCCCTTGTTCCCGGACAGCCTATCGGCACGATGGTGATCAACGAATCCCACGCCGTGCGCTGGACTGGCGCCAACGTGCAAACGGTTGCGGCATGGCTGGCCGCCAACGGCGTGACCAACGGCACGAACCAGTACCAGAACGCCCTGGGCGTCAGCGACGATGGCAATGTCGTCGTAGGCTATGGCATCATTAACGGCCACAAGCAGGGTTATATTGCCCGTGTAGCTGGGGCCGCACCTACTCCGACGCCGAAGCCGACGCCGACACCCACTCCAGCGCCGACACCTACTCCGACGCCGACACCCACTCCGGCGCCAGCACCTGCCCCTACTCCCACACCCGGTACCGGCATTATCGGCCTCGACGACTTCAGCCCCACGGTTCTGCAGGCCGCACCAGGCCGGACCTTGCAAGGCGGCCTGGGGCTGATGATGTGGGGTGCACATCACCGCGTCCTCACCGACTATGTGCAGCCGGGCCGCGGCTGTGCGTGGACCGTGCTGGACTATCGCCGCGATGGCCGCAGCGACGGGGATTCCGTGCTGGCCGAAGCCGGTGCCTGCGTCGATGCGGGCCCGCTGCGGCTGGGGGCAGGCATCGGCTATGATCGCTCGGATGCTGACCTCACCCTTGGCGGCAAGCAGAAGCTGGAAGGCTGGCACGGCGTGGCCGAGGCTGACCTGCGCCTGGGCCAGAGCGGGGCGGTGCTGAGCGCAACGGCGATCTATGGTGACTGGAACGTCAAGCTGCGCCGCAACTACCTCAATGGTGCCAGCACCGACACCAGCACCGGTTCGACCGATGCCCGGGGGGTCGCGCTGCGCGCCCGGCTGGACTGGTTTGACGCGATCGGAAGCGAGCGCTTCGGGCTGACCCCAACCATCAGCTATACCTGGAGCCGGGTAACGGTCGATGGCTATACCGAGACTGGCGGGGGCTTCCCGGTCACTGTCAGCCGCTCGGTTGACGAGGCTTCGGAAGGGCGCCTGGGCCTGACCGGTCGCTTCGCCCTGGCCGAGCCGACCACGCTGCGCTTGCGCGGGGAGTACATCCACCGCTTCGACCGGTTCGATGCTGGCCCCTCGTTCCAGATCATCGGCACCGGCATGGGCGGTGCGGGCGGTTTCTATGCGGTAGACCGCGACCATGCCCGCCTGGGGGCGGACATCGATCAGCGGATAGGGCGCAACGGCGTGCTCTCCCTCTCGGCGCACAAGGCCGTGGGCAACGCGGGAGGTAACCCGTTCTCGGTTAGCGCCTCGCTCCATTTCGGGTTCTGAACCAGGGGTTCCTGCGCGGGAGCCCAAGGCTCGGTGCGCAGGAACCAGTTGGGTCGAAAGGGACGGGATGCAAGGAGCAGAGCCGAGCTGGCAGGAATGGATCGCCAGCAATCTTTCCGCAGGCTGTGACCCGGCGGACATGCAAGGCCGCATGATCGCCGCCGGGTGGAACGAGGCGGATGCACGGGCGGCCCTTGCATCGGGAATCGGGCAGGTGTTTCCGGGCCTGACCGCGCAGGCCATCGCCCTTCCGGTTGTTCCTGACATGGGAATGGCGACGTGTGACGGACGAGACATCAAGGTGATCATGCGCTTGGCCAGCCCTGCCGTGGCCATGTGCGAAAGCGTCCTGTCACCTGCCGAGTGCGCCGAATTGCTCGCTTATGCCCACGATCGGGGTTTGCACCCCTCCACCGTGGTGGACGAACTGAGCGGGCAGAATGTGCCGCATCCCGAGAGGTCGAGTGCCGGTGTGATGTTGGCCCGCGCCGAAACCGGGCTGATCGACCGGCTGGAGCGCCGCCTGGCCGCGCTTACCGACTGGCCGATCGCCAATGGAGAGGGCCTGCAGATCCTGCGTTATCGCAAGGGACAGGAATACCGGCCGCATTTCGATTCCTTTCCTGATGGCGCAGGAGGTGCAGTTCATACGGCGCGTGGCGGGCAGCGAGTGAATACGGTTCTCGTCTATCTGCAAAGTCCCGAAGCGGGCGGAGGCACCGCTTTTCCCGCTTGCGGGCTTACCGTGTGCCCACAGCCGGGATCCGCCGTGATTTTTCGCAACGTCGATGGTACGGGCCGACGAGATCCGGCCAGCCTTCATGCCGGACTGCCCGTTGTTCATGGCGAAAAGGTGGTCATGACCTATTGGCAGCGCGCCGGACCTTATGCTTGACCGGTAACAGTCGATCGCGTCGGGCATGCCGTCCACGCCATCACGTCATGATCCTTGCTGGACTCAACGGCGGTTCGAGCGACGAGTTTAGAAAAGGAAGTCCCGCTGCCCCCGATTTGCGCATCAGCCAAGATCGAAAAATTGGCGGTGTGACAGAGTCACACCGCCGAAGTTACCTTCAAGAGACTCCAGTACTGAAGCATCTTGGAGGCTGGGTCGCTCCTGTGTAGTCCGCCATCCGTTGATCGCTGCCTACCCCCGGAACGGGGGGTAAACATTCTCAGCAGCGTTTTAACGCGATTGGAAGCTGCGCTTCGCAAGTTCGATCGCGATAATGTGGACGTCGGTCATGTGCTCCTCCCTCTACAGCGCAACATCGCGCTGGTCTGACATCTTACGATGCCGTCGAAGGGGGCATCCACCCCATCAGTTCACTGAGACCGCAACGGGAGTTGTAAGCTCTCGGAAGACTTCCCCTTGAACAACTGCTATCGCGCCGAGATGAGAAGACTGTTTCACGGCGCCGGCAAGGCCGATTTCGCGATTGATTTTGGCACGGCCAATACGCGGGTGATGTCGGTTGATGGCGGTGTCCTGTTCGATGAGCCGTCGCTCTGCTGCTTCGCGGGGCGCGTCGATGCCGGTGAACTGGTCACTGCCGGAGTTGCCGTCGGCCCCATGCAGGAGCGTGCAACCGGAGAACTGCGCATCGTGCGCCCCCTGCATCGCGGAGTGCTTTGCGATATCGCGGCGGCCCGCGACTATCTGGCCTATGCCGTGCGATCGAGTGTCGGCCAGCGCAGGCTCCGCTCCTTTCGCGCAATCATCGGAGTGCCAGCCGATGCAACCAGCGCAGAGCGCAGCGCGTTGCTCACCGCGGCAAACGATGCGGGCCTGGGGGCGATCGAACTTTTGACGGAACCCTTGGCGGCCGCGTGGGGGGCAGACCTCCAGGTCGATCATCCCCGTGGCTCCATGATCGTGGAATGCGGTGCCGGTACGACGGAGGCGGCCGTCCTGTCACTGGGCGGAATCTGCGCGACTGCATCCCTTCGCGGCGGAGGCGATGCTCTTGATACCGCGATTGCCGATCATATCCATTTTCAGCACAAGTTTCTCATCGGCATGAACACCGCCGAAAATGCGAAACGCGACATCGTCAGGATGCTTCAGGATCAGGCGGACCCCGCCGCCCGGACCCGGTTCAAGGGACGCGACCTCGTGAACGGATTACCCGCAGCCCTGGAACTGCCAATAGGTGATCTGCTCCCCGTGGTCGAAAAGCATGTTGCCGGTATCACCAGGATGGTTGTGAACCTGCTGGGCCAGATATCGCCCGAACTGAGCCGTGATATCCACGATGACGGCATTGTCCTGACCGGCGGCAGTGCAGCCATCAATCTTGTCCGGCCGGCATTGGCCCAGGCCACCGGGCTGCATATCGCCCTTGCTCCGAACAACGCGTATTGCGTGGCAAATGGCCTGCAAAAGGCGCTCCTGCACTGATCGGGGCGTGACACCTGCTTTGACTTGAGGATCGCTTGCGGCCATCATCGTGCCATGTTCTGGTTTGCCTCACGTCAGCGTCAGCGCTGCCATGTGAGTTCGCTTCTCGTGGGCCAATAGCCCCGGATAGCGAGAGCCACGTCCGGCGCAGTCCGGGGCAAAACCGACCATCAGCCTTTACATTGCGCCTTTCCAGCGCACCGCGCCTGCATGACTGGCGCTGACGGAGAAAATACCATAACCACCCATCGCAAGGCCAGGGCACGGCCACCGATCCAGATTCGTGAAACCGATGCTGAACGGATCGGAAATCTTGCCATCGAGGCCGAAGAACGGCTGCCCCAGGAAGCCGCATTGCCAGGCTCCTGCCCTCCACTTGTCCTGCCGCGCGGTTTTGTCTGTGGAGCCTCGCCAGCATCCAGCCGTGTTCCTTGCCTGCGACACGTGTTCGCCAACGGGGCTATGCCGGCGACAAACTTCGCACCTCGCTCGCCAGGATCGGCAACTGGACCCTGGAAATCATCAGCGGTCTGACGCAGCCAAGGACTTCGAGCGGACCGCCGAAAGCGCAACCACCCGGCTCGTCATCGCCTCCGGTTACCCAAATCACCGGCAGAATCGCAAGTGCATGTAATCATAACGATTATTTGTGTTTCAAACTCTTAAAGCTGGCAAAAACCCTGGGCTTGGACCAAGGCTGCGAACGGTAAGCAGTCAAGTCAACTTTGCTCAATGGAACATCGGTAATTTATGATCAAAAGTCGCCGCGCCCTAAACCTGCGAGGATTTCAGGTGTTCGAGGCCGTCGCAAGGCTCCGGTCGCTCACACAAGCCGCCGCAGAACTGGGAATCACGCCCAGTGCTGTCAGCCACCAGTTGCGCAACCTTGCCGCGCGGCAAGGAGCGGCCTTGATCGAGCGACGCGGCCGCGCAATTGTTCTGACCGATGAAGGGGTGCGGCTGGCCAAATCTCTCAACAGTGCTTTCGACATTATCGAACAACAGGTTACGTCGCTGGACGGCGATCGCACTGTGGTCCGCGTCGGCGTGTATTCGTCATTTGCGGTCAGTTGGCTGATACCCCGACTTTCCAGCTTTATTCAGGCCCATCCGCGAATCGATCTCAGGCTGATTATGCTGTACGATCCGCATGAAACATCCAACCGGATCGCGGATCTCTTCATAACGTCTGAGCCTTTGCAGATTGGCTACTCGGCAAAAAGGCTGTTCGGCGAACAACTTGTCCCTGTTTGCGCAATGGCCGGGCCAGAAGATTTCAAGACGCCGATGCGCTTCATCAGTTCCGAAGCGGAAGCGGGATCGCTCGGCAGGGCGTGGGAGGCTTTCGCACTGCTCAATGATCTGGATACCTCGTCGATCCCATGGGGTAACTGGCTATGCTGCTCTCATTACATCTTCGCGCTGGAAATGGTGCATCAGGGCATGGGAGCAGCACTGCTGCCCGATTTCATGGTCGCACGCTTGCTCGCGGAGGGAACCCTGCGCCGGTTGCCGGGGACCCCCCTGCCAACGGGCCAGTCTTATGACCTTCACGTTCCGATCGAGCGGCGCCAGGATCCGGCTGTAGGCTATTTCTCGTCATGGTTGCAGCGGGCAATCGCCGAGGACCCGTTCATGAATTGAATTCATATCAGCAAGAAAAATTCAAATAACCACGGCACGTTGCCTGTTGCCGCCCCTTGCTCCCGTTGATAGCCGATAACAGTTGGATGGCACTCTCGTGGTGGGAATGTTCAGATCGACCTGGGGGCGTCATGAAAACATCAGGTTTCTGGGTATGTGCCGTCCTTGCATTGTCAGCTTGCGGGTCAGATGCTTCCGTCGAGGCTGACACCTCAATGGCGCAGGCAGTCGCAGCATCAACGTCATCGCCCGAGGCCATCGCTTCCCCGGCGGACACTGTCGAAACGAGTGCACCCTCGCCCCATGCTCACGCGGACTGGGTCGGCTTGTGGGTCGGCCAGGAAGGCCTCTTTGTCGAAATCTCGCTGGCGAAGCCGGGTCAATACAGCCTGAAAATGATGGGTGATCCTGACCAACCGGATAGCACCGTCATTCTGGCTGGCAGCGATGCGCCCGGCGGCATCCGCTTCGAAAGAGACGGCCAGCAGCATTTGCTTCGCTGGGTTTTGGGTGATGAAATTGGCCTGAAGTATCTGGACGGGGAAACCAATTGCCTGATGGTTCAGGAGGGCGAGGGCTTTTGTCGCAAGAAATGAAGCGCTTTCTTGATTAAAAATATCTTGCATTGTGAGCATTAAAGCGATTTTGTTCATGCATTATCTAGATTTTATTAAATAATCATAGCATGAGACGTCGAATGTTTTGGCGGTTAATGCGAGGATTATAGAATGAAAATTAGGCGTGCATCCATTTTTCTGGCGTCAGCCGCTCGATCTTTAGCCCCAGTCATGGTTGCTGGTATTGCGGTGGTGCCCGTCGCGGCCCTCGCGCAGCAAAAGGTGCCACCGTCGGCTGCTTTGCAGTCCTGCTCCGTCGGCAATGCCGAATGCCAGCTTGATTCCTATTCCGGTTGGTTCGTCGGCGCTGCCGAGAGCGCCCGGATCGAGCAATTCAATGCCTCGGCCGTGAAGCCAAGCGTCAAGGCCGAGGAACGGCTTGCCGCCGATGGCCGCACCAAGGTCTACGTCTTCAAGGGCGCGAACGGCAAATACCTGGCGGTCCAGCCCAACAAGAACTGGGAAGTTAATTTCGTCGCGACCTCGCCGGATGACCGCAGCGCGCAATTTGTTGCCGTGTCGGCCCTGGAAAGCCCGCCGGGACAGAATTTCACGTCCTTTACATCGCTGCTGGATCCCAACCGCTTCCTGCGGCATGAGGGTTTCAAGTTGTACGCCCACGTCAAGGCCGAAACGTCCCTGTTCCGGCGCGACGCCAGTTGGCGCGTGCTGAACGCCGCCGCCATCAACACCCCGGCAGTGCTGAACGCCAAGGCCGATGCAGCCCAGCCTCCGAAGCCGGCGGCCACGGCCCGCCCTGCCGGAACCGCCCCTGCACAGGCTGACGGGCCTGACGTGTTCGCACTGTCGGTCCCCCGGACGCAGCCGCCTCTGGCCAAATTGACCTCAGCTTCGAGCAAGGCAGACGCGGCCCGGACCGGGCGTGTGGCCTTCGTGAGTTCCGACGGCAGCGCCCTGTGGCGCAGCCGAACGGTCTTCATCTTGCGCAATATCGCCAGCGGCGAGACTATTCTTGTCCCGGTCGATGGCAACGGTGCATCGACCCGCAGCGAGGTATACGTTCGCCCCGGCACTTACGAGGTGACGCCGCCGGCGCCGTCCATGGATGACCTGCGGAGCTACCATACCAGCAAGATCAGCGCGAGCCGGGTCACGGTTGCAGCCGGCGGCGCGCCCGCGATCGTGAACTTCAGCCTTGGTGTCAAAACGGCTCCGGTGGGGATACATACAGCCGAGGTCACTGCCGACACTGTGGCCCTTCGCTGGGAAGCGCTCCCAGATGTCAAGGTGCTCGGCTACACTCTCGTTCGCACGGACGGCGATAAAGAGGCGGCCAGCGAAACGGGCGGCGTTGTCGTCGCTCGCGGCCCGGCGAACGTGACCTCGGCTGTCGCCAAGGGACTCGCCGCCAACCGCAAGTACACCTTTACCCTGTTTGCCAAATCCAGCGATGGCAGCGCCCTGCCCAAGCGTTCGATAACGGTTTCAACCGCACGCCAGACGGACACCACGCAATCGTCCTATGCGCTTGCCCCCAATACCATCGTTGCAGACAATTTCGCGAGCCTGCGGGTTGAACCGGTATCGGAAACGAGCGTCAGGGTGGCGCTTCCGGCCACCATCAAGCGTGGCAGCAGCAGTGCCATGCCCGGTGTGCCCGCAGCTGCGCTGACGGGGAATGGCTGCGTCGTCGGCACACCGTTCCTCGTGACGACCGACGTGGCCGGCAACAATTCGTTCTACGGCCTCATCGACGCCTGCGAAGGTCCGCCAACGGGCGCAACCTCGGCCATCATCAACCGCAATGTGCCGCTGAGTTCGGTCTTCGATTATTTCATGTTGAATTCGGGTGGAGATTCCGATTGCTTCGACGCCACGACCGGTAAGGCTCTGCCCAAGGACACCCAGCGCTGTACGGGCGATCCCGATGCCGATGCCGATGCCGATGCGACGGTTCCCCGTGGCGCTGCGGCCATGCAGGCACCGCGCGCGAGTGATGCTGCACCTGCCGAGGGCGCGGCAGCGCCGCGCAATGGTCCGACCCTGCCGTTCGCCAGCCAGACCAACCTGGTTCGCGGGCAGCGCTATTGGTCGCAATCCGGCACGCATTACCTGGTATTCCAGCCCGACGGTAATCTGGTCGTCTATCGCGCCGATGGTGGCTATGTCTGGGGTCTGGACCGGCAGCCCAACACCGATTTCCAGCGCATTGCGCGGGTTACCTGGCAGTCGGACGGCAATCTTGCCGCCTATACGGCTGACAACCAGTGGATCTGGTCGGCCCTGAACAGCAATCCCGATCCCAGCGCAAAACTGGTCATCAACCCGCAAGGTGTGCTGCAGATCGTCGCCGGTACACGGGTGATGTGGAGCGCGTCGATCCCAACCTCTGCAAGTGCTGGCGATTACCAGATCGGGCCGAGCACGCCCGCCCTGGCCCAGGCCACGGTCCAATATCCGGATATGTATCCGGCCTTTGCCCCCGCGCTGGTGTCAGCCGGGATCGGCCTGTTGCCCGATGGCCCCCTGTTTCCAGCCGCCAGTCTGCAACGCGCGTCGCTTGGCAATTATTCCGCAAACGATGCCGCGCCGTGGATGATGCAGAAGGCTTCGTTCGCTGGCGCAGCTTCGGTCCAGCCGTCGCTTCAGCCGCAAAGGCTCAATGGTTCCATGGCATTGGCCAGCGCCGCGACCGGATCGTGGCCGCAGTACGATAACCGCAGGCCATTTGATCCCGGCTCGATCGGAATGGATGACGCAGCGGGATATTCACCGGCTGCGGTGCCGCTGGCCTTTGCGGCTGGTTCGCCGGTATCCTGCGAGGGTTCGGGAAGCCGGAGTTTCAGCCTGGCGCCTGATATCAAGGCCATGAAAGAGATTTCCTTCAAAGTGAAGGACTATTCATTAACGTGGACCCTCAAGGCTGGGGTCAGTGCTGGCTTCACGCCCTCGGTGGAAGTCAACGGGAAATTCGCTTGTTCCTTGAAAATGCCGGAAGTCTCCATCCCGGTCGGCGGCGGCGCTGCGATTCCCCTGGTCCTGACCCTGGCTCCTGCCATTTCGGCAGAGGCCAGTGCCAGCCTCAAGCTGAAGGGGCCATCGGCAAGGATCGAGATCGGGATCGACAGCACCGGCAGTGTCGGCTTCGAAGACCGCAAACTGAAATTCGACCACAAGACGACGCCGTTTGCCAGCTTGAGGATCCGACCGGCGACGGCCAATCTGAACGGTACGTTGACCTTCCGCGCGGGCGTCGACGCGGCGCTGTCCTTTGGTTACGATCTCGGCATTGTCGAGGCGAAGGCGGGCCTGAAGGTCAACCTCTCGCCACTCTCGGCCGAACTCAAGGCCCAGGTGGGGACATCGACTTGTGCAGCCGCCTCGCTCGGCTATCAGTTCGATGCCAAGCTTGTTGCCGACGTCTATATTCCGATCTTCCCGGACATCGAAGCGGAATATCCCCTCTACGAAAGCGGTCACAAGCCTTACCCGCGGGGCGATTTCACGATCGGCGATTGCGGGGACGATGATGATGATGATGATGCCCCGAAGCCGGTCGTGAGACCCAAAAGAAAGCAGTGAAAGTTGCTCCAGGGGTTGAGCATCAGGCCGGGCGCGGGGTCTCTTTCCGCTCTGAGCCCAAGGCTTTTGCCTGCCATGAATAGAGCCTGCGCCTGAGTCTCGGCCCATGCCTGGGCGTGATGGCAACAACCGGGTTGGGGGGTAACCGCCAACCCGGTTTAGAGCAAAGCTGCCGCGACCGAAACGATTGCCACCTGCTATGCCTGCACAGCTCATCACAGCGCCCCCCTTCCTGCCGCCAGACGGCTGATCCAGGCTCGCCCGATCATGCTGGCGGCTTGCCTAAAGAAGATGATCTCAAGCGCTGGCTCCAGGATGAGGGCATGGAGACCCAGGGCATTTGTCATTATCGGCGGCGGCCAGATGGGGCTGTTGCTGGGCTACTACCTCTACCGCGCCAAGGCCGATTTCCTGATCCTCGATGTCGAAGACGGGCCGGGAGGTGCGTGGCGGCACAGTTGGAATTCACTGCGCCTGTTTTTATCTGCGGGTTACAGCGCGCTATCGGCCTGGCTGATGCCGCTGCCTACGCATGAAGGTTATCCAACCTGCGACGATTTGCTCGACTTGACTGACGGCACCCTCCCAAACAATCACCAGATTTCCGTTATGGCCAAGTACAGGAGAAAACCGCCCGTCACGACCATCAAGGCAAACACCCCTGTCATCGCCCAGAAGTAGAGGGGCTGTCTTTCCGCTCGGACGTATATCCATCCCGACTTATCGCGCAGGTGCCTGTTCCGGAGCGCCGACCAAAAACCTTCCAGTCCGATAATGACGGACAGTATTCCGAGCAAACACTTCATGATGAAGAACGTCCGGGGGTCAATTCAGCCGCAGCGGCGGGAATGTTCTCCGCCTGGGGCAGGGTGAGGTAGGAATCTCGACAGACCTCTTCGATTACCCGGCCCTCCATCTCGAGCCAGTGCGGGGACCGGAACCCTGTTTCAGAGTCCCGCGTGTCGTATAGGTCCCCATCCCGAAAGCGCTCCTGCCGAACCCTCCGGAATTGCGACCTATCGCAATCATACTCGTTGAGAAAGGCGTCGATCAGCGGGGAGCCGTCCTGCGTCAACCAGACAGACCATGACCAAGCCGTTCTGACGTTCGGCCCGGTCTGATTTGGTGCCGAGACATAAGCCCCCCAGCGGTCATCCTGGCTGAGAACGTATACCCGCCCCTCAAGCGGCGCCGACTGCAGCCCAGGGGAAATCAGGAATGTCGTCGCAAGGACTACCATCGGGATCATAATTCACTCCACGCGGCGGCTGTAGCCGTGTTTCCTAGGCGTCAAGGGCGGGGCGGCAAGCTCTCTGGAGAGGTCGGCCTGAATACGCGGGCGGCGAGGTTCCAATCGAGGGGGACGGTCTCGCAGATCTCGCCAGCAAGGCAGGGCCGAGCGTCGAGCAGCCCTGCAGGGGCGCGGTCTACCTGAAATGCCGGCCAGCGACCGGGCGCCGCGACGAAGGCGCGGGAGGCCCAAGCGAGGCGACAAACTTCCCGGGGGGCACGCAGTTCAGGTGGTGAAACGAAGCCTCCAGTCGGATCTCGTCGCCGACTGTTCGGATGTCCGGATCCCAAGCCTGACGGTCGAACACACGCAAGTAGCGATTGTCGTCGCTGACGTACAGGCTGAGACGACAACCTCCGGTTCCGCAGAACCGTTGGTCTTCTGGCCGCCGGATCAGCCAGTCCGCGACACCGTCCCTGTTGACGTCAACCGGCATGAGCACGTCGGCAGGGGGGGCCGTCAACGGGACCGGACGGTTGGTGGGGTCCTCGATATCGAGGGACGCACGGTTCAGTTCGTCCCGAACATACCAGACGAAACCGGGTGGGGGTTCTTGCGAAAGAACGCTGACCGGGGCCAGGGCAAGCCGGAGGCCTGGGAACACAACCCTTCCAGGTAGGCCTAACACCATTGAGTTCGTCATCCCCTTAAACACCCTTCTGTTATAAGGATGGGTGATGCCCCCGCCGCCATTTTGTTAACTAATCAGTTCGTCACCTCTTGGGCTTGCTGCCCATGCCCACTCTCGGTCCAGACGCTGGCGTAACCGTCTGCGCGATGCCCAGACGGCGCATGGCCTGCTGCACCTCGTCCATGGCCAAAGTTTCGATGGCGTCTTGGTAGCCCAGCGCCGCGGCCGCCTGTAGCAGCTCGATCCCTCGCCGCTCATCGCTGGTAATGCCGCCTTCGCCGACGAAGGTCATCTTGCCCAGCACGGTCAAGGCTTGCGGATCGTTCTGCGCGGCTCCCAAGCGGATATAACGCAGACCTTCGGGGACGTTTTCTGCCACGCCCTGCCCCAGCATCAGCGAGAGGCCAAAGACGCCCTGCGCCTCGGGATGGCCCAGATCGGCCGCGCGGCGAAATAATTCGAGGCCCGCTGCCACGTCGTTGGGCACTCCTTGGCCGGTCATGTATAGTTGCCCCAGGAACGACATGCCTGCCGGATCGCCGGCTTCGGCCGCACGACGGAACATGGCAACGGCCTCCCGCTGGTCCTGCGCCACGCCCCGGCCGACGAACATCATCCGCGCCAGTTCGGTCATCGATGCACCGTGGCCCTGTTCAGCGGCGAGGCGGGCATAGTGTGCCGCGCGTTCCCAGTTCTCCGCGGTGCCCACTCCCAGTGCGTAGACAATGGTACCGAGAGCTGCCTGAGCAAACAGTTCGCCCGCATCGGCTGCTCGCTCCAGGTTGGCCACGGCAACAGGATCGAGCTGCCCTTCGGCCAAGCCGCTCAGCCGATAGATCCCGTTCAGCCCCGCGCCGTAAGTGCTGCCTGCAGCCGCCGCCCGGGCCGTGGCGTCAAGTGCCAGCGCCGGGTCCTGCGGACCTCCGATCCCCTCGTGCGCAAAATAGCCTAGGTTGGCCAGCGCCTCAGCATGGCCGCGTTCGCCCGCGGTGGCAAACCAGCGGCGCGCCTGGGCATCGTCCCGTGGGACGCCGGCATATCCGGTGTAATAGAGCCGGCCGAGGTTCCACGCACTTTCGGGATTGCCGCCTTCTGCCTCGGCGAACAGCCGAGCCACCACCTGTTTGGACGTTTCCTGCTGATGGATGATGTACGTGCGGCGATCGACCACGGACTGCGGTCCCCCGCTTGACTGACTGCCGCGGCCAAGCGCAGCCGCCAGCCCGTCCAACGGCGTGCCGATGCCACCCGATCCGGACGAGGAAGACGAGGGGGACGAGCCGCTGCCCAGCGAACGCTGCTGCTCCAGCCCGGCCTGGAAGGCCCGGTCGGCTGCAGCGCGATCATTGGCAGCGTCTTGCGCCCGCATCGACGCCATCATGCGCTGGCGGTTGGCCTCGTCATTGGCGGCGCTCCACTGCGCCTGCGCGGCCTGCGACACGGCGAGTAGGCCGACTGTCAGCAGCGCATGCAAAAATCGACTGCTAGCCACTGAAGGGCACCCCTGGGCCTACCGGGCCGTTGTGGTTCCGACGAATGCTCATGATGAACTCCATCGCGTCCTTCTGAGGTGGTGCCGGTTTTCTGGACAGGATGCTAAGCTAATCCCGACCTGATGGATTGGTACGGGAATGAAGACGACGAGAAAGCGCTACAGCGCCGATTTCAAAGCCAAGGTGGCGATGGAGGCGA
>JAYRDH010000011.1:0-64281 GCA_041909515.1 Novosphingobium sp. | reverse complement strand
TGGCAGCGGCGCAAAGCGCGCTGGCGGCGATCAACGGCCAGCTGGCGGGCACCCCGCGCACGCTGGCGGGCGGCGGCATGGCAGGCGGCGCGCGCGGCGCGCTGGCCGAAGCCCAGGCCGTGCTGGCGGGCATGCGGGCGCGGGGCCTGACCGAAAACCATCCGGACGTGATCGCGGCCAAGAACCAGGTCAACGCGCTGAAAGGCCCGGCGGCCGCGCAGGGCGACGCGGGCGGGATGCCCAACCCGGCCTATACCTCGCTGGAATCGATCAAGGCCGAACGCTCGGCCAACGTCCAGTCGCTGATGGCGCGGCGCGCGGCGGTGCAGGCAGAGTTGTCGCGCATCACCACGCAGCAGATTTCCAACCCGCAAGTGGCCGCTGAACAGCAGCGGATCAACCGCGACTATGACGTGCTGAAGCAGCAATATGACAAGCTGCTGCAGGACCGCGAACAACTGCGCCTGCGCGGCGATGTGGAAACCGAAGCCAATGCGGTGAAGTTTCAGGTCATCGATCCGCCGACGACCCCGCGCTCGCCCGCTGCGCCCAACCGTCCGGTACTGCTGTTCGGCGTGCTGGTGGTGGGGCTGGGCGCGGGCGTGGCGGCGGCCTTCGCGATTGGCCAGCTGCGCTCAACCTTTGCGACCACGGCCAAGCTGGAACGGGCCATCGGCCTGCCGGTGCTGGGCGCGATCACCACGACGCTGACGGATGCCGGGCGCGAACTGCGCAAGAAACGGATGAAGCTGTTCTATGCCGCAACCGCAGCCTTGGGCGGCGTGTTCGTCCTGCTGCTGGTGGTCGAGATCATCCAGGTCAGCATGGTGGCCTGAGGGATATTGCAATGACCGAACACACCAAGATCCCGCTTCCCGGCCAGATGGATGAGCCTGATCAGTCGGATGTGACGCCCGACAGCGCGACCCTGATCGAGCGCGTCGTGCGCAATTACGATCTGGTCAAGCTGGCCCCCGCGCCGATCCCGGAAAACCTGATTCCCCCGGCCAAGTCGCGCCGCCGCTATCGCCGCGCGCATGAGGTGGAGGATGCGGAAGTGACCCCGGTGGCGGAAACGCCGCCTGCCGCACCCGTTGCCGCAGCGCCTGTGCAGGACCGGCCCGAAGTGGTGGTGCCCGAAGTGCTGGCCGAAGCACCCGCACCGGCTCCGGCGGTTCCGGCTGTGGCCGAACCGGCGAGTTTGCCGGCGGCTCAGGCGGTGCAGTTCAAGGGGCAGCGCCACCCGGTCAAGCGCGCGCACTTGCGCGAGCAGGGCCTGATCGTGCCGGAAGGCAGCGTCACCGGGCTGCTGGAAGAGTTCCGCATCGTCAAGCGCACGTTGCTGCTCAACGCCTCGCAGCTGCGCCAGCAGGGCATGGGCTATGAAAGCCAGCGCGTGCTGATCTGCTCGCCCCATCCGGGTGAGGGCAAGAGCTTTACTTCGGTCAATCTTGCGCTGGCGATTGCGGCCGAGAAGGAATGCGAAGTGCTGCTGGTCGATGCCGATTTCGCCAAGCCGTCCATCCTGTCGATGCTGGGGTTGCCCGGCGGTCCGGGGCTGATGGATGCGCTGGCCGAGCCGGCGATCGACGTGGCCGATTGTGTAATCGGCACCGACATTCCGGGGCTGTGGGTGCTGCCCGCGGGCAACGCCACGACGTCCGACACCGAATGGCTGTCGCACACCCGCGCCCGTGAAGTGCTCGACCGGCTGGTGATGGGCGCGCCCAACCGCTTTGTCATTTTCGATTCGCCGCCCGCACTGGCCGCGTCTCCGGCGGCGGAGCTGGCCAAGTATGTCGGCCAGGCCGTCGTCGTCGCCCGCGCCGACCGGACCGGGCAGGGCGCACTGGAAGACGCGATCTCGCTGCTCTCGGCCTGTCCGAACATCCAGCTGCTGCTCAACGCCGTTCACTTCAGCCCCAGCGGTCGCCGCTTCGGCTCGTACTATGGATATGGAGGCTGACCATGTCGCCACCCCGCCTTGCCCGTTCCGCAGCCCTGGCCGCCGTACTGGCGCTGTTGCCGCAGGTCGGTCATTCGCAGTCGCTGCCCTATGGCGACGTCTCGGACGGCGACAGCGCAGCTTCCGCCGAAGGCGCCGCGCCGCGGGGCAGCGGCCGCGCGCCGCGCGTCAAGCTGACGCCCTATATCGAGGCGCAGCAGGTCGTCTTTGCAGAGTTGCAGCCCGGTGATTCCGTTGTCACCTATTCGATCATCGCCGCCGGGGTCGATGCCGCGATCCGGGGACGGAACAACGAAGGGTCCGTCTCGGTCCGTTATGAGCGCCGGTTCGGCTGGGGCGACAACGCGCAGGACAGCGACGCGATCAGCGGCGTGGCGCGGTTTTCCTCGGCGGTGATCCCCAACACCCTGTCGATCGAGGCCGGGGCGCTGGCCGCGCGCAACTCCATCGAGAACAACGGCGCCGCGCTCAACAACGGGCTGAACTTCGGCGATTCCGTCACGCAGATCTATTCGGTCTATGCCGGGCCGTCGCTGCGCACCCATGTCGATGACGTGCAGGTCAGCGGGTCTTACCGGCTGGGCTATTCGCGGGTCGAATCCCCCAATGCGATCCCCGTCGCCCCCGGACAACCGGCCATAGACCTGTTCGATGAAAGCGTGGTCCACAGCGCCGCGATCCGCGCGGGCACGCGTCCGGGCGATTACCTGCCGGTCGGCGTGGGCGTGGGGGCGGGCTATAACCGCGAAGACGTTTCCAACCTGGATCAGCGGGTCGAGGACCTGCACGTGCGCGGCGACGTGACGCTGCCGGTGGGCAGCGACCTGTCGCTGGTGGGCGGCGTGGGCTGGGAAAAGGTTGAAGTATCCAGCCGCGACGCGGTGCGCGATCCGGTCACCGGCGATCCGGTGGTCGGCAGCGATGGCCGCTTCGTCACTGACAAATCGGCCCCGCGCATCCTGTCCTATCAGGCTGAAGGGCTGATCTGGGACGCGGGTGTGGTCTGGCGGCCCAGCCGCCGCACCGCGCTGGAAGCACACGTGGGCCGCCGCTATGGCTCGACGACGTACTACGGCAGCTTCGCCTATGCGCCCAGCGCGCGGACCAGTCTGAACGTATCGGTCTATGACACGATTTCCGGTTTCGGCGGGCAACTGAATACCGCGCTCGCCAACCTGCCGACGCAGTTTCAGGCCCAGCGCAATCCGTTCAGCGGCAACGTTGGCGGCTGCGTTCAGGCGGAAGGTTCGGTTGCGGCTGGGCAGGGCACGTGCCTGAACGGTGCGCTGGGCGGGGTCCGCTCGGCCGTGTTCCGTTCGCGCGGGGTGGCCGGATCGCTGGCGGTGAATGCCGGGCGGCTCTCTTACGGGATCGGCGCAGGCTATGATCGGCGCAAGTTCATTGCCGCGCCCGGCACGGCGCTGGCCGCCGCCAACGGGGTGATCGACGAAAACGTCTGGCTCGCCGCGTTCCTCAGCGGGCGGATTGACCGCAATTCCAGCTTTTCCACCAACGCCTATGCCAACTGGTACCAGAGCGGCGATCCGCTGCTGGGCGATACCCGCGGGCTGGGGGCGACGGCGGCCTATTACCGTTCCATCACCAGCAAGCTGTCCGCCACCGCGGCGGTCGGCGTTGATGGTGTGACCCGCGAAAACCTCGTCGACATCTGGTCGGCCCAGGCGCTCGTCGGCGTGCGTTATTCCTTCTAAGCCTGTCGGAGGCACCGTAACATGTTCAACGATTTCTATGGCCTGACCGGACGCCCGTTCCAGCTGACGCCGGATCCGACGTTCTATTTTGAAAGCCTGACGCACCGCAAGGCGCTGTCCTATCTGTCCTACGGCCTGGCCCAGGGCGAAGGCTTCGTGGTCATCACGGGTGAGGTCGGCGCGGGCAAGTCCACGCTGGTCGCGCACTTGATGGCAACGATCGATCCCGCCCGCCTGACCGCCGCGCAGATCGTCACCAGCAAGCTGGATGCCGAGGAACTGGTCCATGTTGTCGCGCAGGCGTTCGGCCTGATCGTGGACGGACATGACAAGGCCAGCGCGCTGGGCGCGATCGAGGCGTTCCTGCATGACGAGGCCCGCGCGGGCCGTCGCTGCCTGCTGGTGGTGGACGAAAGCCAGAACCTTGAATTCGGCGCGCTGGAAGAACTGCGGATGCTGTCCAACTTCCAGCTGGGGGCGCACCCGCTGCTGCAAACGCTGCTGCTGGGCCAGCCGGAATTCCGCGACATGATCCAGGATCACCCGCAACTGGAACAGCTGCGCCAGCGCGTGATCGCCGCCCATCACCTTGAGGCGATGGAGCTGGGCGAAGTGCAGCCCTATATCGAACACCGCCTGAAATGCGTCGGCTGGACCGGCAACCCGCAGTTCGACCAGCGCGTGTTTACGGAGTTGTACGAAGCATCGGGCGGCGTGCCGCGCCGGATCAACCAGATTTGTAACCGGCTGATGATGCTGGGCGCGGTCGAACAGCGCAGCCGGATCGACGGCGCCATGCTGAGCGGTGTGCTGGAAGAACTGGAGCTGGACGGAACGCTGCAACTGAAGCGGATCGAGCGCAAGGCGCAGGTCGCCGCCGCGCCCGCCCCGGTTGCTGCCGACCCCGCCCAGGCTCCGGCCGTACCGGCGGCCATGCCGGTCGATGCCGTGGCGATGGAACAGCTGCTGGGCCTGCTGGCCGAGCGTGACGCCCAGATCGCCGAGCTGCAACAGGCCGTGATCGAGCTGGCCAACGACCGCGACGTCCCCGCCGTGCCGGATCAGAGCGGGGCGATGGCCGCGCTGGAGGAGAAGTTTGCCGCGCTTGAAGCCCGGACGCAGGAGCAGGAGCGGACCATCCGCCACACCCTGACCATGCTGATCGAGTGGATCGAAGCCGACGACGCCGCGCGCGTCGCGGCCTGAGCGGGAGTCACACGGTCGCGCCATGACGCATCCCGCACAGACAATGGTCCACGGCAAAGTGGTCAACGGCCTGTCGGTCGACGTCGAGGACTGGTTCCAGGTCGGCGCGTTTGAAGGCGTGATCGACCGGGGCAGCTGGGAATCGCTGTCCGATCGGGTTGAGCGCAACTGCGACGCGATCCTGCAAATGTTTGCCGATGCGGAGGTGAAGGCCACCTTCTTTACGCTGGGCTGGGTGGCGCAGCGCCATCCAGGCCTCTTGCGCCGGATTGTCGAGGAGGGGCATGAACTCGCCAGCCATGGCTGGGACCATGCCCGCGTCTTCACGCTGGACAAGGTAGGGTTCGCCGCTGACATCGAACGCGCCCGCAAGGTGCTGGAGGATGCATCCGGCACCCGCGTCACCGGCTATCGCGCGCCCAGCTTTTCCATCGATGCGCGTACGCCCTGGGCCTATTCGGTGCTGGCGGAGCAGGGCTACGCCTATAGCTCCAGCGTCGCGCCGATCACGCACGATCACTATGGCTGGCGCGATGCGCCGCGCTTTGCATTCCGGCCTTTGCCGTGGGCGGACCTGATCGAAATCCCGGTGACGACCGCCCATTTCGCGGGCAAGCGGCTGGCGGCGGGCGGGGGCGGGTTCTTCCGCGTGCTGCCTTATGCCTTTTCGCGCTGGGCAATCCGGCAGGTCAACACGCGGGATCGGCGCCCGGCGGTGTTCTATTTCCATCCGTGGGAAATTGACCCGGCTCAGCCGCGCGTTCCCGGCGCGCCGCTGCGCTCGAAATTGCGGCACTATACCAACCTCGATGTGATGGCCGAAAAGCTGGAACAACTGGTGCGCGAATTCGCGTGGGGGCGGATGGACGTGCTGGCCTTGCGCGAGGCTCAGCTGGCGACGGAACTGGCGGCATGAACGCCCCGTTCCAGCACGCGGTGACCGTGCGCGAGCTTGATCTGGCCGATCCGGGTGAGGCGCAGCGGCTGGAAGCGCTGGTGGCCGGGCATCCCGGCGGCACCGCGTTCCACCGCCCCGCGTGGCTGAACGCGGTGGCCCGCGCGACCGGCAACCGCGCGCTGGCGCTGGTGCTGGAACGGCGCGACGACATCGCGGCCTATTTGCCGCTGCTGGAAGTGCACTCACCGCTGTTCGGGCGGGTCATGGTGTCGAGCGGGTTCGGCGTCGAAGGCGGCATTCTGGCCGAACGCCAGTCTGACGCAGACGCACTGTTCGGCGCGGTGGAGGAACTGGCGCTGCGCCGGTCCTGCCCGGCCATCGAACTGCGCGGCGGGATGCTGCCGGCTGGCCGGGATGGCTGGAAAATCCGTCACGATTCGCACTGCGGCTTCGTCACTGATCTGGCCGCCGACGACGACGCACAGCTGACCGCGATCCCGCGCAAGCAGCGCGCCGAAGTGCGCAAGGGGCTGGCCGGGGACCTGACCGTCACGGTCGGCACCGACGCGGCCCAGCGCGATGCCCATTACGCGGTCTATGCCGAAAGCGTGCGCAATCTTGGCACGCCCGTGTTCCCCAAGGCGCTGTTCGGTGCCGTGCTGGACGCGTTTGGCGCGGACGCCGATATTCTGACGATCAGCCATGGCCAAATCCCGGTGGCCAGCGTGCTGTCGCTGTACCACAAGGGCGCGGTCATGCCCTATTGGGGCGGCGGCACGTATGCCGCGCGGCGGCTGCGCGCCAATGACCGGATGTATTTCGAACTGATGCTTCACGCCCGGCGGCGCGGTTGCACCCGGTTTGACTTCGGCCGGTCCAAGACCGGCAGCGGGGCGTTCGATTTCAAGAAGAACTGGGGCTTCGATCCCCAGCCGCTGGGTTATGCCGCGTGGACCGCGCCGGGGGCAGAGGCCCGCGATGCCGATCCGACCAGCGCGAAACACGCCGCCCGGATTGCTTTGTGGAAGCGCCTGCCGCTGCCTGTTGCCAACCTGATTGGTCCGCATATCGCCAGGGGTTTGGCATGAACAACAATGAAATCCTGTTCCTGTCGCACCGCATGCCGTTTCCGCCAGACCGGGGCGACAAGATCCGCTCGCACCACATCCTGCGGCGGCTGGCGGGGCTGGCCCCGATCCATATCGCGACTTTCGCCGATGACGAGCGCGACATGGCCGAGGAAGTGGAGCTGGCCGCCATTGCCCGCAGTTACCGGCTGGTGCGGCGGGTCAAGCCGCTGATCGTCGCGGGGGTGCAATCGCTGCTGCAACGCGCGCCGGTCAGCCTGCCCGCGTTCCACAGTCCCGAAATCGCCCGCTATGTCGAGGACGTGCTGGCGAACAACCGGGTGGGCACGATCTATGTCTTTTCCGGGCAGATGGGCCAATATGTTCCCGCCGGTTTCGAGGGGCGGGTCATCATGGATTTCGTGGACGTCGATTCCGCGAAGTTTGAGGCTTATGCCGACAGTGACACCGGCCTGCGCCGGTGGATCAACGCGCGCGAGGCGCGGTTGCTGCGCGCCGAGGAAGCCCGCATGGCCCGCCGCGCGACGCAAAGCGTGCTGATTTCGCCGGAGGAAGCCGCGCTGTTCCGCGCGCGCCTTTTGCCTGAAGATGCGGTGTCCTGCGACGTCAGGGTACTGCGCAACGGGATCGACAGCCGGCATTTCGACCCGGCGGTCGTTCGGCCGGAACCCCGAATTCTGGACTGCGAGGGGCCGCGCCTGATTTTCACCGGGCAGATGGACTATGCCCCGAACATCACCGCCGCGCTACGGGTGATGGACCGCTTGCTGCCGCGCGTGCGCGAACTGCTGCCCAAGGCCACGTTTCATGTTGTCGGTCGCAACCCGGCGGATGAGCTGGTTGCCCGCGACGGGCGCGACGGCATCCACGTCTGGGGCGGGGTAGAGGACATGCGGACCTGGCTGAGTGCGGCCGATCTGGCGCTGGTGCCGCTGGAAATCGCGCGCGGTGTCCAGAACAAGGTGCTGGAAGCGATGGCAATGAACCTGCCCGTGGTGCTGACCAGCGCCGCCGCGACCGGGATCGGCGGGACGGACGGGATTCACTATGCCGTGGCCGATAGCGACGCCGATCTGGCCGACCGAGTGGCCGCGCTGCTGGCCCATCCGCGCCAGGGCTGGACCCTGGGGCTGGAGGCCCGGCGCTTTGTGGTGGACCAATTGAGCTGGCAAGCCACGCTGGCGCCTCTGGCCGATCTGGTGGGGTATCCGGGCGGAGCGGCCCGCCGTGCCGCCTGAACTGGCCGCCGCGATCCCCGCGCCCGCCGCATCGGCTATCCCCGCGCGCTGGATGGCCATGCTGAAATGGCTGGTGCCGGGCTGGATCGTGCTGATTGCATTGTTCGCGGCGGATTGGGCCGCGATGCTGGACCAGTGGTGGAACAGCTCGACCTATAATCACATCCTGCTGATCCCGCCGATCCTGGCCTGGCTGGTATGGCTGCGCTGGCCCGAACTGCGCCAGCTGGAGCCGCATGCCTGGTGGCCTGCGCTCACGCTGGTCGGGGCGGCGCTGGTGGTGTGGGTGGCCGGAGCGTTCGCGGGGTTCAACCTGCTGCGCCAGGCGGGCGCGGTGCTGCTGCTGCCGGCGACGGCGCTGCTGCTGCTGGGGCCGCGCGCGGGGGCGGGGCTGGCCTTTCCGCTGGGCTACAGCCTGTTCCTGGTGCCGTTCGGCGATGAACTGGTCCCGCCGTTGCAGATGATCACTGCCGAGATCACGATTGCGCTGGTGCAACTGTCGGGCATTCCGGCGCGGATCGAAGGGGTGTTCATCGATACCCCGGTCGGGCTGTTCATCGTGGCGGAAGCCTGTTCGGGAGTGAAGTTCCTGATCGCGATGGTCGCGCTGGGTGTGCTGGTCTGCAACGTCTGCTTCCGCAGCTGGCGCCGGCGCGCGGGCTTTATGGCGCTGTGCATCGCCGCGCCGATCCTGGCGAACGGGGTGCGCGCGTGGGGAACGATCTATGCCGCGCAATACGTGGGCGTGGAACAGGCCGCCGGGATCGACCACATCATCTATGGCTGGGTGTTCTTCGCGGTGGTGATCGCCGCCGTGCTGGGACTGAGCTGGAAGCATTTTGACCGTGCGATCGACGATCCGATGATCGATGCACACGCGATTGCGGCCGATCCGCTGCTCGCTCGCCTGGCCGCGCGCCCTGCTGCGCCGCTGCTGGCGCTGGGCGGCGCGCTGGCGCTGGTGCTGGCGGGGCAGGGCTGGGCCAGGGCCGCCGATGCGCTGGTCGCCCCGCTGCCCGCGCGGATCGAGTTGCCAGTGGTGTCGGGTTGGACGCGGGTGGATTATGCCCCGGCCGTGTGGTGGGAACCGCGCGCCGCCGGGGCCGATCATCGCCTGTTGGGGCGTTACCGCGACGCGCGCGGGCGGACCGTTGACGTATTCTATGCGCTCTACGCCAGCCAGACCGACGGCAAGGAAGCCGGGGCCTTTGGGGAAGGGGCCTTGCGCCCGGACAGCGGCTGGGTCTGGCACAGCGCGGGCGTGCCCGCTGCCGGGGCCAGGGCGGACTGGCTGCGCGCGGGGACCGATGTCAACCGCCTGGCCCATACCTATTACCGCACTGGCGATCTGCTGGCGGGCAGCAACATGCGGCTGAAGCTGGCGAACATCGCCGACCGGCTGCTGCTGCGTCCGCGCCCGACGATGCTGCTGATCGTTTCGGCCGAGCAGACGGGCGCGCAGGATGCCGCCGCCGCACTGGCCGCGTTCCACCAGTCCACCGGCGATCCGGGGGAATGGATGGACCGCATTGCCCGCCTTCGTTAAGCGCCTGAAGCCATGTGCGGAATTGCCGGTATCTTTCACCTGACCACGCCGAAGCCGGTCGATCCTGCCCGGCTTGAGCGGATGTGCGCGGCCATGGCCCATCGCGGGCCGGACGGGCAGGGCATCTGGACCGCGCCGGGCGTGGGGCTGGGCCACTTGCGCCTGTCGATCATCGATGTGGCCGGATCGCCCCAGCCCATGGCCGCCACCGATGGCCGGGCGATGCTGGTCTTCAACGGCGAGATCTACAACTTCCGCGAACTGCGCGAGGAACTGCGCGGCGCGGGCGCGACGTTCCACACGGACGGCGACAGCGAGGTCATTCTGGCCGCCTGGCAGCGCTGGGGGCCGGATTGCCTGCCCCGCCTGCACGGGATGTTCGCCTTCGCGATCTATGACCTTGATCAGCGCACGCTGTTTCTGGCGCGGGACCGGATGGGCGTGAAGCCGCTGTTTTATGCCCCGCTCAGCGATGGCAGCATTGCCTTCGCCTCGGAACTGAAGGGCCTCACCGCGCACCCCCTGCTGCGCCGGGAAGTCGATCCGCTGGCGGTGGAGGATTACCTCGCCTGGGGCTATGTCCCCGATCACCGCTCGATCCTGCAAGGGGTGCACAAGCTGCCCGCCGGGCATTCGTTGCTGCTGCGCCACGGCGCGCCGCTGCCCGCGCCCAGCCAGTGGTGGGACGTCTCGTTCGCGGATCGCCGCGCGGGCCGCGCTGCCGATCTGGAAGCGGAACTGCTTCACCTGCTGCGCCAGGCTGTCTCGTCGCGGATGGTGGCTGACGTGCCGCTGGGGGCGTTCCTGTCAGGCGGGGTGGACAGCTCCAGCGTGGTCGCGCTGATGGCCGAAATCAGCGGCGATCCGGTCAAGACCTGCTCCATCGGGTTCGATGTCGCCGCGCTGGATGAAAGCAATTACGCCGCGCAAGTGGCCCGCCAGTTCGCCACCGATCACCGCGCACGCAATGTCTCGCCCGATGATTTCGACCACGTCGATACGCTGGCGGCGATGTTCGACGAACCCTTTGCCGATGCGTCCGCCTTGCCGACCTGGCGGGTGTGTCAACTCGCGCGCGAATCCGTGACTGTGGCGCTGTCGGGCGACGGCGCGGACGAGGCTTTCGCCGGTTACCGCCGTCACGCGTTCCAGCACGGCGAGGACCGGCTGCGCTCGGTCCTGCCGCAGGCCTTGCGCGGGCCGGTGTTTGGCGGGCTGGGGGCGATCTATCCCAAGGCCGACTGGGCGCCGCGCCCCCTGCGCGCGAAAACGACGCTGCTCTCGCTCGCCGCCAGCAGCGAGGCTGGCTATGCCCGCGCGATCAGCGTGCTGCCGCCGGAACTGCGCGAAAGCCTCTATTCGCCTGAATTCCTGCGGTTGCGCGGCGATTACCGGGCCGAACAGCCGTTCGAGGAGCTGATGCGCGGCGCGCCCGCCCGCTCCGGCCTCGACCGCGCACAATATGCCGACATCAAGTTCTGGCTGCCCGGTGACATCCTGACCAAGGTTGACCGCACCAGTATGGCGGTCAGCCTGGAAGCGCGCGAGCCGCTGCTCGATCACCGCCTTGTCGAATTCGCTGCCAGCCTGCCCGAAAGCCTGCGATTGAAGCGGGGGGAGGGCAAGTGGCTGCTGAAGAAAACGATGCAGCGCTATCTGCCGGACAATATCCTGTATCGGCAGAAGCAGGGCTTCGTGACCCCGATCGCGCAGTGGTTTCGCGGGCCGTTGGCCGAAACGGCGCGGTCGATCGCCGCGAGCACGGCGCTGGGGCGCACGGGCTGGTTCGATGCGCGGCGGATTGCCGGCCTGGCCGAGGCGCATATTTCCGGCCATTCAGATCATTCGCGCCTGCTCTGGCAACTGGTCATGCTCGACCGGTCGCTGTCGCGGCTGGGGATCGGGGCTTAAGCGCGCTTGACCGCGCGGTGACTTTGGTTAGCTTCCCTCCACTAAGTGTTTGAACGGACACGCCGGGGGGAGGGGATTCCATGGGCGAACAGGCGGATCCGCAAGGAAAGCGAACCACACTGCGCAGGATCGCGGTGGCGCTGGCGATGGGCGCCGCGGTGTTTTTTGGCGGCAAGGCGCTCGGCTGGTGGGGGCCAGCCGATGACGGCACGTTCAAACTCTATGGCAATGTCGAGATTCGCGAGGTCCAGCTGGGATTCCGCGTGGGTGGCCGGATCGAGCGGTTGCTGGTGGATGAGGGCGATAAGGTTGCCCCCGGACAAGTGCTGGCTCAGCTCGATACCCGCCCCTTGCAGGACAAGCTTGCCCAGGCCGAGGCACGCCTTGCCGGAGCCGCTGCCCTCGCCAGCCGCGACCTGAACGGGTCCCGCCCGCAACAGATTGCAGAGGCGCAGGCCGCGCTCGCCAGCGCCGAGGCCGCGCTGGTCGAGGCGCGCCGCCAGCTGGAACGCCGCCAGTCGCTGGTCGGCCAGGGCTTTATCAGCCGCGCCGAAGTGCAGACGGCAGAGGCCGGCGTGGATGCCGCGCGCGCCCGTGCGGACGCCGCCCGCGCCGCGCTCTCGCTGGCGCAGGAAGGGGTGCGCAGGGAAGAACAGGCCGCCAGCCTGGCCAACCGCAGCGCGATCGAGGCTGAGCGGCAGGCCGTGTCGACCGATCTGGCCGACGCGGTGATCCGCGCGGCCGAACCCGGACAAGTGCTGACCCGCGCGCGCGAAGTGGGGGCCATCGTTCAGCCGGGGCAGACCGTGATGACGCTGGCGTTGACCCAGCCGGTGCGGGTGCGGGCCTATGTCGCGGAACCCGACCTTCCCAAAATCCGGCCCGGCCAGGCGGTAAAAGTGCGGGTCGATGGCAGCGATCAGGAATGGGACGCGAAGATCGGGTTCATTTCCTCTGTCGCGGAATTCACGCCCAAGACCGTGCAGACCGAACAGCTGCGGACCGATCTGGTCTATCGCGTGCGGCTCACCGTCAACGACCCCAAGGGGCAATTGCGACAAGGCCAGCCGGTGACCGTAATCGTCCCCACCGGCCGGAACTGAGCGCGGGACCGTGGCGGAGGCGCCGCTCCTCCGGCTTGAAGGCGTGTCAAAGCGCTTCAAGGGCGCGCGGCGTGGCGCGCCGCCGGTGCAGGCGCTGGACGGGGTCAGCCTCACGCTCGCGCCCGGTCGCCTGCTGGGGCTGGTCGGCCCCGACGCCGGGGGCAAGACCACCTTGATGCGGATCATGGCCGGCCTGATCGAACCGGATGACGGCACGGTGGAAGTGCTGGGCGCGCCCGTTGCCGCGCTGGACCGGGGCAGGGTTGGCTACATGCCGCAAAGCGGGGCGCTCTATGCCGAACTGTCCGTGCGGCAGAACCTTGAGCTTTACGCGCGGCTGCGCGGGGTGGAGCCGGATGACAGCCCGGAGCGGATGGAACAGCTCTATGGCCTGACCGGACTGGGCGCGTTCCGGGACCGGCCTTCGGGCAAGCTGTCGGGCGGGATGCGGCAGAAACTGGCGCTGGCCTGCGCCGTGGTGGCCGCGCCGCCGCTGATGCTGCTGGATGAACCTTCGGTCGGGGTCGATCCGGTGTCGCGGCGGGAAATCTGGCAGCTCGCACAGGAACTGGCCGGACCGGGCAGCAGCATAGTCTGGACCACCTCGATCCTGGAAGACGCCGAGCGCTGCGATGACGTGCTGCTGCTCCACGATGGGCAGGTGCGCTATGCCGGCCCGCCTGCGGGTCTGGCCGAGCGGGCCGCAGGCAAGGTCTATTTCACGCCGCTCTCCGACGCGGGCCGTCGCCAGTCGCTGCAAGCCGCGCTGGAGCGGCCGGACGTTGTCACTGCCTCGATCACCGGCGCCGGGCTGCGCGTGGTCACCCGGACCGGGGCCACACCGGCGGGCGAGGGGTGGGGGCCGGTTGCCGCCAGCGCGGAGGAAGGCTTTGCCGCGACGCTGGACGACGGCGCGCGGCTGCCCCCCAGTGCACTCGCTGCCGCGTTTCCGTTGCGGCAAACGGGTGCGAACAAGGCGGCGATTGCGGCGGTGGGCCTGACCCGGCGCTATGGGGATTTCACGGCGGCGCAGGACATTTCCTTCACGGTCGCGCCGGGCGAGATCTTCGGGTTGCTTGGCCCCAATGGTGCGGGCAAGTCGACGACGTTCCGGATGCTCTGCGGGCTGCTCGCCCCGACCAGTGGGCGCGGCACCGTGGCGGGGCGCGACCTGCTGACCGCGCGGGCCGCCGCGCGCGAGGCGATGGGCTATATGCCGCAGAAGTTCTCGCTCTATGGCGACCTGACCGTGGCGGCGAACCTGAAGTTCATCGCGGGTGCCTATGGCTTGAGCGGCAGCGCGGCGAGCGAGGCGATCGAGCGGGTGGTTGGCGCGCTGGCGCTGGAACCGTACTGGGGCAGCGGGGCGGGGCTGTTGCCGCTGGGGATCAAGCAGCGCCTCGCACTGGGGGCGGCGGTGCTGCATACCCCGCCGGTGCTGTTTCTGGACGAGCCGACCTCTGGCGTCGATCCGCTGGTCCGGCGAGAATTCTGGCACCACATCAACGCCATCGCCGCGCGCGGCACCGCCGTGTTGGTCACCACGCACTTCATGGACGAGGCGGAGAATTGCGACCGGCTGTTGCTGGTCAACCAGTCCGAAGCCATTGCGCAGGGCGCCCCGGCGGACTTGAAACGCCATGCCAGCCAGCGCGGCGGGGCGGCGACACTGGAAGAAGCCTTCATCGCGCTGATCATGGCCCAGCGCGTCACGGCGGCGAACGCGGCATGAGCGCGCGCGATCCCCTGCTGTGGCGCCGCGCCGCCGCGATCCGGCGCAAGGAGTGGGCGCAAGTCTGGCTCGATCCCTCGACGTTCGGGCTGGTCGTGCTGATGCCGCTGATCCTGATGTTCCTGTTCGGCAGCGCGGTGTCGCTGGACGTTCACGGCACCCGCACTGGCGTCGTCGATCAGGATCACACCCGCGCCTCGCGTGAGCTGATCGCCACGCTCTCGCGCAATTCCTATTTCGCGATCGAGGAGGGCCCTTCCGTTGCCGCGCTGGAACAGGGCATGCGGACCGGCGACTTGCGCGGGATCGTGGTGATCCCCGATGGCTTCGAAACCGGGCTGGCCCGCTTGCAGCCCATCGATATCCAGCTGATCACCGATGGCAGCCAGGTCAACACCGCCACCTTCCTGACCGGCCACTTGCGCGGGGCGCTGAAGGAATGGGTCGAGGCGGAAGCGGGCGAACTCGACATTCCGGTCACCCCGGTGCTCAAGATCCTGCCGCGCTATACCTACAATCCGGGGCTGGAGAGCCGCTACATGCTGGTGCCCGGCGCCATCGGCATCGTCATGGCGATGATCGGCAGCCTGCTGACCGCGCTGATCATGGCGCGCGAGTATGAACGCGGGACGATGGAGGGGCTGCTGGCCACGCCGATCTCGATTCCCGCGCTCGTGCTGAGCAAGCTCATTCCCTACTACGTGCTCGGCCTTGCCTCGACCGCGCTCTGCGTCGTGGTGGCGGTGTTCGGTTACGGTTTGCCCTTCCATGGCTCAGTGCTGGCGCTGTTTCTTATCGCCTCGGCGTTCCTGGCCGCAGTGCTGGGGCAGGGGCTGCTGATTTCGGCGGGCACGAAGAACCAGTTCGTCTCCACCCAGTTCGCGCTGCTGTCGGGCTTCCTGCCCTCGCTGCTGCTGTCCGGTTTCCTGTTCGAGATCGATTCGATGCCGACCGCGATCCAGTGGCTGACCTACATCGTTCCGGCCCGTTACCTGATCCCCTCGTTGCAGAGCGTGTTCCTGGTCGGTGACGTCTGGGAATTGTTCTTACCAAACATCGCGATCTTGTTGTTATTCGGCGGCTTTTTCTTCCTGCGCGTCACCCGCGCGATCACGCGGAGGATCGCATGAGCTGGTGGACCCGCGTCAAGGCGATGGCGCTGAAAGAGCTGAAAGTGGTGCTGCTCGATCGGCGGGTACTGACCACGTTGGTCATTTCGCCCATCGTCCAGCTGATCCTGTTCGGCTTCGCGACCACGCTGGAAGTGCGCAACATCGACATTGGCGTGGTCAACCGCGACAATGGCGTAGCCTCGGAACAGTTCCTTGCCGCACTGGGGGGCAGCCGGAACATCCGCGCGATTGCCTTCTACCCCAGCGAAGCCGCGCTGCGCGAGGGGATCGAGCAGCGCGAGGTGCTGGCCGGGCTGGTCATCCCGCCCAATCTGTCGGCCCAGTATGCCCGGCGCGAAACTGCGGAAATGGGGCTGCTGCTGGATGGACGGAGGATCAACGCGGCGCAGATCGTCGCCGGATACCTGGCCGACATCGCCAACGATACCGGCACGATGCTGCGACCCGAAAGCGCTCATCCCGAACCCGAAGTCGTCGCGCGGCACTGGTGGAATCCGAACCTCGAATACCGGTGGTTTACCCTGCCCGGCATGATCACCCTGATCACCACCGTGATCGTGCTGTCGGTTTCGGTCCAGGCGATCGCCCGCGAGCGGGAGTTCGGCACCTATGACGAGCTGATGGCGCTGCCGATGCGGCACTGGGAAATCCTGCTGGGCAAGTGTGTGCCGGCATTCTGCGTGGGCCTGTTCAACGGCGGACTGTACGTGCTGGTCATTCCGCTGGTGTCGGATGTTCCGTTCAACGGGTCGCTGGTGCTGATGCTGGCCGCGATTGCCAGCTTCAGCCTGGCCATTACCGGCATCGGTCTGGCGATTTCGACGGTTTCGCAAAACCAGCAGCAGGCGTTCCTCGGCGGGTTCCTGGTGATCGTCCCGCTGATGCTGCTGTCAGGCTACGCCAGCCCGGTCGACGGGATGCCGCAGTGGTTGCAACTGGTGTCGCGGATCGATCCGTTGAGCCACATGCTGACGATCTGCCATGGGTTGTTTCTGAAGGGATTGCCGCCCGCGTTGATCTGGCCGCACGTCTGGCCAATGCTGGCCGTAGCGGCCGGCGCGCTGGTGGCCGGACTTGGCTTGCTGCGCCTGCGATCTGAATGACCGGAAATGGGACTCTTGCCCGGCAAATTGGTTAAGAATTCCTTTGCCAAGCGAGTCCTGCGTAGCATACTCTCTTTCTGGTAGCTGTCATGACGTTCCCGAATTTTGCGGAACTTTTTATATTTTAGAGGGGTATATGGATCGTATTTCAAGCGATCTTGAAGATGGTTTGCGCTCCTCTGGCAACACGGACCTGTCAGCTATCGGTTTGCCGGACGATCACGCAGAACTGCTGGCCCATTCGGCCCAGCAGCGGTTAAGCATACCCCCGGAACTGCTCGCTCTGGATGAGCTGGACGTGCTCTACGACGAATCGCAAGAGGCACTCTGGACCTTCATGCGACCGGTTGGCCGGCCCAGTTTCACGCCCACGATGCTGACGGATTTCGTGTCCTGGCAGCGCCTCATTACCGACAGTTTCGGCGCGGACCGCGTGCCGCTCAAATACCTGGTGCTGGGAAGCCGCGCACCAGGGGTGTTCTGCTTTGGCGGCGATCTGGAACTGTTCCAGCAACTGATTCGCGACGGCAACCGTGATGGTCTGGCCGCCTATGGTTATCGCTGCGTGGAAATCCTGCACCGCAATATCAACGCGCTGGACCTTCCCATCCTTACGATCGGGCTGGTGCAGGGCCAGGCGCTGGGCGGCGGGTTCGAGGCGTTGTTGTCGTTCGATTACATCATTGCCGAGCGCGGCTCCACGTTCGGGCTGCCCGAAGTCATGTTCGGCCTGTTCCCCGGCATGGGCGCGCACGCGATTCTCTCGCGCAAGCTGGGCGCGGCGATGGCCGACCGGGTGATCCTGAGCAACGAAACGTACAGCGCGGAGCAGATGCACGCGTTGGGGATCGTGCACCAACTGGCCGATCCGGGGCAGGGCGTGGCCGCCGTGCGGGATTTCATGGCCAAGTCGAGTCGCCGCCATGCCGGCCTGGTCGGCGCGCGGCGGGCCAGCCGCTGCGCCAACCCGATCCCGCTGGAAGAACTGCGTGACATCGTCGATCACTGGGCCAACTCCGCCGTGCAGCTGCGTGAGCAGGACTTGAAGCTGATGCAGCGACTGGCCAGTGCGCAGGCAAAGCGCCCGCGCGCGGCCAGTGCCGCCTAGCGCGAGTCGACCAGCACCACTTCGGCTGCGTCTAGTACTTCGACCGTGATGGTGGTTTCGCCGGTAATGGCCACACCATCGCGCGGGTTGGCCAGATGGCCGTTTACGCGAATGCGACCTGTCGGGGCGACCAGGTACTGATGCCGAGCGGGATCGGCCTGATATGTAACGCTGTCGCCCGCCGCGATCGTGGCGGCCAGCACGCGGGCATCGCAGCGGATTGGCAGGGCGTCATCCTGCTCTGGGGTACCACTGGCCATGATCTCCCAGCGGCCCGCGCGCTCCCCGCGCGGGAATTCGCGCTGGCCCCAACCCGGCTGCTCGCCGGACCTGTCAGGCATGATCCAGATCTGGAACAGGGTCGTCGTCTCGTCTTCCAGATTGTACTCCGCGTGCGTGATCCCTGTCCCGGCGCTCATCACCTGAACGTCGCCCGCGCCGGTCCGCCCGCGGTTGCCCAGGCTGTCCTGATGCGTGATCGCGCCGCTGCGCACGAACGTGATGATTTCCATGTCTCGGTGCGGATGCGGCGGAAATCCGCTTTTTGGCGCTATGACGTCATCGTTCCACACGCGAATGCGGCCCCAGCCCATGCGGGCGGGATCATGATACGCGGCAAAGCTGAAATGGTGGGTGGCATCCAGCCAGCCGTGATTGGCGTGGCCGAGAGCCGCGAAAGGTCTAACCTCGATCATGTCTGCAATTCCCCTCGGCGGGGTGTGGCCGCCGGAATGGTGGGAGATGGTTATTGCGATGAACCGTTCAAGTGGGTGGGCGAAATCCGGTCCTGCCTCGCAATGTAATGTTGTAACATTTCTTCTGGCGCGCTAGGAGGATCACGCGCACGGCTGGCCCTTCGCTGCCGCCGTTGATCGGGAGTTACGATGAATACGCAGTTGTTGCTTGGAACCAGCCTGGCCCTGTCGCTTGCAGCCGCCGCGCCCGCGCTGGCGCAATCGGTAGACCATGACGACGTGAACGACATTTACCACACGCACGATGACCGCGACATCGTGGTCACCGGTGCGGTGCAGGTTTCCCGCAAGGATGTTCTGTCCGGTGTCGCGGTGCTGCGCGGTGAGGAACTGACTGCAGTTCTGCGGGCTTCGATCGGCGATACGCTGGCTCATACACCGGGGGTTTCGGCAACGTCGTTCGGTCCCAGCGCCTCGCGGCCGGTGCTGCGCGGATTGCAGGGGGAACGGGTGCGGGTGCTGTCCAACGGGATCGGCTCGATCGACGTTTCGAATACCTCGGCGGACCACGCCCCGGCCATCAACCCGCTGCTGGCCCACCGGATCGAGGTGCTACGCGGCCCGCAGTCCCTGCAATACGGTTCGGCGGCAATCGGCGGCGTGGTCAACGTGATCGATCACCGCATTCCGATCATCGAGCCGGATGAGCCGGTGCACCTGGCCATGCTCGGCACGTATGGCTCAGCAGCGGATGAACGCTCGCTCAGCGGTTCGGCCGACATCGCTTTGGGCGGCGGCTGGGTGGCGCATCTGGATGGCTCCTACTTCAAATCGAACGACATGCGGATTGGCGGATACGCCCTGACCCCGGCGCTGCGCGCGGAAGCCCTGGCGTCGAGCCTGCTGCCGCACGACGAGGACGCGGAGGGCGAACTGCATGATGATCACGACCATGCGGACGAGGAGATCGATTTCGCCGCCAACGCGGCAGTGCAGGGCCGCTTGCCCAACAGTGCGGCGCGGACCTGGACCGCAGGGGCGGGGCTGGCTTACATCAACGAGGGCGGCAGCATCGGGCTCGCTTATAGCCGGTACGACAGCCGCTATGGGATTCCGATCCGCCTGGCGACGCTGCCCGGCCAGCATCAGGAAGCCCCGGTGCTGCACCTCAAGCAGGACCGCATTGACGCCAAGGCCGAAGTGCTGGTCGGCGACGACCTGCTCGACAAGGTCGCGTTCCGCTATGCCTATGGCAACTACAGCCACGCCGAGGTTCTGCCCGATGGCAGCGTCGGAACCACGTTTTTCAACAAGGGCATGGAAGGCCGGCTGGAACTGGTCCAGTCTGATCGCAATGGCTGGACCGGGGCCAGCGGCGTGCAGTTCGTCATGCGCGACTTCAATGTCGTGGGCGATGAGGCTTATCTGCCACGCAATGACACCCGGCAGTTCGGGCTGTTCTCGGTCCAGCAGTTCCAGCGTGGACCGCTGCGACTGGAAGCAGGCCTGCGGTACGAACGGTCGCGGCTGGAATCCAAACCGTTGCCGGACCAGAGCCAGTTTACCGTGATGGGGCGAACGTTCGAGGCCTTGTCCGGTTCGGTCGGTGCGGCTTATGATGTTGCGCCGGGCTGGAAGATCGGTGCGAACGTGTCACGGGCGGAGCGCTCGCCTTCGGCCGAGGAACTGTTCGCCAACGGGCCGCATCATGGCACTGAAACGTATGAAATCGGCAACCTGGCCCTGCGCAAGGAGCGCGCGACCAGTGTCGAGGCGATCCTGCGCGGCAGCGGGGACGGATTCGATCTGGAAGCTTCGGTCTATCACAGCTGGTTCGGCAATTTCATCTACGAAGCCCGGACTGGCGGGTTTGAGGATGGGCTGCCGGTCTATCAGATGTCCCAGGCCGACGCGAAGCTCTACGGTTTTGAAGTGCAGGGCGAAGTGACGCTGGCCAAGCCGGGGGCGTGGACGATCAAGGCCGACGCGCTGGCTGACTGGGTCCATGCCGAGATCACCGGCCAAGGCCCGGCGCCGCGCATCCCGCCGTTGCGGGTGCTGGCCGGGTTGTCTGCCCATTCGCCCAAGCTCGATCTGCGGGCGGAAGTGGAGCGGGTGAGCCAGCAGGACCGCGTGGCCGCGTTTGAAACGGTGACGCCCGGTTACACCACGGTGAATGCCGAGATCGCCTATCGCCCGTGGGGCAAGGAACGTCCGCTCAGCTTCACGCTTGCCGCGAACAACCTGTTCGACGTGACCGCGCGCCGCCATGCCTCGTTCCTGAAGGATTACGCGCCGCTGGCCGGCCGCGACATCCGGCTGACGGCGCGGCTGGAGTTCTGATCGGAGGGCGCCTATTCCTCGCCGTGTCCGGCAGCGAGGTAATCGGCGCTTTGCATTTCTATCAGGCGGCTGATGGTGCGGTCGAATTCGAACCGCCCATCGCCGCTGGAATAGAGCTGTTCGGGCGTAGCATCGGCCGTCGCGAGCAGCTTGACCTTGTGTTCGTACAGGGCGTCGATCAGGGTCACGAAACGGGCGGCCTCGTTCCGGTTTTCCGGCCCCATGCGCGGAATCCCGACCAGGATCACCGTGTGATAGGTCTGGGCGATGGCAAGGTAGTCCGATGCGCCGCGCGCTTCCGCGCACAGCCGCTTGAAGCTGAACACGGCCACGCCCTTCAGGCTTTTGGGTACATGCAGGATTCGTCCGCCGCCCACGTCGAGGTCGGCCGAGGGGACATGCGCGCTGTCTTCCGGTGGGTAGTCGGTCAGGCGGAAGAATGCCTCGCGCACTTGCGCCGTGGCGGCATCGCCCAGCGGGGTATGCCAGGTGCCGATCCCGCCGAGCCGTTCCAGCCGGTAATCGACCGGTCCGTTCAGCGCCATGACGTCCAGCTCACGCTCGATCAGGGCGATGAACGGCAGGAAGTGTTCACGGTTCAGCCCGTCCTTGTAGAGTTCGGACGGCGCGCGGTTGGAAGTGGTGACGATGGTCACCCCGTGGACCGTGATCAGCGCGGTGAACAGCCGCGACATGATCATCGCGTCGGCCGAATTGTTCACCACCATCTCGTCAAAGGCGAGCACCCGCAGCCCCTGGGCCAGGGCGGCGGCCACCGGCGGGATCGGATCGCCCGTCTCGCCCTTGCGCGCTTCGCGCAGCCGGGCGTGGACTTCCAGCATGAAGGCATGGAAATGCGCCCGGCGCTTTTCCGGGATGGCCAGGCTGTCATGGAACAGGTCCATCAGCATCGATTTGCCGCGCCCGACGCCGCCCCACAGGTACAGTCCGCGCGGGGAGGGCGCCTGTTTCTTGCCGAACAGCTTGCCGATCAGGCCCGTGGCGGCAGGGGCTTCCAATTCCTGTTGAAGGCGGCCGAGACGCTGCGCCGCAGCGCGCTGCTCCGGATCGGGTCGCAGTTCGCCGGCGGCGACCAGTTCCTCGTACCGCGCCAGAACGCGGGTCATGTGCCAGTCGGCTTGCGGACTATGCCAGAGAAGGTCGCGACCAGGTTTTCGTCCTGTTCACCCTGGACCACGGTGCCGCGCAGGAATACCAGCCGCCGGGTTTCGCGCATGACTTCGACCACGGCATCCAGCGGCGCATCCAGTTGCCCGGCCCCGGTGAACTGGCTGGACAGCTCCAGCGTCACCGATCCGCCCGCGTCGCCTTCCAGCAGGGTGCGCATCGCGGCAAACAGCGAGATGTCGATCAGGGCGAGCGTAATCGCCCCATGGACGATGTTCAGCAGGTTGGAATGCTTGCGTTCCGGGAACATCCGCAGGCGGCAGCGATCATCGCCCTCGCGCCGGACCAGCAGCTCGCCCATGACTTGCCCGTTAAAGCGCGTCTGGTCGGTCAGGTTCCAGGTAAACCAACCCGGATGGTCCGGCGAGGGACCATATTGAAATGCCACGCCGTCGCTCACTCAGACGTGCCGTTCGGCCTGCATCTTCTTGATTTCGGCAATCGCGCGCGCCGGGCTGAGGCCCTTGGGGCAGACGTTGGCGCAGTTCATGATCGTGTGGCAGCGATAGAGCCGGAACGGATCTTCCAGTTCGTCCAGCCGCTCACCGGTCATTTCATCGCGGCTGTCGGCCAGCCAGCGATAGGCCTGCAGCAGGATCGCCGGGCCCAGGAACTTGTCGCTGTTCCACCAATAGCTGGGGCACGAGGTGGAGCAGCACGCGCATAGGATGCACTCATACAGGCCGTCCAGCTTCTCGCGCTGTTCGGGCGACTGCAGGCGTTCCTTGCCCGAAGGCGTGGTCGACACAGTCTGCAACCACGGACGGATCGAGGCGTACTGCGCATAGAAGTGGGTGAAATCGGGCACGAGGTCCTTGATCACTTCCATGTGCGGCAGCGGCGTGATCCGCACTTCGCCCTTCAGGTCTTCGATCGCGGTGGTGCAGGCCAGCCCGTTGCGACCGTTGATGTTCATCGCGCAGGAACCGCAGATGCCTTCGCGGCACGAGCGGCGGAAGGTGAGGGTCGGATCCATTTCCGACTTCATCTTGATCAGCGCGTCGAGCACCATCGGCCCGCAATTGTCGAGGTCGATCTCGAACGTATCGTAACGCGGGTTTTCGCCGCTGTCGGGATCATAGCGATAGACGGTGAACTTCTTCACCTTGGCGGCACCATCGGCCTTGTGGTGAATGCCCTGGCCCTTGATCTTGCTGTTCGCGGGAAGAGTGAAGGTCGCCATATCAATCCCTGTCGCTACGCGGCGCCTGAAGCCGCTTTGCGCCTCTCTCTAGCGATTCATCGCGCCGGGGCAAGGTGGTCCTTGGGGGAAAATTTCACCGGTCAGCCCAGCCAGCTGGTGATCAGGGCCGCGATGGCCATGCCGGTGATGATGATCGCGGTAATCGCAACCCCGCGTACCAGCGCGGTGCCCCTGGTGTCCCGGGTGAGCCACGATGACTCACCCGGAAGCGTTGCAGGGGAAAGTTGCGACCCATCTCGACCAGGCCCCGCACCAGCTTGCGACCCGACAGGAACCGACGGCGAGATACTTTCCGCCCCGCTCCCCTCGCCGTCAGCGGGCGGTTCGGGAAGCTGGATTTTCTGCCATGTCGGTGGAAAAGTGGCGGAAATCCGCTGAAAATTTTCAAGTTCCTGGCGATAGAGCCGGGCCAGTTCGCCGCGTGGAATTCCACCCAGACGGTTGCGGATCATCTCGATCCGCTGATTGACCGCCGACTCGGAAATGCTCAGCAGTGCGGCAACTTCCTTGCTGGTGCGATTATCTGCGACAAGCGCCAGCACCTCGCGCTGCTTTTCGGTCAGCTGCGGCAATAATTTCAAGTCAGTTGAATGGGTTGTTGGCGCTTCCATGCCATTCGACCTTAGCTGTGCCATGCCGTCCGCACAATTGCCCGAATGCGACATCCGCAATTTATGACAATGGTGTGCCGGTATGGACCAAAGACGGATGGTGGTCTGGCACAATCCATCGCAAGAACGACTCATGACGATGCGTGCGGCAGTGATCGGGGCAAGTGGCGGAATCGGTGGAGCCTTGCTGGCCGAAGTGCACCGGCGATTCGGCGGGCAGGGCCTGTACGCCCTGGCGCGTGATCCGGCGCGGGTAAGGCAACCGGCTGCGGCGGTGCTCCCTCTGCATCTGGGTGACGAAGCAAGCATTGCCGCGGCGGCGCTGGCGATTGGCCGGGATGGGCCGCTGGACCTTGTGCTGGTGGCCAGCGGGGCGCTGACGCTGGCGGATGGCACCGGCCCGGAAAAGGCCCTGCGTGCGCTGGACCCGGCGGCTATGGCCGAATCCTATGCCGTGAACGCGATCGGCCCGGCGCTGGTGGCCAAGCATTTCCTGCCGTTGCTGGCGCGGGATCGACGCGCGGTGTTTGCCGCGTTGTCGGCGCGGGTCGGGTCGATTTCGGACAACCGGCTGGGCGGGTGGCACAGTTATCGCGCGGCCAAGGCGGCGCTGAACATGCTGATCAGGGGGGCGGCGATCGAACTGGCCCGGACGCATCCCCGCGCGCTCGCGGTAACCTTGCATCCCGGCACGGTCGATACGGGCCTGTCCGCGCCGTTTCAGCGCGGTGTCGTGCCGGAAAAGCTGTTCAGTCCTGCGCAGAGCGCGGGCTATCTGTTGGATGTGCTGGGCGGGTTGACCCCCGCCGATAGTGGCCACAGCTTTGCCTGGGACGGTCAGCGCATTCCATTCTAGCTTTCCCTTGCGCGCGATTGTGGCATGATCGCCGCCAACACAAACAAAGGGGGGATCGCCGATGGGACTGGGCCAGTGGTACGAGGAACACATCGTACCGCGCTTCATTCAGTGTGCTTGCAGCGCGCCGGGCATCATGAAACTGCGTGAACAGGTGGTGCCGCTGGCCACTGGTGCCGTGTTCGAGATCGGCTGCGGCGGCGGGATCAACCAGCAGTTCTATGACTGCGCCAAAGTTACGTCGTTTTCAGGGATGGACCCGTCGGCCAAGGGGTTGGATTATGCCCGTGCGGCTGCTGCCGAAAAGGGTTGGGCGGCGGACATCCGGCCCGGCTTCGGAGAGGCGATTCCCTTTGCTGACGACAGTTTCGACAGCGTGGTCTGTACGTTCACACTCTGCTCGGTCAGCGATCAGGCACAGACCCTGCGGGAATTGCGCCGGATCCTGAAACCGGGCGGAAAGCTGCTGTATGCGGAACATGGCCGTGCCCCCGACGCCGGGGTGCGCAAGTGGCAGAACCGCATCGAGCCGGTGTGGAAGCGATTGGCGGGTGGGTGTCACCTGACCCGGCCGGTCAATGGTGCTGTCGATCAGGCAGGCTTTGCGGTGCATTCCTTGGGGCAGCGCTACACCCCCAAAGTGCCGCGCTGGGCTGGCTGGATGGAGTGGGGCGAGGCGATCCGGACCGAATAACCGGTCGTCTTTCACCGCAGGCAAGGAAAAGGCCGCCGAAGCATCTGCTCCGGCGGCCTTCCTGTTTGTACGCGCCGTGGCGAAGATCAATCGCCGAACGTACGCTGCCACCAGCCGCGACGCGGCGGTTCGGAGGATGCTTCGTCTGCCGGCGGCGCTTCGGCCGCGACCGGTTCCGCGGCAGGTTCCGGTTCGACCGCAACGTCTGCTTCGACCGGCGTTTCAGCCACTACGGCATCAGCCTTCTTCTTGCGGGTGCGCTTGGGCTTGGCCGGAGCTTCCGCTGCCACCGGTTCAGCGGCAGCTTCACTGTCCGCTTCATCCGTGGTTTCCGCCGGAGCTTCCGCAGCGGCATCGGCCTTCTTCTTGCGGGTGCGCTTGGGCTTGGCCGGAGCTTCCGCTGCCACAGGTTCAGCAGCAGCCTCACTGGTCGCTTCATCCGTGGTTTCCGCCGGAGCTTCCGCAGCGACATCCGCCTTCTTCTTGCGAGTGCGCTTGGGCTTGGCAGGGGTTGCCTCGGCAACCGGTTCAGCCGCTTCGGTGCCTTCCACCGCTGCGGCGACCGGAGCCGGTTCGGCTTCGGGCACTTCGGTTATATCGCCTTCGGACCCGCCGTCCAGCGTCTCGCCGTTGTCGCCCTCGCCGTTGTCGCCTTCGCCACGACTGCGGCCGCCACGCCGACGACGCCCGCGACGGCGGCGCTTGCGCGGAGCCTCGCCATTGTCGCCTTCGTCCTCAAGCTGTTCAACGCCGGTTTCCTCGTCAGAGGCGCTGTCGTCCTCGGCTTCGTTGTCGGTTTCGGCTTCGCTTTCGTCGCGCGCTTCACCGGCACGATCCTCGTCGCGGCCACGACCGCCCCGGCGGCGGCGCTTGCGGCGGCGCTTCCCACGCTCGTCGCCCTCGTCCGAATCCCGCTCGCGGCGATCTTCCGCTTCGATCTCGTCGTCGAAGTCGTCCTCGATCACGTCGTCTTCGATCTCGTCGATGATCGGTTCGAACCGGGGTACGAATTCCGGACGCGGACCGGACGAGACGACGCGCATTTTCGCGCCCTCGTTCTCGCCTTCGGGCAGCACTTCGACGCGCACGCCATAGCGTTCCTCGATCTCGGCAAGATCGGCGCGCTTGGCGTTGAGCAGGTACACGGCGGCTTCGGTCGACGCATAGAGCGAGATGACCGAACCCTTGCCCTTGGCGGCCTCGTCCTCGATCAGGCGCAGCGCCGACAGGCCCGCGCTCGACGCGGTGCGAACCAGGCCGGTGCCGTCGCAATGCGGGCAGCCGCGCGTGGTGGCTTCGAGCACGCCGGTGCGCAGACGCTGGCGGCTCATTTCCATCAGGCCAAAGCTGGAAATGCGGCCAACCTGGATACGGGCGCGATCGTTCTTGAGCGCGTCCTTCATCGCCTTTTCGACCTTACGGACGTTGGAGCTGTACTCCATATCGATGAAGTCGATCACGACCAGCCCGGCCATGTCGCGCAGGCGCAACTGGCGGGCGATTTCGCGCGCGGCTTCGAGGTTGGTGGAGAGCGCCGTCGCCTCGATCCCGTGTTCCTTGGTGGAACGGCCGGAGTTGATGTCGATCGACACCAGCGCTTCGGTCGGGTTGATGACGATGTAGCCGCCGCTCTTCAGCTGGACGACCGGATCGTACATCGCGGTCAGCTGGTCTTCCGCGCCATAGCGCTGATAGAGCGGTACCGGATCGGAATAGGCCTTCACCCGCTTGGCGTGGCTGGGCATCAGCAGCTTCATGAAGTCGCGGGCGGCGCGGTAGCCATGCTCACCCTCGACCACGACTTCCTCGATCTCGCGGTTGTAGATGTCGCGGATCGCGCGCTTGATCAGGTCGCTGTCCGAATGGATCAGCGCCGGAGCAGACGACTTCAGCGTGTTTTCGCGGATTTCATCCCACAGGCGGGCGAGGTAATCGAAGTCGCGCTTGATCTCGGTCTTGGTGCGCTGCAGCCCGGCGGTACGGACGATGCAGCCCATCGACTTGGGCAGGTCCAGTTCCGCGATGATCGACTTCAGCCGCTTGCGGTCCGAAGCCGAGCTGATCTTGCGCGAAATCCCGCCACCGTGGCTGGAATTCGGCATCAGCACGCAATAGCGGCCCGCGAGGCTGAGGTAGGTGGTGAGGGCGGCGCCCTTGTTGCCGCGCTCTTCCTTCACGACCTGCACCAGCAGCACCTGACGGCGCTGGATCACGTCCTGGATCTTGTAGCGACGGCGCAGCGCCATGCGCTTGGCGCGCAGTTCGTCGGCTTCCTTGGCGTGGCCCCGGCCATTGCCGCCCTGGCGGCGGCGCCCGCGCCCGCGGCGGCGGTTGTCGGACGCGTCGTCTTCGGCCGCTTCTTCGCCTTCGTGGTCAAAGGCGTTTTCGATCAGGCCGTCCTCGATCGTGGCGACTTCGTCCTTTTCGGCGGTGTCGACTTCGGTCACGCCACCAAAATCATCGTCGTGATGCTCGTGCGTGGTCCCGGCCATGTCATCGGCCAGAGTTTCACCCAGTTCGTCGTCACCAACAAAGTCTTCCTCACCCTCGGCGATGGCGCGGAGGGCGGCTTCTTCCTCGGCATGGGCCGCTTCTTCGGCCAGCAGCGCCTCGCGGTCTTCCTTCGGGATCTGATAGTAATCCGGATGGATTTCGCTGAAGGCCAGGAAGCCGTGGCGATTGCCGCCAAAGTCCACGAACGCCGCCTGCAACGACGGTTCGACGCGGGTTACCTTGGCGAGGTAGATGTTGCCTTTGATCTGCTTGTGTTCAGCAGATTCAAAGTCGAATTCTTCAATCCGGTTGCCCTTCAGCACCGCCACCCTGGTTTCTTCCTGGTGGCGCGCATCGATCAGCATGCGCTGTGTCATTGTAAATTCTCCGTGCGCGCGGCGGCCGCTTCAGCCTTGCGAGAAGGCCTGAGGCTGGCTGGCCGGCGCGATTGTATGCGAAACAGCCGCGTCCGGCGGGGAAAACCCCTGGCTGGCGCGCGACAGTGTGTGACAAGCCGCTGCCTGAAAAAGGCGCTGCGGCGGCGTGTTGCGTGTCTGCGGGACGGAAAAGGCGCGGCGATTGCGGCCGCGCAAGACCAGCCATCCACATCGTCCAACCCTGAGCGGGCTGTGACTGACAGGACGGCAAACGGCTTTTCATTCCAGCATCAACCTGTGTGATTCCGGGGGTAATGGTCCCGGAATTCTCCCTTGCCGAAGGTCCCTGCCTCCTCATGATCGAGGGGGTGCGTTCTTCGGTGCGTCGGTGCCTAGCACCCGATCGCATTTGCGGCAAGTTCATTACAAAGCGGTAAAGTTGAGGCGTGGAAGATTGCGCGGCGCGCTGCGGGACTTTAAGTCACGCCGCAATGCGTCGCATCCTTCTCCTGCTGCTGCTGTTCCTGGCGCCGGTTGCGGTGTTTGCCGGCATGGTGGCGGTGGATCGCATCTATGGGGCGCCGGGCAGGGGCTGGGATTATGTCGTCACCGTCATGCTGCCGCCGACCGACAATGGCGGCAACCTGCCGGAAATCCTCGGCCCGGCAGACGCCAGCCGCCCGCTGGTGGTGATCGACGCGGGGCACGGGGGCAAGGATCCGGGCGCGGGGGCAGGGGCGGTCAAGGAAAAGCAGCTGACCCTGGCGATGGCGCTGGCGCTGCGCGACGAACTGCTGCGCGGGGGCGGGGTCCGCGTGGCCTTGACGCGTGCGGATGACCGCTTTCTGGTGCTGAGCGACCGCAACAACATCGCCCGGCGGTTGGGCGCGGACCTGTTCATTTCGATCCATGCGGACAGCACGGAATCCGGCAGCAGTGCGCGCGGAGCGACTGTTTATACCCTGTCCGAGCGTGGCAGCAACGAGACTGCCGAGCGCATGGCCGCGCGAGAGAATGCCGCGGATGCGGTCAACGGGGTCCGGCTTGAAACGCAGAGCGCGACGGTGAACGCCACACTGGTCGATCTGTCGCAGCGGCTGGCCAATGCCCGGTCCGAAGAATTCGCGCGCCTGATCCTGCGCGAGGGCGAGGGCAAGTTGCCGTTCCGCGAGAGCGCCGCGCAATCGGGCGCATTCGTGGTGCTGAAATCGCCCGACGTGCCATCGGTCCTGTTCGAAAGCGGATATATCAACAATCCCGATGACCTGGAGCGGCTGAACTCGCCCGCCGGACGGGCGGCCATCGCCGCGGTGCTGGCCGCCGCCATCCGGGTTCACTTCGCCCGGCAGGCCGTGCCGCAGATCGGGACCTGACCCAGTGCTTGGGGGTAACCTTGGAAGGCGCTGGCAAAACGCGCTTTCGCCATGCTAGAGGCGGCGCAAGATGTCGGAATCCGAACCTTCTGAGCACCCTGAGCGGGAATCCGTCCGCCTGCGCATCCGGCGTGATGCGGGGAACCTGTTTACCCGCATCGGCGACTGGTTCGGCGAACTGGCGATCGGCCACTGGGCGCGTGAGCAGTGGCGGCGCAGCAAGTGGTTCCGGGTTGGCGGTTACGCGCTGGGTGGGCTGGTTGCGTTCAACCTGCTGCTATGGGCGCTCGTCACGCGTTCGCTGCCGTCGGCGGACACCCTGCTGACCTATCAGCCGCCGCTGCCGACGATGGTGCGCGGGATTGATGGCGAAATCGTCTATTCCTATGCGCGCGAACGCCGGGTGCAGCTGCGCTATGTCGATTTTCCCAAGCCGCTGGTGAATGCCTACCTCTCGGCCGAGGACAAGACGTTCTGGACCCACGGCGGGGTGGACTACACCGGGCTGGCCGGGGCCGTTATCGACTATGTGACCAAGTTCGGTTCGGGCGAGCGGGCCAAGGGCGGCTCGACCATTACCCAGCAGGTCGCCAAGAATATCCTGATCGGGGATGAATACTCGATCACCCGCAAGCTCAAGGAAATGATCGTCGCGCGCCGGATCGAAGGCGTACTGACTAAGCAGCAGATCCTTGAACTGTACCTCAACGAGATTCCGCTCGGTCGGCAGAGCTTTGGCGTTCAGGCCGCCGCGCGGGCCTATTTCGGCAAGGACGTGGCCGACCTGCAACTGCACGAGGCCGCGTTTCTGGCGATCCTGCCCAAGGCGCCGGAACGGTATGGCCGGGCGCAGTATGCCGAGCAGGCGCTGGAGCGGCGCAATTATGTACTGGGCCAGATGGTCGACAATGGCTGGGCTACCCCGGCCGAGGCTGCCGCTGCCAAGCTGCAGCCACTGGGCGTGATCCCGCGCCGGGCCGAAAGCTATGACCCCTCGGTCGGCTACTTCGTCGAGGAGGTGCGCCGCACCCTGATCGAGAAATACGGCGAAAAGGCCGAGGACGGACCAAACAGCGTCTATGCAGGCGGCCTGTGGGTACGCACGTCGCTGGACCCGCAGTTGCAGAAGTCGGCGCAGGATGCCTTGCGCGCGGGCCTGATGCGCTATCACGCCGGACGCGCGTGGACCAAGCCGATCGAGCACGTGGACCTGAGCGGGGACAAGTGGCTGGGGCCGCTGGTCGCGCTTAACAAGTCGATCAGCTATCAGGACTGGCGGATCGGGATCGTGGTCAGCCGCAGCGGGTCGCAGGCGACGATTGGCTTTGCCGATGGCAAGACCGCACCGCTCACCGGCCTGCCGTCCGCGTTGAAGGCCGGCGACGTGATCGCGGTCGCACCGGTCGGCAATGCCTGGGCCGTGCGCACCATTCCCGAAGTGTCCGGCGGCATGGTCGCGCAGGATCCGCGCACGGGCCGGGTGCTGGCGATGCAGGGCGGGTTCGATAGCGGTCTGGCCAGCTTCAACCGCGCCACGCAGGCGCAGCGCCAGCCGGGCTCCACCATCAAGCCGTTCGTCTATGCCACGGGGCTGGACCAGGGGATGACCCCGGCCAGCGAAGTGCTGGACGGCCAGTTCTGCGTCTATCAGGGCGCCAAGCTGGGGCAGAAGTGCTTTCGCAATTTTGACATGCGCGGCGCTGGCGGAACCCACACGATGCGCTGGGGGCTGGAACAGTCGCGCAACCTGATGACCGTGCGGATCGCCAATGACGCGGGCATGGACAACGTGGTCAAGACCATTTCCGACGTCGGCATCGGCAAGTACCAGCCGTTCCTGTCGTTCGCGCTGGGCGCGGGCGATACGACCGTGTTGCAGATGACCAACGCCTATGCCGCGCTGGCCAACAACGGGGTGCAATACACGCCGTCGCTGATCGACTTCGTGCAGGATCGGAACGGCAAGGTGATCTGGCGCGCGGACACCCGGCGCTGCACCCAGTGCAACATGGCGCAGTGGGACGGCAAGCCGATGCCGCGCCTGGGCCAGCGGGGCAAGCAGGTGCTCGATCCGCGCACGGCCTATCAGGTGGTCCACATGCTGGAAGGCGTGGTGACGCGCGGGACCGCGGTGGTGCTGCGCGACCTGGGGCTGCCGCTGTTCGGCAAGACCGGGACGACGACCGGCCCGACCAACGTGTGGTTCGCGGGTGGTTCGCAGAACATCGTCGGCGCGGTCTATATCGGGTTCGATCAACCGCGCTCGCTGGGTGGCTACGTGCAGGGTGGCACGTTTGCCGCGCCGATTTTCAAGCAGTTCGTGCAGGGCAGCCGCTCGCGCTGGAGCAGCGTGCCGTTCGTCGCGCCGCCGGGCATCCACATGGTCAAGGTGGACCGGGTGAGCGGCAAGCAGGTCTTCGCCGGCAATCCCACGGATGAACCCAAGGCCGGGATCATCTGGGAAGCGTTCAAGGCCGATACCGAAGCCAAGCGGACCACGCGGCGGGATGAACTGGCCGCCCAGCGTGACCAGTTGCTGGCGGCGATCCGGCGCGGTTCGGCACCGACCGAAGATGTCGTGACCGATGGGGCGGAACCGGTGGCGACCCCCAGCATCGCCCCCGAAAACAGTGTCACCGTGCAGTAACCACCGCCTTTGGGCGGTCTGGACATTGCGGGCCGGGCAGCGCAATCATGCGGGCATGATGAACTTGCGTACTCTGCTTACCGCTCCCGTCGCCGCCATTGTGGCCATCACCGCTCCGGCCTCCGCCGAACTGCCGCAGGGGGCCAGGGCGCCCGGCTTTGCGACGCAGGGTGCGCTGGCGGGTAAGGTCTTCGGCTTCAATCTCAACGCCGCGCTGCGCAAGGGGCCGGTCGTGCTGTACTTCTATCCGAAGAGCTTCACCCAGGGCTGCACGCTGGAAGCGCACGGTTTTGCCGAGGCGATGCCCGAATTCCGCAAGGCCGGGGCCAGCGTGATCGGCCTGTCGGCAGACACGATCGACACCCAGGTCCGCTTCTCGACCGAGGCGTGCCGCGATGCCTTTCCGGTGGGCGTGGCCTCTCCGGCCATCGTCCAGGCCTATAAAGTGGCGCTGACCAAGCCGGACGGCACCGCTACCGGGCTGACCTCGCGTACCAGCTATGTGATCGGGCGCGATGGCACAGTGAAAATGGTCTATACCAACATGAACTATGCCGAACACGTGAAGCGCACGCTGGAAGCCGTGCGGGCGATGCAGCCCAAGCGCAAGCGCTGAACCGCCAGTCACCGTCGTTCCCCGAAGGCCCGCCCGGCAATGGGTGGGCCTTTACTTTGCAGGCAATCCGGCTAGTGCGCTGGTTCGCGATTTGTCGGAGATTATCCCCATGCGTGCCGAAGGGCAGGCCCATATTGACCGCATCAACGCCGCACTGGCGCTGGTCCGCAAGTTCCTTGACTGGGAGCGCGCGCTGCGCCGCTTCGATGAGCTGAACGCGCGGGTCGAAGACCCGAAGCTGTGGGATAATCCCAAGGACGCCGAAGCCGTGATGCGGGAACGGCGCCGGCTGGAAGCCTCGATCGGCACGGTCAACCAGATAAGCCAGGAAATGGCCGACGCCATCGAATACGTCGAACTGGGCGAGGCCGAGGGCGACGATGCCACGGTGCAGGAAGGCCTGTCGGCGCTGGCCGCGCTGGCCGAACGCGCCGATGCCGACAAGGTCCAGGCGCTGCTGGCGGGTGAGGCCGATGCCAACGATGCCTATCTGGAAGTCCACGCGGGCGCGGGCGGCACGGAAAGCCAGGACTGGGCCGAAATGCTGCAGCGGATGTACACCCGCTGGGCGGAGCGGCATGGCTACAAGGTCGAACTGGTCGATTACCACGCGGGCGAACAGGCCGGGATCAAGAGCGCGACGCTGCTGATCAAGGGCGAAAACGCCTATGGCTATGCCAAGACCGAAAGCGGCGTCCATCGACTGGTCCGGATCAGCCCGTACGACAGTTCCGCGCGCCGTCACACCAGCTTCAGCTCGGTCTGGGTCTATCCGGTGATCGATGACGACATCGACATCGAAATCAATCCCGCCGACCTCAAGATCGACACCTACCGTGCATCGGGCGCGGGCGGGCAGCACGTCAATACCACCGATTCGGCCGTGCGCATCACCCACGTGCCGACCGGCATCGTCGTGGCCAGCCAGAACGACCGCAGCCAGCACAAGAACCGCGCGACCGCGATGAACATGCTGAAAGCGCGGCTCTACGAAGCGGAACTGGCCAAGCGCGAGGCGGAAGCGTCGGGTGAATATCAGGCCAAGACTGAAATCGGCTGGGGTCACCAGATCCGCTCCTACGTGCTCCAGCCCTATCAGCTGGTTAAGGATCTGCGCACGGGGGTTACCTCCACCTCGCCCGACGACGTGCTCGACGGCGCACTTGACCCCTATATGGCCGCCGCGCTGGCGCAGCGCGTCACGGGTGAAAAGGTGCAGGTGGAGGACGACGATTGAGGCCGCTTGCGGCCTTGCTGGGCGCCGTCCTGGCCTTGGCGGGCTGCACTCAGTCCCCGAACAACGACGCTGACCGGCCAGAAACCTCGCGTGAGTTTCCGCGCGCCTTTCGGCCGGTTTCGGCGCTTGGGGCCTATGAGGTTTCGACCGAAGACCAGCGCGACGATCTGGGCGAGGCGCAAGTGGTGATGGACCTGGCGCGGATCGGCGCGGGAACCACCGTGGCCGATATCGGCGCAGGCGAGGGTTATTACACCGTGCGCCTGGCGGAACGGGTCGGGGCCAAGGGGCGCGTGCTGGCGGTCGATATCGATCCCGGCGCGATCCAGCGGCTGGGCCAGCGGATCGAGCGGGAGCGGCTGGACAACGTGTCGATCAAGACCGGTGCGCCGGACGATCCGCGCCTGCCGGTATCCAGCTTTGACCGGATCTTCCTGGTGCACATGTACCACGAAGTGGGTGAGCCATACGCCTTTCTGTGGCGGCTGCGTCCCGCGCTGCGCCCCGGTGGCCAGGTGATCGTGGTGGACATCGACCGCCCCACCGACCAGCACGGCATTCCGCCCGCACTGCTTTTCTGTGAATTTCAGGCGGTGGGCTTTCGCTTGGTGGAATTTGTCCGTAAACCGGAGCTCAAAGGTTATTACGCGCAGTTCGAGGCGATCGGCGACCGGCCGGCGCCCGCTGCAATCAAGCCGTGCAACACGGCCCAGGGGAAGACGGGAGCGCAATGAGTTTCAAGGGTTTGAAGCCGATCCTTTACGGTGGCCGGGAAGTGTGGCCGCTGGTCGAAGGGGGCAAGGGCGTGGCGGTTTCGAACCACGCCAGTTCCGGCGCGTGGGCTGCGGCCGGCGGGATCGGGACGGTCAGCGCGGTCAACGCCGACAGCTATGATCCCGAAGGCAAAATCGTGCCGCAGGTCTATGACGCGCTGACCCGCAAGGAACGCCATGAGCAACTGATCCAGTACGGCATTTCCGGCGCGGTGGAACAGGTCAAGCGGGCCCATGAAATCTCCAATGGGCAGGGCGCGATCAACATCAACGTGCTGTGGGAAATGGGCGGTGCCCAGCAGATCCTGGAAGGCGTGCTGGAACGCACCCGCGGGATGGTGGCGGGCGTCACCTGCGGCGCGGGTATGCCCTACAAGCTGTCGGAAATCGCGCAGCGCTTCAATGTGAACTACCTGCCGATCGTCAGTTCGGGCCGGGCGTTCCGGGCGCTGTGGAAGCGTGCCTATCACAAGGTGCCGGACCTGATGGCCGCGGTGGTCTATGAAGATCCCTGGCTGGCGGGCGGGCACAACGGCCTGTCGAATGCGGAAGATCCGCGCAAGCCGGAAGATCCCTATCCCCGCGTCAAGGCGCTGCGCGACACGATGCGCGCCGAAGGCGTGGCCGACAGCGTGCCGATCGTCATGGCGGGCGGGGTGTGGTTCCTGCGCGAATGGGAAAACTGGATCGACAATCCGGAACTGGGCAGCATCGCCTTCCAGTTCGGCACGCGGCCCCTGCTGACGCAGGAAAGTCCGATCCCGCAGGCGTGGAAGGATCACTTGCGCACGCTGGAGCCAGGTGACGTGCTGTTGCACCGCTTCTCGCCCACGGGGTTCTACAGCTCGGCCGTGCGCAACCCCTTCCTGCGCGAGCTGGAAGGGCGTTCGGAACGGCAGATTCCCTATTCCAAGGTCGCTGCGGGTGAACACACCGCGCAGCTCGACGTTGGCGTTCGCGGCAAGAACTTCTGGGTTGCGCCCGCTGATCTGGACCGGGCGCGGGCGTGGTATGGTGCCGGGTTTACCGAAGCGTTGCGGACCCCCGATGACACCGTGGTGTTCGTATCACCGGAAGAGCGCGCCGTGATCCAGCAGGACCAGAAGGACTGCATGGGCTGTCTCTCGCACTGCGGGTTCTCGTCGTGGAAGGACCATGACGATTACACGACCGGGCGGCTGGCCGATCCGCGCAGTTTCTGCATCCAGAAGACGCTGCAGGACATCGCGCATGGCGGCGATATCGACAAGAACCTGATGTTCGCGGGCCATGCTGCCTATCGCTTCAAGCAGGACCCGTTCTATTCGAACAATTTCACCCCGACGGTGAAGCAATTGGTTGACCGGATCCTGACCGGGGACTGATCGTCACGGGCGGCAGATACAAAGAAGGGCGGCGGAACATCGGGTCCCCCGCCCGTCTGTTGACCCGAAGCCAGCACACGCGTTCAGTCCACTTCCCATGCCCGTTCCCCGTGGCTCGACAGGTCCAGCCCTTCGCGCTCCTCGTCCTCGCTGACGCGCATCGGCAGCACCAGGCTGATCAGCACGGCAATCACGGCGCTGACCACGGCAGACCAGATCGCGACCACGCCCACACCGACGAACTGCGCCGCCACCTGTGACGCCATGGTCGTACCATCGGCATACCCGGTGCCGCCCAGGTCAGCGGACAGGAACACGCCCAGCAGCAGCGAACCGATGATGCCCCCGACGCCGTGCACTGCGAACACGTCCAGGGAATCGTCCACGCCAAGCCGCTGCTTGATGATCTGGATCATCGGGTAGCAGGCCAGCGCCGCCAGCACCCCGAACAGCATTGCCGCTCCCGGTGAGATGAAACCGGCGGCCGGAGTGACCGTGGCCAGTCCGGCAATGGCGCCCGTGGCAAAACCGACGCTGGTAGGCTTGCCCACGCTCAGCTTTTCGATCAGCAGCCAGGTCAGCGCGGCGACGGCGGCGGCGGCATGGGTGTTGATGATGGCGCTGGCGGCGTCATCGTTGGCGGCAAGGGCCGATCCACCGTTGAACCCGAACCAGCCCACCCACAGCAGCGCCGCGCCCGCCATCGTCAGCGACGGGCTGTGCGGTAGCATCAGCGTTTTCGGGAAGCCCTGGCGCTTGCCCAACAGCATTGCGGCGACCAGCGCGGAGACGCCGGCAGTGGTGTGCACCACGATGCCGCCCGCAAAATCCAGAGTGCCCATTGCCGTCGCCAGCCAGCCGCCGCCCCAGACCCAGTGTGCGACCGGGGCATAGACCAGCAGGCTCCATGCCGCGCAGAAGGCCACGACCCAGCCGAACCTGGCGCGGTCGACCCATGCACCGGCCATCAGGGCGGGCGTGATCGCGGCGAACGTCAGCTGGAACATCGCGAAAGCGCTTTCGGGGATGGCAGTGCCTGCGCGCACGTTGCCAAGATCGATCAGCATCCAGGCATTGCCCGCGCCAAACCAGCCGTTGGTGACGTTGCCGAAGGCCAGGGTATAGCCGCAGACAATCCACAACAGCGATGCGGCGGCCGCAATCGCGCCGACCTGCACCAGCACCGACAGGAAATTCTTGGCTCGCACCAGACCGCCATAGAACAGCGTGAGGCCGGGCATGGTCATCATCAGCACCAGCGCGGACGAGATCAGGATCCACGCGGTATCACCGGTATCGGCGACGTCCTCCACCGTCACTTCGACGCCCTGCGCACGGGCAGCGACGGGCAGCAGCGCACCGGCAAACGCAAGACCAAATGCCAAAAGCTGGCGCATCCTGATACTCTCCCCCACTTGCCCGCAGCGGCAACGCATTTCAGGCAGCAGGGCTTAGAGCAACGATTGCATCGTGCGCAAGCCGGGAGAGGTGTCGGAATGTTTCCCGGCGCGGACCTGATGGCAAGGCCGCGTCGCTGGCCGGCCTGGTTCAGGCCCAGCCTTCCAGCACCTGATCGGGTGGCCGGTGCCCATCGGCCCAGAAGCGGATATTGGCCACGACCTTTTCCCCGGCGTGTTCGCGTCCCTCGATCGTCGCGCTGCCCAGATGCGGCAGGGTAATGACGCTGGGTAGCGCGATCAGGCGCGGGTCGACCATCGGTTCGCTGGCATAGACATCCAGTCCCGCGCCGCCCAGTCTGCCCGCTTCGAGCGCAGCGATCAAAGCGGACTGGTCGATCAGACCCCCGCGTGCGGTATTGATCACACAGGCATCGGGCTTCATCAGCGCGATCCGCCGCGCGTCCAGCATATGATGCGTCTCGCGGCTGGCCGGACAATGCAGCGTCAGGATGTCCGAATCCGCGATCAGCCGGTCAAGGTCCGCCTCATATCGGGCGCCCAGCATGTTCTCGACGCTGGCGGGCAGGCGGTGACGGTTGTGATAGACGATGTCGAGGCCGAAGGCGCGGGCGCGGTGCGCCACGGCCTGGCCGATCCGGCCCATGCCGATGATGCCCAGCTGCCTGCCCGCAATGCGGTGGCCCAGCAGGCGCGACGGCGCCCAGCCGGTCCAGCGTCCGTCGCGGACCAGACGGCTGCCTTCGCCCACGCGGCGCGGGACGGACAGGATCAGCATCAACGTGATGTCGGCGGTGTCATCGGTGAAAACGCCGGGGGTGTTGGTCACGATGACCTTGCGGGCGCGCGCGGCGGCCAGATCGATGTGTTCGATCCCGGCACCGAAGTTGGCGATCAGCCCGGTGCGCAGCCCGTCTGGGCCGTCGGCCGCCTCCGCCAGCATCGCGGCATCGATCCGGTCGGTCACCGTCGGCACCAGCACGTCGGCTTCGCGCATGGCCGTGACCAGTTCCGCGCGGGTCAGGGGGCGGTCCTCTTCATTCAGCGTCACGTCGAACAGTTCCGCCATCCGCGCCTCGACCGAGGGCAGCAGGCGGCGGGTCACATGGACGCGCGGCTTTCCCGCTACGCGGCGGGTGGCGGGGGTGTCGGTGACTATCGGCATGCCTGTTTCGCTAGGCCGGGCAGGGGGGATGGGTCAAGCGGCTTGAACGGCAGGCCATCCGGGGGCTATCTGCACGATATGTCAAAGTGTCGTTTTCTGGCCGTGGTCCTGGCCGCTTCCATCTTTTCCGCCGCTCCTGCCGCCGCGCAGGATGCCGAGGTCCCCTATTGGGCGTCGATCCGCGCGCCGGAAGTCAACATGCGGGCCGGTCCGGGGGAGGATTACCGCATCAGCTGGGTCTATCGCCGCCCGCAATTGCCGATCAAGGTGCTGCGGCTGAAGGAGGGCTGGCGCCTGGTGCAGGACCCGGACGGGGCGCAGGGCTGGATGCTGGCCCGGTTCCTGACTCGCCAGCGCGGCGGCTACATCACCGGCAAGGGTACTGCCGATATGCGCGACAGTGGTGAGGCGGGGGGCAAGCTGCTGTGGCGGCTTGAACCCGGCGTGACCGGGCTGTTGGGGGATTGCCAGAATGGCTGGTGCGCGTTCAGCGTTGGCGAACGCAAGGGTTTTGTCGAACAGGCCCGGATCTGGGGGGCGGGGGAGCCCTGAGGGCCCGCCCGCCGACCATGATGTGATTTAGACCAGTTCCACCGCAACGGCCGTGGCTTCGCCGCCGCCGATGCACAGCGCTGCCACGCCCTTGGTCTTGCCATAAGTTTGCAGCGCGGAAATCAGCGTCGCCAGAATGCGCGCGCCCGAAGCGCCGATCGGGTGGCCCAGCGCGGTCGCGCCGCCGTGGACGTTCACCTTGTCATGCGGGATGCCCAGGTCGTGCATCGCGAACATGGTGACGCAGGCAAACGCTTCGTTGACTTCGAACAGGTCGACGTCCGCCGCGCTCCATCCGGCCTTGTCCAGCACCTTGGTGATCGCGCCGACCGGGGCAGTGGTGAACTTGGCCGGTTCATGCGCGTGCGCGGCCATGGCCACGATCCGGGCGACCGGCTGCTGGCCCTTGGCATCAGCCACCGACTGGCGGGTGATGACCAGCGCGGCCGCGCCGTCAGAGATCGACGAGGCGTTGGCGGCAGTGATCGTGCCGTCCTTGGCAAACGCGGGCTTCAGCGCGGGGATCTTGTCCGGGCGGCCCTTCTTGGGCTGTTCGTCCTCGGTCACGGTCACTTCGCCGGCGCGGGTCTTGATCGTGACGGGCACGATTTCGCGCGCGAACTTGCCGGTCTTGGTCGCTTCCTGCGAACGGGTGAGCGAAGCGATCGCGAATTCGTCCTGCGCTTCGCGGGTCAGCTGGTATTCGTTGGCGGTGACCTGGGCAAAGCTGCCCATCGCGCGGCCCGGTTCATAGGCGTCTTCCAGCCCGTCGAGGAACATGTGGTCATAGGCGGTGTCATGCCCGATCCGAGCGCCGGAACGGTGCTTTTTCAGCAGGTAGGGGGCGTTGGTCATCGATTCCATGCCGCCCGCGACGACATAGTCCACGCTGCCCGAAGCCAGCGCTTCGGCGCCCATGATGACAGCCTGCATGCCCGATCCGCACATCTTGTTAACGGTGGTGGCCTCGACCGAGGTGGGCAGGCCCGCCTTCAGCGCGGCCTGGCGGGCCGGAGCCTGGCCCAGACCGGCGGACAGCACGCAGCCCATGTAGATGCGCTCGATCGCGGCGCCGTCCACGCCAGCGCGCTCAACCGCGCCCTTGACCGCGATGGCGCCCAGTTCAGGGGCCGGAACATCAGCCAGTTCGCCCTGCATGCCGCCCATCGGGGTGCGCGCATAGGACAGGATGACGACGGGATCGTTTGCCGAGAAAGTGGCCATGGTCGTGCCTTTCGCTATAACTGGAAACAGGATTGCGCGCGGGCATAATGCTGCACTGCGGTAAAGGCAATCGCGCTTGCGCAGGCCGCCGCTTGCCAAGCTGGTGACTATCGGCAAGAACAGTGGCAAATCAAAACTGGAGAGCGACCCGTGTCCGATACCGAAATTGCCCGCATGCAGTTCGTGCTGGCCAAGCAGCGTGCCGCCTTTACCGCCGCCATGCCCGAAGCGCTGTCCGTCCGGCGCGACCGGATCGACCGCGCGATCGCGCTGCTGATCGATCACAAGGATGCCTTCGCCAAGGCGGTTTCGGCTGACTTCGGGCATCGCAGCGCCGAACAGACGCTGATGACGGACATCATGCCGTCGGTCAGCGCGCTGAAGCATGCGCGCAAGCATTTCGAGGCATGGTCGCGCGATGAAAAGCGTAAAGCCACGTTCCCGCTGGGCCTGCTGGGGGCCAAGGCCAACGTGGTCTATCAGCCCAAGGGTGTGGTCGGCGTGATCGCGCCGTGGAACTTCCCGGTGGGGATGGTGATGGTCCCGATGGCGGGGATCCTGGCCGCAGGCAACCGCGCGATGGTCAAGCCGTCGGAATTCACCGAGCGGGTGGCTGACCTCATGGCCGAAGTCGTCCCGCAGTATTTCGCCGAGGATGAAATCGCCGTGTTCACCGGCGGGGTGGAGGTCGGCACGGCGTTTTCCAGGCTGCCGTTCGATCACATGATCTTCACCGGCGCGACCAGCGTGGGCAAGCACATCATGCGTGCGGCTGCCGACAACCTGGTCCCGGTCACGCTGGAACTGGGCGGCAAATCGCCGACGTTCGTGGGGCGCAGTGCCAACAAGGTGCAAACCGGGGAACGCATCGCGCTGGGCAAGATGCTCAACGCCGGGCAAATCTGCCTCGCGCCCGATTACCTGCTGGTCGCGAAGGAGCAGGAAGGCGAAGTGATCGACAGCATAAAGCAGGGCGTCACCGCGATGTATCCCACCCTGCTGCATAACGATGACTACACCTCGGTCGTCAACGGTCGCAATTACGAGCGGTTGCAGGGCTATCTGGCCGATGCGAAGGCAAAAGGCGCCGAACTGATCGAGGTCAACCCTGGCGGCGAAGACTTCACCGCGTCCAACGGCAACAAGATGCCGCTGACCATCGTGCGCGGGGTGAATGACGACATGAAGGTCATGCAGGAGGAAATCTTCGGCCCGATCCTGCCGGTGATGACTTATGACAGCATCGATCAGGCGATCGATTACGTGAACGCGCACGATCGCCCGCTGGGGCTGTATTACTTCGGGCAGGACAAGGCCGAGGAGGCCAAGGTGCTGGGCCGGACGATCTCCGGCGGGGCGACGGTGAATGACGTGGTGTTCCACAACGCGATGGAGGACTTGCCGTTCGGCGGAGTCGGGCCATCGGGCATGGGCAATTACCATGGGCAGGACGGGTTCAAGACGTTCAGCCACGCCCGCGCGGTCTATCGCCAGCCCAAGCTGGACGTGGCCAAGCTGGCCGGGCTGAAGCCGCCCTATGGTAAGTCGACCCACGCAACGCTGGCGCGAGAGTTGAAGAAGTGATCCTGTGCCCGTTCCCCTGGTCCGGTCCGGGGGAGCGGGGCCAAACACGGTAACTTTTGCGGGAATATCCGGGCTTCACCCACTTGCGCCGGGGCCATGCCGGGACTAGGGCGCGGTCAACCGTTTGCAACGCCGAGTCAGGCTCCCAAGAGGGTTATCTGTGGTCGACCTCTCGCAATATCTGCCGATCCTGATCTTCCTGGGGATCGCGCTCGCCCTGTCGTCGCTGTTCGTGTTCCTGCCGATGGGCGTGGCCCGGCTGACCGGCACGCACAACCCGAACGCGGAAAAGCTCAGCGAATATGAATGCGGCTTTCCCGCGTTCGAAGACCCGCGCAGCCAGTTCGACGTGCGGTTCTACCTCGTCGCGATCCTGTTCATCATCTTCGATCTCGAAGCCGCGTTCCTGTTTCCGTGGGCCGTCAGCCTCGATCAGACCGGCTGGGCCGGCTGGATCACAATGATGGTGTTCCTGGCCGAACTGGTGATCGGCTTCATCTATGCCTGGAAGAAAGGGGCGTTGGACTGGGAATGAGCACGCCAATGACCACCTCTCTCGTCAACGCTGCGGGCCAGCCGCTGGGCGGTTCCGCCGTGACTGCGCCCGACCAGGGCTTCTTCAACGATCTCAACGCCGAAGTGCATGACAAGGGTTTCCTCGTCACCAGCACCGAGGATTTGTTCCAGTGGGCCCGAACCGGCTCGCTGTGGTGGATGACCTTCGGCCTTGCCTGCTGCGCGGTCGAAATGATCCACGTGAACATGCCGCGCTATGACATGGAACGCTTTGGCGTCGCCCCGCGTGCCTCCCCGCGCCAGTCGGACGTGATGATCGTCGCGGGCACGCTCTGCAACAAGATGGCCCCGGCGCTGCGCAAGGTTTACGACCAGATGTCGGACCCGAAGTACGTCATCTCGATGGGCAGCTGCGCCAATGGCGGCGGCTACTATCACTACAGCTATTCCGTGGTGCGCGGGTGTGACCGGATCGTGCCGGTGGACATCTATGTCCCCGGGTGCCCGCCGACTGCCGAAGCACTGCTCTACGGCGTGATGCAGCTGCAGCGGAAAATCCGCCGCGCTGGCACGCTGGAACGCTAAAGAGGGGCTGGACCGATGGCAGTAATCCATTCCGCCCCGAAGTTCGCTTCGAACGACGGCGTGCTCGATGCGCTGACCAAGGCGCTGGGCGACAAGGTCGTCGCGGGCCGCGAGGAACACGGTGAAGTCGTGATCACCGTGGCGCGCGGTGAGATCGCCAATGCGCTGCAAACCCTGCGCGACGATCACGAATACCAGCAGCTGATGGAAATCGCTGGCGTCGACTATCCGGACCGCCCCGAACGGTTCGAGGTGGTCTATTGCCTGCTCTCCGTCACGAAGAACCACCGCGTGATCGTGAAGACCTGCGCGGGGGAAGACACTCCGGTGCCGACCGTCACGACGCTCTGGCCGGTCGCGGGCTGGCTGGAACGCGAAGTGTTCGACATGTACGGCGTCATTTTCGACGGCAACACCGACCTGCGCCGCATCCTGACCGACTACGGTTTTGAAGGGCATCCCTTCCGCAAGGACTTCCCGCTGACCGGCTATGTCGAGCTGCGCTATTCCGAGGAAGACAAGCGCGTGGTCTATGAACCCGTTCAGCTGGCTCAGGACTTGCGCCAGTTTGATTTCATGAGCCCGTGGGAAGGCGCGGATTACGTGCTGCCGGGCGATGAAAAGGCGGAGGGAGCCAAATCGTGAGCCTTCAGCTGGAACAATCGCCGACCACCGGCGATGACGTCATCACCAACTACACGATCAATTTCGGGCCGCAGCACCCGGCGGCGCACGGCGTGCTGCGCATGGTGCTGGAACTGGACGGCGAGATCATCGAACGCGTCGATCCGCACGTCGGCCTGCTGCACCGCGGCACCGAAAAGCTGATCGAGCACAAGACCTACCTGCAGGCGCTGCCCTATTTCGACCGGCTCGACTATTGCTCGCCGCTGGCGATGGAGCATTCCTACGTTCTGGCGGTTGAAAAGCTGCTGAACGTCGAAGTGCCGCTGCGCGGGCAATACTTGCGCGTGCTGTTCGCCGAACTGACCCGCATCTGCAACCACATGCTCAACATGGGGAGCCATGTGATGGACGTCGGCGCGATGACGCCGAACCTGTGGCTGTTCGAAATTCGCGAGGATTGCCTCAACTTCTTCGAACGCGCTTCGGGCGCCCGGATGCACTCGGCGTGGTTCCGCCCCGGCGGCGTGCATCAGGACGTGCCGGAAAAGTTGCTGGTCGATATCGGCGAATGGCTTGATACGCGCCTGCCGACGCTGTTCGAAGACGCGATGAGCCTGGTGGTCGACAACCGCATCTTCAAGCAGCGCAACGTCGATATCGCCGTGGTCAGCAAGGAAGACGCGCTGGCCTGGGGCTTCTCCGGCCCGATGATCCGCGGCGCGGGCATCCCGTGGGATCTGCGCAAGAGCCAGCCCTACGACGTCTATGACCGCATGGAATTCGACATTCCGGTCGGCACCAACAGCGATTGCTATGACCGGTTCATGGTCCGCGTCGAGGAAGTGCGCCAGTCGGCCCGGATCATGAAGCAGTGCCTGCGCGATATGCCGTCCGGCCCGGTGGCCAGCACCGATCGCAAGGTTTCGCCGCCCAAGCGCGCCGAAATGAAGCAGTCGATGGAATCGCTGATCCATCACTTCAAGCTCTACACTGAAGGCTTCCACGTTCCGGCGGGCGAAGTTTACGTGGCGACCGAAAGCCCCAAGGGCGAATTCGGCGTCTATCTGGTGTCGGACGGCTCCAACAAGCCATACCGCTGCAAGATCCGGCCGACCGCGTTCTCGCACCTCCAGGCGATGGACTTCATGTGCAAGGGCCACATGCTGCCCGACGCGACCGCCATTCTTGGCGCGATCGACGTGGTGTTCGGGGAGTGTGACCGGTGATCCTGCGCGACGCAGCGATTTATCTGGCGGTGTTCGCGGCCTTCGCTTCGGCGGTGGGGGCGTATCTCTATGCCTTCCACGGCACGACCTCGGCCAAGGAAGTTTTGTCGACCGCCTTTACCGGCACGGTCGGGGTGGCCCTTGGCCGCATGCTTGAACGGAGAATGGCCCGTGGCTGATTTGATCGCCATCGCGGAAGCAATGATCGCGGCCTACAATGCGCAGGACGTCGATACCTACGTGTCGTACATGACCGACGACGCCTGCGAAGCGAACTATCGCGGAGCGGTGGTGCGCGAAGGCAAGGAAGGGACGCGCTCCGGCCTTGCCGCCGCGTTTGCCAAGTGGCCCCACAACCATGCCGAAATCCGCGAAAAGCAGGCCGTCGGTAACTATGTCCTGTTCCGCGAATACGTCACTCGCGGCCCCGCCTCCGATGGTTCGGAACTGGTGGAGCCGTTCGAAGTCGTCGCCGTCTATACTTTCGAGGGCGACAAGTGCGCCCGCGTGGAGTTCATCCGCTAATGGCTGACCGTCATCTCGAACCTGATACCCCTGAGCTGCGGGCGCGTTGGGGAAACTTTGCCTGGACCAAGGAAAACGCGGCCAAGGCCAAGGAAATCATCGCGCGCTATCCGGACGGGCGCCAGCGCTCGGCGGTGATGCCGCTGCTCGATCTGGCGCAGCGCCAGGTCGGCGCGGAAACCAATACGCAGGGGTGGCTGCCGATTCCGGTGATGGAATATGTCGCCGCTGAGCTCGACATGCCGGTCATCCGCGTGGTCGAAGTCGCCAGCTTCTACACGATGTACAATCTGGTCCCGGTTGGCCGCTTCCACGTGCAGGTCTGCGGCACCACGCCGTGCATGCTGCGCGGGTCGGACGACGTCATGGCCGCCTGCAAATCGCGCGGGATGCACAAGGGCCACACCACCGCTGACGGGCTGTGGACGCTGACCGAAGTCGAATGCATGGGCAACTGCGCCTCTGCGCCGATGGTCCAGATCAACGACGACAACTACGAAGACCTGACCGCCGACCGGCTCGACGCCGTGCTCGACGCGCTGGCTGCGGGCCAGTCGCCCAAGACCGGAACGCAGGAGCCGGGCCGCCACACGGTGGAGCCGCTGGGCGGGCCGACCACGCTCAAAGAAATGGTCAGCGCCAATCACGATTATCGGAAGGAGTGGTAAGCCATGCTCGCCGATAAGGACCGCATCTTCACCAACCTCTACGGCTATCAGCCGTGGAACCTGAAAGCCGCGCAGGCCCGCGGGGACTGGGACAACACCAAGGAACTGCTCGCGCGCGGGCAGGACGCGATCATCGACGAAATCAAGGCGTCGGGTCTGCGCGGCCGGGGCGGGGCAGGGTTCCCGACCGGCATGAAATGGTCGTTCATGCCCAAGGAAAGTAAGGACGGCCGTCCCAGCTTTCTGGTCATCAACGCCGACGAATCCGAGCCGGGTTCGTGCAAGGACCGCGAAATCATCCGCCACGATCCGCACAAGCTGATCGAAGGCGCGCTGGTCGCCGGCTTCGCGATGCGCGCGCGCGCCGCCTATATCTACATTCGCGGCGAATATATCCGCGAAGCTGAAACGCTCTCGGCCGCCGTGCAGGAAGCCTATGCCGCAAAACTGCTGGGCAAGAACGCCTGCGGTTCGGGCTATGATTTCGACGTCTTCGTCCACCGAGGCGCGGGCGCTTACATCTGCGGTGAAGAAACCGCGATGATCGAATCGATCGAAGGCAAGAAGGGCCAGCCGCGTCTGAAGCCGCCGTTCCCGGCGGGCGCGGGCCTTTATGGATGCCCGACCACGGTCAACAACGTGGAATCGATCGCGGTAGCCCCCACGATCCTGCGGCGCGGGGCCTCGTGGTTCTCCAGCTTCGGGCGGGACAACAACAAGGGCACCAAGCTGTTCCAGATCAGCGGGCACGTGGACAAGCCCTGCGTGGTCGAGGAATCGATGTCGATTCCGTTCCGCGAGTTGATCGAAAAACACTGCGGTGGCGTTCGCGGCGGGTGGGACAACCTGCTGGCGGTGATCCCCGGCGGCTCGTCGGTTCCGCTGGTCCCGGCGGCGCAGATCATGAACGCGCCGATGGACTTTGATGGCCTGCGCGAACTGGGTTCTGGCCTTGGCACCGCTGCCGTCATCGTGATGGACAAGTCGACCGACATCGTCCGGGCGATTTCGCGCCTGTCCTACTTCTACAAGCACGAAAGCTGTGGCCAGTGCACGCCCTGCCGCGAAGGCACGGGCTGGATGTGGCGCGTGATGGAGCGCCTGCGCACCGGCGATGCCGACGTGTCGGAAATCGACATGCTGTGGGACGTGACCAAGCAGGTCGAAGGCCACACGATCTGCGCACTGGGCGATGCCGCCGCGTGGCCGATCCAGGGCCTGATCCGCCATTTCCGCCCGGAAATCGAGCGCCGCATTGCCGAAAACGTGCGCGAGGCGGCCGAGTGAAGCCGCTTTACGCCTTGCTCGCCGTAACGGTGCTGGCCGCTTCGCAGCCTGCCACCGCGCGCAGTGCGCGGGTGGCTGACCCGGCGGAAATCCGCGCGGCGCTGAACTTTTATGGCACCTGCATCGTCAAGCGCGAGGGCGAGATTGCCAGCAAGTCCGTGCTGTCCGGCGAATTCCTCGATACGCGCAGCGACGAGGGCAAGCGCCTGGTCCAGAAGGAATGCCTGGCGGACCGTGTGACGGTGGCGCGCTTCCCTGATGCCGCGCTGAAAGGCGCAATGGCCGATGCGCTGGTGACGCGCTCGCTGGACCGGCTGACCGCAACCAGCTTCGACGGTGTTCCCGCGCTGACCTATGCCGCGCCGTGGCCGGTGCGCTTGACCGACCGCAATGGCAGCGACCTGCCGCCGGAGCGGATCGAGGCGCAGCAGCGCAAGTACGATGAAAAACTGGGTGAAGTTGCCCGCGGCAAGATGGCCGAGTGCGTAACCCGCGCCGCCGGTGCGCCGGTGCGCGCGTTGCTGGCTACCCCGGCGGCTTCGCAGGCTGAACTGGCCGCGTTGCAGGCCGTTGCCCCTTCGCTGGCTGGCTGCCTTCCGGCAGGCCAGACCATTGGATTTGATCGCATGACCCTGCGGGGCGCACTGGCGGTGGCGTATTATCGCCTGGCCAGCGCCGCGCAGCCCACGGGAGCCGCCCAGTAATGCCCAAGGTTACCGTCGACGGCGTCGAACTCGAAGTCCCTGCAGGCGCTACCGTCCTGCAGGCCTGCGAGCTTGCCGGCAAGGAAATCCCCCGCTTCTGCTATCACGAACGGCTCAGCATCGCCGGAAATTGCCGGATGTGCCTGGTCGAAGTGAAGCCGGGACCGCCCAAGCCGCAGGCTTCCTGCGCGCTGCCCGCCGCCGAAGGCCAGGAAATCCGCACGGATTCGCCGATGGTCAAGAAGGCGCGCGAAGGGGTGATGGAATTCCTGCTGATCAATCACCCGCTCGATTGCCCGATCTGCGATCAGGGCGGCGAGTGCGACCTGCAGGACCAGTCGGTCGCCTATGGCCGTGGTTCGTCGCGCTATCATGAGCACAAGCGCGCCGTGACCGAAAAGTACATGGGCCCGCTGATCAAGACGGTGATGACCCGCTGCATCCAGTGCACCCGCTGCGTGCGCTTCAGCGAGGAAATCGCGGGCGTGGATGAAATCGGCGCGCTCTATCGCGGCGAAAACATGCAGATCACGACGTATCTGGAACACGCCGCCAAGCATGAAATGTCGGCCAACGTGATCGACCTCTGCCCGGTCGGCGCGCTCACCAGCCGTCCCTACGCATTCGAAGCGCGGCCGTGGGAACTGAAGAAGACGCTGTCGATCGACGTGTCCGACGCGATCGGTGCCAATATCCGCATCGACAGCCGGGGCCGCGAGGCCATGCGCATTCTGCCGCGCATCAACGACGACGTGAACGAGGAATGGCTGTCCGACAAGGGCCGCTTCCAGGTTGATGGCCTCACCCGCCGCCGCCTCGACAAACCCTGGATTCGCCGGGACGGCAAGCTGGTTGCAGCGAGCTGGAACGAAGCGTTCGCCGCTGTCGCCAAGGTCAATCCGGGCAAGGATATCGCGGTCGTCGCAGGCGATCTGGTCGATTGCGAAACGATGTTCGCGGCCAAGGCGCTGGCCGGTGCGCTGGGCTCCAGCTTGCTCGAAGGCCGCCAGACCGGGCTGTCGTATGATTGCTCGAACCTCGCGGCGGTCAATTTCAACTCGACGCTGTCCGGCATCGAGACCGCCGATGTGGTGCTGATCGTCGGCAGCCATGTCCGCTGGGAAGCCCCGCTGGTCAATTCGCGCCTGCGCAAGGCGGCGAAGGCCGGGGCGAAGTTCTTCGTGGTCGGGCCGGAGTGGGAAACCACGTTCCCCGCGACGTTCCTTGGCAACGATCTGGCCGTGCTGGACAAGCTGCCCAAGGATGCCGCCGATGCGCTGAAGGGCGCGGCGCGGCCTGCGCTGATCCTTGGCGGGGCTGGCCTCGGCAAGGGCGCGCTGAACGGCTGCCTTGCTTTGGCTGAAAAGTACAAGCTGGTCCGGGATGACTGGAACGGCTTCAACGTGCTGCACATGGCCGCCAGCCGCATGGGCGGGCTGATGCTGGGCTATGCGCAGCCCGGCGGGATCGCCGATCTGGCCGCCGCCAAGCCCAAGCTGGTGCTGGCGCTGGGCGCGGACGAAATGGACTACACCAAGTTCGCTGACAGCATCGTCGTCTATATCGGTCACCACGGTGACAAGGGCGCGCACGCGGCCGACATCATCCTGCCGGCCGCCGCATTCAGCGAAAAGCCAGGCACTTATGTCAACACCGAAGGCCGCGTGCAGCGCGCCGACAAGGCGGTGTTCGCGCCGGGTGACGCGCGCGAGGACTGGACGATCCTGCGCGCGCTGGCCGATGCGCTGGGCGTTTCGGTCGGCTTCGACAGCTTCGAAGAACTGCGCGGCGCGATGGCGGCAGCGGTTCCGGCGCTGGGCCACGAAGGCCTGGCCGATTACGGCGCGCTGCCCAAGGCGGCGAAGGCCAAGTCCGAAGGCCTGATCGAGGCCTATCCGATCAAGGATTTCTACCTCACCAACCCGATCGCCCGCGCCAGCGAGACGATGCAGCGCTGCTCGGCCGAGCTGCTCCACGGTGAAGAGTTTGCGGAGGCCGCGGAATGACCGAGTTCTTCCAAACCCTTGGGATGACCTATGAGTGGGCGTGGTTTGTCGCCACGATCTGCGGCATCCTGCTGATTGCCCTGCCGCTGATGCTGGCAGTGGCGATGATCATCTACGTCGACCGCAAGATCTGGGCGGCGATGGCGCTGCGGCGCGGCCCCAACGTGGTCGGGCCGTTTGGCCTGCTCCAGTCGTTTGCGGACGGGCTCAAGGTATTCCTGCAGGAAACCATCATCCCCTCGGCGGCGAACAAGGGCCTGTTCCTGATCGCGCCGATCATCACCTTCACGGTTGCGCTGCTGGCCTGGGCGGTGATCCCGTTCAATTCGGGCGCGATCCTGGCCGATATCAACGTCGGCCTGCTCTATGTTCTCGCGATCTCGTCGCTGGGGGTTTACGGCACCATTATCGCGGGCTGGGCTTCGAACTCGAAGTATCCGTTCTTCTCCGCCATGCGTGCCTCGGCACAGATGATCAGTTACGAAGTCTCGATCGGGTTCATCCTGATCTGCGTGGTGCTGTGGGCCGGTTCGTTCAACATGGGCGAAATCGTCGAAGCGCAGAAGTCGCACGTCTGGATCATCAACGGCTTCGTCGCGAACCCGCTGCTGTTCCCGATGTGGGTGATGTTCTTGATTTCCAGCATGGCTGAAACCGGTCGCGCGCCGTTTGACCTGACCGAAGCGGAATCGGAACTCGTCGCCGGGTATCAGACCGAATATTCGTCGATGAGCTTCGCGCTCTACTGGCTCGGCGAATATGCCAACGTGCTGCTGATGTGCGCGCTCAACGCCACGCTGTTCTTCGGCGGTTACCTGCCGCCGCTGGATATTCCGGTGCTCTATCTGGTGCCGGGCTGGCTGTGGCTGTTCGCCAAGATCTTCTTCTTCTTCTTTATTTTCAGCTGGGTGAAGGCGACCGTTCCGCGCTATCGCTATGACCAGCTGATGCGCCTCGGCTGGAAGGTCTTCCTGCCGGTTTCGCTTGGGTTCGTGGTCGTCGTCAGCGGCTACCTTATGTACACGGGGCACTTCGCATGACCGTCGCACAGCTCATCAAGAGCTTTACGCTGTGGGAGTTCGTGAAGGCGCATTGGCTGACCTTGAAGTATTTCTTCAAGCCCAAGGCGACGATCAACTATCCCTTCGAGAAGAACCCGCTGAGCCCGCGCTTCCGCGGTGAACACGCGCTGCGCCGCTATCCCAATGGCGAGGAACGCTGCATCGCGTGCAAGCTGTGCGAGGCGACCTGCCCGGCGCAGGCCATTACCATCGAAGCCGAACCGCGTGACGACGGCAGCCGCCGCACCACGCGCTACGACATCGACATGACCAAGTGCATCTTCTGCGGCTTCTGCCAGGAAGCCTGCCCGGTCGATGCCATCGTCGAGGGGCCGAACTTCGAATACGCGACCGAAACGCGCGAAGAACTGCTCTATGACAAGACCAAGCTGCTGGCGAACGGGGACAAGTGGGAGCGGGCGATTGCCGCGAACCTTGAAGCCGACGCGCCGTATCGATAGGGGCGCCCAACCATGATTCAGGTCATTGCCTTCTATCTCTTCGCCACGCTGACGATTGCGTCGGGTGCGCTCACGATTCTGGCGCGCAACCCGGTCCATTCGGTGCTGTGGCTGATTGTCGCATTCTTCAACGCTGCCGGCCTGATGGTCCTGGCGGGGGCGGAATTCATCGCGATGCTGCTGGTCATCGTCTATGTCGGTGCGGTTGCGGTGCTGTTCCTGTTCGTCGTCATGATGCTCGACATCGACTTCGCCGAACTGCGCGCCGGTTTCGTCAAGAACTTCCCGCTGGGGCTGCTGCTGGCCATCGTGCTGGTTTGCGAACTGGTGCTGGGCATCGGCGCTGAGCGCGCGGGCGGTATCCAGCTGGGCACGCCTGACGGCACCGCCGCAACGGCGGCTGGCGCGTCCAACATCGAGGCGATCGGGGCGCTGCTCTACAGCAAGTATCTGTTCCTGTTTGAAGCCGCTGGGATTATCCTGCTGGTGGCGATGATCGGCGCGATCGTGCTGACCCACCGTCAGCGCGGCGGCGTGCGCGGCCAGAACATCTCGCGTCAGGTCGCGCGCCATCCGGACGAGGCCACGATCAATATGCAGCCGGAAGTGGGCAAGGGGGTCCAACTGTGATTGGCGTCGAACACTATGTCGTCGTCAGCTCGATCCTGTTCGTGCTGGGCGTGCTGGGGATTTTCCTCAACCGCAAGAACGTCATCATCATCCTGATGGCCATCGAACTGATCCTGCTGTCGGTGAACCTCAACCTGGTTGCGTTCAGCAGCTTCCTGGGTGACCTGACCGGCCAGATCTTCGCGATGTTCGTGCTGACCGTGGCTGCGGGCGAAGCGGCCATCGGGCTGGCGATCCTGGTCATCTATTTCCGTGGCCGCGGCACCATTGCCGTCGACGACGTCACCCGGATGAAGGGGTAAGCCATCTTGGATCCGATCCTTTTCATCGTCTTCCTGCCGCTGCTCGCCGCGTTCATCGCAGGGCTTGGCAACCGGCAGCTTGGAAACGTCCCCGCCAAGGCCATCACAACGGGCGCGCTGTTCATCAGCTGCGCGCTGTCTTGGCCGATCTTCATCAGCTTCCTGACCGGCGGCGCAGAGGCGCATGTCGTGCCGGTGTTGCAGTGGGTCCAGTCCGGCAGCCTGTCGTTCGACTGGGCGCTGCGCGTGGACACGCTGACCGCGATCATGCTGGTGGTCATCACTTCGGTCTCGGCGCTGGTGCACCTCTACAGCTGGGGCTACATGTCGGAAGATTCGGATCAGCCCCGGTTCTTCGCCTACCTTTCGCTGTTCACTTTTGCCATGCTGATGCTGGTGACCGCCGACAACCTGGTCCAGATGTTCTTCGGTTGGGAAGGGGTGGGCCTCGCCTCGTACCTGCTGATCGGGTTCTGGTTCAAGAAGCCCTCGGCCAGCGCCGCCGCGATCAAGGCCTTCGTGGTCAACCGTGTGGGCGACTTGGGGTTCATGCTCGGCATCTTCGGCACGTTCCTGGTGTTCGGCACCGTCTCGATCCCGGAAATCCTGGCCGCTGCGCCGGGCATGGCGGGTTCGACCATCGGGTTCCTCGGCTATCGCTGGGATACGATGACGATCCTGTGCGTGCTGCTGTTCATCGGCGCGATGGGCAAGTCGGCGCAGCTGGGCCTCCACACCTGGTTGCCGGACGCGATGGAAGGCCCGACCCCGGTGTCGGCGCTGATCCACGCCGCGACGATGGTCACCGCCGGGGTGTTCATGGTTTGCCGCCTGTCGCCGATGTTCGAAACCAGCGAAGTGGCGATGAACCTGGTCACCTACGTTGGCGCGGCGACCTGTCTGTTCGCGGCCACGGTCGGCACGACGCAGTGGGACATCAAGCGCGTCATCGCCTATTCGACCTGTTCGCAGCTGGGCTACATGTTCTTTGCGGCTGGCGTCGGCGCTTACAATGCGGCGATGTTCCACCTGTTCACGCACGCCTTTTTCAAGGCGCTGCTGTTCCTGGGCGCGGGCAGCGTGATCCACGCGATGCACCACGAGCAGGACATGCGCTATTACGGTGGCCTGCGTAAGCACATCCCGCTCACCTTCTGGGCGATGATGGCCGGTACGCTGGCGATCACCGGGGTTGGCGTTTACTGGCTTCACGCCGGGTTCGCAGGCTTCCACTCGAAGGATGCGATCCTCGAAGCCGCTTTCGCCAATGGTGGCGAGGCTGGACGGACCGCGTTCTGGGTGGGCGTCACCGCCGCGCTGCTGACCAGCTTCTATTCCTGGCGCCTGATCTTCCTGACGTTCTATGGCAAACCGCGCTGGAACCAGTCGGAGCATATCCAGCACGCCGTGCACGACGATCACGGCCACGGCCATGAAGCCCACGGTCATGACGACCATGCGCACGGCCATGCCAAGGATGACGATGGCACCGCTGGCTATCACCCGCACGAAAGCCCGCTGCCGATGCTCGTGCCGCTGGGCGTGCTGACGCTGGGCGCGGTGTTCGCCGGGTACGTGTTCAGTCACGGCTTCCTGGAAAGCGCGGAGTTCTGGGGCCAATCGATCGCCTATGACGCGCACCTGATGCACGCGATGCACGCAGTGCCGCTGTGGGTGAAGCTGTCGGCCAGCATCGTGATGCTGCTGGGGCTGGGAACCGCCTGGCTCGCCTATATCCACAAGCCCACGCTGCCCGCCGCATTCGTCGCGCAGTTCGGGATTCTGCACAAGTTCCTCTACAACAAGTGGTACTTCGACGAGCTCTACAACTTCCTGTTCGTGCGCCCCGCGTTCTGGCTGGGGGACAAGCTGTGGAAGCTGGGTGATATCGGCCTGATTGACCGGTTCGGTCCCAATGGCGCGGCTTGGGCCGTGGTGCAGGGCAGCCGGTTCGCGAAGAAGGTGCAGTCGGGCTATCTCTATAGTTATGCGCTGGTGATGCTGCTGGGCCTGACGGCGGCGATCAGCTGGGTGATGGTGAAGTGATGGCCGATTTTCCCATCCTCTCGGCAATGCTGCTGGTGCCGCTGGTGGCAGCGGTCGCCTGTCTGCTGGTCGAAGCCAAGGCGGCGCGGACCATCGCGCTGGTCGCCACGCTGATCGACTTTGCGCTGGGCGTGCTGCTCTGGGCGAACTACGACATCGGCGGCGCGCAGTGGCAGTTCGTTGAAAAGGTTCCGCTGTTCGCGGGCTTCAGCTGGGCGCTGGGCATCGATGGCATCGCGCTGATGCTGATCATGCTGTCGGTGTTCCTGATGCCGATCTGCATCCTGGCGAGCAATTCCATCGACAAGCGCGTGGGCGAATACATGGCCGCGTTCCTGCTGATGGAAACGCTGATGATCGGCGTGTTCGCGGCGCAGGACCTGTTCCTGTTCTACATCATGTTCGAAGCCGGCCTGATCCCGATGTACCTGATCATCGGCATCTGGGGCGGAGCCGACCGGATCTACGCCAGCTACAAGTTCTTCCTCTACACGCTGCTCGGTTCGGTGCTGATGCTGATCGCGATGCTGTGGATGGTGAACGAGGCCGGCACCACCGACATCCCGACGCTGATGGCCTATGACTTCCCGGTCGAGGCGCAGAAGCTGCTGTGGCTGGCCTTCTTCGCCAGCTTCGCGGTGAAGATGCCGATGTGGCCCGTCCACACCTGGCTGCCCGATGCCCACGTGCAGGCGCCGACCGCCGGGTCGGTGATCCTGGCGGGCGTGCTGCTGAAGATGGGCGGCTATGGCTTCATCCGCTTCTCGCTGCCGATGTTCCCGGAAGCATCCGCACACTTTGCCTGGCTGGTGTTCTGGCTGTCGATGATCGCGGTGGTCGTCACCTCGCTGATCGCGCTGGTCCAGCACGACATGAAAAAGCTGATCGCCTATTCATCGGTCGCGCACATGGCGATCGTCACGGTCGGGCTGTTCGCGTTCAACGTTCAGGGCCTTGAAGGCACGATGATCGTGATGCTCAGCCACGGGCTGGTCGCGGGCGCGTTGTTCCTGTGCGTTGGCGTGATCTATGACCGCCTGCACACGCGTGAGATCAGCCGTTACGGTGGGTTGTCGATCAACATGCCGAAGTACGCGATCTTCTTCATGCTGTTCACGATGGCTTCGGTCGGCCTGCCGGGCACCAGCGGCTTCGTGGGTGAATTCCTTGCGCTGGTGGGCATCTATCAGGTGTCGAGCGTGGTCGCGCTGGTCGCCGGAACCGGGATCATCCTCGGCGCGGGCTATATGCTCTACCTCTATCGCCGGATTTGCTTTGGCGAACAGAAGAACGCCGATGCCGCCGCGATGCCGGATCTGGATCGCCGGGAATTCTGGATGCTGGGCGTGATCGGTGCGGTCGTGCTGTGGATGGGCGTCTATCCCGAAAGCTTCATTGCCCCGATGCGGGCGGACATTGCTGCGCTGGATGCGCGCCTTGCCCGCGCTCGTCCGGCTGGCGATGCCGAACTGACTGCCGGACAGCCCCACGCTGCCGCGCAGACCCATGAACCTGCTGCCGCGCATACCAAGGGGGCGCATTAATGGACTGGTCGCAGTCACTGCGCCTTGTTGCGCCTGAACTTCTGCTCAGCATTGCGGGGCTGGTCCTGCTGCTCGGTTCCGCGTGGGCCAAAGGTGACCGGGATTCCCGCGTCATCACCTGGCTGGCGGTTGCCGTGCTGGCAGGGTGCGCCGCGCTGGTTGCGCCCGCCCTGTGGGACGGCGCGCATGGGGCAGAGCGCCTGGCATTTTCCGGGCTTTATTCGGCCGATGCGTTTGCCGCGTTTGCCAAGCTGCTGATTTACGCCGCTGCGGGTGCTTCGCTGCTCATTGCGCCGGCCTTTTTTGAGCGGGTTGGCGCCTACCGTCCGGAATATCCGGTGCTGGTGCTGTTCGCGGCGATGGGCATGGGGATCATGGTTTCCGCCACGAACTTGCTGACGCTCTACATCGGCCTCGAACTCAATTCGCTGGCCGCTTACGTGCTGGCCGCGTTCCTGCGTACGGATGACCGGTCGGCGGAGGCGGGCTTGAAGTATTTCGTGCTCGGCTCGCTGGCCAGCGGCATCCTGCTGTTCGGCATCAGCCTGACCTACGGCTTCACCGGCACCATCGGCTTCACCGGTATTGCCAGCGCGCTGCAGGGTGGGCTGTCGACCGGTGCGATGTTCGGACTGGTGTTCGTGCTGGCTGGTCTGGCGTTCAAGATCAGTGCGGTGCCGTTCCACATGTGGACGCCCGACGTCTATGAAGGCGCGCCAACCCCGGTGACCACCTTCTTCGCCTCCGCGCCCAAGGTTGCTGCGCTGGGCCTGACGATGATTGTCACGCTGCAGGCATTCGGCACGCAAGTCGCCGCGTGGCAGCCGATTGTGATCTTCGCCGCGCTAGCCTCGATCGTGGTCGGTGCACTGGGCGCGATCGGGCAGACCAACCTCAAGCGCCTGCTGGCCTATTCATCGATCAACAACGTCGGCTTCCTGCTGATCGGTCTGGCCGCTGCCACGCCGCAGGGCGCGGCGGCGATGCTGGTGTACCTGGCGATCTATGTTGCGATGACCATCGGCGGCTTCGTAGCCGTGCTGATGCTCAAGGATGCGGACGGCAACCCGGTTGAGGACCTGGCCGATATCGCGGGCCTGTCACGCCACCGCAAGGTGGTGGCCGCGTGCCTTGCCATGGTCATGTTCAGCCTGGCCGGCATTCCGCCGCTGTTCGGGTTCTGGGGCAAGTTCGTGGTGTTCCAGGCCGCGGTGCAGGCGGGTCTGATCCCGCTTGCCGCCATCGGGATCGCCGCCAGCGTGATCGGGGCGTTCTATTACCTCAAGGTCGTCAAGGTGATGTACTTCGACGAACCGGCCAACAAGGCCGTGGGGCAGAGCGACTGGGTCCACCAGGCGCTGCTGGCGGTGTGTGCACTGGTCATCTCGCCCGCGGGTTACCTGCTGACCAAGTGCCTGGGTGCGCTGACGGCATCGGCTGCGGCAGTGCTGTTCCACGCCTGATCGGGTGACGACGCTAGAAGTCCTGCCCGAAACCGGATCGACCAATGCGGACCTGGCGGCGCGGACAGCCGCCGGGGACCGCCTTGCCGAAGGGCACTGGTTGATCGCCGATCGGCAGACGGCCGGGCGGGGGCGGCAGGGCCGCCAGTGGTTCGATGGCACCGGTAATTTCATGGGGTCCACTTACGTCGAGCGTCGGGCCGGCGATCCGATGGCTGGGACGCTGGCATTGGTGGCCGGTCTGGCCGTCCATGAAGCGGTATCGCCGCTGGTTCCTCCGCCGCACCGGCCGGAACTGAAGTGGCCGAACGACGTGCTGGTTGGCGGCGCGAAGTTGAGCGGCATTCTGCTGGAGGCTGCGGGGAGCGGGGTGGTCGTCGGGATCGGCGTCAACCTTGCCGCCGCGCCGGACTTGCCGGATCGGGCGACAATCGCGCTGGCGGCGTTCGGCCCGGCGCCGGACCGGGATCTGTTCGCGGCGACCCTTGCCCGGCAGTTCGAGGTTGAGCTGGAACGCTGGCGTACCTTCGGACTGGAACCGCTGATCCGCCGCTGGCTGGCAGCCGGTCATGCGGAAGGGACGCCGCTGCTGGTCGGTGAACCGGGGGAGGAGCCGTTGCGCGGCACATTTGGCGGGCTGGCAGCGGACGGAGCCTTGCAACTGCGCTTGGCGGACGGCACGACCCGTGCCATCCACGCGGGCGAGGTTCGGCTCGCGGAATAATTGAGGGACAGGATATGCTGCTCGCCATCGATGTCGGGAACACCAATGTCGTTTTCGCCCTGTTCGAAGGGCGCACGATCAAATCGCGCTGGCGGATCGCCACCGATCCGCGCCGGACGGGCGATGAATATGCCGTGTGGCTGATGCAGCTGATGGAGATCGAGGGCTTCGCGCGCGGCGCGGTGGACCAGATCATCATTTCCACGGTCGTCCCGCGCGCACTGCACAATCTGCAAGTGCTGGCCGACAAGTACTTCAAGGTGCCGGCGCTGGTCGCGGGGCATGCTCCGGCCGATTACGGCATGGAGATCGACGTGGATGAGCCGCGCTCACTGGGCGCGGACCGGGCGGTCAACGCGATTGCGGCCCATGCCAAGTATCCGGGCGACCTGATCGTCGTCGACTTCGGCACCGCGACCACATTCGATGCGATCGATTTCAACGGTGCCTACAAGGGCGGCTCGATTGCGCCGGGGATCAACCTCTCGCTTGACGCGCTGGTCGGCAACACGGCGAAACTGCCGCGCATTGCCATCGAAAGCCCGCGCAGCGACAGCGTGATTGGCCGCAACACCGAAGATCAGATGCTGATCGGCGTGTTCTGGGGCTATGTCGCAATGATGGAAGGCCTGATTGCGCGAATGCGCGCCGAAATCGGCCGTCCGGCCAAGGTCATCGCCACGGGCGGCCTGGCCATCCTGTTCCAGAAACACACCAGCCTGTTTGATGCGGTCGATCCGGACCTCACGCTGGAAGGCATGGCGATCCTCGCCGAAAAGGCCCGAAAGGCACAAGATTGATATGAAACCCGGCAACGAACTGCTGTTTTGCGCGCTCGGCGGCTCTGGCGAGATTGGCATGAACGTCAATCTCTATGGCTGCGAGGGCAAATGGCTGATGGTCGACCTGGGGATGACCTTCGGCGCCAACGAATATCCCGGCACCGAACTGGTCTTCGCCGACCTGGACTTCATCGAGGAGCGCGCCAAGGACCTGATCGGGATCGTGCTGACCCACGCCCATGAGGACCATATCGGCGCGGTGCCTTACTTCGCCGCAGATCTCGGCGTGCCGCTTTATGCCACGCCGTTCACGGCCAAGCTGGTCAACGAAAAGCTGGAAGAGGCGGGAATTGCCAAGGAGGTGGAACTCAACGTCATCGATCATCTCGATGCGTTCCAGTTGGGGCCGTTCGGCATCCGGTATGTCCCGCTCGCGCACTCGATTGCCGAAGGCAACGCGCTGCTGATCGAAACCCCCTATGGTCGGGTGTTCCATACCGGCGACTGGAAGCTGGACGACGAACCGCTGGTCGGCGTGCCCGCCACGGCGGAGGAACTGACCGAAATCGGCAACCAGGGCGTGCTGGCGCTGGTCTGCGATTCAACCAACGTGTTCAACCCCAAGGCGTCAGGGTCCGAAGGCGGGGTGCGTGATGCGCTGATGGCGGAAGTGGCGAAGCATCATGGCAAGCGGGTGCTGGTCACCACGTTTGCATCGAACGTGGCGCGGCTGCAAACGCTGGGCGAAGTGGCGCGGGCCAGTAATCGCAAGCTCTGCGTGGCAGGGCGCTCGCTCGACCGGATCATTCGCACGGCCCAGTCGTGCGGCTATCTGCGCGACTTGCCCGACGTGATTGATTTCGATAGCGCGATGAACCTGCCGCGCGGCGAAGTGCTGATCGTTGCCACTGGTGGGCAGGGCGAGCCGCGGGCCGCGCTGTCCCGCATTGCGGAGGATAACCATCCCATCTCGCTGGAATCCGGCGATGTCGTGCTGTTCTCCAGCCGCCAGATTCCGGGCAACGAGTTGGCCATCGGGCGCATCCAGAACCGGCTCGCGGCGCGGGGGGTCAAGCTGGTGACGGACCGCGAAAGCGGCATTCACGTCTCCGGCCACCCTGGGCGGCCGGAGCTGGAGGCACTCTATAGCTGGATTCGTCCGGAAATCCTGGTGCCGGTGCACGGCGAAGTGCGCCACATGATGGAGCAGGGCCGGTTCGGTAAAGCCTGCGGGATCAAGCAGGCGGTGAACCAGCGCAACGGCGATCTGGTGCGGCTCGCCCCTGGCAAGCCCGGCAAGTTCAGCGAAGTGCGCGCTGGCCGTCTGGTGCTGGACGGCGACATCATCACTCCGGCTGACGGCGAAGCAATCGTCATGCGGCGGAGGCTGGCCCAAAACGGGCTGGTCATCGTGGTGCTGGACGGCAAGGGCCGCCCGCAGGTTGAGGGCGTCGGCCTGCCGCTGGACGAGGACTACGATGACTTCGTGGCCGAGGCCAAGCAGGACGTGTCCGCCGCGCTGGCCAAGCTGAAGGGCGGGGCGCGCCATGATCGTGAAGCCGTGACCGAGGCGGCACGTCTGGCTGCTCGCCGCGCGGCGACCCGCTGGTGCGGCAAGAAGCCCCAGGTTCGCGTTATCCTGCCAGAGGTTTGAGGCAATGCAGTGGACTTCGATCATCGTCATCTACCCGCTGTTCTGGGTGATGAGCGTGTTTTTCGTGCTGCCGTTCGGGGTGCGCACCCATGACGAGGCCGGGATTGCGACAATCCCCGGCCAGGCGGACAGCGCCCCGGCGCGGTTCGAACCTGGCAAGATCGCGCGGCGCACCACAGTGCTGTCGCTGATTCTGTTCGGGCTGTATTACGCCAACTACGTCAACGGGTGGATCACCACGGACGACATCAACATCGTCGGCAAACTCGCCGGAGTTTGAACGGCCGCCTATTTGCGTAGCCGTTCGATGGCCTGCGCCAATGCGACGTAAAGCTTGCCCATGTCCGAGGACAGCAGGGTCACACTGAGCGCATGCCCGTCGCGCGTGGACAGCAACTGGCGCAGCATGGCTTCGAAGTCGTGGATGTAGCGGCTGACGTGGTCGCGGAAATCGCGGTCGCCTTCGTACAGACTAGCGATGCCCTTGGCGTCAGGGTTGTCGATCAGGCGCACGGCGCGGCGCGTGAAGACCCCCCGGTCACCTTTCAGATAGGCGGACCAGGCGGTGTCGGTCACGTCGGCATCCAGCGCGCGGGCAATGTCGATGGCGTTGGAATTGAGCGATTCGGTGATCAGGGCAGCCCGGCGCGCGAAATCGTTATCGACCTGCTCCTCGGCGCGGGCGCGCGTCTGGGCCACCCGGCGCTCCAGATTGTTGGCGAGTTCGTTGACCTTGGCCAGCTGGTCGCGCAGTTGCACGGCCGCTTCGCGGCTGACGCCGGCCGCGTGCGCCGCCGCCTGCTCCAGTTGTCCGGTGATCTCGGCCGACCGGTTGCGCATCGCCTGTTCAATGGCGCGGCCGCTTTCGTCGCCAAGGCGGCTGGCAAGCTCGTTGATGGCCGCCGCGCTCATCGTTTCGATCCCGGCCACGGCATCGCGGGCGGACCCGGTCAGTTGCTCGATGGCCGTGCGCAGTTCGCCTTGCGCTTGCTTGGCCAGCGCATCGCTGTCGCTGCGAAGGGTCTCCAGCAAACCGTGCAGGTCGGCCAGTGTTGTGGCCTGTTCGCCCGCCTGAACCCGCAGTGCCGCCTGCAACTGCTCGGTGGTGTTGACGGCCTCGGACAGTTCAGCCCGGCTTTGCCGCACGTAACCATGCAGCGCCTCACCGCGACTTTCGGCGACTTCCAGCGCAGAGCGCAGCTCGACGGCCCGCGCTTCCACCTCAGCCAGCCGGCTGTCGCTGATGCCGATTGCTGCGGGTAGATCGTTCGTCGTCTGCTGGACGCTGGCCTGAATCAGTTCAAGCAGGCGCACGCTGCTGTCGGTAAGGCCGGCAATTGCGGTATCCGTGCCGGACAACGCCTGGCGACTGGCCGCAAGGCGATCAGTCAGGGAATCGAGCGCCGCGCTGATTTCCGCCTTGGCATCGCCGCCATGCCGCGCGATTTCACCCATCCGCTCTCCAAAGGCAGCAAGTTGGGCGCCGATCGTTTCCGCGTGGCCGACAAGCTGGCGCGATTGCGCTTCGTGTTCGGCGCGGCGGGCGGAGATTTCGGTGTCGAGCTGCGCCATCTGCGCCTTGAGCGCCGACAGAAATTCCGCCTGGCGCGCTTCTAGGTCGCTGCGGCGGCGCTCCAGTTCCTCGCTGAACAGCTGGTCGCGTTCGGCCATGCGCTGGTCCACGCCTTCCGCTTCCTCCGCCAGCTGGGCAAGCCGGGAACGGGCCGAATCCATCGCCCGTTCGTCGATTGCCCCAACCCGCTCGATCGCTTCGCGCAAGTCGGTTTCCAGGCGGCTGATCGCCTCGGCCCATGCGCTCGTCGCGGCAGTTTCGCCATCGCGCACGCTGCGGGCGATAGCCGCGCTTTCATCCCGCACCGCGGTAAGGCGCGCACGCAGGGACGTCAGGCTTTCCGCCTCGTTCGCGTCGAGCAGGGTGCGCGCGGCGTCCAGCTCTTCCGACAGGGCCTTCGCCCGGCTGCGGATCGCGGCCAAGGCTTCCACCTCGGCGCTTTCCAGTTCGGTCCGGAACTCCGCCCCGCTCGCATTGAGGGCGGCGAAGCGTTGCGCCGCCACCGTTTCCATCTGCTCTGCCTGGCGGGTGAACTCGGACAACGTCGCTTCCACCAGTTCGCGCAGCTGGCGGACCTGGCGTTCGCTGGCCTGGCCAAACTGGTTCAGCTTGTTGAAGCCGGCAATCATCTCTTCCAGCTGGGTATGCGCCGTGCGCCCGGCATTGCCGATGTTGTTGGTAACGTCCTTGGCCGAGCTGGCGATGACCGGCAGCTGGTTGCGCAGCTTTTCCATGTTGTCGAGTGCGGCCGCACTGACCGAGCCAATGGTGTCGATCCGCGTTCCGTTGTCCTGGATCAGCGTGGCCAGCTGGCCGGCATTTTCGCTCAACCGTTCGGCGGCGATCCGGCCCAGCGCCTCAAGATCGCGCGACTGGGCGGCGATGAACTCGCGGGCGAGGCTCAGTTCGCGGTTAATGGCGGTCAGGCGCTGTTCCAAGCGACCGGACTCTTCTGCCAGCAGCCGCGCGGTGTGTCCGAACCGGGCGGATTCGCGGCGACTGTTGCGCATCGCCACCAGCCACGACACCGCCACGAGCAACACCGGAATGGACCAGTCCCGGATCCAGATGCTCCATTGCGCGGGCGATCCACCGCTGGCGAATCCGGCACCATTGACCAGATAGAACAGCCCGCTCCACCCGGCGATCAGGGCCACGGCGAGCACCGCTGCCGTCAGTCCGAACCAGTCGCGCCGCTCCCTGGGCAGGGATTCATCGTCCCAGGCGGGGACCTCTTCGGCCACCGACTGCACGTCGCCAGTGGCGGCAAATTGTTGTTCAGGATGGGAATTATCCCCCCCTGCGTCGATTGCAATGATGCGTGATCCCCCGGTCATGACGTCAGTTTACCACGGACCGCTTGTGGATAAACCCCAGTTTAACTACTTCGCCCTAAACCGTTTGCATGGCCTACGAATCCGGAGCCCTCGACGCGACCCTTGCTGCTGCTGCCGGCGAGGATTCCGCCTTGTTCGCAGAACTGCGACAAGCCTTCATCGACAGCCTTGGCAGGCAGGTCGATCTGCTCCGCCGGTCGCGGTGCGACGGCAATTGGCAGATGGCCGCCATGCGCCTGAAGGGGCTGGCGGCGAGCTTTCATGCCGAGCCGCTGATCGTCCTGGCCGACGAAGCGCTTGAGGCCGCACCGGGCGAACCGACGGTCGTACGCCGGATTCAGGCTTTCCTGGACGAATTCACCGCCGCCTGAGCGCTGCGGCCGCTGGTCGGTGGTTTGGCTT